>CAVRHW010000029.1:0-12867 GCA_963721085.1 uncultured Gammaproteobacteria bacterium
AAGACCTGCTCAACACCAGGTGCAAGTCCGGGAGGCGTGATAAACATTACGCCTCCCGTTGCGCGATAGGCCAGTGGCTCAATTGGTAGAGTAGCGGTCTCCAAAACCGCGGGTTGGGGGTTCGAGTCCCTCCTGGCCTGCCAACAATTTGAAAGTGAGAAGCAAATGGTCGCTAAGACCGAAACTGTAGTATCGAACAAGATGGATACCCTGAAGCTGGTAATCGCAATAGCGATACTGGTCGCGGGTATAACAGGCTTTTATTATTATGAAGCCGAAGCCTTTCTGTATCGTGTGCTCGGTTTGCTGGCTATGGTGGTGCTCGCTCTGGGTGTGGTTTATACCACGCGCCTGGGGCAGTCGATTGTTGGCTTTGCTCGTGAATCGCGCGCTGAAGTGCGTAAAGTTGTCTGGCCGACACGACAGGAAACCGTGCAAACCACAATGATGGTGATTTTCACGGTTGTCCTTATCGGGATATTTCTCTGGTTGGTCGATATGGTGCTGCTCTGGGCAGTCCGACTACTCACCGGTCAAGGGGGCTAAGCAGTGACTAAACGCTGGTATGTAGTGCATGCTTATTCAGGCTTCGAGGCCAAGGTCAAAACTTCCCTCGAAGAGCATATAGCGCTTGCCGGGATGCAGGACAAGTTCGGCGAAATTCTGATCCCGACTGAAGAAGTGGTGGAAATTCGCGATGGCACCAAGCGTCGCTCGGAAAGAAAATTCTTTCCTGGTTATGTGCTGGTGCAGATGGAAATGGACGACGAAACCTGGCATCTGGTGAAAGATGTGCCCAAAGTGATGGGTTTTATCGGTGGCACCAAGGATAAGCCGGCACCGATTACTGATAAGGAAGCGCAGGCCATTCTGGGCGCGATCCAGGAAGGTGTGGAAAAACCCAAGCCCAAAGTGCTGTATCAGCCGGGCGAAGTGGTGCGTGTTATCGATGGACCGTTCAATGATTTTAATGGGGTCGTGGAAGAAGTGGACTACGATCGCAACCGTCTGAAAGTGGCGGTACTGATATTTGGCCGTTCTACGCCGGTTGAGCTGGAATTCGGTCAGGTTGAAAAAGGGTAGGTAATCGCTCGTTACAGAGTATTACCGGTATTGTTTTAATCAACGGGGAGGTTGTCCTGAGAGTCAACCGTCTGGCACCCGGGAGAATATCATGGCTAAAAAAGTCAGTGCATACATCAAGCTTCAGGTGAAGGCCGGCGAAGCGAACCCAAGTCCACCGGTTGGTCCGGCGCTGGGTCAGCACGGTGTCAACATCATGGAGTTCTGTAAAGCGTTCAACGCGAAAACACAGGAAACCGAAAAAGGTCTGCCGTTGCCAGTGGTTATCACGGTATACAGCGACAAAAGTTTCACCTTTATCACCAAGACTCCACCAGCATCGATCCTGCTGAAAAAAGCAGCAGGTATCAAAAGCGGTAGCGGCGAGCCTAACCTGAAAAAGGTAGGCAAGGTCACACGTGCCCAGCTGGAAGAAATCGCTACCATGAAAAAGCCCGATCTGACCGCGGCTGACATGGATGCTGCAGTGCGCACCATCGCAGGCAGCGCGCGCAGTATGGGTCTTGAGACTGAGGGCGTTTAACATGGCTAAATTATCGAAACGTATTAAAGCTATCCGCGAAAAAATGGATCGCAACAAGCAGTATTCGATCGAAGAAGCACTGGATCTGTTGAAAGAGCATGTCTTCGGTGAAATTTACTGAATCGGTTGATGTTGCCGTCAATCTTGGCATTGATCCGAAAAAGAGCGACCAGGTGGTACGTGGTGCGACCGTGTTGCCTAATGGCACCGGTAAAACCGTGCGCGTTGCAGTTTTCGCCGATGGTGAAAACGCCAAGGCCGCACAGGCTGCAGGTGCCGATATCGTCGGTATGGATGATCTGGCTGCAAAAGTGAAAGCCGGCGAGATGGATTTTGATGTGGTTATCGCTGCTCCCGATGCGATGCGCGTTGTCGGTGCGCTGGGCCAGATTCTGGGTCCTCGCGGTTTGATGCCGAACCCAAAAGTGGGCACGGTGACACCGGATGTGGCTGGCGCGGTGAAAAACGCCAAGTCGGGCCAGGTGCGTTACCGCGCTGACAAGGCCGGTATTATTCATTGCTCGGTCGGCACAGTGAAGTTTGAAGTGGCTGCACTGAAAGAAAATTTACAGAGTCTGCTGGCTGACCTGAATAAGGCTAAACCATCGGCTGCGAAAGGCGTCTATATCAAGCAGGTTGCTGTGTCCTCGACCATGGGCGCTGGCATCATGGTTGATCAGGCAAGCCTGCGTATAGTTTTAAACCCAGAACAGGCCATCCATGGCCTGTCCGGGTACGCAGAAGAAAAAACAGGATTTTTCTTCTGCTCCAACTCGCTGATAAAGCTTTAGCGAGTTGACGGTATATCCATATACCGTGGACGCATGTTTTAAATAGGTGCGTTCACAAAAGAATTCGGAATCGGCGGTTTTAATCGACTAAAGATTCCGGGGATTTGACAGCCGAGTGATCGGTGGCGTCAGAGACCGCAGGTGTGCAGGTCTGTTGTTAAAGGCCGGTGCTTAATGTCCTGCGTAGATGGGTGTCCTGTTTTGCAGGGCCACCTTGAGTGGGTAGTGAAAACTATCCGTTTACTTGGCTGAGATCCAAACAGCACATTTAGTATGTGTGTCTGCAGGGCTCAGCTTTAACAGGAGAGCTAAAGTGGCACTAAATCTTGAAGACAAGAAAGCGATTGTCGCCGAGGTGTCTACGATTGCTGCCAATGCGCATTCAGCGATTGCTGCTGAATACCGCGGTCTGACAGTAGAGGAAATGACCGAGCTGCGTGTATCTGCACGTAGTGAGAACGTTTACCTGCGCGTGATCAAGAATTCTTTGACTCGCCGTGCTGTCGAAGGTACTGAGTTCGAGTGTATGCAGGATTCACTGGTGGGGCCATTAGTTGTGGCTTTTTCCCAGGAAGATCCAGGTGCAGCTGCTCGCGTTGTGAAGAATTTCTCCAAAACACACGACAAGCTTATCGCCAGAGTAATTGCTGTTGGCGGTGAATTGTTGTCGGTGGATCAGATTGAACGTCTGTCCAGTCTGCCGAATCGTGAGCAGGCTATTGCTATGCTGATGGGCACGATGAAGGCGCCGATCGAGAAATTCGTACGTACCCTTAACGAGCCAGCCGCGAAATTTGTTCGCGTTGTGGCTGCTGTAAGAGACCAAAAACAGGCAGGCGCGTAGTAACCAACGCAGCTTTGCAACACATTTAACATTTACTGGAGAATTATCGTGGCTGTTTCAAAAGATGATATTTTGGAAACTATTTCCAATATGAGCGTTATGGATATCGTTGATCTGATATCTGCAATGGAAGAAAAATTTGGCGTATCTGCTGCAGCGGCTGTTGCTGTTGCTGCACCTGCTGCTGGCGGTGATGCTGCTGCTGCTGAAGAGAAGACAGAATTTGATGTCGTTCTTACTGGCTGCTGGCGCTAACAAGGTTGCTGCTATTAAAGCAGTTCGTACCATCACTGGTCTGGGTCTGAAAGAAGCCAAAGATGCAGTTGAAGGCGCACCGACCGTTGTTAAGGAAGGCGCATCAAAAGCTGAAGCTGAAGAAGTCAAAAAGCAGCTTGAAGAAGCTGGCGCATCTGTCGAACTTAAATAGTCGACAGATAGCTGAATCCCGGATTCAGCAACAGGTCAGGCTGGCAGCCATTGTTTGAAAAAAACATGGCGGCCGGCCTTTTCCTGTTTCCGGTGCAATGCTGAAAACACGGGTGTGCCTGTCACACCCAACACATAGAATGAAAGCTTAGACGAGGATTACCGATGGCATACTCTTTTACCGAGAAAAAACGTATTCGCAAGGACTTCGGTAAACGTACACCTATACTGGATGTACCCTATTTGCTCTCCATGCAGCTCGATTCCTTCCGCGGATTTCTGCAGGCTGATAAGACGCCGAAAGAACGCCAGGATATCGGTTTGCAGGGGGCCTTTGCATCAGTATTCCCTATCGTCAGTTACTCCGGCCATGTCGAGCTGCAATATGTCAGTTACACATTAGGCAAGCCGGTATTTGATGTTAAAGAATGTCAGCTGCGTGGTATGACTTATGCCGCGCCGCTTCGCGTCGTTCTACGCCTTGTTATTTATGACAAGGAAAGCAAGAAGCGCGTCACACCCAAGGAAGTGAAAGAACAGGAAGTTTACATGGGCGAAATGCCCCTGATGACCGAGAACGGTACATTTGTAATCAATGGTACCGAACGCGTTATCGTTTCACAGTTGCACCGTTCACCGGGTGTGCTGTTCGATCACGACAAGGGCAAAACCCATTCCTCGGGTAAAATTCTGTATTCCGCACGCGTGATTCCCTATCGTGGTTCCTGGCTGGATTTCGAATTTGATCCAAAAGATTGCGTGTTCGTGCGTATCGACCGTCGTCGTAAACTGCCGGCGACTATTCTGCTGCGCGCGCTGGGTTACAGCAACGAGCAGATACTGGATATTTTCTTCGACAATGTTGAATACACTTTCTGCAAAGAAGGTGTCAGCTTCAATCTGGTGCCAGAGCGTCTGCGCGGTGAAACCGTCAGCTTTGATATTAAAGTTGGTAAAACGGTTATCGTCGAAGCCGGTCGTCGCGTCACCATGCGTCATATTAAAGAGCTGGAAAAAGCCAAGATCAAAACTCTGGTGGCACCGACAGATTATCTGATCGGCAAAAATCTTGCGCACGATGTGATCGATACCGAAACCGGTGAGATCATCGCGCCGGCCAATGCTGAATTTACCGAAGAACTGATCGAGCGTTTCCAGGAACTCAAGATCAAGAGCTTCCGTGTTATTTACACCAATGATCTGGAAGCCGGTCCGTTTATTTCCAGCACATTGCAGATTGATACCACGACGACTCAGCTCGAAGCGCAGATCGAAATTTATCGCATGATGCGTCCTGGTGAGCCGCCAACCAAGGATGCGGCAGAGAACCTGTTCAACAACCTGTTCTTCTCGCCAGATCGTTATGATCTGTCTGCGGTTGGCCGCATGAAATTTAACCGTCGTCTCGGCCGCGGTACTTCGCAGGGCCCCGGTATTATTTATGACCACAGCCATTTCAGTCAGCGTAAAGATGATGAAGCCAAAGCACTGGTCGAGCAGCTGGGTGAAACATCGGACATTCTGGATGTATTGAAAGAACTGATTTCTATCCGCAACGGCCAGGGCATCGTCGATGATATCGACCATCTTGGTAACCGTCGTATTCGTTGTGTGGGCGAAATGGCCGAGAACGTATTCCGCGTCGGCCTGGTTCGTGTCGAGCGTGCGGTCAAAGAGCGTCTGACCACTGCCGAGCAGGACGGTCTGATGCCGCAGGAACTGATCAATGCCAAGCCAGTTTCTGCTGCGATCAAGGAATTCTTCGGTTCCAGCCAGCTGTCACAGTTTATGGACCAGAACAATCCATTATCTGAAGTCACACACAAACGCCGCGTTTCTGCGCTTGGGCCGGGTGGTCTGACCCGCGAACGTGCCGGTTTCGAAGTGCGCGACGTGCATCCAACACACTACGGTCGTGTCTGCCCGATTGAAACACCTGAAGGACCTAACATTGGTCTGATCAATTCGCTCGCGGTGTATGCGCGCACCAATGAATACGGATTCCTGGAAACCCCGTATCGCAAGGTTGAAAACAGCAAGGCGACATCCGATATCGAATATCTGTCTGCGATCGAAGAAAGCAATTATGTGATCGCGCAGGCGAACGCTACTCTGGACAGCAAAGGCAAGCTCACCGATGAGCTGGTCTCCTGTCGTCACAGCAACGAATTCACCCTGTCGACACCGGACCAGGTGCAGTATATGGACGTATCGCCGAAACAGATCGTTTCGGTTGCGGCTTCGTTGATTCCGTTCCTTGAGCACGACGATGCTAACCGCGCACTGATGGGCTCGAACATGCAGCGTCAGGCGGTGCCGACGCTACGCGCTCAGAAACCACTGGTCGGTACCGGTATGGAACGCACCGTGGCGCTCGATTCAGGTGCGTCCGTGGTCGCCAAGCGCGGCGGTCTGGTCGAAGCGGTTGACGCGGGCCGTATTGTTATTCGTGTCAACGATGAAGAAGCGGCTGACGGTAACACCGGTGTTGATATTTACAATCTCACCAAGTACACCCGTTCAAACCAGAACACCTGTATCAATCAGCGTCCGCTGGTCATGGTCGGTGATCAGATTTCACGCGGTGACGCTATCGCCGACGGTCCATCGACCGATATGGGCGAACTGGCGCTGGGTCAGAACATGCTGGTGGCCTACATGGCATGGAACGGTTACAACTTCGAGGACTCGATTCTGATTTCAGAACGCGTGGTCGAAGAAGATCGTTACACCACGATTCATATCGAAGAACTGTCCAGCGTTGCTCGTGATACCAAGCTGGGTTCGGAAGAAATTACGGCCGATATTCCAAACGTCAGTGAAAGCCTGCTTTCCAAGCTGGATGAATCCGGTGTGGTGTATGTCGGTGCAGAAGTTAAACCGAACGATATTCTGGTCGGCAAGGTCACGCCAAAAGGTGAAACCCAGCTCACGGCAGAAGAAAAACTGCTGCGTGCGATCTTCGGTGAAAAAGCGTCCGACGTGAAAGATTCATCGCTGCGTGTGCCTTCAGGTATGGAAGGTACGGTCATCGGTGTTCAGGTCTTCACCCGTGATGGCGTTGAAAAAGACAAACGCGCGCTTGAAATCGAAGAAATGGAAATTGCTCAGGCAAGACAGGATATCGACGCGCAATGGCAAATCATCGAAGGTGACCTGTTCGCGCGTATGGAAAACCTGCTCACCGGTAAAGTGGCTGAAGGCGGTCCCAAAGGCCTGAAGGCCGGTGCGAAAATCACCAAGGGCTATCTGGAAGAACTGGGCAACAAGCAGTGGTCACAGATTCGTCTGAAAAACGAAGAAGCCAATGCGCAGATGGAACGTCTGGCAACATTGCATAAAGAACAACGCGAATTGCTCGACGCCATGTTCGCTGAGAAAAAAGCCAAGCTTACCGCTGGCGATGATCTGGCACCGGGCGTGCTCAAGATGGTCAAGGTGTATCTTGCAGTGAAACGTCGCATGCAACCGGGCGACAAGATGGCCGGCCGTCATGGTAACAAGGGTGTGGTCTCGATGATCGTGCCAGTGGAAGACATGCCGCACACCGAAGACGGTACCCCGGTCGACATCGTGCTCAACCCGCTCGGCGTACCTTCACGTATGAACGTTGGCCAGATTCTGGAAACACATCTTGGCTGGGCGGCACGTGGTCTCGGTAACGAAATCGGCAAGATGCTCGATACCCAGAGCAGTATGACCCAGGTGCGCAAGTATCTTGATGAGATTTACAACCACGATTCCAAACGCGTTGATCTGAAATCATTTAGCGATGACGAAGTGCACGCACTGGCGAAAAATTTGCGTGGTGGCGTGCCGATGGCAACACCGGTATTTGACGGCGCTGAAGAAACAGAAATTCATCGCATGCTGGAACTGGCGAAGCTGCCTGTCAGTGGTCAGACGACCTTGATCGATGGTCGCACCGGCGAAGCCTTCGACCGTCCAGTAACGATTGGTTACAAGTACATGCTCAAGCTCAACCATCTGGTGGATGACAAGATGCATGCACGTTCGACCGGTCCTTACAGTCTGGTCACGCAGCAGCCGCTGGGTGGTAAGGCGCAGTTCGGTGGTCAGCGTTTCGGGGAAATGGAAGTCTGGGCGCTGGAAGCCTACGGCGCGGCTTACACGCTGCAGGAAATGCTGACCGTGAAATCCGACGACGTTGCCGGTCGTAACAAGATGTACAAGAACATTGTCGATGGTGATCACAAGATGGAGCCGGGCATGCCCGAATCGTTCAATGTGTTGCTGAAAGAGATTCGTGCGCTTGCCATCAACATCGAGCTCGATGTGGACAAGTCATAGCGGTCCAGGCATCAGCATAAAGAACCAGGCAATCGTCGTTATATAGAATACAGAATTAGGAGTTAAGGCATTGAAAGACTTACTCAAGCTCATTAAGCAACAGGGTCAAGATGAAGATTTTGACGTTATTAAAATCAGTCTGGCCTCACCGCAGCAGATACACGCATGGTCATACGGCGAAGTAAAGAAACCGGAAACCATCAACTATCGCACCTTTAAACCGGAGCGTGATGGCCTGTTCTGCGCCAAGATTTTTGGCCCGGTAAAAGATTACGAGTGTCTTTGCGGTAAATACAAACGCCTCAAGCATCGCGGCGTGGTGTGTGAAAAATGCGGCGTTGAAGTCACGCAGTCCAAGGTACGTCGTGAACGCATGGGTCACATCGAACTGGCCAGCCCGGTGGCGCACATCTGGTTCCTGAAATCACTGCCGTCACGTATTGGTCTGCTGCTCGACATGACCCTGCGTGAAATCGAACGTATTCTGTATTTCGAAGCCTTTGTCGTGATCGACCCGGGTTTGACCACGCTGGAAAAAGGCCAGTTGCTGACCGATGAAACCTATCTGGAAGCCATCGAAGAACACGGCGACGAATTCGACGCGCGCATGGGCGCGGAAGCGATTTTCGAAATGCTGTCACGCATCGTGCTCGATGAAGAACGCATCAAGATTCGCGAAGACATGGGTGCCACCAAGTCGGAAACCAAGCTCAAACGTCTGGCCAAGCGCCTGAAACTGATCGAGTCCTTCCAGGCTTCGGGCAACCGTCCGGAATGGATGATCATGACCGTATTGCCGGTACTGCCGCCGGATCTGCGCCCACTGGTTCCACTGGACGGCGGCCGTTTTGCGACCTCCGATCTGAACGATCTGTATCGTCGTGTGATCAACCGTAACAACCGTCTCAAGCGTCTGCTCGAACTGTACGCGCCTGACATTATCGTGCGCAACGAAAAACGCATGCTGCAGGAATCGGTCGATGCGCTGATGGACAACGGTCGTCGCGGTCGTGCGATTACCGGCACCAACAAGCGTCCGCTGAAATCACTCGCCGACATGATCAAGGGCAAGGGCGGTCGTTTCCGTCAGAACCTGCTCGGTAAGCGCGTGGATTATTCCGGTCGTTCCGTGATCGTGGTCGGTCCGACACTGAAACTGCACCAGTGCGGTCTGCCGAAAAAAATGGCGATGGAACTGTTCAAGCCGTTTATCTTTAATAAATTATTGCGTCGTGGTCTGGCAACAACGATCAAGGCTGCGAAAAAACTGGTCGAGAAAGAAGGCAGCGAAGTCTGGGATATCCTGGAACAGGTTATCCGCGAACATCCTGTCATGCTCAACCGTGCGCCGACACTTCACCGTCTGGGTATCCAGGCGTTCGAGCCTGTGCTGATCGAAGGTAAAGCGATCCAGTTGCATCCGCTGGTGTGTACCGCATTCAACGCCGACTTCGACGGCGACCAGATGGCGGTACACGTACCGCTGTCGATCGAGTCGCAGCTGGAAACGCGCGCACTGATGATGTCGACCAACAATATTCTGTCGCCTGCATCGGGTGAGCCGATCATCGTACCGTCACAGGACATCGTGCTGGGTCTGTATTACATGACTCGTGAAGCCGTCAACATGCCGGGTGAAGGCATGGTGTTTGCGGATGTCGATGAAGTGCGTCGTGCCTATGACAATCGTGTTGCGCATCTGCACGCGAAAGTGAAAGCGCGTATTCGCGAAGAAATTTATAACGATGAAGGCGAGATTGTGGTCAATCACAAAATCGTCGACACCACTGTCGGTCGCGCATTGCTGTCCGAGATCGTGCCGCGCGGCATGTCATTCGATTTGCTCAACCGCGTGCTCGGCAAGAAAGCCATTTCCAGTCTGATCAATGCCTGTTATCGCCAGGTGGGTCTGAAAGAAACCGTGGTCTTTGCCGACCAGTTGATGTACACCGGTTTCCGTTATTCGACCCGCGCCGGTGTTTCGATCGCGATCAAGGACATGGTGATCCCGGAACAAAAAGGCAAAATTCTGGGTGCTGCCGAAGCTGAAGTGAAAGAAATTCAGAACCAGTACACCTCGGGTCTGGTGACCAACGGCGAACGTTATAACAAGGTGGTCGACATCTGGTCACACGCTAACGAAGCGGTCGCCAAGGCGATGATGGATAAACTGGGCACCGACGAAGTTACCGATGCTGAAGGTAAAAAAGTTCAGCAGACTTCGTTCAACAACATTTTCATCATGGCCGACTCCGGTGCTCGTGGTAGTGCCGCGCAGATTCGTCAGCTCGCCGGTATGCGTGGTCTGATGGCCAAGCCGGACGGTTCGATCATTGAAACCCCGATTACTGCGAACTTCCGTGAAGGTCTGAACGTACTCCAGTACTTCATTTCGACTCACGGTGCTCGTAAAGGTCTGGCCGATACTGCATTGAAGACAGCGAACTCAGGTTATCTGACACGTCGTCTGGTCGACGTTGCCCAGGACATGGTTATTCTGAACGATGACTGTGGCACCGAGAACGGTCTGCGCATGCAGCCGATCATCGAAGGTGGTGACGTGGTGATGCCACTGCACGAACTGGTGCTCGGTCGTGTGGTTGCGCGTGATGTGGTTGATCCGGCTACCGACAAAATTGTTATTCCAACCGGCACTCTGCTCGACGAGCAATGGTGTGAGCAGCTGGATAAGCTCGGTACGGACGAAATATTTGTTCGTTCGGTGATCACCTGTGAAAACACCCACGGTGTTTGCGCCATGTGTTATGGCCGCGATCTGGCGCGCGGCTATCTGGTCAACAAGGGTGAGGCGGTCGGCGTGATCGCGGCGCAGTCGATTGGTGAGCCGGGTACTCAGCTCACCATGCGTACCTTCCATATCGGTGGTGCCGCGTCGCGTTCTGCAGCAGCCAACAGCATCAGCGTGAAGAACAAGGGTTCGGTACGTCTGCATCACATCAAGACGGTGGTCACAGGTCAGCGGTAACCTGGTGGCGGTTTCTCGTTCTGGTGAAATCGGCGTGATCGATGAACACGGTCGTGAACGCGAACGTTATAAGGTGCCTTACGGTGCGGTGATTTCGGTGGCAGAAGAAGGTCCGGTCGAACCCGGCCAGATCATTGCGACCTGGGATCCACATACCCATCCGATTATTACCGAGGTGGCCGGTTACGTTAAATTCACTGACTTCGAAGAAGGCGTCAGTGTACAGAAAGAAACCGACGACATTACCGGTCTGTCTTCTGTCGTGGTGATGGATCCAAAACAGCGTCCATCTGCGGGTAAAGATTTACGTCCGCTGATTACCCTGGTGGATGACAAGGGTGAAGAACTGTGTATCGCGGGTACCGATCAGCCTGCACGTTACTTCCTGCCATCGGGTGCGCTGATTAATATTGCCGACAACCACAAGGTGAACGTGGGTGACGTGGTTGCACGTATTCCGCAGGAATCGAGTAAAACCCGTGACATCACCGGTGGTCTGCCGCGTGTGGCCGACCTGTTCGAAGCACGTAAACCGAAAGAACCAGCGATCATGGCCGAGTGCACCGGTGTGGTTAGCTTCGGTAAGGAAACCAAGGGCAAGCAACGTCTGGTCATCACCAATGAAAACAACGAAGCCATCGAATCACTGATTCCAAAATGGCGTCATATTAATGTCTTCGAAGGTGAGCAGGTAGAGCAGGGTGAAGTGATCGCCGATGGCGAACTCAACCCGCACGATATTCTGCGCCTGCTGGGTCCGGTCGATCTGGCCTCTTATCTGGTCAAGGAAATCCAGGACGTTTATCGCTTCCAGGGTGTGAAGATCAATGACAAGCACATCGAAGTGATCATTCGCCAGATGCTGCGCAAGTGCGAAATCATCGAAGGCAACGATTCTCGTTACCTCAAGGGTGAAATCGTGGAGCGCGCCAGTATCACCGAAGAAGCCGAGGCACTGCGTGCCGAAGGCAAGATACCCGCGAAGGTTTCGCCGATGTTGCTGGGTATTACCAAGGGTTCGCTGGTCACCGATTCGTTTATTTCCGCGGCTTCGTTCCAGGAAACCACTCGCGTGCTCACCGAAGCAGCGGTTCGTGGCAGCTCCGACAGCCTGCGCGGGCTCAAGGAAAATGTCATCGTGGGTCGTCTGATCCCGGCGGGTACCGGTCTGGCTTACCACGAAGAACGGAAAAACCGCCGTACCGCTGATATCGATGCGGCTTTCCATAGCGAAGGCGAAAGCGATGAAGAGGCAGCGAACGCGGCCTTTATCGAAGACGAAAGCGATAACGGAAACAAGGTGGAAGCCGAGGATAGTTCGGAAAACGAAACCAGCCAGACTCAGCAGGATGCCTGAGCTCGATGGTCGGCGCAGGCTGACGCCAGAGTGCGCGCCAGCCGCCGAAATACCCGGTGAAAAGCTCTGCCCTCGCTTGACAGTCTCTGGTGATGAGCATAGAATTTCGCCTCCCTCGGCAGGCCCCAATACGGGCCTGTCGTTTATTTATGAGGTTTTGAATTAGTTTGTACTGATTCAGGGCCGCCGATAAGCCTGTAGGAAAAACCTTCAATCCCCTGATGTCTGGATTTTACGATTATTTCAAGTTATCCATATAGTAAATGATATGAATCCCTGGTTCAACAAAGACCATACATAGTTGAACCTTTTCTATATTGTCATTTAATTATAAATTCCTTAAATTGAATTTTTTCATTTTTTTGAAGCTATTTTTTTTAATTCGCTTTCAATGATATTTAATGCTGTTTCAATTTGATTTTGAGAAATATTTAGTGGCGGACAGATGAAAATAACATCGAAGTTCCAGGATTCGCAAATCATAAGTCCATTTCTTACCAATCCCAATGATAATCTTTGGATTAACCGGATAAAGGGTTTTTTCTC
>CAVRHW010000030.1:0-48658 GCA_963721085.1 uncultured Gammaproteobacteria bacterium
TGAGAAATTTTACAATATCGTCACTCAGGTTCTGTGCCTGGTTCGTGTCAAAAATATTTTGCGCATGAGCGCTGCCGTCCAGCAAAATTAACTGTTTGGGTTTGGGTGCGCGTTGATACTGGCTTTTTACAATGGGCGCCAGGCCTTCGTAACGGCTGGCGATATACAGAATCGATGCAGCCTTTATTTTTTCAGGCCGGCCGATCGGCATGGGTGAGAGCAACACCAGTTTATCGATTTCGCCGGGTTTGACCATGGTGGCTGCATCACCCGCTGCGCCGCCACCCATGCTGCCGCCGACCACATCGACATCCCTGGCCCCCTGTTTGTGCAGCCAGCGCACGGCTGCGATCACGTCCAGATCCAGTGCACCCGTGTCGCTGCCCGCACGCGATTTGCCATAACCCCGGAAATCGATTGCCAGCGCGCGAAAACCGTGTGCTGCCATTTTTTCGGCCAGCGCTGCCCAGCTTTGTTTGTTGAACGCGGCGCCGTGTGCAAATACCACTGCGTGCGTACCGCTGCCGTAGAGGTCGGCATCGACCGTGCCGCCATCAGACGTGGGGAAGGATGTATCCGTGGTTGACCGGGCTGCTGCGACCAGCGGCGCCAGTGCGCACAGGCCGAGAACGATAACCAGGCTTCGGGCGGTGATGGTCATGAGAACCTCCTTGTGTAAGATTTGTTTCTGGTGTGAGCGATGCGATTTCTTCATCACCGCATATTTAAAGAAGCAGCTTTACTGTCAGGCCTACTATTCCATGCACTACTGCTTTCGTCAATGCATGCGGGGATGAGGTTGCTGTGATCGACTAAGCCTTCATCCTGGGTGGTGCATATAAAGCATCAACGCTGATCGGCAACTGGATATGAATCGTCGATCCCAGTTCGACATCGGATGTCACTGCCATCTGGCCCCGATGCTGCTCGGTGATTATGTAATACGAGAACGAGAGACGTTGACCGGCGTCAAAACCTTCTGCTGCTGATTTGCCGGTAAAAAATGGTTCGAACAGATTCATCTGTTCTTCGGATGTGAGTCCGATCCCGTTGTGCTGGATTTTAATCCACAGATTGTCATAACTTTCGGACAGAACAATTTTGATTGTCGGCTCGAAATCCTCGACTTCTTTTTTCAGTGTGAGTGCATGACAGGCATGACGAAACAGGCTGAGGAATACCTGCTGTAGTTCTGTGATATAGCAGGGCACCAGTGGCAGGTTTTTTTCGAACTTGCGCTCAAGTTTTATCTGGTTAAAGGGCAGCTCATCCGTGATGGCAATGACTTCATTGGCCAGGCTGATGGTGTTCTCCATCACATCAACGATATCGGCCATTTGTTTTTTGCCTTTACGGCCTCGGGCAAAGGCGAGCAGGTTGCTGATAATGGTTGCGACCTGCTCGGCCTTGGCAGACATGCCGACGAATATGGTATTGAGCTGTTGTGCCTGATCACTATCGGAGGCATGCTTCGGTTTACTGGCATGGCTTAGAACTCGCTGAAAACGATTCAGGTCCATCATCAGTGCCTGCAGCGGCAGGTTGATGTCGTGCGCCATGGTCGAGGCGAGTTCACTCATGAATGACATTTTATCATTATGAATTAGCATCTTTTCAGCAGCGGCCTGCTTTGATACGTCATCGACCAGGATCACCACTCCGGATTTTTGTTCCTGTAACGGGTAAATAGTGACATCGTAGTGATAGAGACTGCGCAGACTCTGCTTGAGATGAATAATTTTGTTCTGTTCGATGGATTCCTGAATATGCTCGGGTCGAACAGTCGACTGCGGATAGGCTTCCCACAGTGTTTTACCCAGTGCCTGGTCTGATGATATTCCAGACACTTCTTCAACCTGCTTGTTCCAGTGGGTGACGCAGCCGTTTTTATCCAGGCCGACCAGCATCAACGGCATCGAGGTTAAAATGTCTTTGATGTACGATTCGGAGTAGCGTAATTGCTCGGCAGTAATCACATGTTTCGAGATTTCATCTTCCAGGCGCCGATTACTTTCCTGCAGCAGCTGATTGGACTGATCCAGCGTTGCGGTTCGTTCCTGAACCCGCTTTTCCAGTTCATTGCGAATAGCGGTTAATTCGAGATTGGCCTTGTACGCTTTGCGACGGGCCATGAACAGGTAGATGGTCACAATCAATAACAGAATCAGCAGTGTGCCGCCGGTATAATTGGCCAGGTGCTGCCAGTTTCTGACGCCGTTTTTATCCTTGAACAGGTCTGTTATAGATGTCAGTGCCAGGGCAGGCGTGCTTTGTAGCGCAATCATTACCAGCAGGAATGCTTTTTTCATCACAATACGACTACCCCTGAATCGGTCTTTCATTTTACCATAGGCCTCTTGTTGAACTTGTGCTCATCCCCGGGTTTCTTGCGATACAATAGCCTCCTATGTCTCTTCCCATAGACGAACTTCTACCACGTCTTGTTGCAACGCTGAATACACATGCCAGCGTGGTGGTGCAGGCGCCACCCGGTGCAGGTAAGACCACGCGGGTGCCGCTTTCGTTGCTGGAATGTGACTGGCTGGGCGACAAAAAGATCATTATGCTGGAACCGCGTCGACTGGCGGCGCGCACCGCCGCGGGATTTATGGCGAAGTCACTGGGCGAGAGCGTGGGCGAGACCGTGGGTTATCGGGTGCGCTTTGATAACAAAACCGGTGCGAACACGCGTATTGAAGTGGTGACCGAGGGCATTCTGACCCGAATGTTGCAGGATGATCCGGCACTGGAAGACTATGGCGTTGTGATTTTCGATGAGTTTCACGAACGTAATTTAAATTCCGATCTTGGCCTGGCGCTGTGCATCGATGCGCAACAGGGTTTGCGCGAGGATTTGAAAATCATTGTGATGTCGGCGACCCTGGATGGCGCAGCGGTTTCAAAATTGTTGCACGATGCGCCGATGTTGACTTCCGAAGGCCGCAGTTATCCGGTCACGATTCATCATCAGTGCATTGACGCATGTTTTTGCGCGTGATCGGCGTGGTTTTCTGGCGGAAGTCACGCAGCGCATTATTCATGTGCTGCAGCAGGAACAGGGCAGTGTGCTGGTGTTTTTGCCCGGTGCGGGTGAGATTCGTCAGGTGGCTGCGGCCTTGCAGGAAGCCAGACTCGGTGACGATGTTTTACTGGCGCCGTTGTCTGGTCAGCTCACCGCGAATGAGCAGGACGCTGCGATTCAGCCGGCGCCCGCCGGCAAACGCAAGATTGTGCTGGCCACTGCGATTGCCGAAACCAGTTTGACGATCGAAGGTATTCGAGTCGTGATCGATAGCGGTCTGATGCGCATGCCGCGTTTTGATCCCAATACCGGTTTGTCGCAACTGGTGACCCTGCCGGTGTCACAGGCCAGTGCCGACCAACGCTGCGGTCGTGCCGGGCGTTTGCAGGCCGGGGTGTGTTATCGCCTGTGGAGTCAGAGCGCGAATTTGTTAGCGCAAACCCCGGCAGAAATTCTGGACGCCGATCTTGCGCCGCTGTTGCTGGAACTGGCGCAGTGGGGTGTCAGCGATGTGCATGCGCTGCGCTGGATCGACCCACCGCCCGCGCCGCATGTGGCACAGGCCAGGGATTTATTGCAGCAACTGGGTGCGCTGGATTCCGAAAATAAAATCACAATGCATGGCAAGGCGATGGCGAAGTGGGGGGTGCATCCGCGCCTGGCGCATATGTTGTTGCGTGCTGATACGATTGCTGCGGGTGCGCTGGCCTGTGATGTTGCGGCGATCTTGAGTGATCGCGATATCCTGCGCGGCGCGCAACGCGAGAGCGATCTGCAGTTGCGAGTCGATGCCATGCGCGACAAAACGCAGGGTAACGATATTGATAGGAATGCATTGCGTCTGGCACAAAAAGCATCTGCGCAGTTTCAGCAACAGTTAAAGCTGAAGACAAAGCCATCGCCCGAAGAGAGTCATCTGCTGGGCGTGGTGCTGGCGTATGCCTATCCGGACCGCATCGGTCGCCGGCGTGATAATTCTTCGCGTTATTTATTGAGCAATGGCCGCGGTGCCATTTTAAATGATGGTGATCCATTGGCAACGCACGAGTTTATCGTCGCAGCAAGCCTGGACGGTGCGCGCGAGGCGCGTATTTTTCTTGCCGCCGGCATTCACCGTGAACAGTTGTTGCAATATCACAGCGACATCGTTCAGGAAAAAACGGTCGTGCAATGGGATGATCGACAGGCCTGCGTGCAGGCGCGCGTGCAACAATGCATGGGCGAGCTTGTGATCGATGATGCAGCCTTGCAGGATGTTGATCCCGAGAAAATGATCGGAGCATTGTTAGCAGGCATTCGTTTGCGGGGTCTGGCCTGTTTACCCTGGAACGATGCTGCGCGCGCATTGCAGGCGCGCATGCAGTTCATGCACGATCAGCTCGATCCTGAATGGCCGGACGTGAGTGATGCGGCATTACTGGCGTCACTCGAAACCTGGTTGCAACCGTATCTGCACAACATGTCGCGTTTGTCGCATCTGCAAAAGCTGGATCTATCTGCGATCTTGCTGGCGCAGCTGTCGTGGCCACAACAAGCGCAGCTCGAGCAATGGTTGCCGACACATATTAATGTGCCCAGCGGTTCGCGCATTCGGGTGGATTATTCACATTCCCCGCCGGTGCTGGCGGTGCGTTTGCAGGAAATGTTTGGCCTGACCGATACGCCGCGCATTGCCCAGGGCAAAATCGCAGTGCTGCTGCATTTGCTGTCACCGGCACAACGCCCGGTGCAGATCACCCAGGACCTCGCCGGCTTCTGGCAAAGCTCGTATCACGATGTAAAAAAAGACCTGAAAGGCCGTTATCCCAAACACCACTGGCCGGATGATCCATTGCAGGCGCAGGCCACCAGCCGGGCAAAACGCAGAGGGAAGTGATGTTTATGGCGGTTCTCGCTTGTTTTCCGAATGACAGGCCTTATTAGACTTGTACTAAGCCAATGATTAACCGGGTATACTGATTCTGTCGATGCATTCAAGCTCGACGCGAAAACAGCAGGAGGATAGTTATATGCCTAAAAAAAGCGCCAAACCTGATCCGGAAAACTCGGAGCAGCTGGAACAGTCAGAGCAGCCGGCACAAATGGAGCAGGACGAACAGGGGTCGATCTGGATTCGCGGGCTATATATGCTGCTGTTTGCTGTCATCGCGCATATCGCAGAGCTGGTGATCGGGCTGGTGATGCTGGTTCAGTTTATCCTTAAAGCCTTCACCGAAAACACCAATCACAATCTGCTGTCTTTCGGTAATCAGCTGGGCAAGTACGTACTGGAAATTGTGCAGTTCCTGACATTCAATACTGAAGAAAAACCGTTTCCGTTTAATACCTGGCCAAAGGCTGATGTGGAAGCATCCGCATCCGGCGGCGACTAACTTCATTATTCATTATTGAGGTTTACATTGAAGCAGACAGGTTCAAATCCTGTTCCTCGTCTGCTTTGTCATCGATCAGGCTCAGGCCGCCATGCTCTGCTTGATCATCATCTTCGCCTTTGGCGATGTCTTTTTCTTCCAGATCGATTTTAAGTCGTAGATTATTTTCGCCATCGGCATTTTTGAGTGCTTCCTCGAGTGTGATTCTTCCGGCCTTGTATAGTTCGTATAAATGCATGTCAAAGGTCTGCATGCCCATGGGGCCCGACTTTTCCATGATGTCCTTGATGCCAAGCACGTCGCCTTCCTTGATCAGGTCGGCAATGCGCGGTGAATTCAGCAGTACTTCGATCGCGGCGCAGCGTTTGCCATCGGTCGTGCGCACAAGACGCTGTGATACGAACGCCTGCAGGTTGATCGACAGGTCGCTGAGTAGTGACTGGCGTTTTTCTTCCGGGAAAAAATTGATAATACGGTCAAGCGCCTGGTTGGCGTTGTTAGCATGCAGCGTGGAAATCGCCAGGTGACCGGTTTCGGCGAAAGCCATCGCATGTTCCATGGTTTCGCGGTCGCGTATCTCGCCGATTAATATGACATCGGGTGCCTGGCGTAAGGTGTTTTTGAGCGCATCCTCGAAACAGTCGGTGTCCATGCCCACTTCGCGCTGGTTAATGATACAACCTTTGTGATGGTGCACGTATTCGATCGGGTCTTCGATGGTAATAATATGTCCTTTGGAATTGGTGTTGCGATGGTCGATCAGGGCCGCCAGCGACGTAGACTTGCCTGAACCGGTACCACCAACGAACAATATCAGCCCACGTTTCAGCATGATGACTTTTTTCAGTACATCGGGCAGGCCGAGATCTGCGATTTTGGGAATATCGGTGACGATGTTTCGAATCACCATCGACACTTCGTTGCGCTGTTTGAAAATATTGACACGAAAGCGCCCGATATCAGGCAGTGATAATGCCAGGTTCATTTCAGGCTTGTTGCTGAATTCTGTTTTTTGTTTTTCAGACATTAATTCATTGGCCAGGCTTTCTACCCAGCCGACAGGTGCCGGGTCTTTGCCCAGTGGGGTGAGTACGCCGTTGAATTTTGCGCTGGGTCTCGCGCCTGTTGATAAATATAGATCGGAACCGCCTTTTTCACAGAGGACTTTCAGGTAGGGTGCAACTTTCATCGAGTCAGCCTTTGTTAATTATGAGTCACAAAATCCTTACATCATTCACAGATATGTGTCGATGTGAGGTTATATAAAACAAGATTGTTATTACGGCGTGGCAATGAAATGCGCTGATGCGCGTAGCCGAGCTGCCGATTGATTACGTCTGATTATTTGTGAGCAGTTTTTTTAGAGCATAGTATTTATTCGAGGTGCGTAAACCACACTTCGTCGGTTTAATAATTGCTTTGGTAGGCAGGTAATTTACGATGTACTAATGTGCGAATATTCGAAGTTATGGCTGATGGATAGTACAACTGGTTGATATGGAAGGCTATTGATCACAAGGATCGCGTTTTTATTTGTCTGACTGGCAGTGCTACAATTGCTTGTTCAACATTTCACGGAGATATAAAAAATGCGCAAAATATTCTTCGCTATTGTACTGGCCAGCCTGGCGAGCACGAGTTATGCAGGCGGGTTCAAACTTTCCAGTACTCAGATTAAAGCCAACAGCATGATCCCCAGCAGTTTTGAATTTAACGGTTTTGGCTGTTCCGGCGACAACAAATCACCTGAACTTAAATGGAGTGGTGCACCCAAAGGTACCAGAAGCTTTGCCCTGACGGTCTACGATCCGGATGCGCCGACCGGCTCTGGCTGGTGGCACTGGGTGGTGATCAATATTCCGGCCAATGTACATTCATTGCCTGCCAATGCGGGTGCGGTCGACAGCACCCATCTGCCGGCGGGTGCGGTGCAGGTGCATACCGATTACGGTGTGGCGGGCTGGGGCGGGCCCTGTCCTCCGAAAGGCGACAAACCGCATCGTTATATTTTCACGGTGTACGCGCTGAAAACCGCCAGGCTTGATATACCGGCCAATGCGACTGCAGCGCTGGCCGGTTTTATGATTCATGCCAATATGCTGGGCAAAGCGCAGTTCACCGCAAAATACGGTCGTTCGAAGTAGCAGGGCGACTGCTCGGTATACACGAACAGCTCTGCCATCACTGCTATAGGCGTGATGGTGGAGCCGATACCGGAATGTGGTTTTGCGCGTTTGTCAGGTAATCATCTGCGAGCATGCATTTTCAATTTTTAGCAATACCCGGATATGTCAGGTGGGAATGCTCTCATTGTCGAAATATTCAGAGAATTTGATATGTATCAGCGTCAAACCGAATCTTATCGGTTGACGATAGTGCAGTCGGGCGCTTATTCTTTCCCTACCTGTTATCCGAAGCTTCGAACACACGCGAGGCAAGATGAACACAAGTCAGACTGAAAATATTCGGTCGAATCCGCTGGTGCGACATCTCACGATCATCCTGGTCGTGAAAGTGCTATTACTGACGCTATTATGGTGGCTGTTTTTCAGAATGCCGGATACCGGTATGCCAGAACGCGTCGATATTGGCACTCACATCGCAGGCTCCCCGCCATCACAGCAGTACCAACCCTGATCAAATGAGGACACATCATGGTGACTGAATCGGTTGTTGATCTATCACGTTTGCAGTTCGCGCTGACCGCTATGTATCACTTTCTGTTTGTGCCATTGACGCTGGGTCTGTCGTTCATCCTGGTGATCATGGAGTCGGTGTATGTGATCACCAATCGCGAGATCTACAAGGACATGACGCGCTTCTGGGGAAAGCTGTTCGGCATTAACTTTGCGCTGGGTGTGACCACGGGTATCACCATGGAATTCCAGTTCGGTACCAACTGGGCGTATTACTCGCACTATGTCGGCGATGTGTTCGGTGCGCCGCTTGCGATCGAAGGTCTGATGGCGTTCTTCCTGGAATCCACTTTTATCGGCCTGTTTTTCTTCGGCTGGGACCGGTTGAGTAAACAGAAACACCTGATGGTGACGTTGCTGGTTGCGATCGGTTCCAACCTGTCAGCGCTGTGGATTCTGATCGCCAACGGCTGGATGCAAAACCCGGTGGGTGCCGAGTTTAGTTATCAAACCATGCGCATGGAAATGACCAGCTTCGCAGCGTTGTTGTTCAATCCGGTGGCGCAGGTCAAGTTTGTGCACACGGTCGCTGCGGGTTATGTCACCGGCTCGATGTTCGTGCTGGGTATCAGCAGTTATTATTTGCTCAAGGGTCGCGATCTGGCATTCGCGCGGCGTTCGTTTGCGATCGCGGCGGGCTTTGGTCTTGCTTCGGTGCTGTCGGTCATCGTACTCGGTGATGAAAGCGGGTATGAAGTGGGTGACGTGCAGAAAACCAAACTGGCAGCCATCGAAGCTGAATGGCAGACCCAGCCACCGCCAGCTGATTTCACCCTGTTCGGTTTTCCCAATGCAAAAACAGAAACCACCGATTACGCGATCAAGATTCCCTGGGTGCTGGGCCTGATTGCGACCCGTTCCACCGACACCAAAGTGACCGGCATCGACGAGCTCAAGGTCGAACACGAAAAACGTATTCGCAACGGTATGAAGGCTTACCAGTTATTGCAGGTGTTGCGTAGCGGTCATTACACCGATGCAGACAAGGCTGCTTTCGAAAAGGTCAAGGACGATCTTGGTTACGGTTTGTTGTTGAAGCGTTATGCGCCAAATGTGGTTGACGCCAGCGAGGCCCAGATTCAGCAGGCAGTACGCGACACCATTCCGCAAGTCGCGCCGCTGTTCTGGACCTTCAGGATCATGGTCGCGTGCGGCTTTACCATGCTGTTTATTTTCGCCGCGAGTTTTTATTATTGCGCGCGGCGTGTTGCCGACAAAAAACGCTGGCTGCTGAGAATGGCCTTGTGGTGTATTCCGCTACCGTGGATCGCGGCCGAGACCGGGTGGGTGGTCGCCGAGTACGGCCGACAGCCCTGGTCGATTGCTGAAGTCTTGCCGACCTATCTGAGTACCTCGTCACTGCAGAGCGGCGATCTGTGGTTTTCTCTGATCAGGTCTCATCGGTTTCTACACCTTGTTGCTGGTGGCCGAAATGTATCTGATGTTCCACTACGCGCGGCTCGGGCCAAGCAGCCTGAACACCGGGCGTTATTCATTCGAGCGCAGTGTCGGCGCGCAACACTAGAACAGTCAGGAGAACAGACATGATCATTGATTACACAACTCTGAAACTGATCTGGTGGTTATTGATTGGTGTGCTGCTGATCGGTTTTGCGATCACCGACGGTTTCGACATGGGCGTCGGCGCATTGTTGCCGTTTCTTGGTAAAACCGATGACGAACGCCGCGTGATTATCAACACCGTGGGTCCGCACTGGGACGGCAACCAGGTCTGGTTCATTACCGCGGGTGGCGCGATTTTCGCGGCCTGGCCGATGGTGTACGCCGCGGCTTTTTCCGGGCTGTACATCGCCATGTTGCTGGTACTGTTCGCGCTGTTTTTCCGCCCGGTGGGTTTCGATTATCGCAGCAAGGTTGCCGATCCGCGCTGGCGCAATGCCTGGGACTGGGGGCTGTTCGCTGGCGGTGCGGTACCTGCACTGGTATTCGGTGTGGCTTTTGGCAATCTGTTTCTTGGTCTGCCGTTTCAGCACGACGAGTTTTTGCGCCCGAGCTACACCGGTTCGTTCTGGGCATTATTGAATCCGTTCGCATTGCTGGTCGGTGTGGTGAGTTTGTCGATGCTGGTGATGCACGGCGCGGTGTGGTTGCAGATGCGGGCGGACAATATTGTCGCTGCTCGTGCACGCGTGGCAGCCCAGTACGCCGGCGTTGTGTTGATCGTGACTTTTGCGCTGGCCGGCATCTGGATCGCATTCGGAATTCACGGTTACCAGATCACATCGATGCCACCGACCGATGCGCCGTCGAATCCGCTGGCCAAGCATGTGGTCACTGGAGGCACCTGGCTGGCTAACTACGGGATCTACCCGTGGATGATCATCGCACCGCTGGCGGGTTTCGCGGGTGCTGCACTGACGGTTCTGCTGGCGCGCCTGGGCCGTCCCGGCCTTGGCTTCGTCACCAGTTCGCTGGCGATGGCAGGCGTGATTCTGACCGCCGGTTTTTCGCTGTTTCCGTTCGTGATGCCTTCGAGCACACAACTGGACAGCAGTCTGACGCTGTGGGATGCCGCCTCCAGTCTGCGTACGCTGACCGTGATGTTCTGGACCGCGGCGATATTCGTGCCGATCATTCTGCTTTACACTGCGTGGAGCTATCACGCGATGTGGGGACGCGTGACGGTGCAACACATACGTGACAACACCGATTCGGCTTATTGATATGGGGAGTGCATGACATGTGGTATTTCACCTGGATTCTCGGCGTGTTGCTGGCGGTATCGTTCGGCATCATCAATGTGCTCTGGCTGGAGTCCGAGCACTGCATGGGCGACGAGGATGATAACCATCCTGCCGACTGATCACGAGTGTCGCCAGGAAAAGATAAAAACATTAGAAGCTGAACCACAGAGCCACAGAGAACACAGAGTAAAAACATTTAATTGTAAAAGCGTCAAACCTCAGACCAATACGAGAACGTATGTTTTAACAACGATTTAGGTTTTCTCCGTGTTCTCTGTGGCTATTCCGGGCTTCCTGCCCTCCACCCTTCGGGCCGCGTAAAAGCACGCGTTCAATTTGATCCAGTCAAATTAGTCTGTGGTTCAGCTTCTAGATTTTTGGCACCACATCAAATCGCCAGTGTTTCTATCAAATATTTGTCACTCATTTATAAACCCGGTTTCGGTAGTGGTTCTGGATCTGGTTTTGCTGTAACGTGGTTGTGCAAGTTACTGGTGCTCTTGTTAATATTGAAATGAAAAAGAAGGGCTGCATGGGTGAGTAAAAAACCGCGTATTTTAATTGTCCTGCTCGTGCTGGGTATCATCGGTGGCGCCGCTTACTGGTATGTTTCGCAACAACATGCAAAGCAGAACAGCGATCTGGTGTTGTACGGCAATGTCGATATCCGTGAGGTTCGACTGGCTTTCAACGGCAGTGAACATGTGGACAAGATTCTGGTGCAGGAAGGTGATCACGTCAAAGCCGGTCAGCTGGTGGCGAGCCTGCATACCGAAAGACTGCAGGCAGTACAGAACCGTGCCCGTGCCCAGCTGGCGGCGGCGAAAGCGCAGGCGCATGCAGCGCAGCTGACGTATAAACGTATCAAATCTCTGGCCAGCAGCAAGCTGGCTCCGCAGGAGCAGGCCGATGTGACCCGGGCCCAGGCTTTGTCGGCGAATGCCCAGGTGGATGCCGCGAAGGCCGAGCTGGAAGTCGCCAGCCAGGCGCTGAAGGATGCCAGGTTGTATGCCCCGGTGGCGGGGATTGTGCGCGAGCGCATCGTTGAACCCGGTGATTTTGTCACCCCGCAGACACCTGTGATCACGCTTGCGCTGGCTGATCCGGTATGGGTGAGAGCCTATCTTCCGGAAAGTTATCTGGGACAGGTGCATCTCGGCGACCGCGCGACAATCACCACCGACAGTTTTCCGGGCAAGGCGTACCAGGGCTGGGTGGGTTTTATTTCTCCCACCGCAGAGTTCACGCCAAAGAATGTAGAAACACCGGAACTGCGTACCCGTCTGGTGTACCAGGTGCGTATTTTCGCCTGCAATCCACAGTTCGAGCTACGCCTGGGCATGCCAGCGACCGTCAGCATTGCACCGGGTCAGACTTCTACCGGTGCTGCGCCCACCGAGGAACGTTGCACACAAAAAACGCCCGAGCACTGATTGATGGCAGATAGCGCTGCACTCGTATTCGATGACGTGAGCAGGACGTTTGTCACTGGCGATATCAGTGTGACTGCACTGCAAAATATCAGCGTCAAAATCCAGACAGGAAAAATTACCGGCCTGATCGGCCCGGACGGTGCGGGCAAAACCACGCTGATGCGTCTTGCTGCCGGTCTGTTACTGCCGGATAGCGGCAACATTCAGGCGATCGGTATCGATGTTGTCAATTCAACCCTCGAGGCGCAGTCGTCAGTGGGTTACATGCCGCAACGCTTTGGTCTGTATGAAGATCTGAGCGTGCAGGAAAATCTTGATCTCTACGCAGACCTGCAGGGCATCGAAAAATCACAACGCGAATCACGTTATGCCGAGCTGATGCATCTGACCGCGCTGGGGCCGTTCAAAAAACGACTGGCCGGTCAGCTCTCCGGTGGCATGAAGCAGAAACTGGGGCTGGCCTGCACCCTGGTGAGAACGCCACCTTTGATGCTACTCGACGAACCGACCGTGGGTGTGGATCCGGTATCGCGACGCGAACTCTGGGCGATTATCTACCGTCTGGTAAGACAGGAAGGGCTGAGCGTGCTGCTCAGCACGGCTTATCTGAACGAAGCAGAAAGCTGCGACGATGTCATCATGATGCACGAAGGTCGTGTGCTCGGTCAGGGTGAACCGAAAAGTTTCAGCGAACCGATGCGTGGCCGTACCTTTCACATCAGCAGTACCACGCAGAGCAAACGCAGTTTGCAGCATCAGCTGAGTACTGAAGCCGGCATTGTTGATGCGGTGATCGAAGAAGACGTGGTGCGTGTGATTACACGCGAGGCTGGAGCGCCGAAACTGGGTGCCGATATCAAGGATGTAAACATCGAAGCGGTCGAACCCATTTTCGAAGATGCGTTTGTCGCCACGCTGAAAACAGAGCGTGTTTCCTCGCAGGCGATTTTTTCGCATCAGCCTGATACCCGTTCTGGCCGGGATTCAATTATCGAAGTCAGAGACGTGCAACGAAAATTCGGTGATTTTTATGCGGTGAAAAACGTCAGTTTTCAGGTGCAGCGCGGTGAAGTGTTCGGTCTGCTCGGCGCCAATGGTGCCGGCAAGTCAACCACCTTTCGTATGTTGTGCGGACTGTTGCCGGTGTCGTCTGGCGAAGTCTTTGTTGCCGGCAATGATTTGCATCGCGCAGCCGCACACGCCCGCAGTCGCCTGGGCTATATGGCGCAGCGTTTTTCACTGTATAGCGATTTGACTGTTAAAGAAAACCTGAGCTTTTTCGCCAGTGCTTACGGCCTGGATCGTAGACGTCGCAATACGCGTATCGACTGGGCAATACAGGCGTTTGAACTGGCGAACTATATGAACAATCGCAGCGGCGATTTGCCACTGGGCTATAAACAGCGTCTGGCCATGGCAGCCGCATTGTTACACGAGCCCGATATTCTGTTTCTCGATGAACCCACCTCGGGTGTCGATCCGCTGGCGCGTCGTGAATTCTGGCAGCACATCAATGCACTGGCCGAGGCAGGTGTGACCGTGCTGGTGACCACGCATTTCATGGACGAAGCCAATTATTGCGATCGCCTGGTGATCATGGCGGAAGGCGAAGTGCTGGCCGAAGGCACGCCGGCAGAAATGAAAGCGCGTTTTCGCAGCGACGACTTACCCTCACCAACGATGGAAGATGCGTTTATTGGTCTGGTCGAAAACAGAAAACAGATTGATGAGGTCGCTGCATGACACCGCTGGCGTTAACACGCATGCGTTTGCGCGGCATGATTCGTAAGGAGAGTCTGCAGATTCTGCGCGATCCTTCCAGTATTGCGATTGCGTTTGTGCTGCCGGTTATCCTGCTGTTGCTGTTTGGTTTTGGTGTGTCGCTGGATGCAAAAAATATTCGTCTCGCACTGGTGGTTGAACAGGCGGATACCAACACCACCAGTCTGACCGGTGCATTTCAGCAATCTGAATATTTTGCACCGACCTTGTACAACAATTTTCAGCAGGCCGAGCAGGCGCTGATGCGGCATACGGTCGATGGGATTGTCTGGTTGCGCAATGATTTCAGCAAGCGTCTGATCAGCAATGACGATGCACCGATCGGAGTTTTTGTTAATGGTGTCGATGCCAATCAGGCGCGTATCACACAGGGCTATATACAGGGTGTGTGGCAAACCTGGCTACTCAGTTATGCGCGCGATCAGGGGCATGAGCTGAAGATGCCGGTTTCGCTGGAGCCGCGCATCTGGTTCAACCCGGCGGTGCGCAGTCGCAACTTTCTGGTTCCTGGACTGATCGCATTAATCATGACTCTAACAGGAGCCATGCTGACCTCGATGGTGGTTGCGCGCGAATGGGAACGCGGCACCATGGAAGCGCTGATGGTGACGCCGATTCGTATCTGGGAAATTACGGTTGGCAAATTGCTGCCGTATTTTATTCTGGGCATGGGCGGGATGTTGCTCACCGTGCTGATGGCCCGATGGGTGTTCGATGTTCCGCTGCGCGGTTCATTGTTTGCGCTGGTCATTACCTCGGCGCTGTACATGATGGTTGCGCTCGGTATGGGGCTGCTGATTTCTACCGTGGCTCGCAGCCAGTTTGTGGCCGGCCAGATTGCACTGGTCGCGACTTTTTTGCCGGCCTTTATTCTTTCCGGTTTTATTTTCGAGATCAGCTCGATGCCCGATGTGATTCAGTTTATTACCCATATTGTTCCCGCGCGTTATTTCGTGGCGATCCTGCAAACTTTGTTTATGGCGGGTGACATCTGGCCGGTGATCCTGAGCAACAGCCTGGCGCTGTTGTTAATGATGGTGTTTTTTCTCGGTGTTGCACGGCGCAAGACCAGGAAGCGACTGGATTGAACGCTTCATTACAACGTATTGTGGCGCTGGCCATCAAGGAACTGCTTGCGATTCTCAAAGATAAACGCAGTCGCATTGTGCTGGTGGTGCCGCCGTTCTTGCAGCTGCTGGTGTTTGGTTATGCCGCCACGTTTGATCTGAACGATATCCCGGTGGCGATTTATAATCAGGACCGAGGCGTGGAATCACGCGAACTGGTATCGCAGGTGCTGGGATCACCGCATTTTCATCTGTATCGCTACATTGATCATGATCAGGAAATTGCACCACTGATCAATAACAAGGATGTGTTGCTGGTGGTGCATCTCGATTCAGACTTTAGTGCGAATTTATTGTCGGGGCAGTCATCGAAATTGCAGGTGATCATCGACGGGCGAAATTCGAATAGTGCGTTGCTGGTGCAGGGCTATCTTGGCGAGATTATCCATGATTACAATATTGACTGGGCGGCCCGGCATGGTCTGCCGAAACCCGCAGCAAGCTTACAGGTGCGTCCCTGGTTTAATAGCAATCTGGTTTCACGCTGGTTTATTGTGCCCGGCATTGCCGGTTTGCTGACTTTAATTATTACCACGCTGGTCACTGCGCTTTCGGTGGCACGTGAACGCGAAGCAGGGACTTTCGATCAGCTACTGGTGACACCTCTGCGACCGTACGAAATTTTGCTTGGCAAATCATTTCCCGGAGTTTTGATCGGCATTGTCGAGGGAAGCTTTATTCTCTTCATGGCGGTGTACTGGTTCGATGTGCCATTTCGCGGCAGCGTCGGCGCACTGTACATTGGCATGTTTCTGTTTTTACTTTCGGCCGTGGGTATCGGCCTGATGATTTCTTCGATCGCCCTGACCCAGCAACAGGGCATGCTCGGTGCGTTTCTGTTCCTGGTGCCCGCGGTGATACTGTCCGGTTTTGCGACACCGATCGCGAACATGCCGCATGCTTTGCAGGTGCTCACCTATGTCAATCCGTTACGATACTTTCTGATTATTCTGCGTGGCGTATTCCTCGAAGGTGATACCTATTCTCTTCTGTTCCAGTACTACTGGCCGATGGCGATCATCGCGCTGATCACTCTGACCATGGCGGCGTGGTTATTCAGGCATCGTCTAAATTGACTGCTCACTCGATCACGATTACTGCTCAGTGTGGATAGAATCGTTGTGATGATTGTCTATCGTTAAACCATACCTGGTCCTGGTTTTATCAGACCCTGGTTTCATGCCACCATCGACGGCTGAACTATTTAAGGAAGCTCTGAATAATTCATCCATGTATCACGAAAACTCTGAATTAATCAGAGTTTCCTTAACCTTCTAATCAATAAATAACGGGCTATCTATGCAATATCGCAAACTGGGCAATACCGATATCGATGTCAGTGTGATCTGTCTTGGTACCATGACCTGGGGTCAGCAGAACACGCTGGAGCAGGGATTCGAACAAATGGATTATGCGCTTTCGCAGGGTGTGAATTTTTTTGATACCGCTGAACTGTATTCGATTCCACCCAAAGCCGGGACCTATGGCAGCACCGAGAAAATAATCGGCGAGTGGTTACATACCACGGGCAATCGCGACAAGATCATACTCGCCAGCAAGATGGCCGGCCCCGGCGAAGGCTGGATTCCGCATATCCGCGATGGCAAGTCGAAGTTTGATCGTAGTGATGTGGCTAAAGCGGTCGATGCCAGCCTGAAGCGATTGCAAACCGATTATATTGATCTGTACCAGCTGCACTGGCCGCAGCGCAAAACCAATTTTTTTGGTCAGCTGGGCTTCGAGATTCCCGATGATGAGCAATTAACGCCGATTGCCGAAACCCTGGAGGCACTGAACGAGCAGATCAAGGCCGGCAAGATTCGCCATATCGGACTGTCGAATGAAACATCCTGGGGCGTGATGCAGTTTTTGCATGCAGCAGAGCAGGCCGGTTTGCCACGCATTGTCAGCATACAGAACCCGTACAGCCTGCTCAATCGTACCTACGAAGTCGGTATGGCGGAAATTTCCTGGCGTGAACGCGTGGGTTTGCTGGCGTATTCGCCGCTGGGGTTTGGTGTGCTGTCCGGAAAATATCTCGGCGGTGCAAGGCCTGAAGGCGCACGCATGACGCTGTTTCCGAACTACACCCGCTATAGCAGTCCGGCCGCGATAGAGGCGACCGAAAAATATGTTGCACTGGCGCGTGCGCATGATCTCGATCCGGCACAGATGGCGCTGGCGTATGTAAACACCCGGCCGTTTTTGACCAGTACCATTGTCGGCGCAACTACCATGGAGCAACTGCGCAGTAATATCGCTAGCATCGATGTGCAGCTGTCTGCCGAAGTGCTGGAAGGCATCGAGACCATTCACAACGAACACGCGAATCCGAGCCCATAATCACCCGGGCTATCGCTACCCTGTTAAACTTGACCCATGAAATGGTCCATTCTCAAACAGCGTTTGCTGTATCAGGGGTTTTTCAAACTCACCGAATTCGAGTTGCAGCACGAGCTGTTTGCGGGTGGCGAAAGCCCGGTGATCCGGCGCGAGCTGCTCGATCGCCATCATGCAGCCGGCATTCTGCCCTACGATCCGGTGCGCGATGAAGTGGTACTGGTCGAACAATTTCGCATCGGTGCTGTTGATCAGCGTGCAGACGGTCCCTGGCTGATCGAAGTCATCGCCGGTTACCGCGAACCGGGTGAAACGCCGGAGGCGGTGGTTGCGCGCGAGGCGATCGAGGAGGCGGGTTGCAAGGTCAGTGATATCGAAGCCATCTGTCGGTATTACACCAGCCCCGGCAGCAGTAATGAACAGATTCATCTGTATATCGGTCGTTGTGAAACCCCCGGTCTGGGTGGCATACACGGGCTGGCGCACGAAGGTGAAGATATTCGTGTGCATGTGGTGCCATCGCAAACCGCATTCGACTGGCTCGACAACGGTCGCATCGACAACAGTATGGCGATCATTACATTGCAATGGTTTCGTCTCAATCGCGAGTCGCTAAGGCGTCGCTGGCTCGGATCAGAATAAATCAACTGTGAGAGGTGTGTCGTGATGACCGCAGAAGAACTGAAACAGGCTTTCGACCACTGGGGTATCAGTGCCGCCCAGGGTGCAAAAATATTGTGTCTGCACACTAATAAACTGAGTGAATACCTTGCCGGGCTTGCACGCATACCCTGTGCAATCGAATTCAGTGTCGAGGCATTGAATATGCTCGATGACAAAATAAGAAACGATCTATTCCAGAAACGACTGGCGCGCAAGACCCATGGTGCAGCTTGATTATTGATTACGTGTTTATAGGGTAATGATAAAATCAGACGCAATCATATGGGTAAATGACGGACGCGTCAGCAAAGACGAAATTATGGCTGGACATCGTGCCGTGTTCCCGATAGATTGAAGTACCGGTATATAGCGGACAATGTATGTTGATGCTGTAGATTTCTTTTTTGCCGTTCATTGAAAAGGAGTGATTTAATGAAATATGTACTTTTTTTGCTGGTACTCTCCTGTACCCCTTTGTTTTCATTTGCTGCTAATGAAGATACTCCCGAAATCGATTCACGATATTTATATCTATATTCAGACTACAAGGTCAATGCGGACGCAACGCATACCGAAGAGCATAAATGGGCAATTAAGATACTTAAAGAGCGCGCAGTAAACAACGCCAAGCAAACCACCATCAGTTACAGCACCAGTATCCAGAAAGCGGAAGTTATATCCGCCTACACACTAAAGCCCGATGGTAGACGCATAGAGGCGCCGAAAACAAACTACCAGGTTCAGACAAATTCAGGAAAAGACAAAAATGCGCCTGTATTTTCTGACCGGACAAAACTGACCGTGGTTTTTCCCGATGTTCAGGTTGGTGATACGGTAGCGATTGACTATAAAATTATCCAGACTGAGGCGATGTTTCCTGGACAGTTCACCGCCAGCGGCAGTTATTCTTACAACTATCCGTACGATGATGTACGCGTTACTCTCGATCTTCCTGACTCTCTACAAGGCCGGTATCAGGCGCGTGATATGAAGCAGCATGTTGTCAACAAGGATGGCCGCAAAATAGTCACGCTAACATTTGCAAACAAGATTCCTGAAAAAAACGATCGTCGTAACTATTCGGTGTGGGATATCGAATCAGTGCCAGGGTTCATTTACAGCACATTCAGCTCTTACCGGCAAATCGCGGAAACCTACGGTGAGCGCGCCATTCCCAAAGCAAAGCCCACGGAGCGTGTGTCTGAGCTGGCAAAGAAGATCGTGGCGGATGCGAAGGGCAAAAAACAGCAGGCGCAGTTATTATATGAATGGGTGGCAACTCAGATAAGTTACGCAGGCAACTGTATAGGTGTAGGTGCTGTGGTGCCGCATGATCTGAGTTTTATTCTCGATAATCGTATGGGTGATTGTAAGGATCATGCAACATTACTACAGGCGCTGCTGGCAGCGCGTGGTATCAAAAGCACACAGGCGCTAATCAATGCAGGGACGGTATACAAACTGCCATCATTGCCGATGGTGAGTGCGGTCAATCATGTTATCAATTATCTACCTGAATTTGATATGTTTGTTGACTCCACCAGTTCGAGCACACCTTTTGGCATGTTGCCCACTTCAGATATTGATAAGCCGGTGCTGCTGGTTGAAGGCTATCGTAAAGGTATGAAAACGCCTGTTCCTCCCAGGGATGAAAACGCGCAATATATGAAAACCACGGTACGAATTAAGAAAGATGGATCCATCAGTGGTGATATCAGCGTGCAGCAGAAAGGTCGAATGGCAGTGTATATGCGCGCGGGACTGAGGCATGTAACTAAAGATCAGGAAGAAAAGTTTATCAAAGCTGTATATCAGAATGAAAGACACACGGGAAGTGGTTCATGGGTGAGGGATGATCCAAAACCGTTACTTGACAGGTACAGCTATAAAGTTAAGTTCAATGAAAATGATTTTATATCGTTACCTGGTGCCGGAGCTTTTCATGTGTCCCCATTATTTCCCAGCCAGGGTTCGGTTTCGGATTTTATATATTCGGACGCCCAACAACCTGAGAAGGTTGATGTTGCATGTTCCAATGGAATTTCGGAAGAAGAATATGCCTATACCTTGCCGAAAGGCATATCAATACTGGCGAAGCCCGGAAATGTCGATATTAAAAGCAAATATCTCGATTATTCAGCCAGCTATGTGCTCAAGAATAATGTGTTAATGGTGAAGCGAAAAGTAGTAGACAAATCCCCGGGGGCATCTGTACGCCTGAAATGGTGAAGGAACAACGCAAAGCCAGTTTACAGGCGCTGAAAAACCTCAAAGCACAGATTCTGTATCAGCTCGAATAGTGAGTTACTGATGAATATAGAAGCCGAGAAAAAAACTGTTCAGGAATTTGTCGACAAAGGCAATTTCCACGCAGCCGTGAATATTGCGATTTCTGCTTTAAATGAATGTCGTCGCAATAATGATCAGGCGGGTACCGATCTGTTCCTCGGGGTTATCAGAGGTATTGCCGATACCATGACGGATCAGTTCGGCAGCAAGTGATCTGATGTTGCCCTGTTTCTGTGTTGTGAACTTTTTAATAGAGCAGGTTTACCAGGTACAGGCTGATCCAGGGCACGTAGGTGATGACCAGCAGTGCAAAGATCAGTACAAACATCCACGGCAGAGCAGCTTTGGTCACCTGGCCAAGGCTGAGGCCTGTCATGCCGGCCGCGACGTATAAATTTAATCCTACCGGTGGCGTGATCATGCCCACTTCCATATTGGTTGTCATGACCACACCCAGGTGAATCGGGTCGATGCCAAGCTTGAGCGCAATTGGGTGAAACAGGGGCGCCAGTATCAGCAGAATGGATGAGGGTTCCATAAAGTCGCCGGCAAACCACAGTATAACGTTCACCATCAGCAGGAATTCCCAGGGACTCGGATTTCTCGAAAGTACTTCGGCCGCGAGTTTTTGTGGTATCTGTTGTTCGGTCAATACATGGGCAAAGATAATGGCGCAGGCAATGATGAACATGATCACGGCTGTCATTTTGGATGCATCGAGCATCACTTTAGGTACATCCTTTACCGTCATGTCACGGTGTACCACCAGCGCAATGAATGCGGAATACACCGCGGCGACCGCAGCGGCTTCTGTCGGTGTGAACACGCCGCCATAAATGCCGCCAACCACGATGGCTATCAGCAATAGTCCCCAGAAAGCATCTACAAAGCATTTGAACAAATGCCTGAAACCCTGCCACTTTTCCCGCGGCATTTTGCGCCAGCGTGCGACGCCCCAGGTGACGGTCATCAGTAAGATGCCCATCAACAGGCCCGGGAGAATGCCGGCGATAAACATTTTGCCGACGGATTCTTCGACGGCATCGGCGTAGACAATCATCGGGATGGAAGGCGGGATGAGAATACCCATGCTGCCCGCGGTGGCAACCACCCCGACTGCGTAATATTTGCTGTAACCGGCCTTGATCATGCCGGGGATCATGATAGAGCCGATGGCCACCACGGTGGCGGGCGATGAACCCGAGATGGCGGCAAACAACATGCATGAAACTACAGCTGCCATCGCCAGCCCGCCGTGCATCCAGCCGACCATGGCGCGGGCAAATTCAATCAGTCGCGCCGAGATGCCCCCGGTGGTTAAAAAATGTGATGATAAAATAAAAAACGGAATCGCCAGCAGGGTGGTGTGCTCCATGGTGCTGAACAGTTTCTGTGCCAGCACCACGGGCGAGTCGTCGGTGGCCAATACTATAAAGCCCAGCGAAGCCAGTCCGAGGCTGATCGAAATGGGTACATTGATCAGTAACAGGACCAGTAGCGCAACGAATAGAAGAATGACGGCAATTGTCATTGCTCGGCATCCACGATTGCCTGCGGTGTTTCTCTTGTGTGGATGGTGTCCTGTTCATTGCGCCAGATTTTTAATGTGATGTTCAGAAAATGGTAGAACATCAGGGTCAGGCCAACGGGAATAGACAGGTAGGGGATCCACTGTGGAATTTGCAGGTCTTCCGTGATATCGCCCCATTGATAAATTTTCAAGATGTAAACAATCGATTGATAGTCAACGATGGCAACGAATACCAGGCACAGGCAAACGGCCACTAGCACGACTGCCTTGCGCACTTTAACCGGCAGCTTGTCGATCATGATATCGATGCCCAGGTGATTACCCATCTTGACGCCATGCGCCGCACCGACGAGCACCACCCAGGCAAACAGATACTGCACGGCTTCCAGTGCCCAGGTAAGCCCGGTATCGAATAGATAGCGCAGTACCACGTTGGCAAACAACAACAGGGTGGCAACTGCAAATGCTATTGTAATCGTGTATTTCTCAAATAGATCAATACTGCGATTCAGATGATTTAACATCTATCTGTTTCTATTTTTTACCCAGTAGGTTGACGATAGAGTCTATCAGGTCACCACCCACTTCACCGCGGAACTGCTTCCAGACGGGTTGGGTCGCTTTTTTCCAGCTTGCCATTTCGGCCTTGCTCAATTCGACAACTTTGGCATATTTGTCGTTTTCGATTTTGCTGCGATCGGCTTTGTCATCTATCGCAGCGTATTCACGATTGGCTTCGGTGGCTTTTTTCAGGGCCTCGGTCAATCCCTGGCGAATATCGGGTGGCAGGCCTTTCCAGAATTTATCACTGACAACCACGAGATAGCCAAGATAGGAATGGTTGGACACGGTGATGTAGTCCTGTACTTCATAGAACTTCTTTGTGTATATGTTTGACCAGGCATTTTCCTGTCCATCGACTACGCCCTGTGATAACGAGGTATAAACTTCCTTGAACGGCAGTTTCTGCGGTGTTCCACCCAGTGCTTCGATCATGGCGGCGGCGATATTGGATGACTGGATGCGAAACTTTTTACCGGCAAAATCATCCGGCACCTTGCGTAAGGGTTTGTCACCTTTAACGCTAAACACCTTCATGCCGTTATCCCAGACGGTGAGTGCCTTGAGGCCCTTTTTGTCGAGGCCCGCTGTCATCTTGTCCATCACAGGTGAATCGACCAGCTTGTGCACGTCGTCGACACTGGTGAACAGATAGGGCAGGTCGAAGGCCTGCAGTTTTTTTGAAAATTTGACGAATTTCGACAGACTCGGTGCTGCCATGATGCCCGTGGTCTTGCTATCGCTCAGGCGCATAGCTTCCAGTACCTTGTTGTCGTCGTAGAGCTGTGAATTTGGAAACACTTCGACTTTGACTCTGTCACCGAACCGTTCATGTACCAGTTTGGCGAACAGGTCTGCTGCCCTGCCTTTGGGGGTGCCGGCTGCCACCACATGTGAGAATTTTATTGTGTACTGTTCTGCTAATATTGATGTGCTTGCAATACTGAGCAGGGCAAATATAAACAACTTTGGAAATATACGCATGGCGGTACTCCAGATTGTCTGTACTATTGAATGTTTTTTATGCAGCCCGCTCAGTATGCTACCTAAACGCCGTGGTGGTCAATCAGATATATCACAGGTGCTGACGTGAGATATACGATGGGTATCAATGAGCTATCAGATGAGTCTCTGGGTGCTTGAGCAAGGCGCCCGGCCGTTCGTGAAGATGTTAGATTTCTTCCATCAATGCCAGTGCGGAACCGTTGTCGTGCTGCTGTGAATATTGCGATTAATGATCAGCTAGCGCTGAAATATCCCCGGGTATCATCGAAGGACTTTCCGATACCCTGATGGAACAGTGTGGCAGTTAGTGATTTGCATAGATCAACAGAAGTATTTTAATTCGAATGCTTTTGTTGATCTGATGCTGGCTTATTTCTTTTTTGCGCTGCTTTTTCCGTTGCGTGAATTAATCAGCTCGGCCACGCCTTCTGCATGCGCATTGACAGCTTTGAGCGAACCTGATTTTTTGCATTCCATGACGGATTTGCCTTTCTCGATGACATATCGATACCAGCTATCACCCATCATGCCTTCGGGTGCTGAGGTTTTTTCAACTTTGGTTACTCGATATTTATATTCATTTGCTGCTTGTACTGCTTCTTGCATAATTTAATGCCCCTGATATTTTGTCGTGCGCCTTGCTTGCTCTGGTTCCTGCGCGCTGATTGTGCTTACTGTTCCTTAGCGTGGTAACGGATGTGTCTGCACTAACATGATCGATATGTCAGCCAGACGCTGTTTCAGACAGGATTACTTACCTGTGGCTGCGTTGCTACAAACCCGGCAGGTTCTAGCTTGGAGGGAGCGTGCCACGCTGAGCGAAAAGGGTGAAGCAAAAAACACCCGATCCGAGCGCCTATATTATCACACTTTTGCCTGGAAATGGGGCTGGGGAGAGGGTAGCGCAGTAGCCCGTGGCAGGGCGGTCTGGAGCGGGTGAAGGGAATCGAACCCTCGTGGTTTGCTTGGGAAGCAAAAGTTCTACCATTGAACTACACCCGCATGCTCGGTATTTGACCGTTCAAGCCGTGGCTGATAATGCCAGACAATCCGGAGTATATTCAAGCGCTGAATCCTGAATTTGACTGGAATTTTGCTTTTTTGGCAGACACGGGCTGGATCAATCGGAGTATTATCATGGAGTCTGAGTGACCAGATGCCTCTGGCTGACTTAGATCCATTTCATATCGGGAGAAAGCATCATGGGTAGAGAACAAAAAAGTAATAAAGAAACCAGGAAAAAATCTTTACTGACACCGAAAGAAAAAAAGGAAGCGAAAAAAATCAAGAAGACTTCCGTGAAACAGGGACTTCATGGTTAAACACCAGGGATGAAACTACTGTCGTGAGTGTCAGAAAGATTTCTCAATAACAGTCTGAGTTTGTTTTCTTATTACACCTGTTTGCTGGCTTCACGATAAGTCACCATGCGGTGCAATTTCTGGTCCCATAATGATGATTTGAAGCAGTCGACAATATCTCGCGGTGCCAGCGAAGTTGTAATCGGTGACTGCAGTTCAGGTATCGCTGCCATAGCTTCGGGCAAACGATAAAACGGGATGCGCACATTCAGATGATGGATATGGTGATAGCCGATGTTGCCGGTGAACCATTGCATGACTTTGTTGAGTTTCATATAGCTCGATGATTCCAGCGCAGCGCGGTAATAGCTCCATGCCTGTGGCGTGATGATGTGCATACGTTTAAAACTGTGCTGGGCGAAAAACAGATAACTGCCCAGGGCTGAAGCGATGCTCATTGGCAGCAGCACCACGAAGAAGGCCACATCAAAACCGCCAGACCACCAGAGCGCAGTAATCAGTGTGCCGTGTGCGAGCAGCGACACACCCGAGTCCCAGTATTTCGCAGGTTCGCGTAGCAGAGGTTGCAGGCAGATGCTGTAGAAAAAGATCGTAATATAGCCAAACAGCACCACCAGCGGGTGGCGTTGAAAACGGTACCAGAGGCGATCAGAGAGAGAGGCTTTTTGCCACATTTGCGTGTCCATCACCGGGAAGGCACCGATACTGGCGGAACTGATCTTGCCGACGTGGCCGTGATGATAATTGTGACTTTTTTTCCATGAACGTGGCGGTGTGAGCGCCAGCGCGCCATAAATACGAAACAGCCACCAGGCAAGGCGCGATTTGTGCAGTATCGCGCCGTGCATATAATCGTGATAAGTGATGAAAGCGCGCACCATCACCAGCGCACCGAGCACGGAAAGTGCTGTTCGCAGCGGCCACCAGGATGCCATTCCAGCGCCGGTAAGCGCTGCGATCATCAGGATAAAAGTCGAAGCCACATGCCACCAGCTCCGGGAAGGTTGTTCGACTGCGAAGGGCGCGGTCGCTTTGAGTAGATCGTCACCGATTCTAAGATCTGCGCTGTGACGGATCTGTTCTTTCTGTGCTGACGCAATATCCTCGCTTGAGTCACGATTTGTCTGTTTTTGCCCCATAAGCGCGTTCCTTATAGTGGGTAAATACAATACAACTACATTCTAAAGCATTCGTTTGGGTCAGGTCACGTCAGTTAGTGCTTCATTGTTGTGCAGTCTTGGGTCAGACTAGACGGATGTTCAAAGCTATCCGTCACTGGCTGGATCGCCGTATTATTAGCCGCTCTGATGTCACTTCAGCGCAGTGGTCTGAGGCGTTTGCTGCATTGCCGTTGTTGCGTGGTTATACCGTGGAAGAAAAGGACAGGCTGCGTGAGCTGGCCATTCTGTTTTTGCACCGAAAAGTATTCGAAGGTGTCGATGGTCTGGTGGTGACACCGGCGATGACTTTGATTATTGCGCTGCAGGCCTGTATTCCCATTTTATACCTGGATCTGGACTGTTACGACGGCTGGGTTTCGGTGATTGTTTATCCTGCCGGGTTTGCGCCCAGACGCGTGGTACGCGATGAGTTTGGTGTGAGTCATGATGTACAGTCGCATCTTTCAGGTGAGTCCTGGCAACGCGGACCGGTGGTGTTGTCCTGGGATGCCACTGAGCACGCAGGAGTGATTGATGGCCATAACCTGGTCATTCATGAATTCGCGCATAAACTGGATATGCAAACCGGGTCGGCCAATGGTTTTCCACCCTTGCATGCGGATATGAGTTCGGCTCGATGGTTTGAAGTGTTCAGTGCAGGTTTTGAAGATTTTCAGCAAAAGTGCAATGCGGGTGTAGATATCGGTATCAGTTGCTATGCCGCGACAGCCTTCCGGCCGAGTTTTTTGCGGTTTTCAGCGAAGTGTTCTTCGAGCAGCCCGATCTGCTGCAGCAGCACTATGGTCTGATTTATGAGCAACTGCGGCAGTATTATCGCCAGGATCCGCTGACACGCCTGTCCAGAGGGTGAGGGCCGGCTGGAACCGGTGAAATATGCTGGCAGGGGCCTTGAATTGACAATATTTGTCCTTATATTAAAATAAGTGTAGCTTTCCTGGTTAAAAATCGGTACGCTTCACTCGCTATATTCTATCCTGGTTCTTCAGAAGTCCTTTTTAAGCTCTCTCCTGTAATTACCTCGTAAGATTTGCAACACACTAACTTTAATATCCAATGAGGTAATCATCATGGCAACAGGAACCGTTAAATGGTTTAACGAATCTAAGGGCTTCGGCTTTATTTCTCCTTCTGATGGCAGCAAAGACGTTTTTGCGCATTTTTCTGCTATTGCAAGCGAAGGTTTCCGTACACTGGCTGAAGGCCAGCAGGTCACTTTCGAAGTAGAACAAGGTCCTAAAGGTCCACAGGCTACAAACATCAGAGGCTAAACGCTTTCTAGGTTTGGTCCTGAAAAAGCCCCGCGATTTCGCGGGGTTTTTTTTGCCTTTTTTTCGTGCCGCCAGGTATTACAATATCAGTCAATCCTTCAAACCATGTGATTTTGTATTATGAATACACCCGACATAGAGCAGTTAAACGAAAACTTTTCATTAGATAGTGGTGATACCAGCCTGCGTTTCAGAGCAGGTGAGGGCGATATCCCGGTCATTGAAATTCAAAACCAGAGCGCGAGCTCAAGAATAAGCCTTCAGGGCGCGCAGGTGCTCAGCTGGAGACCGAAAGGCAAAGACGAGGTGATCTGGGTATCTACAGATGCCAGCTTCGCACCGGGCAAGTCAGTGCGCGGTGGTATCCCGATTTGCTGGCCCTGGTTTGGGCCGCACGAAAAAAATGCTGCTTTTCCGGCGCATGGTTTTGCCCGCACTACATTGTGGCAGGTGATAGACACACAGGTGCTGTCGGAAGGCGAAACCCAGATTACTTTCGAGCTGGACACCCGTTTGCTCAGCCATAGTCAGCAGTCGATGTGGCCAGTGGCCACGGTGGCGGAATATCGGTTGACCATTGGCAAAAGATTGACCATGGAGCTGACAACTTTCAACCACAGCGAACAGGCCATCACCATTAGCCAGGCTTTGCATACCTACTTCAATGTTGAAAATGTGGCCAATACCCAAATTTTCGGTCTGGATGGCAAAGACTATCTGGACAAAACGGATGGTTTCAAACGTAAAACACAATCGGGCCCGATTAGCATTAACAGCGAAGTGGATCGGATATATCTGGATACGCCCGATGATGTGATTATCGATAATAAAAAACGAAAAATCGTTATTAAAAAACAGGGCAGCCAGTCAACCGTGGTGTGGAATCCATGGCAGGCGGTGGCGGAGAAAATGGGCGATCTGGGTAAAGATGGTTATCTGGAAATGTTGTGTGTCGAGTCTGCCAATGCGGCCGAAGATGCGGTAATTATCGATGCAGATGAAAGTCACACATTGTCGCGTAATTTATGAATTTGAAGCGATTTGATGCTTTTTTTGAAAATGTATATTTTCTGAAAAACATCACCCGATATCGCGATTTATGTTTTTGATATTTGTCCGAATATGAATGTTTATCCAGAAAAATTAATTATGTAAAAAAATCGGAAATATCCGAGTTCTTTGTTAAAATTTCATATTCTTCCAGGTTACTGATACAATCCGGTTTCTACTAATCCGACGGAGCAATTAAATGGCTGCTAAAAAGCGAGCTACGGTTACAAAAAATTCTGTTATTGCTAAATTCAATCGAGGCTGCAGTAACGACTTTGATGGTTTCACTGGAGAATGCTGATAAGGCAGTTGCTGTAAATGCAGCAGCATCTAAAAAACTGATGACTGAAGGGCGTCGTCTACGAAAACGCCGTGCAAGTCTGATGGGTAAAAAGAAACGTGCTGTTGCTGCCAATAAGAAAGAATTCAACCGGTGATACGCGCAAAGCCGTTAAATCAGTTACTTCTGAGCTGGCCAAGGTTAACAAAGAGCTGACTAAATCAACCGCTGCACGTTCTGCGATCACCACCGAACTGGCTGATTTGAAAGCAAGCCAGAAAGCACTGGCTGCCTATGTGAAGGGTGTCGTTGCTGCGGATCGCAAACTGTCCAAACCCAAAAAGAAAACCAGAAGAAAAAAGAAAGCTGCCTGAGCCTGTAACCGCAGACTGATTCCTGTCGTGGTTGCTGTTTACAGTAACTGCGGCGGAGTCTGTAGTGTTTGAACTGGTTCATCCGGGAATCTATAATAGACCGACCAGGTGCCCGCACGGGTACTGATGCTGAGGTCGGAATGGCTAAACCAGAAAATAACAAGTTGAACCAGGTCGTGGCAGGTGCTCGACGCGCCAGCGAACAGCGCGAGCGTGGTTATCGCGAACAGGCGCTCAAGCTGTATCCTCATATCTGCGGTCGTTGTGCCCGGGAATTCGACCGTAAAAATCTGCACGAACTGACTGTGCACCATCGTGACCATAATCACGACAACAACCCGAGCGATGGTAGTAACTGGGAGCTGTTATGCCTGTACTGCCATGACAATGAGCACCAGCGCCAGCTGGAAGCGCATCAGGGCAATACCTCGACAGGTGGTGGCAGGGGCTCATCGGCCACCTTTAATCCCTTTGCCGATCTTAAAGCCATGCTCGACAGCAAAAAATAAGCTTGTTGCGGAACACCTTTTGTCCCTGTTTAGCCGCAAATCCAGAAACGATCGATCCCGCTTGCAGTTGGGCGACCTGTCCGTGGATGTGGTGCAGAGAAAACTCAATAAAAACCTGCGTCTTAGTGTGCATCCTCCACAGGGCCGGGTGCGCGTGTCTGCGCCGAAGTCTGTGAGCATTAACACGATACGCGCTTTTGTCGAGAGCAGGCTGGACTGGATTTTGCAGCAGCAAATCAGGGTACGCGCCCTGCCGTGCGAACCTGAGCACGCAATATCGGGAGGGTGAACTCCATTATTTTGCAGGTCAGGCCTACCCTCTGAAAGTTATCGAGCGCAATGCAGCGCCGGACCTGAGGCTGCTTGACGGCCGTCTGGAGCTTGGCGTCAGGCCGCGGTAGCTCGCGAGACAAACGCGAGGCGATTATCCATGAATGGTATCGCGCCCAGATGAAACAGGCCCTGCCTGCGATGATTAAAAAATATGAAGCCCTGATGGACGTGCGCGTGGCCGAGTTTGGTGTGAAACGGATGAAAACCCGCTGGGGCACATGTAATACCTCAGCACAGCGCATCTGGCTGAATCTGGAACTGGCGAAAAAACCGCTGGCCTGTCTTGAATATGTGGTAGCACACGAAATGACCCACTTGCTGGAACGCAGCCACAACCAGCGCTTTGTTCAGCTCATGGATCAGTTCATGCCTGACTGGCGAACACACAAGGCACAGCTGAATCAGCTGGCCTGGTAAAGCTGGCTGATGCGGTATCAGCCTGAAATGTTTATTTGAACATTTTTTTGATTTTTGCGATTTGTTCCCTTTCCCATTTCTCGCCCGCATTCCACATGTGCTTTGCTTTTTGCTCGCCGATTTTCAGCAGTGCTTTTTCACGCTTGCTCATCACGGCAAGCTGATCTTTGAGCACGGTAATTTCAGCTTTGGCGGCCGCATTCGCCAGCTTCAGTTCTTCGCGTGCAGCAGCGCGGGCTTTCTTTAGTGCTGCTCGGGTCGCCTGCAGATCGGCTTTGAGCCTTTTAGTCAGATCGTTGCGTTTGCGGGTCGCCTGACCTCTATGTGTTGCCGTGGTCGAGCGTTTTTTGCGAGTGGTCGTTTTATTCGTGGTTGCCATAATCAATCCCTCCGTTGTGGATGCCTATGAAGCTATAAGTACGACCGTCTGTTGTCAATAGCGGTGGTTTAATTATCAGACAACATGCAGGCCTGGAACTAGACATAGGTCAATCATCCGGAGGATACTTTGTCGGAACCTGGCCGGCCTGGTGCGGCAGGAACTCTTATTTGCTGGCGCGCACCTTGTTTGTGTCTTCTAACGTTTTGGCCAGATATTCTTCATAGGTGCCCTGGAAGTCGATTAACTGCCGGTCTTTGATCTCGACCACGCGGGTTGCCAGTGAAGACACAAATTCACGGTCGTGGCTGACAAAGATCAGCGTGCCTGCAAAATGCTCCAGCGCCATGTTCAGTGCTTCGATGGCTTCCATGTCGAGATGGTTGGTCGGCTCGTCCATGATCAGCACGTTGGGATCCTGCAACATCAGCTTGCCGAAAAGCAGGCGGTTTTTTTCACCGCCGGAACAGACTTTTACTTTTTTGTTGAAGTCGTCGCTGGAAAATAACAGACGTCCAAGTGTGCCGCGCACGATCTGGTCGTCGTGGCCGGGCTTGCGCCAGTGGCTCATCCAGTCGAACAGGTTCAGATCATTATCAAATTCTGCGCTGCTGTCCTGTGGGCAGTAACCGATGTTGGCATTTTCCGACCACTGGATGGTTCCGTGATCGGCTTTAAGTTCGTTGACCAGGCAGCGAACAAAGGTGGTTTTGCCCGCACCGTTTTCGCCGATCACGGCGAGACGTGTGCCCGCGTCAATGATCATGTTGCCGCCGCTGAACAGCGGTTCGTCAAAACCATGGCCGAGATCTTCCAGGATCAGCGCCTGACGGTGCAGTTTCTTTTCCTGATTAAAGCGTATAAACGGGCTGACACGGCTGGACGGTTTAATATCATCGAGCTGGATTTTTTCAATTTGCTTTGCGCGCGAAGTCGCCTGTTTGGCTTTTGAGGCATTGGCGGAAAAGCGGCTGACAAATTGCTGTAGCTCGGCGATCTGGGTTTTCTTTTTCGCATTTTCCGATTGCAGGCGTTCGCGCGCTGCCGTGGATGCCCTCATGAAATCATCGTAATTGCCGGGATAAATGCGTAACTCGCCATAATCGATATCGGCCATGTGAGTGCACACGGCATTGAGAAAATGACGGTCATGGGAAATGATGATCATGGTGCTTTTGCGCGCATTGAGTATCGATTCCAGCCAGCGAATGGTATTGATGTCGAGGTTGTTGGTCGGCTCGTCGAGCAGCAGAATATCCGGATCGGAAAACAGGGCCTGCGCCAGCAGCACACGTAGTTTCCAGCCGGGCGCAACTTCACTCATCGGGCCGAAATGCAGCTCTTCGGCGATACCCGCGCTGAGCAGCAATTCACCGGCGCGACTTTCCGCGGTGTAACCATCGAGCTCGGCAAAATGGACTTCCAGTTCGGCGACTTTCATGCCTTCTTCTTCGGACATGTTCGGCAGTGAATAAATACGGTCGCGTTCCTGTTTGATCTCCCAGAGCTCGGTGTGGCCCATGATCACGGTGTCGATCACCTTGTATTTTTCGAACGCGAACTGATCCTGGTGCAACTTGCCGATGCGCTCATTGGGGTCGATCGAGACATTGCCGGCGGACGGTGCCAGGCTGCCATCGAGGATTTTCATGAAGGTGGACTTGCCACAGCCGTTCGCGCCGATCAGGCCGTAGCGGTTGCCGTCGCCAAATTTGGCTGAAATGTTCTCAAATAATGGCTTTGCGCCAAATTGCATGGTGATGTTTGCGGTCGAAATCAATGGAATATCCTGAGTCTTGCGTTTGGGGATTTTTGCGAGGGGCGTACTATAGAGAACTCAGCGCAAAAGGTCGAGTAAAACCGGATGAAACAGCTCAAACTGTCGTGTTTTGATCGGTATTCGTACAGTCTTTGCCCTAGAATGGTATCACTTCAAAAAAGGTGTGGATTCTGGCGTGATAAGAAAATATATAAAACGTGCCCATATTTATAAACTGGTGATCCTGGTTCTGCTTGTCGCCGCCGGGATAGCGCTGAATCTGGCCGGGATGCTCGATCCTGAAAAAATACTCAGCTTTGCCCGGGGGTATACCGGTCACTGGTGGCTGGCGGTGATACTGGTGCTGTTGCAGGTGATTCTGTTCACCTTTGGCCTGGCGGGCTCAGTTTTTTTCTGGGTGGTGGCGCCGATCTACTCACCCCTGGTGGCCGCGCTGATCCTTGCCCTGGGTGGCACGCTCGGCGGTATCAGCGCTTACTGGTTTTCAAGACGGCTCACCGATGACTGGATCGCGCGCATCGAAAATTCGCATGCCTACCGATTACTGCATCAACAGGATAATTTTTTTACCCTGTTCGCGATGCGGGTATTTCCGGCGTTTCCGCACGCGCTGGTGAATTACAGCTCGGGAATGCTGCATGTCAGAATCAGTCATTTCATTATGGCTGCGATGCTGGGTATTTTTATCAAGGCGTATCTGTATGCAAGAGTGGTTAACAGCGCGACCACCACGGCGTCGTATCAGGACCTGCTGAATTTTTCCACGCTGGCGCCTTTGATAGCACTGTCGGCAATCAGTTTGCTGGCAATGTACATCAAGCACAGGCTTACTATGAAAAAACCAGAAGCTAAAAACTAAAAGCTGAACCACAGAGACACGGAGAACACAGAGAAAACTGCTCTTGTTACGATAGCGTTACAATCCCAGAGGTACTTTTGTTTAAAACGAAAGGTATTGTTTTCTCCGTGTTCTCTGTGTCTCTGTGGTGAAAAGCTTTTTAGCTTTTAGATTTTTAGCTTCTGGTTTTTAGCTCAGTTTTCGTACTCTGAACTTGCGGCCTTTTATTTTGCCTTCGCTGAGTATTTTCAGTGCCTGTTTGGCGATGGGGCGTTCGACTGCGACATAAGATACATTGTCGAAAATATCGATCTTGCCGATTTGTTTGCCGGGCAGGGTGGTGTTGGCGGTGAGCGCGCCGAGAATATCGCCCGCGCGTACCTTGTCTTTGCGACCGCCGTTGATGCATAAGGTCACCATGGCCGGGCTGAGTCTGAAATTCTCGCGGCTTTTCAGGCTGGAGACATTGCCGAGTTTCACCGGCGCGCCCTGATAATCTTCGATCGCAGCGACCTTGCCGGCTTCGGAAGGCATGAACAAACTTAAGGCGAGTCCGGCCTTGCCCGCACGGCCGGTGCGGCCGATGCGGTGAATATGGATTTCCGGGTCGGGCGATAATTCAAAATTGATCACCGCGGTTAAATCTTTGATGTCCAGACCGCGCGCGGCGACATCGGTGGCCACCAGGATCGAGCTGCTTTTGTTGGAAAACTGTACCAGCACCTGATCGCGTTCTTTCTGTTCCAGATCACCGTGCAGCGCGAGTGCATGAAAACCCTGTTGCCAGAGTTCATCGGCCAGTTCCTGGCATTGCTGTTTGCGGTTGCAGAACACCACGCTGGATTCGGGTTTGAAATGTTCGATCAACGCGGTCAGGGTTTTGGTGCGTTCGCCTTTTTGTATTTCGTAAAAAATCTGTTCGATTTTTTTATTGTCGTGCAGGCTTTCGACGCGAATCTCCAGCGGGTTTTTTTGCAGGATGTCGCTGATGTGTTTGATTTCCTCGGGGTAGGTCGCGGAAAACAGCAGGGTCTGTTTTTGCGCCGGCACCAGTTCGATGATGCGCGAGATCTCATCGTGAAAACCCATGTCGAGCATGCGGTCGGCTTCGTCCAGCACCAGCATTTTCATTGCATCCAGTTTCAGACTGCCTTTTTCCAGATGCTTGAGAATACGCCCCGGGGTGCCGACCACGATATGCGGATGCCGTTCCAGCGAAGCGAACTGCGGGCCGATGGGTTTGCCGCCGCACAAAGACAGAATATTGATATTGGCCGTGGTGCGCGCCAGCTGACGAATTTCCTTGCTGACCTGGTCGGCCAGTTCGCGTGTCGGGCACAGCACCAGTGCCTGGGTGCGGTAGGTCTGCGGGTCGAGCCGATGTAATAGACCAATGGCAAAGGCCGCGGTTTTACCGCTGCCGGTTTTGGCCTGCGCCAGAATGTCCTTGCCGTCGAGAATGGCCGGCAGGCTTTGCGCCTGGATCGGCGTCATCGCTTTGTATTCGAGCGACTCGATATTCGCCAGCAGCTCGGCGCTCAGAGGCAAAGATGAAAAGGCAGTTGTGCTCACGGCGGGCCTTGGCAGGTTTCGAGAAAGGGGTGCGTATGATAGCAGATTGGCGCGACAGGGTAGGCCAGACATAACTGCCCGCATGAGCACTAGCGAATCACAGATCACTAAGCTTTCTATTGAAGCTAAAAGCTAGAAACGAAACCGCAGAATTTGACACAGAGAACACGGAGAACACAAGGAAAAAGCATAAGCCACAGAGTAACCACAGAGCTCACGTACAGAGAAAGCATATGATCTTAAAAACAAAGAATAGGGTTTTCCTCCGTGTTCTCTGTGTCTCTGTGGTTCCGTCTGTAGTTTTTAATATTTTTTGTTAACGCGTCATTTCTGCGCGCACGCAGCGCAGGATTTCGTATGAATACTCGCCTTCCAGTGCTTCGAACACCGGTTTCAGGCGTTTGCCTCCATCGTGTGCTTCGATAGCATAACGAATCGTGTCGAGTTGCTGTTTTTCCAGTGGCACGACTTCTTCAACCTGTATTTCACCGCGCGCGATGGCATTGGCAAGATGGTTATAGATGGTCGTCGCTTTGAGCCCGCGTTGTTCGGCGATGGCATCGGCGTCCATGCCGAGCTGGAACAGGTGCAGGGTTTCTTCTTCGGTATCGGTTTGCGAATCGTTTTTTAAATTTCGGTATTCGTTCAGCACATCGAGAAAGGCTTCGCCGTAGTCGGCCAGCTTGCGTTCACCGACGCCGGAAATATTGCTGAACTGCGCCAGCGTTTCTGGCCGGTTCTCGATCATCTCGGCCAGCGTGGCGTCGTGGAAAATCATGTACGCCGGAATACCTTTTTCATCGGCGAGTTGCTGGCGACGATTGCGTAGCGCTTCCCAGAGTTTGCTCATGCCGGCATCGTCAAAGCGACCGGTTTTGCGTTCGCGCGTTTTTGTTTTTGATCTGGGTTTCAGTTTGCGCAGCAGCAGTTGCTGTTCACCACGCAGCACCGGGCGGCTGGCTTCGATCAGATGCAGGCCGCCGTGGCCTTCAAGATCGACCGCAAGCAGACCGCGTGCGATCAGCTGGCGGTACAGGTCGCGCCATTCGTTCTGGCTATGTTCCTTGCCAATACCAAAAGTACTCACCTTGTCGTGGCCAAAACGCTGGATGCGTTCATCGTCTTTACCCAGCAATACATCAACCAGGTAGCTGACACCAAAGCGTTGCCCGGTGCGGTGCACGCAGGACAGGGCTTTTTGCGCGGCCGCAGTCGCGTCCCAGGTTTCCGGTGGTTCCAGGCAGGTATCGCAGTTGCCGCAGGGTTCGGTCATGACATCGTCGAAATAACGCAGCAGTGCCTGACGTCGACAGCTGGTGATTTCGCACAGGCCTAACATGGCGTCGAGCTTGTGGTTTTCCAGGCGTTTAATCCGTTCCGGGGCTTCCGAAGTGGCCTGCATTTTTTTTAAGGTGATGACATCCTGCAGGCCGTAAATCATCCAGGCATCGGCGGGCAGACCGTCGCGGCCTGCACGTCCGGTTTCCTGGTAATAGGCTTCGATGCTTTTGGGTAAATTCAAATGCGCGACAAAACGCACATCGGGTTTGTCGATGCCCATACCAAAAGCAATGGTAGCAACGATGATCACCTGTTCTTCGCGCAAAAAACGTTGCTGGTTGGTCTGCCGCACCTGGGCCGACAGTCCGGCGTGATAGGGCAGTGCGTTCAGACCTTTGTTGTTCAGCCAGCTGGCGACTTCGTCGACGCGCTTGCGCGACAGGCAATAAACAATACCGGCATCGTTCGGATGTTCGTTGCGAATAAAACGCAGTAGCTGTTCGCGTGCACCGCCACCGCTCTCGCTGATGCGATAACGAATATTGGGTCGATCAAAACCGCCGATAAATTGCTGTGCTTCGCCGAGCGAAAGGCGTTCGATGATTTCGCGCCGCGTTGCGCTGTCGGCAGTCGCGGTGAGCGCGATGCGCGGGATATCCGGAAAACGCTGATGCAGTACCGAGAGCTGAACATATTCGGGACGAAAGTCATGGCCCCATTGTGAAACGCAGTGCGCTTCGTCGATGGCAAACAATGAAACCGGAATACGCTCGAGCAAATCGAGCATGCGTGGCATCATCAGTCGTTCAGGCGCCACATAGAGCAGATCAAGCTCGCCACGCTGCAGGCTTTGCTCGATGTCGCGAACTTCTTCATTGTTCATGGTTGAATTCAGAAACGCAGCGCGCGCGCCATTGAGATGGAGTGCGCTGACCTGGTCCTGCATCAACGCGATCAGCGGCGATACAATAACACCAACACCGGGGCGCACGATCGCAGGGATCTGATAACACAGCGATTTACCACCGCCGGTGGGCATCAGCACCAGCGCATCGCCGCCAGACGACCATGTGCTCGACGATGTCCTGTTGTTGCGGGCGGAAATGCTCGTAGCCAAAGACACTGCGTAGAACATCGTGTGTGGTGCTGATTCTGGGGTTTTGCGCATTCATGGTGAGCAGTTTAACAGTGAACAGCGACTATCAAACAGCATTCCTGAGTGGTTTGAAATGAATCAAACCCGAATGCGGTTCTTAATTGAGGAGTGAGGTGATAAGGCATCCTTGCCAGCCGGTAGCATTGAGGACTTTATTTAAGCAGATTGTTTAATCAGTTTCCATATCTGCTTTGTATTGTCCCTGACGCGCCAGACTGTTGAGACGTGCGCGTTTTAACAGGGCCGCCTGCGCCGCGTTGCTGTTTTCGGCTTTGCCCTGCCAGGCCTGCAATACGGGTTGTTGCAGCGCACGACCATAGGAAATGCTCAGCTGCCAGGGGCCGCCGATCTGGTTGATCGCGTTCAGGTTCTGCGTGGCTTCTTCCGGGCTCTGGCCACCGGAAAGAAAATTGATACTGGGCACTGCTGCGGGGACGGCGCGGCGGAATATTTTTAATGTGGCTTCCGCAATTTCTTCCGGTGCTGCGATGCGGCAGTCTTTGCCTGGCAGTATCATGTTGGGTTTTAAAATCATGTGTTCAAGACTGACACCGTAGCGTAACAGGGCGGCGAACACCGCGTGCAGCACCTGTTCGGTGACATCGCTGCAACGCTGGATATCATGATCGCCATCCATCAATACTTCGGGTTCTACTATCGGCACGATGCCGCACTCCTGGCAGATCGCGGCATAGTGTGCCAGTCGTTCGGCATTGGCGTGCGCACCGAGTGCTGTGGGATTGCCGGGTGATACCGGATACACTTCGCGCCATTTGGCAAAGCGCGCGCCCTGATCGATATAGGTTTTTAATCTGTCGGCGAGGCCGTCCAGACCTTTGGTGATGAGATCGCCGGGCGCGCCTGCCAGCGGCTCGGTGCCTTTGTCGACCTTGATGCCGGGCACTATTTTCTGATCCCATGCAATCTGTGGCAGTGGTGTGCCGGCTGCGTTTTTCTGTCCCAGGGTTTCTTCGAACAAAATCACGCCGCTGATGAATTCACCCAGGCCGGGTGTTTCCAGCAACAGGGAGCGGTAGGCGCGCCGGTGTTCTTCCGTGGATTCGACGTTGATCGCTGCAAAACGTTTTGCGATGGTGCCGGTGCTTTCATCGGCTGCGAGTATGCCGCGTTTGTCGTCCACCATGTCGTTGATAGTTTGCTGCAATGTTTCAGCTGTGTTCATAACCGTGCGCCTCCGTTTGTGATGTGGTATCAGCCGCGCCTGTGTTTTCGAGCCAATAGTGTTGATTTGTGGTTAGCAGGTCTTTAACAAACTCGTATGCTTCCTGCAGATTTATCATTGCCTGCTCGCTGATGTTCTGTCCAAGATCAAATTCATATGCTCTTATTGTGAGCAGGTATGAGGGCGGAGGTTCCCTGCCGTTGATTTTTCTGTACACAGCCAGCACCGAAGCCGGGCTCATGGCGTGTGTGGTATAGCTATCATCCTGCAGTGGTTGCAGTTTGCAAAATTCATAAGGGGCCGCGCACGATGCGCTGGCATCGATGAATAGCACGCGTTCGCGATGTTCGAGGTCGATTGCATGTTCGATCTGTAACTGGTATTCGACAAGAAGATCGAAGGCGTTGTTGCTTGCCTGGTGTTTTTCGAGCAGATCAAACATTGCCGGACCCAGCGCATCGTCACCACGAGACGGGTTGCCATAGGCAAAGATGAGCATGGGGGCAGTGGAATCTTGCATGATAGATTCTTTGTATGCTTACACGGTTCTCGTGATAAGGCCGTTGGTCTTTTTCTCAAGACGATCGACCAGCTCGTTCTGAGTATTCACCAGATTGATTTCCAGTGGCATCTTGCCCATGGCGTGCGTCGCGCATGACAAACATGGATCGTAGGCGCGCACTGCGACTTCGACCTGATTGAGCAGCGCTTCGCTCAGCTGGTTACCGTCCAGATACTGGTTCGCGACCTTGCGAATGGACTCGTTCATCGCCTGGTTGTTGTTGGTGGTGGATACGATCAGGCTGGCTTTTTCGACAATGCCATCGTCATTGATCTGGTAATGATGGAACAGCGTGCCGCGCGGTGCTTCGATAACACCGATACCGTAATTTTTTAACTCACCTTTGTTGAGCAGTTCTGTGCCGGATAGATCGCTGTCGTTCAGCAGTTCGGCAATCGCTTCGCTGCAGTATAATAGTTCGATGAGCCGCGCCCAGTGATACGCCAGGGTTGACTGCACCGGGGTTCCGTTGCCGATAGCGATAAATTCTTCACGTTCTTTTTCTGCCAGCGGTGTGGAAAAGAAATCGCAGTTATTGACGCGTGCCAGCGGGCCGACACGGTACCAGCCATCATCCTGGCCGATAGAAGTAATGAACGGGAACTTCATATAGCTCCAGCTTTTCACGCCCTCTCTTAAGTATTCTTCATAGTTACGCACATCGACCTGATCAAAAATGGTTTTGCCCTGTTGATCATTGGCGCGCAGGCCGCCGTGATAAATCTCAAAAGCGCCGTCGTGGCGTATCAGGCTGAGCATGTTGCTGCTGATGCTGGCAAAGTTCATGTGGTAATCGTAATGTTCGAAAAAGATACGTTTGATCAGCGCCACCGCCTGCTGCGCCCAGTCGATAACCTGATCAATGTCGCGCTTCAGATATTCGATTTCTTCTTTGCTCAGTGACTTGTTGATGCCGCCGGGAATGGCGCCGGTGCCGTGGATGCGTTTGCCTGCGGTGACTCGTATCACTTCCTGGCCGTATTTGCGCAGCATCACACCCTGTCTGGCAATCTCGGGGCTGTCTTCGATTACGCCAACAATATTGCGGTGGCGAATATCGTCATCAAAGCCAAACAGCAGGTCGGGCGAACACAGATGAAAAAAATGCAGCGCGTGCGATTGCAGGGTCTGACCGTAGTGCATCAAACGACGGATTTTTTCTGCGGTGGGCGTGAGTTCGTCGGCACCGACGATCATGTCGGTGGCTTTGGCCGCCGCGAGATGATGGCTCACCGGGCAGATGCCGCAGAGACGTTGTACCAGCACCGGCAGTTCCCAGTACGGTCTGCCCTGAATGAATTTTTCGAAGCCGCGAAATTCGGCAATATGCAGTCGCGCCTGTTTGATGTTCAGGTGTTCGTCCTGCAGCAGCGTGACCTTGCCGTGGCCTTCGACACGCGTTAAGGGTTCGATAACCACGCGTTCCAGGTCTTCCGGGTGTTTTGCAGTTTCCAGTTCTGAGGACATAGGGTTCTCTGTTATGTATCAGTCATAGTGCACTAATGAATATGGAAAGCTGATGTCCGCGCCTTCGATCAGCTCGTTGAGAAAAATCCAGATGGTATCGGCCGACGGTGGACAGCCAGGCAGAAAATAATCGATCTTGACCACTTCGTGTATCGGGTGCACCTTGTCGAGCAATAAAGGGAGTTCCGGGTCGTTGGGAATCTGTGGGTTCTCTACGCCGATACCGTTGAGATACACCTCTTCGAGGCAGTCTTTTAAATCAAACTGATTGCGCATCGCGGGAATGCCGCCGGTGATTGCGCAGGCGCCGACCGCGACCAGTATTTTGCAGTGTTTACGAAAATCGCGCAGCACTTCAACATTCTCGGCATTGGCGACACCGCCTTCGATCAGGCCGATATCACAATAACCGACGGTTTTGATATCGGTCAGCGGGGTGCGATCAAATTCCACCAGCTCGACCAGCTTCAGAATACGCTCGTCGATGTCCAGAAAAGACATGTGACAGCCAAAGCAGCCGCACAGAGTTGCAGTGGCGAGTTTCAGTTTCTCTTTTTTTACCGTATCAGTCATCAGCGATGCCTTCTTTCAGAAGCTTGTTTAGATCAAAGCTGGCAGCGATGCCGCCCTGAACGCTGATGGGTTTGAGATCGTATAGCCGTTCACCGATGGGTGTTTGATAGCCGCGATTTTTTGGTAGCAGCGCACCTACCGGACACACTTCCATGGCCTTGTCGCTGAGCGAGAGTTCTGTGTCACCCAGTTTGCCGCTGGCCGAATTAAACACCAGTCGGCTATGAATGCCGCGGCCGCTGATCGAAAACACATCTTTTTTATCGACTTCATGGCTGGCGCGCACGCACAAATCGCACAGGATACAGCGGTTGTAATAAAAAATGACGTCCGGATGCGAAGCATCAATCGCGCGTCTGGGAAAAAAATGCGTATAGTGCGGACTTAACATGCGCACGTAGTACGCCACGGCCTGTAACTGGCAGGCACCGCTTTTTTCGCAGGCGGGACAGGCGTGGTTGCCTTCGACAAACAGCATTTGTAATAGATGGGTGCGCTGGTTCATGATCGCATCGGAACTGTTATCGACGTTCAGGTTTTCTGCTGCAGGCGTGGTGCAGGCAGCCCTGTGCCGGCCATTGACATCCACCGTGCAAACCCGGCAGCTACCGTGCGGTTTGAATTCCGGGTTATGACATAGATGCGGAATATATTCGCCGGCTCTCAGCGCGGCATCCATGATGGTGTCGCCTTCCTGAAATGAAATGTTTTTGCCGTCCAGGCTGAATGTTTTTTCGTTACTCATGGTTCATCCTGAATATGCGCATCGCGGTCATCGCGTCCGGTGAGCTGTCTGGAGACCTCCAGTGCCGCATCCAGATCGAAGGCCGGGACGTAATCATGGTGTGCCAGACGCCCGTTATAAACTTGCGGAAACTTTGTCAGCGTATCCAGCAGCGAGTTCGGTGCGCTCGCACCCAGTCCACAGTGACTCGCCTGTTGCATCACCAGCGCGAGATCCTGTATTTCATTGAGATCATAGGGCGTTGCATGACCGGCGATGACTTTGTCGACCAGGTCTTTCATCAATGCACTGCCGACGCGGCAGGGTGTGCAAAAGCCACAGCTTTCGTGCGCAAAGAAATGCGAAAAGTTTTGCACCATTTCAAGCAGATCGCGCTGCTGATTAAAAATCATAAAAGAACCGCCGGTGGCGACATCTTCAAACGCGATCTTGCGATCAAACTCGTCTGGTGCAATGGTGAAACCCGCCGCACCTGATATCTGCACCGCCTGCACATCGCTGGCAAAGCATAGATCAAGTATCTGCTGGATACTGGTGCCGTATTCAATTTCGTAAACACCGGGGCGTTCGCAATCGCCGCTGATACTCAGCAGCTTACTGCCGCTCGAGTTGCTGGTGCCAATGGCGCGAAACCAGTCGGCGCCGTGCACAGTAATTTTGGCTGCTGCGATAAAGGTTTCAACATTGTTTACCACGGTGGGTTTGTCACGATAACCGTGTGTTACCGGGAAAGGCGGGCGATTGCGCGGTATACCGCGTTTGCCTTCCAGTGATTCGATCAGTGCGGACTCTTCACCGCAGACATAAGCGCCGGCACCGAGATGGATTTCGATATCAAAATCAAAACCTTCACGACCCAGAATGTTTTTGCCCAGCAGCCCGGCACGACGTCTTGTTTCCAGCGTCTGCTCCAGTGCAGACAGCATGTAGCGGTATTCGCCGCGAAGATACAGATAGCCTTTTTGTGCTGAGATCACGCCTGCGCATACAGTCATGCCTTCAAACAGAGCATCCGCGTAGCTGTTGAGTAAAACCCTGTCTTTGAATGTACCGGGTTCGCCTTCATCGGCATTGCACACTACATAATGTTCATCAGCATCTGTCTCGCGGGACATGCGCCATTTGTTTGCAGTGTTAAAACCTGCACCACCGCGACCGCGAAGACCGGAGTGTTCGATAGTATCGAGCACCGCATCTGCGCCTTTATCGAGCAGTTTCTCTATGGCGCTGCCAGCGCGCATTTCGTCTGACAGTAACAGGCCGCGCTGCTGAATATTGTCATCCACCAGGAAAAAGACTTCCGGCCACTGATCAAGAGGTGTATTCGTTTCGATCAGATTAGCGATGCTATGAATACGATTCTGATCCAGTCTGGTAATAACCCTGCCATTGATCAGCATTGCCGGGCCCTGGTCACCGATTCCGGTGCAGGACGTGGTATCGACCGTAACGCGGCCATCGGTGCGAGGAATACCGGGTTCTATATTGAGTTGTTCACACAGCGAACTGAGCAATGGCTGGTTGCCAAGCATGCGGTCGGTGATGTTATCGCTGAAATAAATATCAAAATGTCCGCGCGCTTTTCTGTGCAAAAAGGCGTAGAAGTCGATTACGGCATAAATCTGTGCTGCGGGAACCGATAGTTGTTCAGCCAGCTGAGAAACCGCCGCCTGGGGTATGTGTGAATACTCCAGCTGTATCGCGCACAGATGCTGGAGCAGGCGATCACTTGCGTGATTGCTCGACAATAGTTCCAGCACGAAGTTTTCAGGATCTTTCATAAAGGCCTGGTCCAGATTTTACTCCACCTTATTGCCTGTGATCATTATCTAGCATCTGACAGAAATTGAAAGAGAGCGTTGCCTGTTTATGTGTATTAACTGCGTTAGATCATGATGACCAGTAATCGTAGTTTGTTGAATTTTCCAGTATTTGGAATCAGGCGCGCCCCGGGATCGCTGCCTGTTGCACAGCCTGTTCGGCTATTGTGCATTAGTCCTATCTGATATACTTTTCCGATTTATTGTTCAGCCGAGTATTCACAGTGTCACATGTTCAAGTCAGGATGCGTTGTTCGCATCTGTTGCACAGGCAGGATCGTGTCAGATTCAACGTTTGCTCATGGCAATCCGCTACCTGAGACTATCCGCTCATTATGACCCAGCAAGCTATTGATGCAAAAAAGCCACTGGCTCCGTTGGCGCTCGCTGCACTGGGGGTGGTGTATGGTGATATTGGTACCAGTCCGCTGTATGCCCTGAAGGCCGTTTTCGTGGGTGCGCACACCGTGCCGATCACCCCGGCCAACATTAGTGGCGTGCTGTCTCTGATCTTCTGGTCCCTGATGATTGTTGTCTCGATCAAGTATGTCGCATTCATTATGCGTGCCGATAACCGGGGTGAGGGCGGCATCATGGCATTGATGGCGCTGACCTTGCGTAAGGTTAAGGGTCGCAGCAGAGAAGCCATCATTTTTGCGGGCATTGTGGGGACTGCATTGTTTTACGGTGACGGTGTGATCACGCCGGCCATTTCAGTGCTGTCAGCTGTCGAAGGCCTGGAAGTCGCGGCTCCCCAGCTCAAAGCCTTCGTGCTGCCGGTCACGGCAGGTGTGCTGATCGCGCTGTTTTTTTTCCAGCGCAAGGGCACCGCGGGCATCGGTGCATTGTTCGGGCCGGTGATGGTGCTGTGGTTTGGCACCCTGGCCCTGCTCGGTATTCTGAATATAGTGCACGAACCGGATGTGATGCGATCGCTGAGCCCGATCTATGCCTTCAATTTTTTTGCACAGCAGCCTTTGCTGGGATTTTTTTCTCTCGGTGGCGTGGTGCTGGTGCTGACCGGCGCTGAAGCGCTGTATGCAGATATGGGGCACTTTGGTCGCAAGCCGGTGCAACTGGCGTGGTTTGGTTTTGTGTTGCCGTCACTGGTACTGAATTATTTTGGTCAGGGCGCCTTGTTGTTGCATGATCCAGCTGCGATTCGTCATCCGTTTTATCTGTTAGCGCCGTCCTGGGCGCTGTATCCATTGGTGATGCTGGCCACCGTGGCCACGGTGATTGCATCACAGGCAGTTATTTCAGGGACTTATTCCATTACCCGTCAGGCGATCCAGCTGGGGTATGCGCCGCGCATGGAAGTGCTGCACACCTCCGACAAGGAAATCGGACAGATTTATTTGCCGGGTGTGAACTGGGCGTTGTTGATTACTGTACTGCTGCTGGTGCTGGGTTTTCGCAGCTCGACCAATCTGGGTGCTGCCTATGGTATCGCGGTGACCGGCACCATGGTGATTACCACCGTGCTGGCGTTTATCGTGGTGCGTCATCTCTGGGGCTGGGGCTGGTTCAAAAGCTGGTTGCTGATATCGGTGTTTCTGATTATCGATCTGGCCTTTTTTTCTGCCAATGCGATCAAGGTCAAACACGGTGGCTGGTTTCCGCTGGTGTTCGGCCTGGGTGTGTTTGTGCTGATGCGAACCTGGAAACGTGGACGCAAGATGTTGCGCACGCGTATGGAAGAGGATGCGATCTCGCTCGATTTGTTCATTAAAGGACTGGAGACCAATGAAATCACGCGAGTGCCCAGCACTGCGGTGTTTTTTACCAGCGACCGCAATGCGGTACCACACGCACTGTTGCATAATCTGAAGCACAATATGGTATTGCACGAGCGTGTCGCGCTGGTGACCGTGGTCGTGGAGGATGTACCGTACATCCCCGAGTCGGAACGGCTGGTGGTGGAAACACTGGCCAGCGGGTTTTTCCGTATTCTGGTGCGTCTCGGATTCAAGGATGAACCGGATATTCCAGCGGCGCTGAAATTGTGCGAAGACCAGGGTATTTCATTTGATGTGATGACCACCTCTTTTTTCCTGGGCAGAGAAACACTGATTCCCCGAATTGCGGCTTATATGCCGATGTGGCGCGGCAAGCTGTTCATCGCAATGTTTCGCAATGCTGGCAGCGTGGCCCATTTTTTCAATCTGCCACCGAATCGGGTGGTGGAAATGGGTACCCAGGTCGAGCTGTGAGCAGAATTCATTGTGTTGATGCCAGCTTCATGGTGTCGCACTGCCTGTCTTAAATAAGCGTTTTCTGATAGAGTGCGCGTCCTTTTCCGCCGTTAAATCCCGCAGGTTTACAGATGTTCCAGCTTGGATGCGCCAGTCGCGTATGCTTCAAAAACGAAATTTTATCCGGCCTCACCGTAGCGCTGGCGCTGGTGCCCGAGGCTGTCGCTTTCGCCTTTGTTGCCGGCGTGAGTCCGCTGGTCGGGCTGTACGCTGCTTTCATGGTGGGTTTGCTGGCGGCGATTTTTGGCGGTCGGCCAGGGATGATTTCCGGAGCCACCGGTTCCATGGCGGTAGTGATGGTGGCGCTGGTGGCGCAGCATGGTGTGGAATATCTGTTCGCAGCCGTGGTGCTGACCGGGCTGCTCCAGATTAGCGCAGGACTGCTGCGGCTTGGCAAGTTCATTCGCATGGTGCCACACCCGGTGATGCTGGGTTTTGTCAACGGTCTGGCGATCGTGATCCTGCTCGCGCAGCTGCCGCATTTTCAGGTGATCGGTGCTGATGGTGTAAAAACCTGGTTGAGTGGTACGCCGCTGCTGATATTCTCCGGCCTGATTCTGCTCACCATGTTCATTATCTATATTTTGCCGAAGCTGACCGGTGCTATTCCTGCAGCACTGGCTGCGATTATTGTGGTCAGCCTGTTAGCGGCCGGGCTGCATCTGGACACAAAAACCGTCGGTGATCTCGCCAGTATCAAAGGCGGATTTCCAACCTTTCATATACCGGCAGTGCCATTCACGTTTCACACGCTGGTGATTATTTTTCCCTACGCGCTGATCCTGGCCGCGATCGGGCTGATCGAATCGCTGCTGACGCTGAGCCTGATCGATGAAGTGACCAACACCCGCGGTCGTGGCAATCGTGAATGTATCGGCCAGGGCATTGCCAACACCGCGACCGGTTTTTTCGGTGGCATGGGCGGCTGCGCGATGATCGGGCAGAGCATGATTAATGTCAATTCGGGCGGACGCCAGCGGCTATCGGGCGTGGCGGCCGCAGTATTTTTGCTGCTGTTTATTCTGTTTGCCTCGCCTTTGATCGAACGTATTCCGATGGCAGCACTGGTGGGTGTGATGTTCGTGGTGGTGATCGCTACCTTTGAGTGGTCGAGCCTGCGCATCATGGGCAAGATTCCGCTCACCGATGCTTTTGTGCTGGTTCTGGTGTCAGGCGTTACCGTGTTCACCGATCTCGCCATGGCGGTTGTGGTCGGGGTGATCGTGTCGGCACTGGCCTTTGCCTGGGAACATGCCAAGCATATCAATGTTAAAACCTACGATGATGACAAAGGCTCGCGTGTGCACGAGCTCAATGGTCCGCTGTTTTTCGGCTCGGTGGACAATTTTCTGGAGCTGTTCGACCCTGAAAACGATCGGGACGATGTGATCATCGAATTTCAGCATTCACGCGTGGCAGATCATTCGGCGATAGAAGCTATTGATACTCTGGCAGAACGCTACATCCGCGCCGGCAAGACCCTGCATTTGCGTCATCTCAGCGAAGAATGTCGCCAGTTGCTGAAAAAGGCGGGCAATCTGGTTGAAGTCAACGTGCTGGAAGATCCTCATTACCATGTGGCTGATGATCTGGTTTCATAGTGGTTCAGCACTGCGCTGAGCGCCATTTCGAGGTAATGGGCCTCCAGCTTTACCTCTGTTTTTCGATTTATTATACCCGATCTAAAAAATCGTTCTGACGAACGGTAGTATACGTCCTACAGGCGAATATCAAAAAGTTCTATAAGTATCTGAAATATAATCATCTGTAAATTGACTATATTCAGTTTACGGTCTATGAATAAGTCATAAAACTCTAAATTAGCCTGGGTGGCTGATGAGAGGCAAATATATTAGAAAATACTAATACTGTGGTCTGGCTGGTAGTGTGATTGGGGAAGAGACGTTGATCAGCTGAAATACACAGATACATATAATAATGAACAGGGCGGCACCAGAATCATGTTGGATGATCAATTTCAGCAACCAAAAAAGCAAGTGGGTCTCTACCTCGCTGCGGATGGTATTGCTGTAGCAGAAATAACCTGTAACGATGGTGCGCAAGCTGCCTTAAAAGTCTGTGAATTTATTTCTTCATCAGATCCTGCCGAACAGTTAAAGCAATTATCAAAACAGATCAAAAAACATGATCTGAAAAATACGCCCTGTGTGGTTGTGCTTGATGATACACAATACAATCTGTTTCAGATGCCACACCCGCCGGTAGAGGAGACAGAACTGGCGTCAGCACTGCGCTGGAGTGTACGCGATTTGATTAGCTATCCAGTCGAGCAGGCTGTCGTCGATGTATTCCAGGTTCCGGTGCAGCAACATCGAGAAGCCAAGGTTTATGTCGTTGTTACACCCAAAGAAGAAATCCAGAAAACCGTCAATTTTATACGCAAGACAGGGTTATCGCTGTCCACTATTGATATTGAAGAACTCAGTCTGGGTAATCTGGTTGAGCAAATGCAGGGACAGTCGCGCGGCGTGGCCGTGATACATTTTGGTCAGCAACAGGGATCGATAAATCTATATAGTGAATCGGCTTTATACTTGTCACGTAAAATAGATATTGGGTTAATGAGCCTGGAATCGGATCAACCACAAGCTGCGATAGAGCAGATGTATGAGTCGATTATTTTAGAATTACAGCGCTCACTCGATTTTTATGAAAGCGAGTACGCGAGGGCGCCAATCGGAAAACTTGTAGTTGCGCCGCGACATCCAGTTCTGCAGGGATTTTGTGATTATGTCAGCCAGCAGTCCGGACTCACAACAGAGTTGA
>CAVRHW010000031.1:0-134452 GCA_963721085.1 uncultured Gammaproteobacteria bacterium
GAAAAAGCTCAGGCAGAGCTATCCGAAAAGAACGGCCCAGAGCGCCAGAGCAAAAGTCAATTTCATTCGGCTGGCTGATGATTTCATCATCACCGGCAGCTCGAAAGCACTTTTGGAGCAGGAAGTTAAACCACTGGTCGAGACTTTCTTAATGGAACGCGGCCTGGAACTCTCAGCTGAGAAGACCAGGATCACACACATTGAAACGGGTTTTGACTTTCTCGGGCAGAACGTGCGTAAGTACAACGACGGTAAGATCATTATCAAGCCGTCAGCCAAGAACGTGAAGACGTTCCTGGCCAAGGCCCGAGAGGTCATCAAAGGGAATGCCCAGAGCAAGGCCGGCCATTTGATCGTACAGCTCAATCCCCTGATACGAGGGTGGGCCAACTATCACCGCCATGTCTGCAGTAAGCATACCTTTGCCAAGATAGACGACGCGATCTTCCGAGCACTTTGGCGGTGGGCGCGCCGCCGACATCCGAACAAGTCGCGTCATTGGGTGAAAGCTAAGTACTTTCACCCCATCGATCGGCGAGACTGGATGTTCTATGGCGAAGCCCTGCGTTGGGACGCCAGCACTTCATCCTGACTGGCACCGGCCAGTTTTTTCAAAGTCGGGAAGACACGGGTGAAATTCTGGTAATACGGAATCACGGTTTTCACCTGCGTCTGCTGCAGCATGATCTCTGCCAGCCAGACCCGGTACAGCGTGCGCGGATGCTGCCACGGCAAATCATGGCGACCGTGTTTTCGATACCAGCGTAAAATGCGTTGTGCGAACGCCTGACTCATCATACGCTGTACAACACAGAAGATCTTAGTCCGCTAATAAACGCTAATACACGCAAATACAAACAACAGAGAATGTAACTCTTGTGCCCTGCGGGCGCAGAATATTTGCGTTGATTAGCGTTCATTTGCGGATGATTTATTTGTTACCTAAACAATCCCTTGAGTTTATCTTTCAATTTATCTTTGGCTTTCTGTTCCAGCTCGGCTTTTTTCGCTTCTTCCTGCTCCTTGAGTTTTTGCTTCTGCGCGTCGAGTTTCGCCTTTTGTTCTGCCTTGAACGCATCTGCTTTCTCCCGGGCTTTTGCTTTTGCTTCTTCCTTCAACATCGATGAAATCGCTTTACTCAGCGAATCGTAATCAATATCGATAGCAGGCTGCGCAAATGCGCCGTGAACACGCACACCCACCGGTTTTTGCAATATTTTTTCTACCAGGGTTTTATCTCTACCAACATCGAGCTGGACAAATACTTTCTCATCCAGTGTGTTATTCATGATATTGATCACACCGCTGCCATTCACTTTCAGCCTTCTGGAATCCAGCAGCAATTGATCGTTGTTCACCTTGCCATTACCCAGTTTCGCGTGGACGACCACCTGGTCAAACGCGGTTTTCTGCTCCGGTGTATACGTGCCACGAAAATCTTCCGGTACGCTGAGTTTTTTGCTTTCCGCAAAACCAGCAATGGCATTACGCAAATAATAATTGATATCAACACCCGTGATCGAAGTGTGCCCCATATTAAGACTCACTGTGCCGGTTGCGGACTGTTTAAGTGTATTAAGTGTTTCACCGCGGGTTTTAATATCGGCATTAAATTGCGCCACACCTTCGACGCGAAAGCTTCTGGTTACCAAGCAAGCCTTTCAGTAATGGATTCACCACACCCGCCGGTTTTATATCTGTTGCTCTGGCGCTGATCTGGTAATGCAGGCGTGCTGCGCGCATCCAGGGTCAGGCCGGCATCGAAACTTCCACCCAGTAATTTCATGCTGAGCGGATCGACTTTGACCACACCGTCGGCCGCATGCGTTTTAATCAGCATGTCACTGATCGCGATCTTGCTCACCTGCAGCGAAGCGATACTGAACTGGCCGTCGAGTGCCAGCTTGCGCAAAAACTCCAGCGGTAGTGGAATCGCGCACATCGGCAGGCGGTGCTGCACTGTGTAGTCGCTGGTACAGGCGCAGGGTTTGCAGCTGGCGGGGGTAAATATGCGTCAACATCAATATTGTCCAGCGCGAGCTGGTAACTGATATTGGGCTGGGCAAGATTGTTCACATGCACAAAACCGCTTAGCGTGCTCTTATCCAGTTTAACGACCAGCTTGTCCAGCTTTGCAAACGTAGTCCCTGCTTCCAGATCACTGTTAAAGCTCAGCTCGCTCAAGGCCCAGCTGTCGCGACCGGGAGGTAATTCAATCCCCAGCTTGCTCGCCAGCTCGCGCGGCTTGATGGTGTTGCTGCTCAGCGTGCCCTTGATCAAAGGTTTGGTATCAAGATCAGTGATGGTTAACGCGGCCTTCAGACTGGCACCCATCGTAGACACATTAAACGAAGGCAAATCGACCATTTGCTTTCGCATGTCTGCATCAGCATTCATTTTGATCGTGGCGGCGATGCGCTCGGACGCGATTGATTTCATCAGCGCATCTACATCAAGGGTAAAGTTCTTTACATTAAATACATCCAGCGCCTGATTAACTTTAATACGGGTCTCAAGTTTGATCTTCGCGTCAGCTTCGGGCTGTGAATTATTCACATGCGCACTTATGCTCAGCGGAATCCAGTCATCGAACTTGATCGCGCCGGTTTCAAGATTGAGGTCTGATACTTTTGCCTGCATTCCGCTGCGATCATCAATCCATTGAATGTTTGCTCCAACAATATCAACGCCATTGATTAGTAATGCTGCAAGCGCAGGTGTCTCGCTCGCTTCACTAGTCGCAGCTGCATCTACAGCTGTTGTCTGTTTATCGACATCGGTCGATTCCGGAATCAGATCCTGCCAGTTTGTTTTACCATCCTTATGCGTTTCCAGAGAAACGAACAAGCCGTGCAATCGCACTTTATCAACATCAACTTCGCGCCTGAGCAAGGGCAGCAGTTTGATCTTGATATCGAGCCTGGAAATACGCGCGAAATCGGCTGCGCTAAAGCCTATAGCATTACTGAGCGACACCTTGCCAACTTCAAAACCGATCCAGGGAAATACCGAAAGTGAAATATCGCCATTGATCTTGAGCGTGCGGCCTGTTTGTTGTTCCACCGCATCGGTGATCTGTTTTTTATAATCGTTGGGATTGAAGGTGATGAGCACGGCCGCAATCACAATAACGATAACGACGATCAAGCCTGCGATGATTTTAAATACTGTTTTCACCTGCTGTTCTCCTGAAGGGACGGCGATTATTCGCGCTGCCAGTCTCCTGACTTGCCGCCCGATTTACTGATCAGATAGACCTGCTCGATCACCATCGCACGGTCCATGGCCTTGCACATATCATAAATGGTTAACAAACTGTTTTGCACTGCAGTGAGCGCTTCCATTTCCACGCCTGTGACCCCGTGCGTTTCAACCACCACGCGACACTGCACACGCGATTGTTCGGAATCAGGTATCAGCTCGATGTCGACATGGCTGAGCGCGATCGGATGACACAAAGGGATCAGTTCGGCGGTTTTTTTGCTGGCCATGATGCCGGCAATACGCGCCACCGCAAGCACATCGCCTTTTTTATGGCTCTGGCTGACAATCGCTTCCAGGGTAGCAGGCTGCATGCGTATCCAGCCTTCGGCCACCGCGCGGCGCGCAGTCACCAATTTGTCGCCAACATCGACCATATGAACTTCGCCGCGTTGATTTAGATGATTGAGAGTGTCAGACATGGTTCAGGCGTGCTCGAGTAAGTTCCAGATGCCAGCATAGCAAGCTCGCGATGTGCAATAAAGTCAGGTTTCGTGTGTGCGCGCATGCAAGCCTCATGATAGCGATGGTACAGCTTTCTCTGCCGCCTGAGTCGTCTTTCCGACACTATCGAGTTAAGCTAGCACCATGAGTATTCAGGTCAAATTTTTTGCCAGCCTGCGCGAGCAACTGGGCACAGACAGCATTGAGATTGATGCCAGTAAGGCCAGCCAGGTTCGTGAGGTCTGGCAGGCAGCCACCCAGGCCGCCGATTATCCGGCCAACACGCTGTGCGCTATCAATATGCAGTACGCCCGGCTCGATGATGCGGTGAGCGATGGCGATGAAGTCGCTTTTTTCCCACCGGTGACCGGGGGTTAGCATGCCTGCCAGTATTGTCACCCAGCCCTTCGTGCCCTGGCAGGCACTGGAACAGCACCAGTCCTCGCTCGCGCCCGGCAGTTTCGGCGCCTGCGCCAATTTTGTTGGCAGCATGCGTGATTTCAATGCCGGCGATACCGTCAGCGCCATGACGCTGGAACATTATCCGGAAATGACCCAGCACTATCTCGACAGGCTGTGTGCCGATGCCGTCGAACGCTGGTCGCTGGTCGACGCTCTGATCATTCACCGTGTCGGCCTGATCAAGCCCGGGGAACCGATCGTGCTCACCGCGGCCTGGTCTGCACACCGCGAAGCCGCTTTCGAGGCCTGCCGTTATCTTATGGAAGAACTGAAATCCAGCGCACCGTTCTGGAAAAAAGAAGTGACTGAAGCCGGTGACCGGTGGGTGCACCAGGCACCCACCGAATAACCGAACCGGATCCCGGGATGCGCACTGCACCCCGAGACCGATGTGCTTACTGAATCAGAATAAACAGGGCTGTTTTGCCACGCTGCACATTGAGCAGAATCTGCTTGTCCGCATGACTCAGCGCTTTACGCAGGTCATCCATGCTTTTCACCGGTCTGCGATTCACTGAAAGAATAATATCGCCTCTGCGCAGGCTCGCTTCCCAGGCAGGACTGCCCTGGTCCACTTTGACAACTTCAAGCACATTTTCACCGTCTTTCTTGGTCTGCTCGAGCGTGGCCCCGGCCAGGCGTTGATTCAGGCGATTACCCGACACTGCCTGGGTATCCGCTTCCTGGAGTGTGGCGTGCATCTCCAGCTTCTTGTTATCGCGGATCACCTTGATATCCAGTTTGTCGCCAATCCGCATCAGGCCAACAATATTGCGCATTGCAGAAGCGTTCTTGATCGGCGTCCCATTGATACTGAGTACCACGTCACCGGCTTTCAGACCGGCTTTTTCGGCCGCCGATTTTTCGATCACCTGTGAAATGACCACACCCTGGCTGAGATCAAGGCCAAAGGCTTTGGCCAGATCGGGGGTCAGGTTCTGCATCACCACGCCGAGCATGCCGCGACGAACCTCACCGTATTTGATCAGCTGATCGGCAATTTCGCGCACCATGTTGATAGGAATAGCGAAACCGATACCGACATTGCCCTGGCCACCGGCAGCAATAATCGCTGTATTCATGCCCACGATTTCACCTTTCAAATTGACCAGCGCACCTCCCGAATTACCCGGGTTGATCGAAGCATCGGTCTGAATGAAATTTTCGTAGCCTTCGATACCCAGCCCGGTGCGCCCCAGCGCGCTGACGATGCCCGAAGTCACTGTCTGGCCCAGACCAAAAGGATTACCCACCGCGACCACAAAATCTCCGACCCGTAGTTTTTTTGAATCTGCCATCGGCAGCGCAGTCAGATCTTTGGCTTTGACCTTGATCACCGCAACATCGGCTTCCGGGTCTGACCCCACCACCTTGGCATCGTACTGTTCGCCATTATTCAGTGTCACTGTGATCGAATCTGCACCGTCGACCACATGATGGTTGGTGACGATGTAGCCCTTGTCGGCATCGATGATCACGCCTGAACCCAGGCTACGCACTTCTCTACGCTGCATCTGCGGCTGCATACCACGGAAAAAATACTGGAACAGGGGGTCGTTCGACATCGGGTGGTTTTCGGTTTCGATATGGCTCTTGGTTGCGATATTGACCACTGCGGGAACCACTTTGGCGACCATCGGCGCCAGGCTCGGCAGCTCATTGCCATCGACCGCCAGCGGCAGGCCGGCATAGGCGACACCGTTGACCCAGAGATAAGAGCAGGCTCAGTGCCAGTGAAGCCGGCAAAAGAATTCGTTTCAGCATGTGTACTCCTAAACGGTGCAGGGGCATACCCCGACCTGAATTAAATGAAAACTAAACGGTAGTCAGATTGACTAAGAGTTGCGCAGAAAGTTCGTAGCCCGTACCGCTGCAGCTCTGCTATAACAACAAATCGGCTGCTATGCACAAGTTGAAGTTCGCCTGACTAGCTGCTATGTTGCCGCACTCTAACACCACTAAATATGGACTGAAACCAATGAAATTACGCTATCTACTGGCGCTCGGCTTACTCGTTCCACTCGCCGGCTGCCTTGATAAGACAGATACAAAATCCGCAAATACACTGAAACTGGATACTGTTCAATCCAAAGCCAGCTATAGCTTCGGCGTCGATTTTGAATCACGTCTCAAACAGCAAAATATCGACCTGGATACTGACGCCCTGGTACAGGGTATCCGTGACAGCAGCAGCGGCGCCAAAATCCAGTTAAGCGAAGAAGAAATGAATACCGCCCGCACCGAGTTCCTGAAAAAACTGCGTGAAGACATGCTCGCCAAGCAGGCTGCCGAAGGCAAGAAAAATCTTGAAGAAGGCAAAGCTTTCCTCGCCGAGAACGCCAAAAAAGAAGGTGTTGTGACCACTGCTGATGGCCTGCAGTACAAGATCATCAAGCCCGGTACCGGCCCCAAACCCACCCTGGACGACACGGTCACCACCAACTACCGCGGCACTCTGATCGATGGTACTGAATTTGACAGCACCTACACCCGTGGCAAGCCAGCCACCTTCCCGGTGAAAGGCGTTATCAAAGGCTGGACCGAAGCACTGCAAATGATGAAGGTAGGCGCCAAGTGGAAACTGTGGATTCCTGCTGACCTGGCCTACGGTGATCATGCACGCAGCAAGCTCATCGGTCCGAATGCCACCCTGGTGTTCGATATCGATCTGCTGTCGATCCAGAGTAAAAACGAAGGCAAACCTCTGATGGGCTCAACCCGACCCAAGGTTATAAAGAAGAAATAAAAGTGGTTTTGTCACGGACGGTGTAGAAGATCTGCGCCGTCCGTGACTACTCACTACCCTTATTCTATATTTTGCATCTGCTCGCGCATCTGTTCGATCAGTACCTTAAGTTCGACCGAGGCCTGCGTGGTTTTAATATCGACCGACTTTGAACCCAGCGTATTGGCTTCGCGGTTGAGCTCCTGCATGATGAAATCCAGTCGTCTACCGACCGCTTCATCTCGTTTTAATACCAGCTCCAGTTCCTTGATGTGACTTTCGAGTCGATCAATTTCTTCTTCGACATCCATTTTTTGCGCAAGATAAACAAGCTCCTGCTCCAGTCGGTCCATATCGGGTTCGGCTTTCAGTTCCTGCAGGCGCGCCAGTAATTTTTCGCGATAGGTCTGTTGAATCACGGGTAATTGTTCGCGCACGGTGGTCACCAGCGCCTGCATACTGGCGCAACGTTGCAACAATGTTTCGCGCAAACGTTCGCCCTCGCTTTCGCGATTTGCAATCAGTTCATCGAGTGCCGTAGCAAGCAGTGCTTCGCTGGCATCCAGCATCGGTTTCATGTCCTGCGCGGTTTCCTTGATCACGCCCGGCCATTTCAGAAAATCAATTGCATTGACTTCCGATGGCTGGTGCAGAATATCATTGAGCTGCTGACAGACTTTGGCCAGCGATCTGGAAAAGTCCTCATCAATTTCAATACCACTCGCTATCGCCACTTCCGGTTTGAAGCGCAGATTGCATTCCACCTTGCCGCGGGCCAGGCGCGCATTCACCATTTCACGATAGCGCGTTTCATAGCTGCGCATTTCTTCTGGTATGCGCAGGCTGATTTCGAGATAACGGTGATTGACGGCCCGCAGTTCCCAGGTGAGCGTACCGAAGTCATGCCTGGACTGGCATCGCGCAAAACCCGTCATACTTTTTACCATGTAATATCTCCTCAATCTGTCCAGAACCAACGGCCTGGATACGCGTACGACACAGGCCAGCGCTCGACTCGCTGATTTTGGATTTTCGTCATTCTACCAGCTATCCATGGATGGCAGGCAAGGCACTGCCCGGCCATGTATAATGCGCGCCTGTTAACGAGGAAATGCCATGAGACCCAGTAATCGCGCGCCCGATGAAATGCGCAAAGTCATAATCACCCGCAACTACACCAAACACGCTGAAGGCTCGGTGCTGGTGGAGTTTGGCGATACCAGGGTCATCTGCACTGCTTCGGTCGAAACCCGTGTTCCCGGTTTTTTGCGTGGCAAGGGCCAGGGCTGGGTGACTGCTGAATACGGCATGCTGCCACGCTCCACCGGTAGCCGCATGGACAGAGAAGCGGCGCGCGGCAAACAGGGGGGGCGCACCATGGAAATTCAACGCCTGATCGGTCGCTCGTTACGCGCAGGGATCGATCTTGAAGCGCTGGGTGAAAACACCATCAACCTGGACTGCGATGTCATCCAGGCCGACGGCGGCACCCGCACCGCAAGCATTTCGGGTGCCTGGGTCGCCCTGCACGACGCGGTACAACACATGATGAAAAAAGGACTGGTGAAAAAAAATCCGCTGTACCATCAAATCGCATCGGTATCGGTGGGTATTTATGAAGGCACACCGGTACTCGATCTTGATTATGCAGAAGACTCGAACGCCGAAACCGATATGAACGTGGTGATGAACAGCAACAATGCATTCATCGAAGTGCAGGGAACTGCCGAAGGTCATGCGTTTAATGCTGACGAACTCAATGCCATGCTGGAACTGGCGCAGAGCGGCATCAAACAGATATTTGCTACGCAAACTGCAGCCATCGAAAACTGACAGGTAACAGATGCACGCTGACTTTAAAAAAATCGTACTCGCCAGCGGCAATGCCGGCAAGGTGCGGGAAATCAATAAACTGTTTGCTGACAGCGGTATCGAAGTGGTACCGCAATCAGACTACAACGTGCCCGAAGTTGCGGAAACCGGCACCACCTTTGTTGAAAACGCGATCATCAAGGCGCGTCACGCAGCAGAGATTACCGGCCTGCCCGCGATCGCCGACGATTCCGGAATTGAAGTCGATGCCCTGGGTGCACGCCCGGGCGTGTATTCTGCGCGTTACGCGGGTGAAAACGCCAGCGACACTGATAACAACAGCAAAATGCTGGCCGAACTTAAAGGCCTGCCCAATTCAGAACGCACTGCGCGTTATCAATGCATACTTGTTTTTATGCGCAGCGCGACCGATCCTGTACCCATCATCACCCAGGGCAGCTGGGAAGGTTATATTTTGCAGGAGCCGCGCGGTGATGGCGGTTTTGGTTACGATCCGATATTTTTTGTTCCGACACACAATTGCTCGGGTGGCGAGCTGGCGCTGGAAGTGAAAAACAGCATCAGCCATCGCGCCCAGGCACTCGAAGCCATGCTCGATGAATTCAGACGCCATCACTACATCGATTGAAGATAACCGCGTTCTGTTATGCGGTGAAATCGAACTCGATGCACTGCAAAACGTATTAATGTGTTACGGACTGGAAGTCATCAGTGTTGATGGCACCAGCCGATATCCCGGGCAGTTTCTGGCAGGCGCCGGAAGCCGGTCTGATTCAGAATTGTCTTTATGTTCGCGCGGATACACCTGTGCATTCTGCATTACACGAAGCCTGTCATTACATCTGCATGGATCAGCAACGCCGCGATGCGGTGCACACCGATGCGGGCGGCGGCTATGCGGAAGAAGATGCGGTGTGTTATTTACAGATATTACTCGCAGACCAGATTCCCGAAATGCAACGCGCGCGCATGTTCAGCGACATGGACGCATGGGGCTACAGTTTTCGGCTCGGCTCTGCCCGCGCCTGGTTCGAGCAGGATGCAGAAGATGCACTGCAATGGTTGATCCAGCATGAAATTCTCAACACTGAGCACAGGCCGACCGGCAAACTTCGAATCGACTGAGCCTCTGGTCTATAACAACGCGTGTAATAAAAAAGCCCTCCGAAGAGGGCTTTTTTAGTTCAAACAGGCACTCAACAATCAGGGTGCCTGCAATACAGAACTTGCGAACCCGGACGTTGCCAGCGCTTTGCCATCGCTGGCGAGGAAGCTGGCTAATTCGTTCTGCATTTCTGTGGTCACATCCAGGCTGGAGCTTGGGTCCAGCACCGAACCATGATCGCCCGCGGTATATTTGGTCGTGAGCAATAAATTAGTGCCTGCCTGACTGGCTGTTGTATTCACCTGGGTCAGACCAAGCAATGCGAGCTGCGGTTCGGTTCCTGCCAGCGGCGCAGGAATCGTGCCACTGGCATCATTGCTGTCAGGCACAGTATTCGGCACCACCAGATCAGATGGATTACCCAGCACCGAATCACCCACCACTTCGAAGAACAGCAGGCCACGACCCGCTGCGGCTGAAGGTGCATAACCGCCTGCATCCAGTGAATAGTTCACCGGGTCGGCAGAATCCATCACGGTCTGTGCTGCAGCGAGGAAGGCTTCGTAATCGCTGGTGCCCTTGTTCACGCCATTGGCGGCAAGCCCAGCGGAGATCACCGGTCCGAACTTCGCCGAACCATCCAGAATCTTGGCAACTCCCGAACCTCCATTGGCCAGCACCGCTGCCTGTACATTGCGGTTCCAGCGCGAGGAAAGGGGTGCCGACAATCGCGCCCAGCGAATGTCCGAGAAAATAGATTTTGATCGGATCAAAGAAATTGCTGCCGTCAGTGACCGCACTGCCCTGGATGTTATTCACCAGCACGAACAGATCGGACACACCCTGGCGGAAATTGTCGCGGGTTTCCAGCAGATTACTCAGATTGATGAAATTGCTGCCCGAACTGTCGGTGACGCCATCACCAGCATAAGCGGTGACATTACCGGTGGTGGGATCCTGGGTCAGCACATCCATATCAAAAGTGCGCTCACCAAAACCACCTGCTTTATAAAACGCCTGGGTGCCATCGGTTTCATTTCCGGTCAGACCGTGCAATGGCAGATCAATCGCCACCACTGCCATGCAGCGCCGATGCGCCAGCGAATCGGCCACGGCCATCATATCGGTGCGATTACGCGTGATGCCGTGCTGGTAAATCACCACCGGCCAGCCACGTGCCGGGCATGCCGCCTGAGCAAGCGCCCACACTTTTGGTATCGACACCAGCATCGGTATGGTCTGGGTGGAGGTGGCCACCGGAGTATGGATTGTACTGGGTCAGATTTACTGCCACCGGCACCCTCCCAGTGTTTGTACAGCGAAGCCGTATCAGTGGCTGAAGTCGGTGCGGTCAGAAAATAAGGAATCTGGAGAAAACCCACGTGGATGGTGGCAAGACCCAAAGGTGAATCGGTTGCACTGACAGGTGAGAACCCGGATGTCACCCCCGGGGTTACAGCCAGACCATCATCATAAGTACGCGTTGCCGAGAGTACATCATCGATGGACTGGGTAGTGAAACTCCAGCTCAATATGATGTCGAGCTGTGGTCAGTGCCGGGCTGGCATAGGCCACCGTAGTCGCCTCGCTGGTCGAAATCAGCTGACGCAGCCCTTCCAGGCTGGCCAGTTGCGCATCGGTGAAGCTGGCGAATCCAGCCGGCAGGCTGGCAGCACGTGGACCACTCGGCAAGGTGTAGTATGGGCTTGTGCCTTTCGCCAGTGCATACGTAGTCGACGCCAGCATGGCGTTGCCTTTCGTGTCCTTCAGGCCGCTGGTGATAACCACTTCATAACTGGTTTTCGGCTTCAGCGGTTTCAGCGGCAGAATCACCAGTTGTTTGGGATCGATGACTGGAAACTGTGGCATAGAAATCAACACCGAATGTCAACTCAGCAGGAGCAGTAGGCAAATTGACCACAGCACCACCCGGGGTTGATGACAAAGAAACCTCAAACATACGAACCGATGACGCGGTGACCGAAGCCGGATCAATCGCACCGGCAAAACCTGTGGTGATCGGTGCGTTGGTGGAAAAACCGTCCAGCGCATTCAATGCTACCTGTGGATCGGAAAGATCGTTCGGGTCTGCAACCGGAATATTCAGCGTGCCATCAGTGGTGCCCTGAAATAGCAGATCGTCCGGGAACGGAACGATGCTATTGGTCGGATCAAAGGTACTGATATTGCCAGTATCAATATTCGCTTTCAGTGAGTCGCTCGGCTTGGATTCGCAGGATGCCAGCAAAGCAATCGCCAGCAGCGCCATAAACAAATGTGTGACTTTCATGGTTTAGCTCCTGATTAGTATTTCCAGACAAGCTGGGCGCTGAGGATATCGACAGAGGCCTGGTAGGTACCATTCAATGTTGCTGCCAGGGTGGGCACACCGCTTTCGAAGGTGTTATTGATCTGTGTATCACTGATGAACAGATGTGAATAACCCACATCCAGATTCATATCTTTTTTCATCGCGTAGCCGAATCCAAGCGATAGCCAGCGCCTCGAATTTCCGGGAACGCGTGGCAGTTCTATGCACCGCATCCGGTATCGGCGTTTCATCATAGGCCCAGCCGGCACGCAATAATAAGCTGTCGCTGTACTGGTAATTTGCACCTGCCGAGTAACGCATAATATTTTTCCACTTTTCCGTCGTAACTGAATCGGGTTGCAGCGGATTGTCATAGCTTATGCGTAACTCACTAAAAGTACTCCAGCCGGTCCAGGTGGCATCCGCAAGCCAGGTCCATTTATCATGTTCGCTGGCAAGGCTGAGCGACAGGCTGTCTGGCAATGTCACCGAAGCTTTAAGGCCGGTATTCGACAAACGAGCCGCCTGCGGTGGCAAAGCCGCCCGCTGCAGGCACGGTAAAATTGGCCTTGCCTGTGACATTGATGGTGACACGTGAACGATAAGCCAGACCCAGACGTGTGTCAGGCGTGAGATGATACAGAACACCGAAGTTGATGCCCCAGGCCATATCACTGTAATTGTCTGCACTCAGATCGGCAAAACCATCAGCATCCTGTGGCGCGCGCCCATTAGTAAGTACAGGCACTGGGACCAAAATAGGCATAACACAAGGAGCCAAAATCGACCACGCTGGTGAATTTCACATCTGCCAGCAGCAAATTGATGCCCGCGCCGACACTGAGCTTGTCGTTAAAATTGAACGCAATACTGGGATTGAAATTATAGGTTTTAAGATCGGTTTCAACTGAATGGTAACGACCAATCCAGTTATCGTCATAACGCGTGGCAAGACCAAAGGGCGTGGTAAAACCAAAGCCGAATTTGGCATTTTCATCCAGGGTTTTGACGATATAAAAATTACCGGTCACTGCGCTGGAGCCACCATCATCTTCGGGGCCGGTTAATGGCTGTGCCACCTACTGCGGCGGCAGTGGTCGAATTAGCATTGGTGAATTTTGATTTCGGTTTGATGTAGTGGCCCGCAACTACCATCTGATCATCGCCCAGGCGCATCATGCCTGCCGGGTTGAACCAGATAGTCGAGGCATCTGAAGCCACTGCGGCGGCACCGGCAAAAGCTTCACCCTGGCCACTCGCGCTGTTTTCGATGAGCGCAAACCCTGATGCATAAACCTGATGTGCGCTTTGCACCGTGACCACGGCCAGTGCGGTGGACAAAAATACTCTCATTATTTTTGACATCGTATTCTCCCCGGTAACCCTGCGAATAATACATATTATGTATCTATATTACAAAACCACTATGTTTTAATATTAGGTAGTGCACGCGGATGCCGCTGTTCATCTATCGCAACATATACCAGCTGCGCCTCGGTCACTTTTATTGTTTCGAAATTACCCTGTTCGCTACGCTGGGCATACACCTCAACCTTGACCGTAATAGATGTTCTGCCTTCTTTAACAATTTCAGCATAACAACTGACCAAATCACCGACGAACACCGGCTTGTTGAATTCGAATGAATGTACCGCGCGTGTGACCACAGCGCCTTTTGCACGCTCAACTGCAGGTATGCTGCCAGCAATATCGACATAAGACATGATCCAGCCACCAAAGATACTGCCACCAGGGTTGGCGTCGGCAGGACGAGCGGGAACACGAATGACCGGGATTTTATTTTTTGGCAAATAAGCGTCCATGGCAGCGATCACTCTTTATAATGCATGTACATTTATATATCCAAACTGGTCCACTGACAACATTAATTTAGATATCATTTTATGCCAACTACAAAACATTTTACTTTTGCGGGTCACAATCAGTTAAGGCTTGCCGCCAGACTGGAACTGCCCGACACCATACCACGTTGTTATGCAATATTCTCGCACTGCTTTACCTGCAGCAAAGACATTCTTGTTGCCTATCGTATGAGCAAACAGCTCGCGCAACTTGGAATTGCAACTTTGCGTTTCGATTTTGCCGGCCTTGGTGAAAGTCACGGGGAATTTTCAGATACGAATTTCAGTACCAATCAACAGGATTTGCTCGCTGCCGCTGACTATCTGGCGCGTGAATACGAAGCACCAAAATTATTAATAGGTCATAGTCTTGGTGGCACGACTTCTCTCGCATGCGCTGAGCAAATAGACTCTGTCAAAGCTGTTGTCACCATCGCTTCACCCAGTCAACCCGAACATGTACTGCATCATTTTGGCAGTGCTCTGGATGAACTTTCTGCTGGCAGAAATTCCAGTATTGTGGTGGCAGGAAAAAGCTATGCGTTCAAACCCCAGTTCATCGAGGACCTCAGGCAGCACAACATGAAAACAGTACTTGCACAGCTCAGCAAGGCGGTGCTGATATTCAGCGTGGAGAATGATGCGCTTGTCGGCGAAGAGCGATGCCGAAGAAATCCAGCAATGGATTGCCGGCGAATCTATAGTTATCAAGCTAGAGAATACAGATCACCTGATATCAGACAAAACTTCAATCAGTTATGTTGCTGATCATATTTCGGACTGGTTCAAAATTTATCTGCATCGCTAAATACAGATCCTGCATCACCAGCCAGTTGCCCGCTTTATACCCAGACCCAGCTCTGCAGGAGAGCGCACCGTGGTCACACCAGCGCTCTCCAGTGCAGCAAATTTTTCTGCTGCTGTGCCTTTGCCACCTGCGATGATGGCGCCGGCATGGCCCATGCGCTTGCCTTTGGGTGCGGTACCACCAGCGATAAATGCGGCCACCGGCTTGGTGACTTCGAGCTGGATGAACTCGGCGGCTTCTTCTTCCGCGCTGCCGCCGATTTCACCCACCATCAAAATCGCTTCGGTCTGCGGGTCGTGCTGGAACAGTTTCAGACAATCGATAAAGCTGGTACCCGGTATCGGATCACCCCCGATACCGATGCAGGTACTCTGGCCGTATCCCAGGTCGGTGGTCTGTTTTACCGCTTCATAGGTGAGCGTTCCTGAACGCGATACCACGCCGACCTTACCTGGAAGATGAATCGCACCCGGCATGATACCGATCTTGCATTCACCTGGCGTGATAATACCCGGACAGTTCGGGCCAATGATTCTTGCACCGGTGGCACTGGCGACCATTTTGACCTGCAGCATATCGAGTGTTGGTACGCCTTCGGTGATGCAGACGATCAGTTTCACGCCAGCATCGATGGCTTCGAGCATCGAGTCCTTACAAAATGCCGCAGGCACATAGATCACCGACGCATCGGCGCCGGTCTCATCCACCGCTTCGCGCACCGTATTGAACACCGGCAAACCCAGGTGCGTCTGCCCACCCTTGCCCGGCGTGACGCCACCGACCATCGTGGTGCCATACGCAATCGCCTGTTCCGAATGAAAGGTACCCTGTTTGCCGGTAAATCCCTGGCAGATCACACGTGTTTCTTTATCGACTAATACGCTCATGTTACTGGCCTTTTATTTTTGCAACTTCGGCCACAATTTTTTCTGCAGCATCGGTGAGATCATTCGCCGCGATCAGATTCAGTCCGCTGTCTCTGAGCAGCTGGCTGCCGAGTTCGGCATTATTGCCTTCGAGCCGAACCACAACAGGAACACTGACATTGACTTCCGCGACTGCGCCGATAATGCCTTCAGCGATCAGATCACAGCGCACGATGCCGCCGAAAATATTGACCAGCACACCTTTGACATTGGCATCCGAAAGAATAATTTTGAAGGCTTCGCTGACCCGTTCTTTGGTCGCACCACCACCGACATCGAGAAAATTGGCCGGCTCACCACCGCAGAGTTTGATCAGGTCCATGGTCGCCATCGCCAGCCCGGCACCGTTGACCATGCAACCGATATCACCATCCAGCGAGATGTAATTCAAATCCCATTGTCGCGCAAGGTTTTCACGCGCATCTTCCTGCGACTCATCGCGCATTTCGAGCAATTGTTTCTGGCGAAACAGCGCATTGTCATCAACATTGATTTTGCCATCGAGACAGAGCAGGTCGCCGTCCTGTGTCACCACCAGCGGATTGATTTCCACCAGGCTTAAATCTTTTTCGATGAACATGGTGGCAAGTCCGGCGAGCAATTTACCAAACTGTTTTATCTGTTCGCCTTCCAGGCCAAGACCGAACGCCAGCTCACGCGCCTGGTAAGGCTGTAAACCGGTCACCGGATGAATTTTGGTTTTGAGAATTTTTTCCGGCGTTTCGGCCGCGACCTTTTCGATTTCCATGCCACCTTCGGTCGAAGCCATGATCACCACGCGCCGCGATGCACGATCGATCACCGCACCCAGATACAGTTCGCGCGCAATATTGCAGGTCTCTTCGATCAAGACCTGGTTCACCGGCTGACCATCGGCACCGGTCTGAAATGTCACCAGCCGCGTACCGAGCATGGCTTTCACCGCCTGCTCAACTTCGTCGGCAGTTTTTACCAGCCTGACACCCCCCGCCTTGCCGCGGCCGCCCGCGTGCACCTGCGCTTTCACCACGCAATCGCCTTTGCGCAAGGTTTGCAATGCTGCAGCAACTTTATCAGCGCTGTCGACCACCGCATTATTCGGCACAGGCATGTTGTATTGTGCAAATAACTGTTTGGCCTGGTATTCGTGAAGATTCATGTACGTCTCGTATTGTCGCTTTATTGACTGGCGGTCATGATGCCGAAATGCAGATTATACAGAGATGAATTCTCGATTGATTAATTTTTGATATGGATCGCGCGCCGATCAACGTGAAAAGCGGCTTCGTGAATGGATTCTGACAGGGTCGGGTGCGCGAACACGGTGAGCTGAATATCCTCGGTGCTCGCTTCCATGTTGATCGCGGTTACTGCGGTAGCGATCATTTCCGAAGCCTGTGCAGCATAAATATGAACGCCCAGAACGCGATCGGTTTCTGCGTGCGAAATGATTTTTACCATACCTTCTTTTTCGTTCATCGCGCGCGCACGGCCGCTGGCGGCCAGCGGGAACACGCCGGTTTTAATCGGGATGCTCAGCGCCTGGCATTCCTGCTCGGTTTTTCCCACCCACGCCACTTCGGGATGAGTATAAATGACAGAGGGAATGGCGTCGTAATCAATACTGGCATAATTCCCGGCGATCAGTTCGGCAACCATGATGCCTTCTTCAGAACCCTTGTGTGCCAGCATCGGGCCACGCACCACGTCACCAATCGCGTAAATACAGGGGACACTGGTTTCGCATTGTTCATTTACCAGAATCGCACGACGCTCATCGAGCTCGAGCTCCATATCATCGCCGAATAGCAGATCACTATTGGGTTTACGGCCTACAGCAACGACCAGTTTGTCGAACTGCTCGCTGAACTTACCCATGTCGGTTTCGTACTGAACAATCACGCCACCGTCCTTGATCCTGGTCGATAGCAGGCGCGCACCGAGATGAATATCCAGCCCCTGTTTTTTATAACCACGCAAGGCAGCCTGTGCGATCTGCTTATCAACCAGCGGCAAAAAATCTTCCATGGCTTCCAGCAGCACTACCTCGGAGCCAAGGCGTGACCAGACGCTGCCCAGTTCCAGACCGATCACACCTGCACCGATAATGCCAAGGCGCTTTGGCACGCTGTCAAATTCCAGCGCGCCGGAAGAATCGTAAATATAACCGTCTTTGAGTTTGGCGCGATCGAGCCTGACCGCAGACGAGCCCGTCGCGATGATGATGTGTTCGGCTTCGATGGTTTCCAGTACTTTTTTACTACGCCGCGGCTTTATCTTGACCCGCTTTCCCGGTGACAATTTTGCATGGCCATGGTACAGCTGGACTTTGTTGGTCTTTAATAAACCCGCGATGCCCGAGGTGAGTTCCTGCACCACCTGATTTTTGCGTTTCATCATGGTGGCCACATCCATCGATGCTCTTGCTACGCTGATACCATGCTGCGAAAGCTCGCTTTGTGCCTGGTGCAAAAGATACGAAGATTCGAGCAGTGCTTTTGAAGGAATACAGCCGACGTTAAGACAGGTACCGCCAAGAGACGACTCACCCGCATGATTTTCCCATTCATCCACACAGGCGGTAACTAAACCTAATTGCGCACAGCGAATCGCTGCCACATAACCCGCGGGCCCCGCACCAATGACAACCACATCGTATTTTTTATTCATCTATCCGTTGACCTTGAATATAAACGCATTACAAACCCAGGATCATTCGTGCCGGATCCTCCAGTAAATCTCGAATCATCACCAGAAACTGTACTGCCTCGCGACCATCAATCAAACGGTGATCGTATGACAATGCCAGATACATCATGGGCAGGGCGATGATATTGCCGTCCACCACCATCGCGCGCTCCTTGATATTATGCATACCCAGAATCGCGCTTTGTGGCGGATTTAATATTGGTGTTGATAGCATGGAGCCAAAAACACCACCATTGGTAATCGTGAAGGTACCACCAGTAAGATCTTCAATATTGAGCGAGTTGTTTTTTGCGCGTGTCGCAAAATCCACGATCGCCCGTTCAATTTCAGCGACTGACATTTGATCCGCATCGCGCAAGATCGGCACCACCAGTCCATTCGGGCCAGACACGGCAATGCCAATATCAAAATAACCGTGATACACAATGTCGTTGCCATCAACCGAGGCATTGACTACCGGTGACTGCTTGAGCGCTTCAACCACTGCTTTCACAAACAGCGACATATAACCGAGGCGCACACCATGTGTTTTTTCAAACTTTTCTTTATAACGTGCACGCAGATCCATCAGCGGTTTCATATTGACTTCGTTAAACGTTGTCAGAATTGCAGCATTGCTTTGCGCCTGCACCAGACGTTCCGCAATACGCGCCCGCAATCGTGTCATCGGCACACGTTTTTCGATACGCTGCCCGGCATCCGGCTGATCAACGACAGTCTCTTTTACACTCACAGCTGAACCACTGTTATCCGCGATGGGCGTCGATTGAGCCTCGTCCTCGCTTTTGGTTGCATCCTGATCCGGGGCTTTATCGACCACCTCTATGACATCCTGCTTGAGTACACGACCGCCTTTGCCACTGCCTTTCACCTTGTCGATACCTATACCGCTTTCTGCGATTAGTTTCCTGGCGGAAGGGCTGACGGGCTGCGCACTGTTATTCTGAGACTCGGATTCAGCCGCCTTGTTTCTGGCTTCGTGCTCCGGCTTCTTTGCGGGTTCGGGCACAGCTGCGCTGTCATCTATTATTGCCAGCACCTGGTTCGCGGTGACAGTGGCCCCCGAATCAAAACGAATTTCCTTCAGCACACCGCTTTTTAGTGCAGGCACTTCCAGAATGACCTTATCGGTTTCAAGATCCACCAGGGTTTCATCCTGCTGCACGACATCGCCCGGTTTTTTATACCAGCTGGCGACCAGCGCGTCGGTAATCGACTCTGGTAAAACAGGAACTTTAATTTCCACGCTCATCAATCATTCTCAACAGTTTGTTGCCCTTCAAAACTAAATGCCCGCTCAATAATTTCACGCTGCTGGTGAACGTGTAATTTTGCGGAGCCGACCGCCGGTGCCGAGGAAGGCTGGCGACCAACATAATTGACCACCCAGCGTTTGTCCAACATTGCCGCCAGCCGTGGTTTGCAGAAATCCCAGGCGCCCTGATTTTTTGGCTCTTCCTGACACCATAGCAGGTCGCTGGTATTACTGTACCCTGCGAGAATTTTATTCAGCTGCAGACCTGGCAAGGGATAAATCTGCTCCAGACGAATAATCGCAACGTCATCAATTTTTTCCTGACGACGTTTTTCCAGCAATTCATAATATAACTTGCCGTAACAAAGAATGACACGCTTTACTTTTTCCGAGTCAATGTCGTCCACTTCAGGTATTACCCATTTATATTCGCCCTGAGTCAGGTCTTCCAGTGTGCTGACGCAGGCTTTGTGGCGCAACAGGCTCTTGGGTGTCATAACGATCAGTGGTTTTCGGCAGCGACGCACCATCTGTCTACGCAGCAGGTGAAACATCTGTGCCGGTGTACTCGGGACACACACCTGCATATTGTGCACCGAACATAATTGCAGATAACGCTCCAGCCGCGCCGATGAGTGCTCGGCGCCCTGACCTTCATATCCGTGCGGCAACAACATCACCAGGCCACTATACCGCCCCCATTTATGTTCGCCAGCTGAAATAAACTGGTCAATCACGACCTGTGCGCCGTTGGCAAAATCACCAAACTGCGCCTCCCATAAAGTCAATGTGGTGGGCTCAGCCGTGGAAAAGCCGTATTCAAACGCGAGCACCGCAAGTTCTGATAACAAAGAATCGATAACCAGAAAATTATCCATTTCATTACCGATCGTCCGCAATGGCAGATAGGCTTCACCATTTGCCTGGTTGTGCAAAACCGCATGGCGATGAAAAAAGGTACCGCGCCCGCTATCCTGCCCCGACAATCGAACCGAATAACCCTCATTGACCAGGCTGCCATAGGCCAGCGTTTCCGCATAACCCCAGTCAATGGGCAAAGCCCCCGCGCACATTTTTGCGCGATCCTCCATTACCTTGGCGACACGGTTATGCAGTTCAAAACCTTCAGGTAGTACTGACATTTTTTTCTGTAATTGCCGGATCACATCCAGTTCAACCGATGTTTTTACATTATCCAGAACGGAATCCTGGGTATAAGGCGTCCAGTCCACTACAGTAGGCCGATCAACATCCGATTCGGGCACATCATTAGAAACCATGCTTTTACCCGCCTCCAGCAAATCTCTCACATGCTGCACAATATCCTGATCCCGCTCGGCATCGATTACATCTTCCTGCATCAACTGTTCAGCATATATTGTGCGCGTAGACTCAAGTTCGGCAATTTCACTGTACATCATGGGCTGAGTTGCTTTTGGTTCGTCTGCTTCATTATGGCCGTGACGTCGATAGCACATCATGTCTATCACAACATCTTTTTTGAAAGTCATACGATAATCGAGCGCCAGCCGGGTGACATACACAACAGCTTCAGGATCATCACCATTCACGTGAAATATCGGCGCGTCAACCATTTTTGCGACATCGGTACAATAATAGGTTGAACGCGCATCACCACGAAAACTGGTGGTAAACCCAATCTGATTGTTAATAATGATGTGCACAGTGCCCTTGGTTGAATAACCGCGTGACTGCGACATCTGTAGAGTTTCCATCACCACGCCCTGCGCAGCGAATGCAGCATCGCCATGAATCTGCACCGGTATCACTTCCACGCCTTCACGATCACCTCGACGCCATTGGCGTGCACGTACCGAACCTTCTACAACAGGCGCAACGATTTCAAGATGCGAAGGGTTGAATGCCAGCGCAAGATGTATTGGCCCGGCAGGCGTATTCTCTTTTCGATGAAAACCCAAGATGATATTTCACATCACCCGTTAATTCTTCTACAGCCTTGGTGCCTTCAAACTCACTGAATAACTCGGCCGGGGTTTTACCCAGAATATTTACCAGCACATTCAGACGTCCGCGGTGCGCCATGCCGATCACGATTTCTTTCACGCCGCGTATGCCTGCACGCCTGACCAGCTCATCAAGCAGCGGAATTAAAGATTCACCGCCTTCGAGTGAAAAACGTTTCTGGCCAACATATTTTGTATGCAGAAATCTTTCCAGGCCTTCTGCATCACTCAACTGTTGCAATATGTTTATTTTTTCAGCGCTGGATAAATTAATTTTGCCGCGAGATCCTTCTAACCGCTGTTGTATCCAGCGCTTTTCTGCGGTTTCAATAATGTGCATATATTCCACGCCGATCGAACCGCAATAGGTTTCAACAATCGTTTCGTATATCTCGCTTAAGGGCAGGCTTTGCGCACCCACCAGTGACCCGGTTTTGAAACTGGTATTGAAATCACTTCTGGAAAGTTCATGGTACTCAATCGAAAGTTCAGCGATATCTTTGGCCCAGCGTTTGTGCAGTGGATTGACTCTGGCCTGCTGATGGCCACGAAAACGATACGCATTGATCAACTGCAGGACACGAACCTGCTTGCGCTCGTATTCGAGATCACTTCTTTCCTGTTCCCTGAACTGGGCCGCAGGTTTCGTACTGGTCAGATTTCTGAAATATTCACGAATTTCTTCGTGAGACACATCTGCCACGGCCTCGGTAGCAGATTTTTCCAGCAGGGGCAGCGCATCAAAATAATTCCGCCAGCGCGGCTCGATGCTATTGGGGTTTTTCAGGTAGGCCTCATACATTGACTCCAGCCAGGCGGCGCTGCCACCGTACAACTGTGAGCTGTCCCACAGTTCCTGCATACCATATTGATAGGGCTGGCCCATCTAAAATCCCCGTTAAATAACAATTATCCTGATTGTAGAAGTTGATCACATTACCCGCTGCAAATTCAGTCTAATTTGAAGCCATGAAATGCACAAAATACCCAGACAAACTACCGAATCAGGATTCACATGTTACGGGAAATAACAGCTATCCGGCAAAATTCATCTGAGCAGCAGCGGCGCTGGTTCACGGATGCCGACATGGATCTGTTCGTCTGGTTCTGTGATCAGGTTCCCGCCGGGTTTCAACTCAGTTACGGCAAGGGCGGTATTGAACATTCCATCAGCTGGAAACGCGACACAGGATTCAGCCACCACTGGGTTGATGATGGCGAGAACAGGCACGGCAGATACAAGATGACGCCCATTATGCTCGGCCAGCCTGCACTCAATATTCGTCAGATCGCGCGCAGTTTTCTTGCTGCCAGCGAAGACCTGGATCCTGCACTGGCTGATTTCATCTATGCACGCCTGCTCGAACACCCTGCTTTCAGGCAAGAACACTCAGATCAGGATAATCTTTCAACAGACTAACAATGGGGGTAAATAATGGCGCAGGTAGCTGACCCGGCAGAAACCACTCCCATCTCCGGCATTTTTCGGGTTCGCGCGCTTGCGGTTCTCCGCGCAATAACTGTGCGCTGACAAATAAGGTTACATAATGGTGCGTATTATTAATAAACGCTTCGTTGCTATAGCCCACTGGTTTGAGCTGGTGGATTTCGATCCCTGCTTCTTCCCGCACTTCGCGCCTGGCGCAGGTCAGCACCTCTTCAGCATATTCCAGATGCCCACCCGGAAACTGCCAGCAGTGATCACCCTCTGTTACTCGCTCACCCAGCAATAATTTACCCTGATACCAGACCAGAGTGGCAACGCCAACATACGGACGCTGATTTGTGGCAGAGTTCGGCACAAAAAATAGCAGGCCTTAACCGTGACCCGCAACCTGCACACAATTTTTACCCTTGCGCTTGGCTTGATACATTGCATGGTCCGCAGAAGAAATCATGGTAGCCAGTGTGTAGCCCGGATGAAACTCGGTAACACCTAGCGATATGGTAACGTGCGGCAGCTGGACGCCATTTAGTATGCCCGGATCGCAAAGACTCACGCGTTCACGCAAACGCTCGGCAATAATTACAGCGTGCTCCAGCGTGGTCTCGGGCAACAATACTGCAAATTCTTCCCCACCAAACCGGGCCACCAGGTCATTGGGTCGCAACGGGCTGCGCACTGCCTCACCCACAGTGATCAACACACGATCACCCGCAAGATGACCGTAATCATCATTGTATTTTTTGAAATTATCGACATCCAGCATAATCATGCACAGCGACAGACTATCACGCTCGCTACGTTTGATTTCGCGATCGAACATATCATCCATGTAACCACGATTGTGCAATCCCGTTAACGCATCGATGGTGGCAAAACGCTGGTATTTACGCTGCAGCTCAAGGCCATCCGCAATCACCAGATTACTGTAGCGAACGCGTTCCGACATCACGTACAGTAAATTGCGCGCGATTTCGTGTGAAACACTGACCAGTCGCCAGAGGATCTCCTGTTCAATCTCAAGCACCGTGGTGGGCTCCGAGGCCTTGACCTGAGCGGAGGGTGCGCGATTATCGATGATCGACATTTCGCCAACGCATTCCCCTGGGCCTACCATGGTGAGAGGGTCTTCATCTTCCGGGCTGAGCTGAATAACCAGGCGACCACTGATGAGTACAAATAGATAATTATTAATAACATCGGTCGACAGCAGAACCTCATCTTTCTCCAGCTGTCGGTAGTGACATTGCGACAACAGTTTGCTGACCTCGGGGCTGGTAAGATCAACATTACGGAACAGACGCAAACGTGACAGCACCAATGCGTCGTGCTGCTCATGCTCTGTATTCGTCGGTGCCTGCTGTTCGGTCATGCCTGTGCTTCCCGGTGCATTACAATCATCTTGATCGCTGAGCATTGTATCCAGATTTATCGCTGAGTTCGATTCTATGTTCCAATGGTGCTGGCTTTGATTATAACGATGTTTATACTGGCAGACTCAATTCATATGAAATACACGATGGAGTGATCATGAATACCGATAAATCCTGCTCGATCCACGCCATGGAACTGGGGCCGATGGAAAATTTTGTCTACCTGATCCACGATCACGCCAGCAACCGAGCGGCTATAGTCGACCCTGCCTGGGATGTTGAAAAAATCATCCAGCTGGCGCGCGAACGCGATATCCGCATCACCGACATCCTGCTGACCCACAGCCATCACGATCATATCAATGGCATCCAGACCGTGCTCGATCTCTATGATGCGCAAATCCACCTGCTCAAAGCAGAAGCCGACTTCTGGGGCGCCAGCCTGCCCAGACCGCGATTACACCACGGCGGCGATACCATCGAACTCGGTGAAAGCAAGATCGATGTACTGCATACCCCGGGGCACACCCCGGGCTCGGCCTGCTATCATGTGGATAAGCATCTGATTGCCGGTGACACGCTGTTTGTTTTTGGTTGTGGTCGCTGCGACCTGGCTGGCGGCGACCCGGAACAGATGTTTACTACTCTGAAAAAAATGCGCACAGAGCTGCCCGCTGACACTGTTGTGTTACCCGGGCACAATTACGCACCGCAACAGCCCCGATCCACGATGGATGAACAATGCGCAGGAAATCCCTTCATGCATATGGAAAACAAGGACGACTTCGTGCGCTACCGGATGCATGTGCACGATAAGATTCGAGACACGCCCTACCACGCGGTGAGCAAGACGGAGGCTCTGGCAGCACTGAAATGAAGCGGCTAGTGCTAAAGTTGTGCACAGGCCACAATATCTAGTAGAGAGCAGTATAAAACAGGCTATTAGCCCTCTGTATCGCTATTCCGACATAATTGCTGCAATATAACATATTGTTTTATAACTGTATTTATATCCACTTCAGACGAACGTCCAAAATTTTATATGGTTAAAAATTAACCACCCATGCCAGCCCGTAAAATTCAATCCACAAACTTATCCACAGGAATTCAGGCCGCCGGGCGGGTCGACCCGTTGACGCACAACCCGAAATAAGGGATCAAACTTCCTGCCGATGACGCCGTCTGCGGCCCTGGAACTGGGCCACAGATTGAACAATATCGGCATAGGGCAAAGTATCAAGTTTGCCAAATTTTTGTATCGCACTATCCACCAGGCCGCGAATATCGTCCAGTCCTGCCCGCACATCATCCGCTGGCGCCAGCGCTTTTTGCAAACCCTGCAAACCGCCGGCCTGAACCCGTATTTCCATATTGTGCGGCAGAGCTGCTCCGACGGATTTCAGTTTCAAAGAAAATCGTGAATTATCGCGTAAATTTTGCAGCAGCTGGCTGCAAATAGCCGCACATGTTTCCGAGCGGCAGGTATAGCCTTCACGGTCTGCAAGACAAAAATGTCTGGCATAGCTGCATCTGGCCTGATTATTGGTCAGCGCTTTTTCGAAGGCACACCCCACGGAGGCGATTTGCTGGTAGGTGTTTCTGTATTCATCTTCTTCCATTATCAGGAAAATGGCTGGGTCACTATTTTTCGTGTTCCATCACGATCGGTTTTTCTCTGTGCTGGAGCAGCTGTTCTTCTGCCGACAGCTGGTTTTCCGCGAACATCACCTTGATAGTGATATTGTCTGCCGCATCCAGCTTTGCCCGCTCATCGCGCGCGTATTTCTTGGCCTCTTTAAAAACCTCGAACTGCTCCATGAGCTCAAGATTTTTTACCAGCGCCATGCCTTCTGTAGCAATCATTTTGTAAACATAATAAGGCATATCAAACTCCCGCAGATTCTGTGTGATAATGCACCGCAACAAACAGTGCATAATACCCGAGTAAATTGGTAAACTATTATACTCTCACTGCATTATAAAAACACCGGCACAAAACATCATGAACGACAACGATCTGACCACCGAACAACGAATTCTTATCGCCATGCGCCAGGTGCTGTCGGGCGTTGTGCGCGACACCACACCGCCGCCCGGTATGCGCCACCCGTTAAATGATGCCACCATCGAAGATATCAAGCACTGCTTTGCGCTGATCACCGCACGCGAAAAAGAACTGAATGAAGAGCAGGGTCGCCCCGCAGCACGCCCGCGCTATGCCGATGAGCCCAGAAAAACGTCACAGGTGGTCCGTCTCGTCAGCACGGAGAAAAAAGACAGTTAAGACCGCCGATCAGCGCTGGCTGCAAGCGACGCTGCATCGACTACACTAGGCTCAGATCAGCAATAATTTATCATCATGAGCACAGAGCTTTTCAATATCGTATTTTATGGCATCGTCCAGCCCGGCAAGGACCGCAACGCGGTGGCCGCGGAAATGGCTGCCCTGTTCAAAACCACGCCGGAAAAAATAAAACCTTATTTCTCAGGTGAGCGCAGGGTCATCAAAAGTAATGTCGATGATCTGGGCGCGGAAAAATACCGGGTCCTGCTGGAAAAAATCGGCCTGGTGATCAAAATCGAAGCTGCCGAGGCTGCGCCCGCCCAGGCGCCCGCTCCGACTACCCCGGGAGCACCGATAGGCCCTGCTACTGATAGCAATATCGACACCGGCGACTTGAACATGGCTCCACCTGGCGCCGATGTGCTGGAAAATCCGGTCGAAGTCACCCCGGTTCCAATTGGCGATATCAGTGATATTTCCATGGCCGAGGTCGGTGCCGATGTGCTGGAAAACCCGGTCGAAGTCACCCCGGTTCCGATTGGCGATATCAGCGATATTTCCATGGCCGAGGTCGGCGCCGATGTGCTGGAAAACCCGGTTCCGGTGACACCGCAGCCAATCCCTGACATCAGCGATATCAGTGTTGCCGAGCCGGGCGCCGATCTACTGGAAAACCCGCCAGAAAAAAAAGCCGCGCCTGTCCCTGATATCAGCAAACTCTCACTGAAAGAAAATAAATAAGCAGAGACAGTCGTTAGTCAGGAATCTTCTCGCGCAGCGCATCCCGGTCAAACCACCATTGATCCTGAGGCACAATCGCACCCAGCACCAGAGACAAACGCGGCAGAAATACTTCAGGCTCATACAGACCGAGCCGCTCCATCCAGGCATTCATGGCTTCCTGGTCAGCAACATCAGAATGCGCTTTGGCCACATTGGCCAGCATTTCCCGGGTAAGGAAGGTCAGGCTTTCGTGGGCCTTGCCGGTGCTGCGTATATCCGCAATGTAGTGCGCCACAACCGCTGCCACCGCTGCACCGTCTGCTTTGGCCGGGGTTTCGTCGATAATATAACTGAGCATATTGACCGACAATGAAGGGTCGATCGGGTAGGTCACTGCCAGCCAGACACCGTGCGCCAACGCGACCAAAGATGCAGGCTGACCGGTCTGGTAGAGTACATCACAGGCTTCCACCGCTTCCTGCCAGGCTTCTTCTGCAAGCAGCACATCAAATGCGGCTCGCGCCAGTCCCCAGGCTTCATCACTGCGGTTGACCCCGACCATGGCTTCGGCGACGTCCAGACTCAGACGCGCGCGAGTAATTTTATCCGCGTCTGCTGGCAGGGCGGCGAGTTCATCCTGTTTTTTGCCAAGATACTCGGTGAGGTATTCCATTGACTGCTCTGGCTCCGAGCTTTCGAGAAGCAGTTCATCCGGATTTTCTGGCTGTGACATGACGGGTTTCCACAAGAATTAATTGAAGCGCGCTTTGTACTGTAAAAAGCACGATGAATACAACCGAAAAAATAAAGGAATTAGCCTGAACTGGCCACTGACAGGAAACAGGCACCCGACAACCACCAGCTCTGAAGCTGTGTTCAGGTTACTCCAGTTGCCTGATTAAATCGAGTTTCTGTCGCGCGGCCGCAACTTCTGCGCCTGCTTCCGCAACCCTTTCGACCAGTGCCTGACCCTGCTGACACATCAGATTGCGCTGCTCTTCGGTGAACAGGGCAGCAGCGGCCAACGCTTCTTCATCACCCGCACTCAGCAAACTGGGGATGAGATCTTCCGCATTGAGCGGTGAATCCTGGCGCAGCATGTCAACGATAAGCGGATACTGCAGCATCGCAAAATGCTGCTTTCTGGCTGATATCTCGTCCTCCAGCCTGGCCAGCGCCTGTCGGTCACTGGCTGAAGCGCTAATCACCGCAGCCATAATCGCATCGATCAGTTTGTTCAGTCCCTGCATGATTTCATCGTGCCTGCCCATCTGCCCGCAACAGCGCTCATAACACTGATCGAGACGGGTTTTGAGCGCGAGCAAAACCTCAATATCGGCACTGGCATCAAGCGCACTGGCGTCGCGTGCCAGCGCATGAAAATCCTGCATGAAGGCTTCCAGCTCGCGTTCATCCTGTGCTCGTGCAGCCAGGATATCTTCCTGAGTCATGGCCGAATCTGCGAACAAGGGATTGTTTACTTTGCGACGCAGGTGGCGCTCGTGCATTCCAGGTTGGTCATTGAATACCAGTTTAAGCATAGGCAATACGCTCCAGTGCATGCGTCAGACGTTGTTCATCGATGGGAAATTCCAGTGATTCGAACACTGCATGTCTCTCCAGAAATTTTTCGTAGTGCTGGCGATATTCTTTTTCGTAAAACACAATCATGCTGACATCACTCACACCCTGACTGCCGGAGAGCAGGGTTTCCAGACTGCTGGTGCGATCACGAAAATCTGACTGAAAATTAAATTCGGCTACCAGTACTGAGGGTTTGTGCTGACGGATAAGTTTCACCGCTTTACGCACGCTATCGGTCTTCACCACCTCGAAGCCAGCCTTCTGGTAGAGCGGGCTAAAATCCGGGTATCCACCGAGTTCAACGATAGAAAGTAATATGGGATTGTCTGGTCGCATGCAGATTAAAATCGAAAAATCGTGTGTTCAGCGGAATACTAACAAGTTTTGAGCCACGATCGGGTCATCCAGAAAAATATAATCAGCAACTATCCGACGCTAAACGCTTATGGATCCAGACTGATTTCGGATATCGGCCAGGTTTTTATTTCGACGATCAGCAGTACTGGCTAGGGGAAATTTGACAACGATAGTATGGCAGATTTGAAAGCACTGCTTCCCGACGAAGACGCGGTGCAGTCAGCCAGCGATGAAACAGGAGAAACCTTTTATCATCGTGGAAAATAAAAAAAGCTTATTTGCGGCAGGTCGAAAGAAATCTCGCTGATGGCCCCTGACACGGGTCGGTAGTGAACTCAAGTTCAGGATCCACATTCTGTGCGCCACCGCTTGCCGGCTTTGCTTGTGTAGCGACAGCACTGGTCATCGTTGCTGTGGTCTGGCTGATCTGCGCTTTCTGCTGAAGCCCGGTCGCCTGTGCCTGCTGGGCCTGCTGCGCTTTTTTCTCAGCAGCCGCGGCCTGCTCGCGCGCTCTGGCTGCCGCTTCCTGCTCGGCCTTTAGCTTCGCTTCCAGCTCTGCCACACGCGCTTTTTCCGCCGCTCTAGCCCGCTCGGCTCTTCGCGCGGCAGCAACCTGTTTCAATCGTTCTGCTCTCTCCTGTTCCGCTTTTGCCTTGGCTTCAGCAGCGGCCCTGGCTTCTGCTTCTATTTTTGCCTTCGCTTCCGCCTCGGCCTTCGCCTTAGCCTCAGCAGCCGCGGCCTCCTTCTCACGCCGCACTTTGGCCTCGGCCTCGCGTTGTTCTGCAGCCTGTCGCGCGGCTGCTATCGCTTTTTCCCGAGCAGTCGCTGCGGAATCCTCAGCAGCCGGCTTTTCAGCGGTAGTGGTGGCCGGAGCAGTGACTATGGCCGCCTGTTTAGTCTGTGGGCTGGAAACAGTGCTTGGCCTCGGTCTTTACCGGATTCAATGGCGAATCACTCGACATGTTTCTGACCAATAGAAAAACCACACTGAGAGCCAGTACCAGCAGCACGACCATTATCCATTTGTTGCCAAACCAGCTGCTCTCTGGCTCCGAGGTAACAACCTTCAGCACTTCGATCTTGTTTACCAGGCGCTGCTTTACCGTCTCGGGCTGCGCGGAATGGGGTGATGGCGCGGCCGTTTCATTTAGCTCGGCTGAGCTGAAGCCTCTGCAACAGGCTCGGCTTCAGACTGAGGTTCGACCGCAGGTTCCGGGCTGACCTCAGGTGATACTTCCGGTTCGCTGGCCAGTGCGGTCTCGTGTATCGCCTCATCTTCCAGCTCTTCTGGATTTAGCTGAGCGGCAACCGCCTGCAACCGTGCACCGGCCACCTGCGACTGAGGATGGATCGAAACGGGTTGTCGTATATCAGCTACTGTTTTTTTTTCAGCGGTCGGACTGACCGGTTGTTTTTTATGTTCTGACGATATCTGAGAGAGTTTTGTTGACGGCGGCGCCGTGCCCCGAACAGAGGCGTCAGAACCAGCGGTTGACGGTACAGGACTTTCAGCACCCTCCGGGTGAACGATAGGGACGAGACTGTCACTCATGCGCTCGCGCACCATTTCCTCTACCAGATTTTCATCAATCACTTCCGCCTGATCTGCAAAGCCATAGACCAGCGAAGTATCACACAATAAATTGATCAATCGTGGCACGCCACCGCTGTATAGATGAATACGCTCGCATGCCAGCGGGGTGAATATATCTTTTGTCGCACCTGCGGTCTTAAGACGGTGCCTGATGTAACCAAAGGTTTCTTCGATCGACAGCGCACCGAGATGGTAATCCACGGCAATACGCTGCGCAAACTGCTTCAATTCCGGCAGCCTCAGGGTATCTTTGAGTTCGGGTTGCCCTGCCAGAATGACCTGTAATAACTGATCTTTGCCGGTATTGATATTGCTCAGCATGCGCAGCTCTTCCAGAGCATCGACACTCATGTTTTGCGCTTCATCTACGATCAGTACTACCGTTTTCTTTTTACTGTATTGCTGCAGCAGATACTCCAGAAATATCTGGTGCATTTCGACCTTATTCATGCCGGGTTGATGTATGTTGAAAGCCGAAAGCACCCAGTCGAGCAGCTCACCAAACGAGCTATGCGTGTTGGTGATCATGCCAACAGAAATATGGTCTTCCATGCTTTCCAGCAGTTTTCGTAACAGCGTTGTTTTGCCGGCGCCGATTTCACCACTGATGATGCAGAATCCCGCATTGTTGTACAAAGCATATTCCAGCATGGTCAACGCCATCTGATGCTTTTTACTAAGATACAAAAACCCGGGATCGGGCAGCATGGAGAACGGTCTGTCCTTCAGACCATAAAATGAATCATACATAAATGTCACACTTTTTATCCAGTTGTCTGCTCATCAGATAAGAGGGCAGCTATCACCACCCCGGCCCTATAGATTCACATAAATTTCATTAGATAACAATATATTAGACGTCGCTAATAAAGAATGCATGTCGTGACGCCCTGGCCTTCAGAAAGCAGGCCCAACCAGTTTTTAATCCCACAATAATTAGACTTTATACCATTCTGGGCGCAATTCAGACACTTTCAGACGAAATTCCAGGGAGCCCCCCCGAGGCCGCAAGGGACTGGCAGCGCTAGCTTATGCCTGGCTCGGCAGACACCACGCTCTATGGTCTCGAACCCGGTCTCTGGAATACCGCAGCGCCGGCGCTGTGGCAGCAATCGGAATTTTTCCGAATTTAACAGCGACTAGATCTGGACTAATTCTATTTTTGATTCAAGCAGGTAGGACACCTGTGAAATATACGCGCCTGCGCTAATCAGGATTTCAGTGCTCGGCAACAGCGGCCCAGATCAGCAACTATGAACGAAAAGCTCTCTTTGTCGTGTTACGCAAATTTAACGACAGCGTCTTAAGCATACCAAGCGCCAGCTCCGGGTAACTCAGTATCAGACCACGTAATTTTTGTTTGTCGAGCCTGAGTAACATAGCATCTTCCAGCACCACCGCAGTGGCTGATCTGGGCAGATCGTCAATCAGGTTCATCTCACCGAAGCATTCCCCGGGCTTACGCGTAACCACAAATTCGTCTTTATTTACATCCAGCGATATCCCTACAAGTCCTTCGGTGACGACATACATGTAATCACCCATGTCGTGCATTTCAAACACATGATCTCCCCTGTAAAAACGTTCTTCTTCCAGAAGATCCGCCACCAGTCTGAGATCATCAGTATTCACTGTTCGAAATATGTCAGAGTTCTGCAGAAAATCGATTCGCTGAAAAAGATCAATCATGATATTTACTCTTTTAGTGTCTGGTGGCCATGTACACCACAGGTGTGCAACCAGGGATCATCAAGCGACATACACCACCGGTACACATCATCTGTATCCAGAAATAATTTTCCGGAACCCGATTTTACAGTCTGAGCATGATTACCAGCCACCAGCCCCGCCAGCAAATGAACCAGATTTTTATTTTTCAGGCATTGCAGCGCTTCATGCGCACTCTCGGTGAAACGCGGGTCGCGGCTGCTGATCGCTGCCCTGATGACTGCAATCGTGTTTGCATCCATCATGGTCTGCAATCCAAGTAAAGCCAGATCTACAATCTGGTGCAGGCGTTCCGCAAGCGCTTTTGTGGTTACGCGATGACAGGCATTAACAGCTGTGTGCGTCTTCATGGTATTCAGCGCAGATAGCAGGTCTGCCGCATAAGCTGATTTAACGGTAACAAGTCTCTCAAGGAAGGCGTGGTTAGCGCCCAGGCAGATCAGATGCTCGAGCAATACTTTTTGCGCGCGCGGGGTGCCTGTTTTGTTACCCACCAGCCATTCAGAATAAACTGTTTTGTGATCAGAATATATTTTATTGAGCGAACTCATCGCGGCCTTACGCACATCGAGATGGCCATCATCGAGCGCATCCCAGATAGAACGTATCCTCGCTTCGCTTTCGGGCAAAACATGCAGACATTTGACTGCCGCACTACGAAGAGCCGGATCGACATGCCGTACGTCACATAATATTTCTGATCTTACCGGCTCGGGCAGCAACCAGCGCCAGTGCATTATAATGTTGTAAATATGACGTCTTCTCTTTTCACCAGCCTCAGACAGCAGTGTCGCCATGCTCTGCTGGTACATATTAACCATATGATCAAGATCCAGACCGTCATAGAGATTCAATAGCGGGAGCAGGTCCAGAGCAGCAAGCTGACAGCATTGATCACCTTCGACCAGGTTGTACCATGTACTCACTGCCAGCATTTTGTTTGCAGTGTTTTTATGATTGAATGCGGCTTTTATTCCGGTGGCGCGAATCCTTTCTCCAGGGCTGTTTAATAACTCTACTACCAGCTGATCTGCTGTATCGTACTCCCCTGCGTTAATCACATCATAAATCGTTGCCTGCAGATGCTGGTCACCCAGATCAACATATTTCAATAGTTTTTGCGCACGCTCATCATTTATATTGCTGCCAATTAACCGAATCATCTGGTCGGCAACATCTGTTCCCAGGTTTTCTATACGATCAAGAATCAGGTCAATAGCTTCTTCAGGGTATGAAGACATTAACGCCCTTGCATATGACAAACTCACCATGCCGCTGGTACTATTTAATCCTTTGACCAGGGCATTGAATATTTCAGCATCATTACCTTTGTAGGATGTTGCCATCTGTTCCGGCAAATATAATTTTTCCTTCATACTTTCAATGAGTGTTGTCACATAGTTTTTTCCCATGCGTACACAAAAATACAGATAGGCCAGCGATAGCAGAAGCCCGGCAATAGATATAATGGCCAGATTACCAAGCTGCTGCATTACAATAATCAAAAGGCCACAAATAAAAAGCGCGAACGGCATCACCACCGCAATCATGGTAGCTCGTGAGCGACCTTTCATATATTCCGGTAACACATTAAAAAACATCTGGCGTACTGGCGTGCGAAATGCGGGCATAATGGTGTCGCGACTAATACTGGCAAACAAAGCTGCTATAAATCCGGGATGCACCAGAAGCAAAGCAAAACTTAATATGGTCGCCACTGGATAAATGTACTTGGTTTTTCTTACCCCTATCCATGACATCACCCGGTTAGTGACAAAAAACTGCAATACCATTGCGCCAATATTAGTCATTATGACCAGGCTGCCAAAAAAACTTAGCAGTTCCTGTTCTGATTTGAATGTTTGATTGTAGATAACCTTGGTGGTATAGCTCAGCATGTAGTATGTAATCACCATAAACACCAGGGCATACGATGCGCTTTTTAATAAAGGGTTGCGCCGCGTGAAGTCAAATCCCTGACGCACTTCATCCAGTGCATGTCTGATCTGGCCTCTATTTCGTTTACTCGGTGGGAAGAAAAACGGTGAAACACCATGCCTGGTATGCCGCCATGCCAGTAAGACAATTGACAGAAGAATGAATAGTCCCCATATCAGCGGCGCGCTGTTCAGGCCCAGCTTCGCAACCAGGCTAACTAGCAGCAGCCCCCCGAGCATCATTCCTAGCTGGTAACCACCAAAAATTAATGGCGTCAGGCGTTTAGATTGCAGGGTATTTAGATTCTGCCCTATGTAAACCCCGCCATGCACTATCAATAGTTCGGACGAGATCGCGTACAAGGCATAGTAAGCAGGGTATATCGACGAATCTTCAAGTACATCCATAAACAGCCAGGAGACCAGCAGGGCTGCCAGTTGAATGCCAAAAAGAAGAAACAGGAAACGTTCGGCAGAAACCCGATCGACAAAAGCAGCGTAGACCGTTGAGACCAGCGCCAGCAGCACAGCCAGTCCGAGATAAACATAGGCGAGGTTTTCAACACCATAGCGTTTCAGAAACAGTGCATCAGCACTGCCTTTGCCGATAGCAATTCCCGCCCCCATACTCAGGAAAAGCAACAGGAAGAACACGGTAGGCCTGCCTTCACCATCCCTGATCAACAACCATGACCCCAGCTTTTTCATTTCATTGACGAATTCGGCCCAAGTGATTTCGACAATCTTACACACCATACGCAATGGCGGCGACCAGATTCTAGCGCCTTTGCATTAATATGTATTAAAGCTAGTGGTATTTTTCGGTAGTAATGTGGCCCGGCTCACGACGACGGTGACGACGCATACCACGGGTCTCGAGCAGGGCAGACACTTCCATGATCATGGCCGAATTACCGCACATCATAACGTGTGAGTCTTCAGCAGATAGCGCTATCCCCGCGCGTTCTTCAAGCGCACCCGACTGAATCGCAGCAGGGATACGCATTGATAGTGTTTCGGGGATAACCTCCCGGGTTACCAGAGGGACAAAGCACAGCCGGGCACCATGTTGCGCGACCAGAGACTGCATCAGATCGGCGTAAACAAGATCGGATTGTGTACGCACTGAATAAGCCAGTACGACTTTCTCAAAACGCTGCCAGGGTTGCTCGGTTTTGAGTATTGACAAAAAAGGGCCTACACCTGTCCCTGTGGCCAACAACCACAAATGCTTACATTCAGGTATTTCGTCTACCACCATGAATCCACTGGCCTTTTCAGCCACCAGAACGGAATCAGACTTCTGAAGCTTCGCCAGCAGCGGGCTTAACGGCCCTTCCGGAACAATATTAAAAAAAACTTCGAGCGCCGGCTCTTGCGGTGCGTTTACCAGTGAATACGGTCGCGCCACGACTTCGCCTTCAAGCTCCAGGCCAATCCGCACAAACTGGCCGGCTTTGAATTCCGGTATTGGAGCCGCTATACGCAACGAAAACAGGCGCTCATTCCATTGCCTGTTTTCGATTATTTTACCTTGCAGCCAGTTTGCCATTGTCGCAGTCTACCAAGCACACATCACATATAACAACACTTAATATACGGAACGGATAACACAGTAAACGACAGCCGGTTGGTAAGTTCCTGAACAAGTCACAAGACATATGCAACAATGGCACTCATGAACCATTTGCTCAGAATGCTCTATTAGCAATAGCACACTTCGTCCATCCCGAAGAGCATAGAGATTGTAAAATTATATCCCATTATAGAATTGTGCGATTACCACGGCACCATAACACCAGCGCCGTACCAGGTTACATTGATTACGGCGTGCACCACGGTGCAACTTTGAAAGAGGTATTGAAAGCGGTCGTTTCGTGTTTTGTTATCTCCCGACAGACCTTGAGACAAAGAGCAAACGGAAGCCTCTACTGGACATTACTCTTTTACAGCAGATACAGAATCGACGTATAAAGAGTCAGTCGCTTTTAATAATCATCACCGTAGTTAATTGTAATTTCAACGCCTGGCGGTATTTCTCTCAGGGCATACAGATCGCAGCCATCAAATTCGGCATGTGGATTTTTACTGTGATTCAGATAGCGCAGCATGTTCTTTCCGTTGACCCCACACCATTCACCATTATCCTCCTCCACCCATAGTACGTGCATACCATTATTTTTTGCTGGAGGGCCATCATAGGTCCCCATGTATTCTCCTTTCGATATGCCCACTTTGGCATACAGTCCGCGCCCATGGACCCTTGACCGGTCTACATAGAAAACCTCACCCAGAACATCATCGTCTTTCATCTTTCTCATCTCAGAACGCAACAATATTCAACCTCTAAAACCTTATGCCCTGATAAATCGCCGCAACCGGTCAACTACTATTTAAACTCCAAATATTATTTTTCGCTTTGCCCAAACCAGAACAAGGCGTCCTTATCAAGAAACTCCTTGTAATACATATAATGCGAACCATCGCATGAAAAATTAAGCCCAAGCAGGCCATTACAAACATTCAGCGATCCCGATCGCAAATAAATATTTTCATCAGCAAAGCGTAACAATTTGAGATGCTCAAATATATCCGGAATTTTATCTGATGGAACCACTGCTTTATCCGTATAGGGCGCGCGCGGATAAGCAAGGCATATGTCAGGATTATTAAGCTCTTCCATGCTCAGTAGCCTGTAATTATATGGGTCAGATTCTAGCCAGATCGTAGCGCGGTTACTTGAAAAATGCAGCTTGCCGTGAAACACGCCATGTTCCTGCATTAATTCCTGCATTAACGCCATTACATTATCAATATTGCTGTCAATTTCGCTTTCTACGCGCTGCTGAGTAAACAGCCCCTGCCGTATAGATGGATCACCACGCATCTGTTGCCAGGCCAGTGACTGTTTATATAGTATCTCCGCGTGCGGTAATTCGCGAATATCATAATCAGCACCAAGATAACCGGTTCGCTTCCCTTCCGGGTTCCTGATAACGTGTACCGCAGTCAATGATGGGCGTTTTTTGTTTTTACTAATATATGCATCCGATAGTCTGAACTCTCTCCTTCCAGTGATGCCCTGCATATAGGCTCGATCTGAACGGTCACTACCAAACCGCGATTGGTCCCGTCCTTCACGAGTAATGTTTGCGGTAATCTGTACCGAGTCAGAATTAAGCACAAACAGGTGTTTGCAATACAGCATGTTGCTGATTTCATCCAGCAACAGCATCTCTAACGCGTCTCGATCATCCATAATCGGACTTATGCGTTCACTGGTACTTTTCATGCTCGCCATCAGCAGCTCCTGCAACATCTGGCGTTGTTCAGCAATTCCTTCCTTAAGTAACTCAGGCATAACTACACGACTACTGTTTTATCGGGATATCGGCAATGTTGGCCGTATGCAATAAACCTCTGTGCATATTTAATGCCAACATAAACACGCATTGTAGCGTAGCCGCGTTAATTCATGATGCACTCATCATGTGCAACAGGCGCACGGCTGCACCAGCATGTGATTCATTTGCAGAATAACAGTTCTGCTACGCCTGAAAATAAAACAGCCCCGGGCAAGCGGGGCTGTTTTCAGACACTCGGTACCAGAAAATTAATGATGGTGGCCATCTGGGCCATGCACATGTCCGTGCTCCAGTTCTTCAGCAGAAGCATCGCGAACCTCAACCACGGTCACGTCAAAATTAAGTTCTTTTCCTGCCAGAGGATGATTCGCGTCAACCATGACATCGTCTTCCATCACTTCAGCAATCGTCACAACCAGGGTTTCACCATTAGGGCCCTGTGCATGAAACTGTGTGCCTACTTCAAGCTCACCACCACCTTCAAACATGGTTTTTGATACCTGCTGCACGCGACTGTCATCGCGAACACCATACGCGTCTTCCGGCGCTATTGTCACGCTCAGGTCATCACCGGTAGATTTACCAGTGAGCGCATTTTCAAGTCCCGGGATGATATTCATTGCACCATGTAGATATGCAAAACTGGAATCATCAGACTGATCCAGCACATTGCCTTCACTGTCCTTCAGAGTGTAATTCAGGGTGACCACCTTGTTGTTTTCAATTAACACGATATTTTGACCATAGTATTTAAAAGTAGGTGTATTACTTTAACAAATTAATGCTCAAATGGCGATGCGAACCGCAGGCCGATCGCGTGAATATGCAGAAAACAGCCTGATCAGCCCTTTACAATGGCTCCGAAGTGTATCTCGAGAAACGCTATCAGCGCGGCAATGAAAGCAATCAGCAAGGTGATAGCAAGTGCGACTCTGTCCATCGGCACATTTTAACAGCTGTTCGCCCGCATGCCAGGCCCAGCGCCCTCTGGAAACCGCAGCCCTGTCCTCCGGCGGGTCGATGTCTCAGGCAATCATGTTGGACAGCGCTATCAGAACAAACATGACTACAATTAGCACGGTTACTACCTTGGCCACATTGCCAAGAATGATGCGATCATCGCCCTGTAACATGGTTTAACACCTCGTATTTATGCTTTGACGCCGAGCATAATAATTACCACATTAAAAGCATTGATATAAATCAAATTCTGCTATTTCTTAGGTCCAAATTCGAGTATTTAGAGTTCAACTGCGATATTTATGACATGGCAATCGCGTATTGCAGTAATGCTCACGGGGTGGCTCCGGCCAAAGGCCAGAGTGGGTCTAATTATCAGTAACGCGAATTTTCGCTGCGTATTTTTCACGCAAGTATTGCAAGTTGATTTTCTTAAGGATGGTCAGCACCGATCAAAGCAGCTCGCGTTGAAGCGCTATTCTGGTAAAAGCTAAAGAACGGCTGCCAGTGTTATCGAACACTGCATATCAGCCACAAACTACATGCCGTTGCCGAATTTCTCGTGATGAACTTTTATTTTTTCTCGCATTGGCTTCAATGCTTCGGCATAGCCAAGCAAAAGATCGCAGGCCCAGCCGATGCGTTCACGAAAATACGCGTCTGCACTAGCATCATTATCTGCCGGATTAGCATTCAGTACTTTTTCCACATGACGTACAATTACATGTTCGGGGATATAACAAATGCGATTGTTTTTATAACTACTCATGCGCAGCTCGGCGACCGGATAAGCGCCACCATCACCACTGGATACTGTTACGATCAGTGCAGGCTTATGGCCCAGCTGAAAACGATTACACAGTAAAAATAAATTTTTCAGTCCTGCCGGCACCTGACCGTGCCACTCCGGAGAAACAATCACAAAACCATCCGAGGCTGAAAGTTGTTCCTTGACGGGTGCCAGGCGTTCATTCCATGCGGGGTCATCTTCCCATACCGACTGGTCCCATAAGGGCAGTGGATTATCTGCAAGTGTAAATAACCAGGTTTCGGTGCCAGCATGTTCTGCTTGCAGTGTTTTTTCTATATATCGCGCCACCTTCTCACTTTGTGAAGGATTACGATGACTACCGCTAATAATACTGATTTTCATGATACCTCTGCGCGTTATCCGGTCGAGTTTATCAAAACTGCAGATGAATATACCCGCCTGGTACTGGCAGTATTATTATTGGGCAGTAATGCAATTAAACCACCAGCGCGGGTTCCTGCATGCGTGAGAGTTGTTCGCGCAGTTCAAGAATATGATCTTCCCAGTAACGAGTGGTGTTAAACCAGGGAAAGGCCTGCGGGAATGCCGCATCATCCCAGCGCCGCGCCAGCCACGAGGCATAATACATCATGCGCAAACTGCGCAAAGCTTCTATCAGGTTCAGCTCGCGCGGATCAAAGTCTGCAAATTCACTATAACCTTCCAGCAAATCACACATCTGCCCCGTCATTTCATCGCGATCACCTGCAAGCAACATCCACAGGTCCTGTATCGCCGGTCCGGTGCAGCAATCATCAAGGTCAACAAAATGCGGGCCATCGTCTGTCCACAGGATATTGCCACGATGACAATCACCGTGTATCCGGAAAGTTTTAAACTGCCCGGCACTATGAAAACAGCTTTCAATCTGCTGTATTAAATCTGCGCACAAAGACTGGTACGACTGCGCAAGATAGTCAGGAATATATTTTTGTTGCAACAAATACTGTGACGCATCTATCCCCATACGCTCAATACTGATTTCATTGCGATGAGAAAAGCGCTGTTGTCTGCCGATTGCATGAAGTCGTGCTATGAAACGCCCGCACCAGATCAGATCTTCCTGCTGGTTTAATTCCGGCCAGCGCCCACCCTGCAAAGGATACAGCGCATAGCGATAACCTTCGTACTGAAGCAGGGTTTCACCGTCGATGCGCATGGGCGGCACTACCGGGATCTCGGCCGAAGCCAGCTCGTGCGCAAAAGCGTGTTCTTCGAGAATGGCCGCATTACTCCAGCGCCCGGGGCGATAAAACTTCGCCACCAGCGGTTTCTCGTCTTCGATCTCGACCCGGTACACCCGGTTTTCATAACTGTTGAGCGCCAGCATGCGGCCACTGGTTTCAAAACCACGGGCATCCAGCGCCTGCAGCACCATGTCAGGGCTGAGATCGGTATAATCTGTTTTTTCGCTCATGCCGCGATTCTACAGGTTTCAGCATGAACCATATGCAATTCAGCGTATCTTATTGTACAAATTACAACCGGACTCGAATTCCCTGCCGGCTTTAAGAAAATGCCACGCTTCCGCGATCGCTCTGGATCACGCAGGCCATCACGGAACACTGACAACCATCTTATTGAATGGCTAAACTCACGGCAAAATTTCGGTTAACATAGCACCACCACCTGCAACTATCGTGATCCTCACATGATCGAACGCAATATAGAAAAAGCACTGTATGCCAGCCGCTGGTTACTGGCGCCACTGTACCTGGGTCTGAGCCTGGGACTGGTACTGCTCGGTATTAAATTTTTTCAGGAAGTACTGCATGCTTTGCCCAATATTCTGCAGGGAAGCGAGACCGATCTTGTTCTGCTAATCCTCAGCCTGGTGGACATGTCGCTGGTCGGTGGCCTGCTGGTGATGGTAATGCTCAGCGGCTACGAAAACTTTGTATCTGCCATTGATATCGAAGAGGGACAGGAAAAACTGTCCTGGCTGGGCAAGCTGGACTCCGGCTCTCTGAAACAAAAAGTCGCCGCCTCAATCGTTGCTATCTCCTCGATCCATTTGCTCAAAATATTTATGGAAGCAAATAACGTTCACAATGACAAGCTCATGTGGTACGTCATTATTCACTTGACCTTTGTGGTATCAGCCCTGGGTATGACACTGGCTGACAAAATGAACCAGCACCATTAATGTATCAACACATACGATATTACAGTGAAATATCATGCGTGGCTTAGTTCCTCCAGACCCCGAAGGTAACGCGTCCGGTCTTAAATATGCAGTAGTGTATGTACCGCGACGCAGCCGTAATCGCTTTCCTGCCGGTTGTGTAGAAATTAAATCCTGCGCCGCCGACGCCATCGACGACGCCGACCCCGATCATAATAAATACGCAGCGCGCGTTAGCGGACCTTCAAAATCCTCCGAAGGCCAGTATATTTATTATCTTCTGGAATGGCTTGAATAATCAGGCCCAGGGAAATAAATTCTTAGGCAGATAATACATGTATCTCAAAACCGATTCGATCAGCCCCGGTCAGATGTATTTCAATCTCATACAGAGTTTGATACCTCGGCCAATTGCATGGGTACTGACACAAAATACCAACCAGAATTATAACCTCGCACCGTTTTCATTTTTTAATGCTGTATGCAGTGACCCGCCATTACTCATGTTGTCGTTGGGCAATAAACCCGATGGCAGCCCAAAAGACACGCTGGTCAATATAAAACGCAGCAAATTTTTTACCGTGCATATCGCACATAGCGAATTATTACCGGCATTAAATCAAAGCTCAGCTACTCTGGAATATGGCAAATCCGAGCTCGATGGTTTGAATCTTGAACTATGCGATTTCGAACAACACCCCGTGCCCAGAATCAAGATGTGTCGCGTAGCCTACGCATGCGAACTGTATGAAAGCCACACACTGGGCAATAACGCTCAACAGATTATCTATGGAAAGGTTAATCAGTGTTACTTCGCTGACGAAGTTGTTACGATAAACGAGCAGGGGCGCATAAAACTACATGCTGACAAGCTCGATCCGATCGCCAGGCTCGGCGCAAACGAATATGCTGGCCTGAGCAAAATCATACAAATCACAAGGCCAGATTAAATATACAACACAATATTGCCCGCGACGCGCGTGCTAGAGCAGAACTTATCTCAGCAACGCATTACTCACTACCCTGCTCGTGTGCATCAGCTGCTTTATCTGCATCATGCTTTGGTGCGCGATCAATGTAATATAGCAATTTGATTACTCCGACACTCGCAATGAGCATAAAGTATGGATCGTACAACGAAAATATCATTGGTATAGAAATGTAATAAGCTCGCATGCCATAACTGTAGTATTTGCCACTGCGATTGAGTAGCTTACTAACATATTTTGGTGACGGCATAAATTGCAGCCTGGTATTTTTCGAATTAATCAAATAACCAACATGGTTATACATGCGCACCGCCATCGAGAAACAGAAAAACGCCCAGATAAACGTTATCAGCAAAATCAGAAGTTTTTCATTCTGGAAACCGGCGCTGCTTATTATGCTGCTATGCAGGCCGCTACCGTGTAGATAATTAAATAAGCCATTCTTAGCTTCGTCTTTTTCCATTAAATTAAGAACACCCACACACATCAGTATGGCGGTAGACGCCAGAAAAGTTGCTGCCATGGTTGAATTACGCAGTGTCTGAACTCCCAGAAGGCCGTTACTCCTGTCTGACATTATATTATCAACCCATGCACTACGAGCCATATTATTGATCGATTGTATTGTATAGTTGCTATCCTGGCGGATTCGGATTCGCAGGAACACATGGTACCCAGCAATCATCATCATACTGATAATGTATATGATCACATCAATCATCGTTACAGACATACTTCAATATACCTCAAAAAATTATACCCACGCTCCGGTTTAGAGCATGTGTTTTAGAAACGGTTGGCCAGCAATGCACTTTCGCACCTGTCGTGTTTTACATACACCTGTCGAAAATGCTCTGGAACCACTAATATAGCATAAGCCAGAAACGGCTATGGTTTTTGGCCTGGCTATCTGGTCGTATGCCGCCGTGAATCTCACGGCTCAACCACTGGTACACATATCCCTGGCCCACAGCTTTTTACCCATCTGGCGGCCATTTTCAGGCAAAATACCCGCATGGCTAGCTATGGCGGCTATTTTCAGAGTCTCAATCTTCTTCTCCTGAAATGTGCGAGGCACCCCGAGCGCAGGCTTATGGCCAGTCGCCGGTTCCAGAGCAGTTTATTTAAAGATAATTTGATTTAAACTCAAACATACAAGCCACTAATATGCTCCAATGAAAAAGTTAAACAGTACTCCACGGTGTCCCACTTGCGCAAACGACTAACAAGCTTTTTTTTGCTGTCAGCACTATGCCTGCTGCCCCCGCTTTTTGCACCGGCATCAGCCAGCAGCCCAGACAGCAATACCGACTCAAGCCAGAATTTTGATGACACGATTCTGGAAACACCCATTAAAGTATCCGGACTGGTTCAAATTAAGCCTTGGCGACCTGCGTGATGATCTAAAAGAAGCGGTCAAAAACGGAAAAGATGGCATTATTGTATATTTTGGCCAGCAGCGTTGCGCCTACTGCAAGCTGTTCATTGATACCGACCTGGCTGACCCAACTATTAATCGCAAGCTTCGAGAACACTACGACCTGATACCCATAGACATCTGGGGCATAGATAACATCATAGACACCAACGGCGTCAGCTACACTGAACACGAACTGTCCATACATTATAAAACCAATTTCACACCTTCCCTGGTTTTTTATGACAAAAGCGGCACGCCGGTTTTCAGGCTGCGCGGTTATTACCCGCCTTACCAGTTCCGCGCTGCCCTGGAATACGTGACCGAAAAGTTTTACAAAGGCCAGACCTTTCGCGATTATCTGAAACGTGCCGTACCGGGCGTGTTTTTTACCAGAGGCGGCCTGAATCAACGTGATTTTTTTCTTGATCCGCCCTACGACCTGAAAAAACTGGTCGCTGATACATCCCGGCCGCTGGTGGTATTTTTTGAACAGGGTAACTGTCACAGCTGCGATCTATTGCACACAGGGCCTTTGGACAAACCAAACACGATTAAAGAAATTTCAAAAATGAATGCTGTACAACTGGATATGTGGTCAAACACACCGGTGCGCACACCTGAAGGCAAAACTACAACTGCTCGTAAATGGGCGAGAAAACTAAATATATTTTACGCGCCAACACTGGTGTTTTTTGATACCGATGGCAAAGAAATAATGCGGGTGGACTCGGTGGTGCAGTTTTATCGTCTCTGGGGCGTTCTCGACTATATCAATCGAAGAGGCTACAAAACAGAGCCTAATTATCAGGAATGGCGGCTTAAGCAGCGCAAAATCAAATAACCGGGCAGCGGCAATGAATAATATATTTAAAGCACTACATGCTTTTCTATGGGAGCAGGATCTCTCAACCTTGCCGCAATGGCAATCAGGTGGCATCAGGCTACTAAGAATATTTCAGGCTGTGATTCGCGACCTCAAAAGCGGCCACCTGACCTTGCGTGCCATGAGCCTGGTCTACACCACTTTGTTGTCGCTGGTGCCATTGCTTGCAGTCAGCTTCTCGGTATTAAAAGGGTTCGGTGTACATGATCAGCTTGAATCAGCCCTAAATAACATGCTTGCGCCACTGGGTGCGCAAAGCGCTGAAATCACACGGTACATCATTGGATTTGTAAATAACATGAAAGTCGGCGTGCTTGGCGCGCTAGGTCTTGGGCTTTTGCTATACACTGTTATTTCCCTGGTACAAAAAATCGAAAGCGCATTTAATTTTACCTGGCGCATCAGTACTTCCAGAAACCTGGCGCAACGCTTCAGTGACTATCTCAGCGTGATCATGGTCGGCCCGGTGCTTGTTTTCACGGCGATGGGTATCACGGGCACAATCAGCAATTCAGACGTACTCACTTCGCTGACCGCTATAACCCCACTGGGTTTTTTAATTTCAATTATCAGCAAGTTATTGCCCTACCTTCTGGTGATAGCGGCTTTTACTTTTATTTATATACTGGTCCCCAATACCCGCGTGCGTTTCAGGTCGGCACTCGTAGGCGGTGCTATTGCAGGAATTTTATGGGAAACCACTGGCTGGCTGTTTGCCTCCTTTGTCGCCGGTTCCGGTAGCTATACCGCGGTCTATTCCGGTTTTGCTATTTTGATGATCTTTATGATCTGGTTATATCTAAGCTGGATCATATTGCTGATCGGTGCGAGTATCGCGTTCTATTATCAAAACCCGGAATGTGTCGCCAATCAACAAGGCAACTCAAGCTTGAGCTGCAGGGTAAGAGAAAAAACTGCATTGCTGGCCATGTATCATATTGCAAAAAATTTCCATGAAAATACGCCGGCCTGCAATCATGAACAACTTGCCAGAAAAATCGGTATCGACTCGCAGGCCCTGCAAAAAATTATTGAACCATTATTGCAGGCAAACCTGATAGTCCTGGGCGGCCAGGAAGGATTGCTCTATATTCCTGCACATTCGCTGGAGCATATAGAAGTGAAGACGGTTCTTGATACGGTTCGTGCTGCCGACGAGACATCTTACCTTAATGCTGAATCAGTCGACTCCAGCGCTAATATCGAACAGCTACTTAACATGGTAGACACTGCTGTTTCGAAAAGCCTGAACAAAATGACCTTACGTGATCTAATAACCCGGGCTTAGCAAAGGCAGGGCATAAAAAAAGGCCGCATATGCGGCCTTTTTACAACAGAAGATGCTGTTATGGCGATTCCACGATAACCAGTCCCGGCTTTATCGAAGTTGGTGTGGTGGCATCCGGTTTCAGCACACCAACAACCTGGGCCGTTACATTCGCAGCAATAGCATCGGTGTTGAGAGTATTGCCCTGCTTATCCAGCACAGAAGCAGGGCCGAACGGTGTCACCGGTAGCGTATCACCGACACTCACTCCAGTTGTATTTTGTGAAATAACCATATCTGCAGAATCAGCAACTACCGGACCCGAAAACGCGCCTCTGAATGTCGATAGCTCAGTAGTACCATCAAAAATATGGATCGCATTGATAGCATCTATGCTTCCGTCGAGACGACCGAACACAACCACCGGGTCACCCACCTGCATATCAGCATAGGCGATCGTATCCATACCTGCATTCATCACCGCCGTGTCAGTGCCGACATTGACCTGCTTGCAATCGGTGCTTACCTGAGTCGCACCTTTTTCGCATAATTCAAATGTATTTGCGGTGATACCGAGCGCGGTACCTGACAGGCGCACAAGCGATGTGCTGGCATCACTTAGAACATTCACAAAAACCTGCGGACGGAATATATATTTACCGCTGCCAGTCGTTGTTATCTGGATCGAATTCTCCGCGTTTATATCAAGTTCCATCACCAGGTCGCTACCTGGTGCAACCGTGATTTGTGATTGTGGATTGAGATCAATATGGCCCGACGGTAATTCCGGAATGACCGTTTGAGCCACGCTACCGTCCGCATTTAGATTGACCAGCTCAACATTGCTGACATTCAGCCGCAGCTTGGAATAGGTTCCGACTGGCACCTGGTCATTAACCCCCAGCATGGTAGAGACATTACGTAAATCGAGTAAATTAAAGGTCATAGGCTGGCTTGTCAGGTAAACATCAGGGCCTTCACCAAGCAGCTGTACCGAGTCAACTGTAATGTTGACCTGGTCGAATTGTGCTGTTGGACCGTCCGTCAGCAGAAGGCTGATGCGCCCGCTGCCCGAGTCATTTACTGGAGTACAGCCCTGTAGCAGCACGATGGCAGCCAGCAGCATAAACAGCAGATGCGCGCGTCGTAAAATTAATGGCAACATAATAGTAACCTCGCCGAGCAATCAGATTTATACAAAGTGATAATTAGGCATGGCCTTCACCCTTGGAGTTCAACCATTCATCACAGGACGCCTGTTATAAAATATGCTCTATCAATAAACAAATTCCCCATAGCTGCCAGGTTATTCGTTTTTCGCTCTATGTTAGAGTGTCAGCAAGCTAGCGACTGGAGCCGCCCATGTCAAAACCATCTACCATGCCCCATCCGGACCAGGCCCTGCCGGGACGCAGCACCGCCATGCCGGTTCCACAGCAGCATTTCGTTAACGGCCATCCGCTCAAGCCCCCTTTTCCGGAGCATTTGCAACAGGTCATTTTCGGGCTTGGCTGCTTCTGGGGCGCGGAACGAAAATTCTGGCAAACCGAAGGCGTCTATACCACGGCTGCTGGCTATGCAGCAGGTATCACACCGAATCCAAGTTATCGTGAAGTCTGCAGCGGTATGACCGGACACAACGAAGTCGTACTGGTGGTGTTTGACCCGGGAGTGGTCAGCTTCGAACAACTGCTTAAAGTGTTCTGGGAATCACACGACCCAACCCAGGGCATGCGTCAGGGCAATGATGTTGGCACCCAGTATCGATCGGGGATCTATGTTACGAATGATGAACAACGCCGTGCTGCCGAAGCCAGCCGTGAACTGTACCAGCAGGAACTGAGCCACAAAGGATATGGCGAGATCACCACAGAAATTCTTGATGCGCCTGCATTTTATTATGCTGAAGATTATCACCAGCAATATCTGGCAAAAAATCCTGGCGGCTACTGCGGTCTTGGTGGCACAGGCGTTGCGTATACCAGCAGCAATTTATGACACCGGACATTCAGTCTGTCGGTTCCTCGGTTTGACCTGAATTTCAGATATGGAGTAGACTCGCTGCGCTTTTGTCACAGTTTGCGCGTCCATATGTTTTAACAGGCACAACGCGCTGACAGCTTCACAACCATGCTTTTGCTGGTGAGAGGCCTGTCATTTTTGATCCTTGTTTTCTGACAGGTACAAACATGAAACTAATCGCACTCTTAACCGGCAATAAGGTGCGATTAGTCGCGCTGATCGCCGCCTGTTTTCTGCCCTCTCTGGCCACAGCGTCTTCAGGCGCAGTCACAGCTCACACATTCGACCTGACTACACATGCTGCCGGCTATTTATCCCTGGCTGTGTTCGTGCTGGCCTATATTCTGGTAGCGGCCGAAGAATTTACCCAGTTACGCAAATCAAAGCCTGTCATTCTGGCTGCAGGCATTATCTGGGCACTGGTTGCATATGTCGCCACGCAACATGGTTTTGGCGAAGAAGTTGAGCGGGCAGCGCGTACCAATCTGCTTGATTATGCCGAGTTGATGCTGTTCCTGCTGGTCGCGATGACCTACATCAATGCGATGGAAGAGCGCCAGGTATTCAATGCGCTACGCGCCTGGCTGGTACACAAAGGTTACGGTTTTCGCACCCTGTTCTGGATGACCGGCACGCTCGCATTTTTGATTTCACCGGTTGCGGATAACATGACCACAGCTCTGCTGATGTGTGCTGTGGTCATGGCTGTCGGCGGTAACAATGCGCGTTTTGTTTCACTGGCATGCATCAATATCGTCATCGGTGCCAATGCAGGCGGCGCATTCAGTCCATTTGGTGACATTACTACCTTGATGGTGTGGCAAAAAGGTGTAGTAGGTTTTTATGCATTCTTTTATCTGTTCATTCCTGCGCTGGTTAACTTTATCGTACCCGCGCTCATCATGCAGTTCGCAGTCCCCAAAGAACAGCCACACCCCAATCCCGAAGAAGTTGTTATGCGGCCCGGGGCAATCAGTATTATTGTTCTGTTTTTGCTGACCATCATTACCGCAGTTTCATTTCATAACTTTCTGAACCTTCCCCCGGTGATGGGTATGCTTACCGGTCTTGGCTATTTGCAGTTGTGCGGCTTTGTGCTGAAACGCAAAGCACTGGCACACATATCGCGTAACTCGGCCAACAATAATGCTGGCAAACTGGGCGACGTAGTTCCTTTCGATATTTTCAATAAAATCGCGCGCGCGGAATGGGACACGCTGTTGTTTTTTTACGGCGTGGTCATGTGCGTCGGTGGCCTGGGTTATATCGGCTATCTCGAAATGGCTTCCCGAGTCATGTATCACGGCTGGAGCGCCACCACAGCCAACGTCAGTGTCGGCCTGCTATCTTCGGTGGTAGACAATATTCCGGTAATGTTCGCGGTATTAACCATGAACCCGGACATGTCACTGGGCCAGTGGTTGCTGGTAACCATGACTGCAGGTGTTGGTGGCAGCCTGCTATCGATTGGCTCGGCAGCAGGTGTCGCATTGATGGGGCAGACCCGGGGTAAATATACATTCTTCAGCCATCTACGCTGGACGCCGGTAATCGCACTCGGTTATGCCGCGAGCATAGCGGTGCATATGTGGCTCAATGCAAGCCTGTTCCATCACTGAGCCTGCGCCTGCCTGAGCGCCTGCTGCCATTGCGGGTGTTCGCGCACCAGCTCCAGTGTTTGCAGCAGCAGTTCTTTGCCCGGCGACGTACGGTGCCAGGTCGACGCGCCCGAAGGATGCGGCAAAGGAATCAGATCAGCAGTCACACCGTATAGCCGCTTCTGAAAACACTGGCCGATCACATCAGTCAGCCGGTTCACCTCCAGGTATTGCGATATGGCCAGCTTGCCCACCAGCAATATCAACTCAGGCTGCAACAGTTCTATTTCTGCCTGTAACCAGCGCGAGCATTTTTCAATTTCGATCGCATCCGGAACACGATCACCCCCTTTGGGATTTTTTCCTGGAAAACAGCGGCATACCGCGGTCATGTAGACCTGCTGACGAAACGCATCCTCGCCAAGACCGATTGACTCAAACCATTTAAACAGGGTTTTGCCTGCGGTCCACGCAAATGGCCGACCCAGCACCGGTTCTTTGTCGCCCGGCGCCTGGCCGATGAGCAGAATTTTAGTTTGCACCGGTTCACACACTACCACCGGTGGAACCATCTCTGAGCACTGTCGACACTGACGCAGTGCCGACTGGTGTCTGATGATCGCATCAAGACTGGTCATATTCTTATTCCTGAAAACATCTCACATCAGTTTACAATTTTTATATGTTAAAGCCTTATTGACTGGGATACTATTGGATATCAGCCTGGAAATACCGATGATTGCAACGGATCGACTAATCACTGACAGGCACATGGACATAAGTAAAAACTGCGATAATAAGCTATCGCCTACAAGGTAAATAGTCATGGAACTAATCGACAAACTGACATTGCTTCTAAATAAATGGTCCGCTCAATTTATTACGCTTTCCGGTGGCTATCAGTTTGTAACCATACTGGCATGCGGCATACTGGCCTGGTTTACACACAGGCGCTGGCAAAAATTCATCAGCAAACTGCTCGGCAATCTTGAAAAAAGGGGCTTTGCGCGGTTCTTTCTACGCGCAACTGACCGCGCGGCTTTTGCACTGAGCATGTTGCTGTATCTTGTAGTCTGTCGTTTTGTTCTTGAGCAATTCAAGATAAGCGTAGCCCTGCTCGATATTTTCACGCCACTATTGCTGTCACTGGCGGGAATTCGCATTGCAGTGTATACCATCCGAAAAAGTTTTCCTCGTAGCCCGGCCTTGCGCGCATGGGAAGGCGTACTCAGCTTTATGGTATGGGGCATTGTTGCATTACACCTGATCGGCTGGCTGCCCGATGCGCTATCAGCACTGGACTCGGTGGGTGTCGACATGGGAAGCAGCCGATTTACCCTGTTATCAATGTTCAAGCTGGTGATTGCAGTTCTGATTTTCATGCTTATTGCAAATTCGGTAACGCGTTTGATTGAAGCGCGTACACGTCAATCTTTGTATATGAGCCCCAGTATGCGCGTTGGCCTGACCAAGGTCAGTAAATTTCTTGTTTATACCATTGCCATCCTGCTGGCGCTAAAAAGCGTTGGCATTGATCTGACTACATTGGCGGTATTCAGTGGCGCTATTGGTGTCGGCATCGGCTTTGGCCTGCAAAAAATATTCAGTAATTTTATTTCGGGCTTCATCCTGCTGTTTGATCGCTCGATTCGACCTGGCGATGTCATCACCATTGGTAATCGCTTTGGCTGGGTACAGGCGCTACATGCGCGCTACGTGGTCGTCCGTGATCGTGATGGTGTCGAGACACTGATACCGAATGAAAACTTAATCACCACAGAAGTGACAAACTGGAGTTACACCGATCGCAATGTACGCCTTAAGCTGCCGGTACAGATCAGCTATGACAGCGATGTTGAACTGGCAATGCAGCAAATGGTTGAAGCGAGCAACGAGCATCCACGTGTCCTCAAAGAACCTGAGGCAGTGACTCGCCTGATGTCATTCGGTGACAATGGTATCGAGCTTGAATTGCGCGTCTGGGTGCGCGATCCTGAAGCCGGCCTTGGCAGTGTGCGCTCCGATATCAATATCAATATATGGAGACGCTTCAAACATCACCAGATTAAAATTCCTTTCCCGCAACGAGATGTTCATATCGTAGACAAAAATGTTGATGGCGGCCAGATCAAATAACACTATAGACTGAACGTTGTAGCCGATTTGCCAGCTTTCCCTGGGCAGCGCTATAATCGAACCATGGATTGCGGGTGATGCGATGTCAGCGATACTGTTCGATCTGGATGGCGTGCTTTATGAAGGCGACTTTGCTATCAAGGGTGCCGCAGAAACCGTTGCGTGGTTTGCAGACAACAATATACCCCATCTGTTTCTTACCAACACAACATCCAGGCCGCGATCTGCCCTGGTCGATAAACTCTCTCATTTCGGTATCACGATCACGCCTGAACAGTTTCTTACTCCGCCAGTGGCGGCCGTCCAACTGCTGAAACACCAGCAGCGTCATCGGCTCGCACTTTTTATTCCAGCTGCGACACAGGACGAATTTTCCGATTTTGAAATTGTTGAAAACAGCGACGCCACCGTCGACGCCGTTATTATCGGTGACCTTGCCGATGACTGGAATTTCTCCAGACTCAATCGCGCCTTTCGTTTATTGATGAATAATCCCGACGCTATTTTGCTTGCGCTCGGAATGACACGTTACTGGCGTGCGAGTGACGGACTCCAGCTGGATGCCGGGCCATTTGTAAAGGCGCTGGAATATGCCAGTGGACGGGCGCCGATCGTCACCGGCAAACCCGCGCCAGATTTTTACCAGGCTGCAATCGACCTGCTCGGTGTGGACAAGGATAGCGCGGTCTATATGATCGGTGATGATATCGTTGGAGATATCGAAGCGGCACAACACGCCGGGCTTCACGCACTGCTGGTACGTACCGGAAAATTCAGAGAATCCGATCTGAACTCTGCGATTACACCTGATGCGGTTCTAAATTCGGTTGCTGACCTGCCTGACTGGTGGTCGAAGCATGCCTGATGGAGTAATCAAAATTATCAGGGCTGCGTTATAGCCTGGTTGCTTTCTACAGGTGCCTCAACGTGCGGGAAATGGCAACGAAAAACACTGCCTCTGCCCGGTGTGCTTCTTATTATCAGTTCGCCATCGTGCCTGTCGAGCACATGCTTAACAATAGCCAGACCCAGGCCCGTTCCGCCCTGATCACGTGACCGACCTGGATCAATACGGTAAAACCGTTCAGTTAATCGTGGTATGTGTTCGTAGGTAATACCAATGCCTTCATCCTCAACTCCGACACTGACGCCGCTATCATCGACCGAGCTAAATATCTTTACTGCTCGTTTTTCTGGTGTATAGCGCAAAGCATTGGTTACCAGATTGGAAAATGCCATGCGCAGCTCTTCGCGATCACCCTCAATGGTAATGGGCATCGCAGTCAGTTTAATCTCATGCCTGGAATCGTCCATCGTCAGCGCGTCCTGGTAAATTTCCTGTAACAGGCTCGCTGTATCAACACTCTGCGGATGCTCTATATAATCAGCAGATTCCAGTTTTGCCAGTTCCAGAAGCTCATTGAGAATTAATTGCATGCGCTCTGCCTGAACCTGGATTTTTTCCAGCGGCTGATTAAACTTCTCGTCTTCTGATCTTTCACGCATCGCCTCAACATAACCGGAAATAACCGTGATCGGGGTCTTTAATTCATGCGATGCATTCGCAATAAAGTCACGTCGCATAGCATCCACTTTTGTGCGCTCGGTGATGTCCCGTGTAATCATAAGATACTGGCCATTCCCGTAAGGTGTGAGCGTCAGCAACATGCGGCTCTCGCCCAGGCCGAACTCGAGCGGCTTATCATATTGTTTCGACTTTATATAAGTAACAAAACCCGGCTGGCGGATCAGGTTATCTATCCGTTGACCGATATCATTACTGGCTTTGAGGTCAAAAATATCTTTAGCAGCCGAGTTAAACCAGTCAATTTCAAAATACTCATTGAGTACAACCGTGGCATATGGCAAAGCCTGGGTTGACTCCTTGAATTTCGACAGCATTGTTGTCAGCCTGCGCCTTGCTTTTCTTTGCCGCTGATACAGTTGATAGAGGCCTGAGTAAATTTCATCCCAGGCACCTGTGGATTCAGGTGTATTTCTGGATGGTGAGTTCAGCCAATGCGTTAATCGATGCACGTTGTAGACATGTCTCCACAAATATGCCACTAATGCAATCAGGAGAAAACTACGTGTTAGACTAAATATCGAACCAATCAGCGCAGCCAGCAGCAACAGTATGCCAACCCAGATCAGCTCCTCGCGCAGCCCCTTGCTCATAGCTGCCTCGAGAATCGATACCCTCTGCCATGAACAGTTTGTACGAGACTTTCAAGATGATGTGCGCCAAGATTTTTGCGCAGACGCCTGATGTGAACATCCACAGTACGTTCTTCAACATATACCTGCGCACCCCAGACCTGATCGAGTAACTGCGTGCGCGAAAACACTCTATCAGGATGGCGCATAAAATAATGTAACAGACGGAATTCGGTTGGCGGTAAATCGAGCGCCTCTTCACCTACTTTCACACGCTGACTTACCGGATCAAGAAACAGTCCGGCAATCTGGATGGGCTGCTCTTCCGGCATGGTGCGGCGCAGCACTGCCTGTATCCGCGATTTCAATTCGCGTACCGCAAATGGCTTGGTTATATAGTCGTCCGCACCCACGTCCAGTCCCAGTACGCGGTCTTCTTCTTCACCGCGTGCGGTCACCATGATCACTGGCAGACTGGAATGATATTTACGTATTCGATGTAATAGATCTATGCCGCTGTTATCCGGCAGCATCCAGTCCAGCAACACAATATCCGGGGACTTGCTTTCGATAAACTCCCAGGCCTGTTTTACAGTGTACGCCTGATACAGTTTATAGCCCTCGGGGGTGAGCGCATACTCAAGCATATCCTGAATACCCTGATCATCTTCTACAATCAGGATTTTTGCATAACTCATGGTCGGATATCTTTCTCAACTTCTTCAATATCAATGTGACGAATGTCTTTTCCTTTCACAAGGTAAATAACATATTCACATATATTTTTTGCATGATCGCCGATTCGTCTCCATAGCTCTTGCTGCCCAGACAATATCGAGCACTTCAGATATTGTCCGTGGGTCTTCCATCATGTAAGTAACCATCTGTCGCATGAACGCTTTGTATTCTGCGTCAACGACATCATCAGACTTAAGCACATTAAGCGATGCAGCCACATCGAGTCTGGCAAACGCATCCAGCGCATCATGCACCATTGTTGAGACATGTTTACTCAGATGCTGTACACCGGCATAACGCGGATGATAGCTGCTGTCCCGCTCCGACATATGCACCGCCATGCTGGCGATCTTTTCCGCCTCGTCACCAATGCGCTCAAGATCGGTAATGGTCTTGATCACTGCCACCACCATTCGCAAATCTGAAGCTGCTGGTTGCCGACGTGCGAGTATTTGCGCACATTCTTCATCAATGCTCACTTCCATTGCATTGACCTTGTGATCATCGCGTATCACTTTTTCAGCTGCCACTGCATCCTGGGTTTGCAAGGCTTCGGCCGCTGACAGTATCTGCTGCTCAACAAGGCCGCCCATGTTCATCACATGATTACGCAGGCTCTGCATTTCTGCATTGAACTGGTGTGAGATATGTTGTGTGGTACTCATGTTATCCATAGTATTACCTGTAGCGGCCGGTTATATAATATTTGTTCTTTATAGAGCGACAGACATTTTCGTCGCTGTTGCTAAATTCTATCATTTTCCTCATCAGGCATGCTGCTCTCGTCCGGGTAACGCAGCCCTGGCTAGCGCGCATCTCAGCAACTCGCCTGGATCATTGCCCCACAACCGAACCCCCGAGCAGTTAAGTGCATGGTCGAGGCGATATTTTTGGAAACAGACCACCCGGTGGTATGCTTGGCACCATCATTATCATGCCACCGGCCCTGCAGCGATGCGATTACGCGCTCGCCAGCGTCGAGGATTCATTGGGTAAGCATGGCCTGTGACACATAGGCGTGATCATACTGACGAAATGTTACTCTGATATTACGAAATATGACAATTCTGCATCACTCACGCTGCGCAGGCCACCTGCCACAGCGGCTTCGCCAGACACAATACTGCCACCCATGACAAGGACATTCCCATGCACACAACTATAGTTCACATCCATGTCAAACCCGAGCATATCGCCGACTTTATCGAAGCCTGCCGCAAAAACCACGAAGCCGCGATCAACGAACCCGGTAATCGCCGCTTTGACGTGCTGCAATCCGCAGAAAAGCCCGGCTGGTTCGTGCTCTACGAGGCCTATAGCAGCGCCGATGCCGCAGCCGCGCACAAACAGACCGAGCACTATGCGCGCTGGCGGGACACGGTCGCCGACTGGATGGCCGTCCCCAGAAAAGGCCTGGTATTCAACGGTCTGTTCCCGGCTGCATGATCAATTCGTTCAGACCTTTTAGCATCGCGCGCCTGCCGAGGATCGAATTCGGCAGCGGCAAGTTTGCCCGGCTGGGCCAGCTCAGCGCACAGTATGGCCAGCGCGTCCTGCTGGTCACCGGTGCCAGCTCATTTGCCAGCACCCCCTACTGGCCGAAGTTGCAGCAGCAGTTTGACCAGCTGGGCATGACCTGCGCCTGCGTGAGCATCGACGGCGAACCTTCACCACAGATGGTGGATCAGGCAGTAGCGCAGTATCGCGAAGCTGCAATCGATGCTGTTATCGGCATCGGCGGCGGCAGCGCACTGGACGCAGCCAAGGCCATCGCCGGACTGCTGCGCCCTGGCAACAGCGTGATGGACCATCTCGAAGGCGTCGGCCCGGAGCTTGAATATCAGGGCCCGGCGTTGCCTTTTATCGCGGTGCCGACCACCGCGGGCACCGGCAGCGAGGCGACCAAAAATGCGGTGCTCGGGGTCCAGGGGCCCGGTGGCTTCAAAAAATCGTTTCGCGATGACAAGCTGGTCGCCGAGGTCGCCATTGTCGATCCCGACCTGCTCGCGTCCTGCCCCGCCGAAGTGATCGCGGCCAATGGCATGGACGCACTGACCCAGCTGATCGAATCCTATGTTTCGCTGCGCAGCAATATATTTTGCGATGCGCTGGGCATCAGCGGCCTCCGCGCCGCGCGCGATGGCCTGGTGGCCTTATTCACCAGCCAGGGCCAGGACAGTGATGCGCGCGAGCGCATGGCCTATGCTTCGCTGATCTCGGGAATCAATCTGGCCCAGACCGGGCTGGGCTCGGTGCACGGTCTGGCGGCACCGCTGGGCGCGTTTTATCCGATTCCGCACGGTGTGGTCTGCGGTACTCTGGTCGCCACTGCCACCGAAGCCAATATCCAGACCATGTGCGCGCGCGATGCCGATAACCCGGCACTGGAGCGGTATGCCCGCATTTCCGAAGTACTGTGCCAGAAACGGCACCGCTCGAAAGAACATGCCTGGGAAAAACTGATCGAACTATTGCACCGCTGGACCGAAGAACTGCAACTTAAAAAACTTTCAGACTACGGGCTGCAGCCTTCCGGTATCGAACAGGTGGTTGCCAATGCCCGTGGCAGCAGCATGAAAACCAATCCCATCGTGCTCAGCGACGATGAGCTCACCGCCATTCTGACAAAACGTCTGTAACAAACAAGGCCGGTGATGCATTCAGCCATCACCGGCCCGCCGTTTACACCATGTAAATATTTTCTATTCGCCTCTTTGCACAGTAATTTTGGCTACAGGGTTGCGCCAGTCGTAGGTCGCTGCAGAGAGTTCGCCAATGCCGTGAATACCGCTATGAATATGCACATAACCTTCACCATCGGCACCGGGTGAATACCCTTCGCCACCGCAGACCGGTCCCGGGATATTAATACACATCTCATCGTTCATCTCGGTGCCGGCATCATAGGCAGGAGAATAAAATGTGCGTGTGCCTTTAACAGGAACTCGAACATGGTTAAGCGCAAAAAATCCATCATTAGTCGGTATTAACATTGATGCCAGACTGATGTACTGAGCGCCTCTGGCGGAAACCTTGACCGTGACCGATGCGCCGGGTGCCAGCAGACCACTGGACACACTGGTCGCAGTAACACGTTTGTTCGCTGCCAGCATATCGGCCAGAGGAACAGTATTGCCACCCTCGGCCAGCATTGCCAGTTCATTGCTGGCGGCAGAACCCAGCTTGAACAGGTGCACGCCTCGTTTGTGACTGGCAACCAGAATCGGGGTGAATGATTCTGCGCGAGTCAGGTTGGTGATGGTTACCCGATAATAATCACCTTCTGGTGAAGCACTTGTGACTGCGGAAAATAAAAATACTGCGGCGGCCAGAATGCCGGATAGCGCTGAATGTTTATTCATTTGAAGCCTCCTTTGGTGATAAACCATATGCAGCTGACATTAACTGCAGGGAGACTATGCGCTCAGAATTTCACAGTGGGCTCACCGAATTCTCACAATAGTGTCACAAATCATCAGGCAGACAGTTTTATCGGTAATTCGAAATCGAACTCGGTGCCCTGGTCCGCTTCGCTTTTCACAAACAGCTTACTGCCATGTAACTCCACTATGCGATAGGCAATCGCCAGGCCAAGGCCCGCTCCCGCTCCCGAACCAGCACCTTCGGCCACAGCCGATGAAGACTGGCGATAAAAACGCGTGAAAATATGTGGCAAATCATTTTCGCTAATACCACAGCCCGTATCTGTCACAGAAACATGCACCTGATCACCAACACGCCTTCCCAGGATGTTTATCTCACCCTGTGGCGGCGTGTGCCGTAATGCGTTGTCGATCAGGTTATCCAGTACCCGCTCGATCATTGCGACATCGGCATAGACATACGGCATATCGCTCGGCACATCGACCTTAATCGCCACCCCTTTATGGCTGGCGCGCAACTCGAACTTCTGCGCCACATCATAGACCAGCTCGGTAATACTGAACGCTTCGCAGCTTGGCTTGAGCTCGTTTGCATCAAGTTTTGCCAGCTCGAACAGCTCCACGACAAGCTTTGATAGTCGATTCGTATTGGTCTGTGCGATTTGCAGATATTTTCGTCGGTCTGCGGTCGACAGGGTTTCATCTTTTAATAACAGCGTGTCCAGATAACCCTTTAATGATGACAAAGGCGTGCGCAGATCATGCGAAACATTCGCCACCAGCTCACGTCTCAGCGCATCGGTTTCCCTTAGCTGGTTGAGCTGTTTATAAATACGTTCGGCCATCTGTTGAAATGTAACCGACATGTGGTCTATTTCATCAACCGGTTTTTTTACATCAAGCCTGATCTGTGGCGGTTCACTAAAATCGGTCAACCTGAAATTTTCCATGGCCCCGCCCAGCAGGCGCAGTTTTCGTGTGAGCAAAAAGAACACCATCAGTGCGGCAAAAAAAGCGAACATCAGTGAGATGACTATCGTGCTTACGCTCCACTGCATAATATAACTTTGCTTGAGCATTTCTGTGACATGGTCGTATTGTTCGCTGCCGAGAATCGCGTATATATAGCCCTGAAGTTTCCCGTTATTATTAATAGCAGCAACAGAAAATGCTTTATGCCCAGATTTGTTTTTGGGGTCATCGCCTTCAACCAGGGTGTCGGGCGATACACTGAAAAAATGTTTTATTGGATCGAGTGAAACACGTTTGCGCTCCACACCATGTAAATGCGATGAATATGAAATGATTTTTCCATCACGATCGAGCAAATACAGCTCAAGGCTGGGATTAATAATCATCGCCTGCTGAAACAGGTCGTCGAGATTACGCTGATTAATCTTGCCGTTATTAATCAATACGCGTTCGTTTGCGATATACATGGCAAGATCGCGATTGAGGCGCTGACTCACTTCCTGCTGGTACATCTGTGCCGAATACATGCTCGCCACCACAAACATGGCGCCCATCAGCGCAAACAGAATGAACAGTGTAAATACCAGTCTGGCGTATAAGGTTTTGAACATCACGTTTGACCGTTACTGCCTTCATCGATTTTATAGCCCACACCCCAGACGGTAACAATGTACTCGGCCCTGGCGGGATCTATTTCGATTTTTTTGCGCAGGCGATTGATGTGTGAATTCACCGTGTGTTCATAACCATCGTGGCCATAGCCCCAGACCTTGTCCAGCAACTGTGCCCGGCTATACACCTTGCCGGGATTGCGTGCAAAATGCAGCAGCAGTTCAAATTCGCGCGCGGTCAGTTCTACTTCCTGGCCGGCCACCGATACCCGGCGTCGTTCAGGCAATATGGTCAGGTTTCGAATCGTGATACTTTCTTCGTCGCTGTTTTCTTCTGGCTGCACGGCCTGCATGGCAGAACGGCGCAGCATGGCTTTTACTCGCGCCTGTAATTCCTGTATCGAGAACGGTTTGGTCAGATAATCATCTGCGCCCAGCTCGAGCCCCAGCACGCGATCCAGTTCAGACGATTTCGCGGTCAGCATCAGTATTGGGGTTTGCACGGCCTGCTCGCGCAGCTTACGGCATACTTCCAGCCCGTTCATGCCGGGCAACATCAGATCCAGGATAATAATGTCATAAGCCCCTGTACTGGCTTTTTCATAACCACCGATGCCCGTGCCGACCACATCGACCTCCATCGCGATATCATTCAAATGCAATTTCAGCAAATGCGCGATATCGTGATCATCTTCGATAACAAGCACTCTGTTGGGCATTCCTGAGCATCTCCTGCGGCAGCGCTTACTTCAGTCGGGTAATTATCATAGTGTAGTCAGCATTGATCACAAAAGTATCACAAATAACACGCCTGCGTGGTGCCACCGTCTCCTGCTAGAATGGACGCCTGGCCGCATTGACAAGGACATACCCTGACCATGAGCGATCAACATTCCTGCTGTGTTTATACGGGTGAAGCACTGGCGCAATACAATTTCGGCGAAGACCATCCTTTCGGTCCGCGGCGTCTGCACGCTTTTACCGATGCCTTTTATCAACAGCAGCTCGATGAGCGTGTCGATATTCTCGAACCAATATCGTGCTCACGCGAACAATTAGAACTGTTTCACGACCCGGCCTATATCGAAAGAGTGCGGAAGCAATCTAAACTCGGCGTTGGTTATCTGGATCATGGTGACACCCCGGCCTTTACCGGTGTTTACGAAGCGGCCTGCACCGTGGTCGGCACCAGCCTCGCTGCTGCCGAGCAACTGGTACTCGGCCACTACAGGCGTGCATTTATTCCGATTGCAGGCCTGCACCATGCGCGCAGAGATTCGGCCGCTGGATTTTGCGTATTCAATGACTGCGGGGTAGTCATCGAATATCTGCGATCTCAGCACCATATCCAGCGTATCGCTTATGTCGATATCGACGCTCATCACGGCGATGGCGTGTTCTACAGTTTTGAAAGCGACCCCGATCTTATTTTTGTCGATACCCACGAAGACGGTCGTTATCTTTATCCCGGCACCGGCGGCATCGAGGAAACCGGCAAGGGAAGTGCGGCCGGCACCAAACTCAATATACCGCTACCTCCCGACACTGGTGATATTCAGTTCATGCAGATCTGGCCAAAGCTGGAATCTTTTCTGCGCAGGCAATCACCCGATTTCATTATCATGCAGGCTGGCGCGGACAGCATCGAAGGCGACCCGATCACACATCTCGCGCTTTCAGAGCAAACGCATGCGCATGTCGCAGGCCGACTCTGCACACTTGCAGACGAACTGTGCCAGGGACGCTTACTGGTCATGGGTGGTGGCGGATATAATCTGGACAACATCGCAAAAACCTGGAGCGCTGTTGTTGCTGCACTGGTGTCGCATAAATAATATCTGGCATGTACCATGCCTGTTATGCAAACAATACTTGAATACTAACAGGCTATTGATAAAACGATACTCATGAATAAATTTCTGCCAGTACTTTTCAGCATAGCGGCACTGATCATGCTGCCATTGTTTGCAAAAAGCGCACTCGCCGACTCGGTTCAGCCACTCAGATATGACGATGGCGAAGTTATGGTGCGTCTTGTGGTACGCAGCAAAGACCAGCTGACCGCTTTTTACACCGGGCGAGGGTTTCCAGCACCAGCTATCGCTGAAATCCTGAAAACCTGTTTCATCACGCCAATCGTTAAGAATAAAACACTGGATACACTGTGGATAGAACCGGACAGCTGGCGATTCTCGTTAAACGGCAAGCCAATAGAACGCATACGACGTGATTACTGGACGAAAGTCTGGCACACAATCGGCCTGTCGCTTGCGCACCAGTCTACCTTTGGCTGGACGCTATTACCCGAGACCCGAAATCTGCAGCTCGATGAAAGCGCAGGTGGCAGCATAGCGATCCCGATGCAATCGAAACCATTCACGCTGGTCGCACATTTCAACACCGGGCCAGAAAAAAAAGGTAAACCCAAAATCATTACTTTCAAGGATGTGTCATGCGAAAACTGATACAGCGCGCCCTGCTCACCTGCCTGCTACTGGCTTCAGTGTTACACACAGCATTTGCAGCCAGCGATGTGCCTCGTGGCATTCTGACACTGGATGGACGTGATGCGCCACCACTCGAACTGAAAAACCTTGACGGTGATGAGTGGAATATTGAAAGCGCTCGAGGTCGATGGGTGTTTGTTCATTTCTGGGCCAGCTGGTGCGGCCCCTGCCGTAAGGAAATGCCAACAATTCAGGCCATTATTCCCAAATTCAAAAACACGAAGCTGAAGATTGTACTGATCAACACTGCCGAATCCTATGACACTGCATTTGGTTTTATCGGCTCTATCGCGCCCGAACTCGATACCCTGTTAGACAGCGATGGCCAGGTCACAGAACGCTGGCAACCGCGTGGTCTGCCATCCACCTATTTTGTTGACCCTGAAGGTAAGCTTCGCTATTTAGCACTGGGCGGACGCGCGTGGAACAGCCCTGTCTATACCCGTTTTCTACGCAGCCTGATCGAGTAAAACCTGCCTGGTACGCACATTCTGATTTTATAATGCCGGACGCCACCAAATATAGAGCGCTGCCTTCCTGGCCTCCCCAGGCCCCTTTATCGGTAGTGAACTTGCCTGGCGGTTTGTTTGTCTCAACCCTCGTGAATCACTTAATGTCTGTCACAGCCTATGAATCTGGGGGTTTATACCTGATCTGGATTTGAACAATGAGCTGTCCCGGTAGCAAAACGGTATTTTTTACAACTTTATAGCTTGTACTTAATATGCAAAACCAAAGACAGGAAACAAAAAATTTCTCCACAGTCGCAGGCTCACTGCGTGGTAAGCGCCGGAACGCCCGCCACTGGACTTTAGCGGATATCGAATGGCACCGTATAGACCACGCTATGGTGCGCAGCGATCTCGCAACCTATTATGTTGTGACGGCGGCTTCCTTTGTTGAAACTGCGGCCGATCTGTACACCTCGAATCTGGTAAAACATTTTCCCGACGCCAGAGCACGAGAGTGGCTGCAAAATCACTGGCAGCCAGAAGAGTTGCAGCACGGACTTGCGCTGCGCACTTATGTTGAAACCGTGTGGCCCGAACTGGACTGGGAGAGCCACTATCATGATTTTCTTGCCGAGTATTCGCAGTTGTGTACCATGGAAGAACTGGAATCCAGCCGTGCGCTGGAAATGGCAGCGCGTTGTGTCGTCGAGACAGGCACATCCAGTTTTTACGCCACACTGCAACAGTGTAGCGACGAGCCGGTATTAAAAACACTCACCGGTCTGATACGCAAGGATGAAGTCAGTCACTATAACCATTTCCGTCATTTCTTCGAGGACTATCAGAAGCAGGAGCATATTGGTCGCGTGGGCATTACCCGCTCGCTCTACAAACGTTTAACCGAGGTGGAAAATGAAGACGCTTATATCGGTCTCAAACATGCCTGGTTCATGCGCCATCCTGATAAACCGTTCAACAAGGAGCAGTTCAAACGCATTACTCGCGATATTCGTCGTGACATGGGTGAGCACTACCCATACCACACCGCAATCAAGATGTTGCTGCAACCACTGAGACTGAATCGCAAGCTGGTGAAATATTCTCTGCCGCTGCTAGAACAGGCCGCGCGGCGACTGGTGTTCAGATCACATTAGGCGGCAAAATGACTGCCGCAAGCTCTGGCCTTGTCATTACTGGCGGCACCACATGTTCCTTAAGAATATCAATCTCACACAGAACAACCAGGTAACTCAATTGAGGCTGATTGAGATAATATTACTCGCCGTTCCACCCTTACCATCGCTCACCACATAAACGAAGGTATCATCAGTTCCCGCAGTGTACGTTGCCGTGCTCGGCGGGGTATAGATGACGGTGGTCCCGCTTAGAGACAGGGTGCCACCGAGACTGGTGCTGGTATATGGCAAGGCGTAGCTCAGGATATCATTGTCGGCATCCGTCACCAGGGTACTCAGGTCAACAAAGACCGTGGCTCCAGCAGCAAACTGGGTAAGCGTTGTTGCATTGGCAACGGGGCGTGTATTGCCTCTGCCGGCCAGGCCAGCGATGATGCTGTCGGCCCAGGCTAAGCTCCTGACCGACCGTGCATGATTCCACACCCAGATAGCCGTGATAGGTCCTGGCATCGCAGACCGACGGCGAATAGTCCCCGAGTCCACCGGCAATGGCTGTCGCCGTGGTGGTAATACCCGCATTGAAAAACTGCTGGCCTAATGCCAGGGAGTCGGCTGGAGCAGACACACTACAACCATCACCGGTGTTCCAGGTCACCTGCACCGGAACATTGATACCTGCAGCCTGTACCGTGGACGGCGAGCCGGTCGCACCTACCGGCGTGCCGCTGCCGCTGGTGACCGGGCTGGACAGATCGATACCCGAACTCAACATGGAATTGGATGCAGCCGAAATAGCGCCACGACTGGTTCCGGCGAACAATACCGGCAGGCCTGCAGCACTGGTGTCGATGCTGTAGACATCGTTGATCACAGCAGCAATATCGACAGCCGCTTTCATGGAAGTCCGGTACGACATCATAGTCCCAGCTACCGTAGACCGTCGCTCGGCGCATCCGACGGTCGATCGATAACCATAACATCATAGTTCCCGGAGTATGCGTACAGGTCAGAACTGCGTACCAGGAAATTATTACCGGTACTGGTCACGGTTCCTGACGTCGGGCTGATGCCGGTGGTGCCATCGCCTCCGGAGAACAATACCAGCACGCCTTTGGCTGAGCTCACGGTATCGAGCATATAACTCACGGACACTGGATTACCATTTGCATCCTTGCGCGAAGTGATCGTGTACGCCAGCGGGGAAGCGTGATCTATAGCGGTATTCACTGTCAGCGTCGTGCCGCTCACGGTACTGTCAAATGCAGGGTCGTTGCTACAGCTCACAGTCTTGACAGACAATGATGCACTGCCTGAACCACTACTGCTACTACCGCAACCGGCCAGCAGGGATAATGGTACACACACCAGGCAGACACGCAGACAACGGTTCATAAGAAACACCTTCAACTAGAAATAAACTGGACCAACGCAGTAAAAAACGGGGCAAATATAGCGACATTTTATAACTGTGTCATCCAGAAACCACGCGCTCACTCCCGCCTTCGCTTTGACTGTCAGGCGCTTGCTCAATCACTCTGGTTTAATGGTTTTTTTATGGTCAATGTAAAAACATTGCCCATCGCTTTACGCATTTCAGCAATACTGAGATAGCGACTTTCATTGATCAGGTCCCAGTGCATGCAGGTCATACGATACACATCGCGCTGGGTGTTTGATTTGAGGTACATGGAAGTCGTGAAAGTCACAATGCTCGGGCCACCATCGGAATAAATGCCTGCTGTTCGTAGACTGGCGAACATGGTGGCTCGCGACGAACTCAGGTCGGTCTGGTCCATCACGCGCACAATATCGAAAGTGTCTGGCTGCACAGTACGCGCCCGATCAGACAGGGTATACAGTTCGAATTTGCAGTGAGGATAGTATTTATTGATGGCCGAGTACGGCTTGATACTGCCGTCCTGCATATACACACCCAGGCTATTGGCGGCGACAGGAATGCTCTGGTTCAGTATCAGCCTGGAGCCTGCTGGAACACGGGTAAATTCCGAGTGTTCGTCATAAGGGTGGCTCACGCAGGCCAGCAGCCCAAAGCCTGCAATCAGTATTAAAATCCAGCCTCCGCGAGGTTTCAACATAAGCCTTTCTCCACAGACCGCCGCCCTTGAAACGTACGGATTGACACCCATTTAGAATATAGTAAGTCTTCTATTCTATTTATGAAAGGTCGCTATGTCCGAGTATCGCCATATTGCCTGCCCAAAATGCGCCGCCAAAAACCGCGTGCCCGTTGCCAGACTGGGCGCTGGCGGTAACTGCGGAAAATGCGGCACGCCTTTATTCAACCAGCACCCGATCGAGCTGACCACCGCCAATTTTGACCGCATGATCAATAACCATGACATTCCGGTGCTGGTGGATTTCTGGGCGCCCTGGTGCGGGCCGTGCAAAATGATGGCGCCCGCTTTTGAACAGGCCGCGCAAAAACTGGAACCTCAATTGCGGCTGGCAAAGCTGAATACTGAAAATGAACAGGCGATTGCAGCGCGTTTTAATATTCGCAGCATTCCTACGCTGGCAATCTTTAAGAACGGGCGCATCATCGCCCAGCAGGCGGGAGCGATGAATCTTGATGGTCTGTTATCCTGGGCACGCGCAAACGTTTCGCGCTAACTCGCTGACAGAGTATCACGCATCGTGCGCAGCGCATCTCTGAAACGTTTCGGATCGAAGCGGTCTTCGTTGTCCAGCGTCCGGTAAAGCTCCTTGATTTCTTTTTTAATGCTGGCCTTGCGCGGATTGCTGAATGGCGCCATTTTGTCCCATGACACGGTCAGCGCACTGATCGCCATCGCAGCCTGTTCGGCAGCGACATAATTTCTGTACTCGCCCCAGACACCTTCATTCAGCAAACTCAGTGATATTTTCTGAATATCGTTTGCGCTGAACTTGTGTGGCATTATCTTCTCCTTGATCTCTTTTACCAGCGTCTGCATTTCACTCACTTTTTCATCCAGGGCCGCGTAACCCTCAGTCGAAGCAATATGCATTTCCTTGATCATGGTTTTAAGCTTCCATGCCAGCGCCGCATCGACTGGCACCGCAACGTTTCGCAGCATCAGCAAACTCGAATCATTAATGGTCACTACCCCCGGGCCAAGGCCGGTGCCGCGTCTTGGCGCCCAGGTTTTTTTCGACATGGAATGATGACAGCTCTGGCAATCGAACAGACTCAGTTCCGGGAACAGCTTGCCTGTTTGCATGCGATCACTTTTCAGCATTTTTAGCATTGCCTCGGCAGCGACCACCTGCCCAACCGCCCAGACCTTGACGTGGCTATACGCGATCTTGCGTTCACTATAATCCTTGTCCTGGACAAAATGTGGCGGCTGCAGTGCGCTGTAGGTATCCATCTCAAAGCTGATACGCGGATGGCCTGCGCCCATAATGTCATGACTGACAAACTGGTGCTTGTTGCCATAATGACATGACAGGCACACCCGGGTGCGCAGCACGATGTTGTCATTCGGATACAGGCCCTTCGCCACGTTATCTTTATGTGTGGCTTTTTTACTGGTGTGTGTTTTTAACCATTTCTCAGAACCGCCGTGACATGCCTCACAACCGATACCGTCTTCTATGTGAAACTTTTTACCGCGAAATTTTTCGGCCACGTAGCTGGCATGGCAGACCAGGCAGGCAGGTTCTTTATAAGCCGGTTTCATCCCCAGTTTTGTCGTGATGTCAGTAAACTGTTTACCGAACATTTTTTTATACGACTGGCTGTGCGGATCTTTTCTTTCCCAGGTAATGTATTCGTTGTGCAAAATGTTCGAGTGCTGATAAGCCAGAACAGAACCATGGCAATTACTGCCCGCGCAGGTGGACACGCCTTCGTGCACATATCCGTCCTGCAGCGGCAATGGCGGCTCGCCTGCTGCGTGGCTTATTGTGCTGGTGAGCAGTAAAGCAAAACTGATGCATAGCTTATTTAGCATTTGTCACCCTGTCGTTGACGGTCCAGACTTTTCCGTTTTTATCCAGATATAATTTCTGCATTTCCTCAAGAGTGAAAGGCCGGGAACCAAGACGCCCGAACACTGCGATCTGGTTGCCAGTTTCATCCACCGCCCGGTCACGATCAAGCCCCTTGGATAAGGACAGGGCCGGCGCGCCTGTCGGATAGGTCGCAATCAGTTGCGGGTGCGGTTGCGGACTAAAACCGTAGAAATCCGGCTGGCTGTCCGGCGATGTCATTTGCAGCACTTTCAGACCATTTTTACCGTCGGCAACATAACCGATCAAACTGGCGTTTGTGGTCGCCACGATCACATCGCGCGCATCGTTTAATTTGCCGTCCGCGGTAAATAACTGCACCAGCTTCGGTTGCTCGGCTTTTTCAACATCGATAATTGCAAGTCCCTGTTTACCAGCAGCGACATAGGCATAGGTCCGCGCCACATAAACACGGTGCGCATCTTTCAGTCTCACCAGCGCTCTGGTGATGCGCGGTTTGTCCGGATGGGTTACATCAACCACTTTCAGGCCATCTGCATCGGTGACGAACAGATATCTGAATTGCAGGCTGGTCGCGCGCGCTGTTTTGAGATTGATCACCGACGCCACTTTGGGTGCCAGTGGATTATCCAGATTGACTACCACGATACCGGCATCGGCTGCGATGTAAGCATAATAACCGCCGATGGTGATATGTCGTGCGCCGTTCAGGATTCCGTTCGGGTTCCAGGTGAGCGCACGCTTGAGAAAATTATTACGCGCATCGCCATCGGCCATGGTATCTACATTGGTTAAAATCAGCCCTTCCTTGCTATCGGTGATCAATGCGTAGTTATAGATGGGATGCATTGCCTGTTCTTCATCATCCACCCGCACGATCTTACGTGCATTGCGTACCGGATCGATCATCTGGTTTGTTGGCAACGCAATGCAGGTAGCATCACTGGTTTCTATATGTGTGTCGTGTCCAGCCGAGCTGTAAGGCGCGGTGATAATACGTTGCGCAACGCCCTTGTTGGCAATACTGGCAACATCGTATACCTGCACACCGTTCTTGCCCTGTGCTACGTATACATACTCGCCGCGTAACTGCAGACAGCGGGTCTCGCCGGAATCGTGCGTGTAGGCCTGCTTCAGTACCCGATTATTATCAAGGTGTTGTTGATAGAAATCCGGATACGCATATTTCTGCAAATAGCTGCCGATCACTGCCTGCGGTTCATCCCATTCGGTCACGCGTACCGCTTCGATGTCCTGCTCGGTACCCACCCAGGCATTCAGGCCCACAAAGTTGACAAAGTTGGTACCCAGCAATAACAACTGCGACATGATGGCATTGTTATCATCAGCATCCGAAATATGGCAATCGGTGCAGGTTTTTGTTTCTGTTAACCGTACAGTGTGTGGAAAATGCGGCGCGAAAGCCTGCGAACTAAAACCAGCGCTGGAAATGGGCGGCTGCTGCACATATATATGTTCACGATTGGCATTGGTCGATGACAGCACCAGCGCAGAGGATGATCGTACTGGCGCGATGCGACCGTCTTTTAACGGCCCGCGTTTGCCCAGCTGGAACATCTGGTCACGCGCCACCTGTGGGTTATAAGTTGCGTAGTTCCGCGTCTCGCCACCTTCAAAATGCAGGCGCGGTGTTTTGTTGTTGGCTTCTATCGGCAGATGACAGCCGCCGCAACTGGTGGTCCATGAAGTATGACAGGAATAACATGTCATTTTGCTGTTGCTGTGCGCACGGTCCTTCGGTTTAACGCCCAGCCCCCAGGCCTGGGTGCTGGTGTTTGTGCTCATTAGTTTGGCGCGCGCGGATCGTGCATTGTAATGTTTACTTTTTGGATTCACCGCATCCTTGACCAGACTCATTTCCCATTGCAGTCCTGGTGTCAGCATCGAGCGCTGGTACAGTTTTCCATTGATCCATTGAAAACGTTTTCTGCCATCGGGGTTGCGCAATAAAGTCAGATCGGTGCCACCGGGAGGGGCCGCCGGGCCCGAGGTGCGCAAACTGGGATACGCATCCGCAGTGCCATGGCAGTCCTTGCATGTGATCTCGACCGCAGCCGCGACTTCACCGTGAATATTTCCGGTGCCATGACTGTCCTGTGCAAAATGGCAGTCAACACAATGCATGCCCTTGTCCATGTGAATCGACGCCATGTGCACGGCCTTGCGGAATTTATCCGGGTCCTTGTCATCCACGATCTTGCCATTCTTGTCGAGCAGATGGCCATGACGATCACGTTTGAACACCGCGCGGAAATTCCAGCCGTGGCCGTGATAATCCGCAAACTGGGTGTCTTTCAGTTCTGGATTCAGATCACGCACATTACGCAAAAAGGTTTCATCCGCCCATTTACCACGCGGCGCGGCGCCTTCCGGGTTGCGCTTGTAAACTTCACGCAGCTCGGCGGCGGTTGGATACTTCTGTTTTTTCGGCCACATGAACGGTGCATCGGATTCATAATCCCACATGGTGTAACCCATGAAGGTATTCATGAACATATTCGGCTGGTGCATGTGACAGGTCATGCACTGCGATGTCGGTATCGAACGCGTGAAGCTGTGCCTGATCGGATGCCCTTCCTGGTGCTTCGGGATAGTAGGATCGATGGTCTCGGTAGTGCCGGTATGACCATCGATACTATACGGACCCGAATGTAACGGATCGCGATCATTAGCGTATACGCTGTGGCAGCCTGCGCAACCCGATTGACGATAATCACCCGGCTGATCGTTGGTACCCATAAACCACATATGTGGATCATTCAAACGTGTTTTGGTGAGATTGATCAGCGGTACCGCAATACGTCCCCCGGTGCCAGGGCCGCGATTGGACTGTTTAAAATCCGGGCGACCATCTTCTTCCAGTTTTTGCAATTCGCCTGATACGTTTGGAATACCGACTTCGGGAAATACATTGCCGAGGTTGCGGCCGCCATTTTCAAACACGCGGAAAATATCGGCAGGGGGCGTGACTTCCCAGGCAGGCAAAGGATAGAGCGCCGGCAGCACGCCTCGCGCCAGCATTTTTGCATCGGGCTCCTGCGGATTCAGGATCTCGGCAGGCGTGCCATCGCGCATATAGCTTTCACCCAGAATGTAATGCTTCAGCGGCAGGATGCCGTTGTTATAAGACGCGCCGCCCCAGAGCATCGCCGAGGTACTCATTAAACTACGTTTTGCCGCATCGATGATTTGCTGGTGACAGGCACCACAGGCTTCATCGGCGACACGGTAATCTGATGGATTAACAAAACGAACAAACTCGGGGCTTTCGCGATTCAACAAGGTGTAGCTGCTGCGCGGATTGGCACTCGACGGCAGATGCCAGGCATCAGGATAGCGCGGCAGCACATGCGCTTTTTCCATGGCCCGCAAATAAGCGACGTCTTTCTGTTTTGTGCCAGTCGGTTTTAATATCTTACTATCGCCGCCATGACAGTCGATACAGGCCAGGTTCACGTCTCCGCTTGGGTGCATCGTGGGCGAATCGGTTTTCGTGTGGCAACTCACACAACCCGTGTTTTTGGCGTCTACCTCTGCGGGCAACTGCGAAGCCGGTGCGTTCGGCGCAGTGACATAATGTCGCTCGACAGGATGTTCACCTTCCGATGCATAAACATTCATCACAGGCATTAGCAGGCCTATGCAGGCACAAAGCGCTAACCGTTTTAATACTATGTAAGTTCTATATTTCATTTATAAAATAAATTCCAGTTCGCAGCTGAAAGCTTAGTTTTACATCTGCGTACATCCGCGTTTATCTGCGGACAAGTCTTAATACCTGAACACAAAATTACCCAGCACGCTGTAATCCAGCGTATCGCCAAACATCTGTTTGTAGCCCTTGCCCGGTACCAGCACCGCGGCTGACAAACGCAGCACAATATTCTGGCTGTACAGGGGCCGATAAATACTGGCCAGCGAAACATCCCAGCCGATATCGTTGCTGATATTACCCTGATTCCGCGCTGCTTCGAGCACTGCGGTGTTATCAAACCAGAGATGATTAATATTGGTGGTGAGGCGCAATAATGGAGTCACGTCAAAATCCATTCCATAACCGATTAAACGTATGCCCGGGTTGGTAAAATTGGACTGCCCCTCTTCTTTTGAGGAACGCATCGAATTCAGCAGGCCGTTACGTCCCGACAGCGCAACACCACCGCCACCAATATTGGCCACCGGCTGCCGAATCCAGAAACTGGTGTCCGCACCTGCAATCAGGGGATTTTCCAGAATCGAATCGAAACCGGTGGAGCGGTCATCGTAAGGATTTTTATCGCCACTACCGTATACCAGCGACAGGCGCGCACGAATCCAGTCGTAATCGCGGGCCAGTTCGGCCGCCGCAAAAAATGCGCTGATACGTGATGGCTGAATACTGAAGGTACTGTGGTTTTCATTGCCGCTGACGTAATAAGTAGAAACACTAACATCAGTTCTACCAAAATGCCCGTCACCGTTATACCCGAGATAAGTCACCTGGTATTCGCGCAACTGCTCGGTTCCGAGCGATGCCGGCCTGACCAGAAATCCGTTGTTGTCGTAATAATTATCTTTGTTCTCGCGATTGATGTTGTGTATCAACGACAGCTCAGAAGTGAAGCCAGGTGTCGGAAAATCCTGTCGATAAATATTCGCAACGAATACATCATCATCGCGCAGCGGTTTAGTCGTATCATTCAGTCCGCTGTTGGTGTCTTTTTCAATGCGGCGGAACCAGGCGATGTTGTACTGATAGATATTATTATCGCGGGTTCCAAAAAGGCGAATCCCGACCGGGTTGTCTATAAACAGGAAACCGCGAAAATCCGCGGTGAATGGTTGAACGCCTACACGCACACTGTCAAAGTCATAGCGCTCCGAAACATTGCGCAAATGCTTGTCGATATACAGGTCCTGAATACCCACATGAGAATCCTGGCGCGTCTCACCCTGGTTGGGATCAATCGACAGAACGCGTAATTCCTCCGTGCGCACATAGTTTGAATTTACTACGGCAGTAAATCGGTATTCATAATCCGGTGGACGGAAAATGGTATCGCCCTTGTAATAATCTGCGCTGATTATGAAGTTCTGGTTCAGCACCAGCTGGTCACCGCTGCCGATCACATCAATACTGCCGGGATTATTCGTGGTGGCAGGCCCCACCGGTGTCGGTAAACGCCGCGGCTCGATGACACTGTCAGAGATCAGTGACAGATCTAAAAACCAGTCATCATGAACTGGCTTATCGCCTTTCAGTGTGTTCTGGTGATAGGGGTCGTACCAGTGTTCTTTGGTGACACCCAGGGTGTCGAGCAAACGCCAGCGATCGGGTACCGGTATCGACTCGCGTTTCAGATCAGGGCCCGGCGGTTCGATCGCACCCGGATTATATACTGGTGCTGAACCCGAGGAACGTTCCGTGCTCGCACCCGGACGTTGCCGTTGCCAGTCATCATCTGCATGGCTTGCAGTCGCCGATAATAAAATGGCGATGCTGATAGTTAATACGGATGCTCGCTTATTTACCATGGCAAACATCTGTTTCGGTTGAATCCAGGAACGGTGACTGCGGGCACTGCACAAACCGCAGGTGTATACCCATTGGCGCAAGATTATCGGCGCGCATCGCTGCCGGTGCATTATTGATGGTGCCCAGTATTGCACTGGCATTGTTCAGGCCAAGAAATGAAACCATGTCATCCTGATCGACGCCATCGCCGGAAACACCAATGCCGCCGACCAGAATATTGCCACGATAAATCGGCACGCTACCTGGAAACACCTGCATGCCATTGGCAAGTCGGCTCAGCGTGGTACAGTTTTGCGGCGCATCCGGGCCGCCACCTTTGACATAAACCACGTGCTGAATAACGCGGTTCATCACCAGGTCAAGCTGCATACCGTCGGAAAACGGGCTCCATTCGCTGATCGGTTTGCTAAACGGGCCGTTGACCGAACCAACCGTGCCGTCCGGAAAAAACGGGCGCGACAGATTGCCGCCGGAACGGTCGGCAAAGGCATATGCACCATCGGCCAGTGCGGTCGGTGCGCCGAGAAAATTTCGCACCGCAGACACATAATCAGCAATGCTGATCTGGATGCCGCTCGGGCTCGCATCCGGATTTCTATAAATCGTGTTCGGTACCGCGCTCAGTTCAGCCGCGCCGTGGGTGCCGGAAAAAAAAGTTGCGGTGCGCGCTTTCTGCAGAGACACGTCGGTACCGAACACCGGGCCATCACGCGTGCGCGCAATACCCAGTATTTTGCCATTGGTATCAACCACCGACACGGTGACGCGCGCCTGGCTGCCCAGCGGCCGGCGAATTTGTGAACGCGCGCGATTTGCGACTGCCAGCGCACTGCTGATCAGCTGTTTCACTTCGCTGGCAGACAATGCATTCGCGCCATCACTGCCCGCAGTCGGCGGGAAGCGATTCACATTGCTGTTATCGACCAGCACAAAAGCATCCAGCCCGGGATAATCAACCGGGTCTGCGCGTATCCCCGAATCGGGCTGACCAAAGGCCTTGCCATCGATCACTGCGCCTGCGGTATAACCGGTCACTGCCTGCAGACTGCCTGCACTGCCATCGATGCTGGCAAAACTGGGCGCATTGCCCGGCGTTGTCGCCAGGTCAGAAAAATCGACGTCAGAGAACCGCGCCACCTTGCCGTCCAGTGTAATCTTTTCTCTGCGATCAACCGGCGCGGCAAAACCATAACTGCCGGCGACTGCAATCAGTTCATCGATATTGCGATCGCGATCGTTGGTATTCAGATCCAGTCCATAGACACCATCCGCAATCACACCAATACCACCGACCAGCGCGCCGTTTTTATATAAAGGCAGACCACCGGGGTCGGCGGACAAACCCAGCGGCGTGCGATGCGGTCCGGCATCTGCACCTGCGCTAAAGCGCGTATTCAGATCCGAACAGGGTAAATTACTGAACTGCACGCCGAACAAAGGGCCGCCCGGCTGGCCGGTTTCACCTGGATTAAAATGTTCCTGCACGATCTGGCTGGCGGTTCGCGTACTAAAGGCATTGCCTTCGGATGACAGATAGGCACCTGTCATCGCTTTTGAAATCGCGGCCAGGGTATCCGGGATCACATTGATGCCTTCCAGACCACCGCTGACATTGCGTCCCGAATCAATGGTGATATCGGTCGATGCCGAATTCATTCTGAATACCGCGAGCACGTTGCCCACGCGATCGACAACCGCAATGGTCCCCGCAACGCCCTGCGCCTGCGCTTCTGTCACCGCCTGAGCAATAATGGTTTCGGTTTCGGCAACACTGAGAAAACTGCTGGCATTGGTGCAGCTACCGTTGCACTCTACTGCTCCCGCGCCGGTACCTGCTGTCGAATCACCATTGCCACTGCTGCAGGAGAGCAGAACACTCAGCACACCAAAACAACCGGCTTTGAGAATGCTATTCATTGTTCGTACGCACATCGCTGTTGCCCATCAGCAAAGTGTCGGGCTCATGAAATTTATGACAGGTAATACAGGTCGATGCCAGCTTGTCGCTACTATGCGCACCGCCGTGGCAGTCGCGACAGACCTTGATTCCTGGCAACAACACATCTTCACTGCTCTTTGACTCTTTCGCCTTATGGCAGTCTTCGCATTTTGAATTGCGATGCGCGCGATGATCAAATTCACCCTTGCTGAACCAGCGCTGCGAAATATGCACCTTTGGAATTCGCCAGCCATATTCTGCAGTCGGGTCACGCATCACCTTGTGGCACAGATTGCAGCTACGAAACTCGATCACTTCTTCTTTAACATCGGCGGCCTTGTCTTTTGCCCAGGCCATCGCGGTTTTCATTTCTTTCGGTGTTAATGTTTTTCCCGGAATGCGTCTTTTCCTGACGATGTCGGGCGCCGGGAAATCGGTGTCCTGATAATTTCCCCTCAGCGCCATGAATGCGTAAAACTCATTTAACATCGAGGTCATGGTGCCCAGGTCGGCGTGAGGCAATTGTCGATCGGGAGCGTTCTGATCAAAGTCCAGGCGATGACATTCCTGACAGTGCACTTCCATCTGGATGGGCAGCATATAATTGCCACTGGCATCGGTTTGATGACAGCTGCTGCAATTGAGCACCCGGTTTCCTGTCGGACTATCCACACCATTTACATCGAGATGCACCTTGTGTGAAAAAATCAGCCCGGTTTCCTGTTTAAGCCCGGGTGTATCCAGACTGACACGGTGCCACACCGGTTTACCGATACCCGGGTCGATATCAGTTAGCAGACGCGGCCGGAACTCGACATGATGTTTTCCAAAATCTTCAATATCAGCCAGTTTTGTTTCTGTTAGCTTGCTCAAATGCTCATGACAGTTGCTGCATAAAGCCTGATCCTGTCTTACCAGAAATGCTGTGCCCTTGTGTTCCTGATGACAGTCGGTACAGCTGGCATGTGTTAATTGCCTGATATTGAATATCTCGGGGTCCGCATGTACCGTGACATCTTTATGGCATGCGAGACAGGCCGCGTTTTTTACTTTTTGAAATGGTTTTACATGGCAGGCATTGCAGTTACTGGCGAAATGTTTGTGCTGCGAACTGATTTCACCACTCAGCCAGAGACCGTCATCAGGTGCAACCGGTATTTTGTGCAACAGCTTGCCTGTGTCCTGATTAAAAAATCCGGCCATAGGGACAATAAGGCATAATAGCAATATCAGCACGAAGCCAGTCCAGGCAGCACGACGCCGACTTAACCAGGTGTCTTCCAGCTTTCTTGCCGTCTGGTGCTCACTCTGAACATCAACAATGTCGTCGTATACCTGCTCGACGGTAATGTCGATATCAATGGGTGCAGCGCCAGGTTCGACCGTAATCCTGTAAGGACCCACCTGTATTTCGCCGCGCCCTTTGAACGAACCGCTTTGCGAAAAACGGCCGTTAACATGAAGCCCGGCCTTGCTCAGCGAAGTAACACCAACCTGGCCATTTCCCGCAACGGTGAGCTGCGCGTGCTGGTAAGCCACACCCAGATCGGAAAGAAAAATGTCCTGGTCGGTCGCACGGCCGATACTGATGACCGCTTTATTGAGCACCTGTTCATTCTGAACAATTGTGCCTTTGCGTTTATGAACAATATGACGAATACGTGTTTGCATGCTCTATTCGCCAGCTACCAGTAGAAAAATACGGAAATAATATGCGCAATCAATGCCGCAAGCAGCGCAAATGACAGGGGCACATGAATGTACAGCCAGAGATCAAGATAGGCTTTATACTGCATATCACGACGTAGCTGCTCAACCAGGCGCTCTTTCTGGCCAATCAATAAATCAGTGAGCTGCAACATCGTCGCGCCGGTGTCGTCACTTTCTTTTGCAATACGGCTCGCCATAAACGCCATGGTGCTATCAAGATCGCGTTTCTCCATTTTTTCCTGCTGATATTTTGCTTCCTGCACCAGCCCCTGCAGATCATCCGATTTTTTGCTGCCAAACACGATGTCAAAAACACTGCCGCCGAGACGCGTGCGCTGAATACTTTTCAACACGCGTTCGTGGGTTTCGGGATTAATTTCGCTGGCCAGCACAAGTGCCTGTCGGTCGATGTCCTGTATCTGGCGAATTAAAGAGTCGGGTGAAGATTCGCCACGGTTGTCGGTCATCAATGTCGGAAAATGCAGGTAACAATAAACGCCGTAAATGCCACTGAAAATAACCAGCATCATCAGCACGTAGGCCAGGGTGTGAACATTCCAGCCAAACTGGAACCCGGTGTGCAAGGTCGCGAGCACGATCAGCGCCAGCCCGAGATACACATGCGCCGACAACCAGCCCGCAGCGGTGCCCATGCTGGAGCGATAGCGACGTTTGCGTATACCGAACCACATCAACCAGACAATCAATAACGCCGATATCGTGCCCAGGGTGTAACCCAGCCAGGTGCCGCCATTCGGCGGCATGGTGGGATTATCCAGCGCATAGGCCAGAATAGCGCCTGTGCACAGCGCCACGCTCCACCAGAGATAGCGCGAGCCACGGTAACTGAGGATTGTCTGGTGCATCGCCATGTTTATGAGCGCCCTGCGTAGTTCGCCAGCTGATCCGGCTTGATGCGTATCGCGGCACCGGTCGGGCAGGCGCGCACACAGGCCGCACCACCGCTGAGGTCTTTGCACATATCGCACTTCACTGCTTTTTTCACCGCCTCGCTATCTTTTTTGCCATAGCCTTTGGGCGCCTGGCCGGGGCCGGGGCCAATACCGAACAACAACCATGGGATCAGGCCCGGTTTTTTCGGTGGCTTTGTCGCCATCTGGATCACACCGTAGGGACAGTTGCGCTGACAGTTACCGCATCCGATACAGTTATCGGCAACATACACTTCGCCGTCGGGCGCACGCTTGATCGCATCGGGAGGACAATCCTTCATGCAGTGCGGATGCTCGCAATGACGACATGAAGTCGGCACATGAATCGCCGCATAGGTGGGGCCGGCTTCACGATCCAGCCGCGAGGTTCCATCGTGCGTTTCCGCGCAGGCTTTTTCACAATTGTCGCAACGAATGCACAGGGACTCATCGATCAATAATACATCGGTGGCTTCGCCAACCCCCTGGCTGACCAGGAAGGAAATAATGCTGTTGCCACCCTGCTGCTGCATGCGCAGATTATTTGAAACACGCTGCTTGTATTCTTTTTCGATGTTGCGCCTGAGCGCCTCATCCTGTTCGAGCAGATAACGAAACTCATCCGCGCCCAGTTCGATGGTTTCGGTCGCCGTGGCTGCGCGCACGGTTGCCGTACGGCGGCTTTTACCCATGATGCCCATTTCACCAACATAGTTGCCCGCGGGCAGATACGACATCACCACTTCGTGTTCGCCAAGACGGCGCGAAATTGTTACCGATCCTCGCCGGATCACATGAAAGCTTTCTGCTTCATCGCCTTCATTAAACAATACTTCACCAGCGCGATATGACTGCAGTTTTGCCTTTTTGGCAATTGTTGCCAGGCTCTGAATCGGTGTGGTATTGGCAAATCGCGTCTGCAGGGTGCGCACAATAAACGCTTCGTCAATCGTGCGCTTCACCGACTCGACAGAGCTGATCAATTTATTCATCGAGCGCCGAGGCGTTTCGATCAACACACATTTTTTGCCTGCGCGTATGGTTGCCGAGCGACGACGACCAGACAATAAACTCATTTCACCGAAAAACTGGCCCGGGGTTAACGCAATTGTTTTGTCAGGATCGTTCTCATCGATTTCAATCAGCACTTCACCGCTGATAATGCAGAAAAATGTATTGGTGTAATCATTTTTACGAAAAATATAATCGCCCGGGGAAGCAACATATATTTCACTGTCGAGAAAAAACTCACGTAACTGCAGAACCGTGAGGCCAGAAAGCAACGGCACTATCTTTCTGATTGAGCGTAATGCCTGGTTTACTGCGGGCTTGCCGGGTATTTTTTCAAACCGCGCCTTAAGCAAAGGCTCGTCTGCGGGCTCGACCGGATTGCCCTCAATGTATTCGACAACTTCGTATCCCTGGTTCATACATTGCTTGATCAGGGGGTAGCCGCCCAGCGCACCAATAATATAAATGCCGGGCACATTGCTTTCGTATTGATCGGACAACTCGGGCACTGCACCGATATCTGCATTCGGAAAACGAATGCCGCAGGATTCAATGAACTTGCGCGGCGGAATCGCGCCAAGACGTGCGATGATGCGATCGAAAGGCACTTCCGCTTCGCCTTCGGGTGTTTCCAGCACCAGTACGGCTTTTTGCGCGGCACCTTCGGGGCTCTGTTCGATGCGTACCGAATTGGCCTGATAAAAACATTCGATCACGCCTTTTTCGATCTTGTCGAGTATCGCGGCATTGTTCGCTTCCTTGGCGCGGGTGAACTCGGGCTGGCGATTCACTATATATACCGTATTGTGGCCACATAGCGCGAGCGCGTTTTCGATACCGGCATCGCCGCCGCCAATGACAACAATATGTTCATCTTCGTATTCGTCAGGATCGTCCAGGGTGTATTGCACCAGTGGCGCTGCTTCCCCGGGAATACACAGCATACGTGGATTTCCCTGCACCCCCACGGCCAGAACGATATGCTCGGCGCGGATGGTTTCACCCTGTTTCAGGCTGATTTCGAATCCACCCTTGCTGCCACTGATCGCCGAAACTTCAGCATTGCATTTGAGATTGACCCGATGCGTGTCGATTCCGTGTTGCCAGGTATCCAGGACTTCTTCTCGTTTGGCGGCGGTGAACTTGATCGGACTGCGCAGCGGCAGCACACGCGGTTCGTCCATCACGTGCTTGCCTTTCTGGTAGTGGAATATGGTGTTACAGATATGAGGTTCAGCTTCGAGCAATATATGGTTAATGCCCAGTTCTGCGGCACGTGAAGCCGCGCTCAGGCCACCGGGGCCCGAACCGATGATGGCGATTCGATAGTTGTTACCACCCATGAAGTACTATCCTTACGCGCCTTGAGTTTAATCAGGGGCAACTTGTTATTATTATCGATCCAGCTTTTTGCCTGATCACAGAAGGTAAAGAATGGCATAGTTCCCTATTCGGCACAAATATTTCATCTTTATATATGAAGCCTGTCAAATAATGGCGGCCTGGTTCTCAACCTGTCTGCACATTACCGATAATCGTACCCCACTATTGCCAAATGCGCTGAACCGCGACAAGCTTGTTGCCGCCACAACAGAAGAGAGCGCAATGCTGGTCAATATCTGGTTTGGATTTTTTGTCGCCGCTTTTATCGCCGCGCTGTATCAATGGCTGGGACTCGGTCACGCTGATATTTTCAGTCAACTCATCCAGTCCAGCTTCGATATGGCCGCACTCAGCGTTAATGTGGCCATTGGCCTGATCGGGGTACTCTGCTTCTGGCTGGGTCTGTTCAAAATCGCGGAAAATTCGGGGCTGATCAATATATTGTCACGCGCGCTCGAGCCGCTGTTTCTCAAACTCATGCCCGATGTCCCGCGCGGTCATCCTGCGCACGGCAGCATGACCATGAACATCGCCGCCAACATGCTCGGCCTCGATAACGCGGCCACCCCGATGGGCCTGAAGGCCATGCAGGATCTGCAAACACTCAACCCCAGCAGTGATACCGCGAGCAATGCACAAATTCTGTTTCTGGTGATCAATGCCTCTTCGGTTACGCTGTTACCTGTGACTATATTTATGTATCGCGCGCAGCAGGGCTCGAGCGATCCGACCGCAGTGTTCATTCCGATTTTACTGGCGACCACCGCATCGACCCTGACCGGTCTGCTTTCGGTGGCCTGGGTGCAGAAAATAAACCTGTTCAATCGTGTGGTGCTGAGCTATTTCACCGGTTTTGCGCTGCTCATGGCGGGACTCACCAGCTGGCTGCTCAGCCTGCCTGCGGCAGAGATGGCGAGCCAGTCTTCATTGCTGGGTAATCTGATTTTGTTCAGCCTGATCATGCTGTTTCTGGGCTGGGGCTGGTTCAAAAAAAATAATATCTATGATGATTTCATCGACGGCGCCAAACAGGGTTTTGAAGTCGCGGTCAAACTGATCCCGTACCTGGTCGCGATGCTGGTCGCGATCGGCCTGTTGCGCACCAGCGGCGTACTCGATGGCGCGGTCTGGTTGCTGGACAAGGGATTCTCCGCGCTCGGTATCAACACCGATTTTATCCAGGCATTACCCACCGCGCTGATGAAACCACTTAGCGGCAGCGGCGCACGCGCGATGATGCTGGAAACCATGCATCACTTCGGTGTGGATTCTTTTCCTGCCACGGTGTCGGCCATCATGCAGGGCAGCACCGAAACCACCTTCTATGTACTGGCAGTTTACTTCGGCAGCGTCGGCATCAAACACGTGCGCCACACTCTGGCCTGTGCCTTGCTCGCTGACCTTGCCGGTATCACGGTCGCAATACTCGCAGGCTACTGGTTTTTTCATTAAACGCGTCACAGGAGACTCATGTGCACAGTGTTAACAGAACAATATGCCATTTATTTTTTATTCTTCTGCTAGTACCGGCCCTCAACCCGGCCTTTGCCAGCGATGCAAAAAATGAACTCCCGCCCGCCTGTCGCACCGACTGCGTTTCACCTTACGGCAGTGTTCTGGGCGCGGATTCAGATAAAGTAAAAGCCTATTCAAATTGCCAGTCGAACTGTGTGATTTTCGAACCCAATAAATGGCACGGTACCTACACCGGTATCAAGTGGCAGTGCGTTGAATATGCGCGGCGCTGGTTACTCATTCACAAAGGCATGGTCTATGGCGATGTTGATGTTGCTGCAGACATCTGGAACAAGATTGATCATCTCACGCGCGTGAGCACAAAAAAACAGGTGCCACTTAAATCCTATGTAAATGGCTCGATCCATGCACCCGAAGTGGGTGATTTACTGGTATATGCCAGGGCCTTTTATAATACCGGCCATGTTGCTGTGGTCACCGAAGTAGATTTAAAAAAAGGTTTGATAAAAGTCGGTGAGCAAAATTATAACAATAAGCCATGGCCTGGAAATTACGCTCGAAGTATCCAGCTCTACAAAAAAGGCGATCACTACTGGTTGCTGGATGCTTATATTCTGGGCTGGAAACACGCTGAAGGTTGAGCCGCTTTCTGGTTGCTATATCCTGTACATGCTCTTTATTCGAGCAGACTGGCAACCTGCTGTTGTAGTCCTTCTACTGTCACCCGCTCGGGTGCTATCGGTGCAGCTATAATCAAATCAATTCGCGATCGTATGCCTCGATACAGACGCCGTAGCACAAATTCTTTTTTGCGACTAAATGCGCTGCCCCATAAACCTTTTAACGCCATAGCAATTACTGGTACCGGTGTGGTTTCGATAATACGTTTGATGCCGGGTTTAAAAATATTCATCTCGCCATCGCTGGTGAGTTTTCCTTCGGGGAAAATACACACCACTTCACCCGCCTTTAGCGCGGCCTCAATTTTCACAAACGCCTGCTCCATGAGTTCCGGGTTTTCTTTGTATCCCGCAATTGGAATCACACCCGCAGTACGAAATACGAAATTCAATATGGGCAATTGATAAATTTTGTAATGCATGACAAAACGTACCGGACGTCGAATGCAACCAGCAATAATCAACGCATCCACATAACTGACATGATTGCACACCAGTACCACGGGGCCTGTTTCCGGAATATTATCCAGACCACGCTTGCCGACACGGTAAATGCTGTGAATCAGCATCCACACCAGAAAGCGCATGAAAAATTCTGGCACCAGTGTGTATATATAGAGTGCGACCACGGCATTGAGAATCGCAACCGTCAACAGTAATTGTGCAATGCTAATCCCGGCTTTAAGCATAGCGATGGCATAAACAGCAGAAATCACCATCAACAATGCATTCAGGATATTATTGCCCGCGATCACACGCGACAGATGCGCCGCTTCGCTACGCTCCTGCACCAGTGAAAACAGCGGCACGATATACAGACCACCAAACATACCGATCAGCATTACGTCGACAATGACCCTCACATTACCTGTGTGCCGGATAAAATCAGCAGGCCCCATCAGCACACTGGACACCATATCCGGCCGCGCAAAATACAGATCCAGGCCAAACAGGGTGAGCCCAATCGAACCCAGCGGCACCAGGCCCAGCTCGATCATATGTCCCGACAGGCGATTGCATAATAATGAGCCCGCGCCGATACCGATGGTGAACAGGGTCAGAATCAGGGTGACCACATGCACATCACCACCCAGCGCGACCCGCGTGTAACTGGGTAGCTGCACCAGATAAATGGCGCCCAGAAACCAGAACCAGGAAATGCCCAGCACAGACAGGAACACGGTGCGGTTCTGTTTGATGAAGTGAATATTGCGCCAGGTTTCGGTCAGCGGGTTCCAGTTAATTTTTAAATCGGGCTGCAACGATGGCGTGTCCGGTATCCAGCGACTGGCGAGATAACCCAGCACGGCCAGTACCACGACTGCGAGCGCCACCTGGTTACGGCCCGCATCACTGGCGATCAAAATCCCGCCCAGGATGGTGCCCAGCAAGATCGCGATAAACGTGCCGCCCTGCACCAGCGCATTGCCCGCGACCAGCTCGTCGGCAGTCAGATGTTGCGGTATATAACTGTATTTCGCCGGCCCGAAAAAACTCGATTGCGCGCCCATCAGAAACAACAGCGCGATCAGCCAGTACAGCTGGCCGGCAACAAAGGCCAGCGCTGCGCCCAGCATGATCACTACTTCGAGCAATTTGATAATACGGATCGACCAGGCCTTTTCATATTTGTCGATCCATTGGCCAGCGGTCGCCGACAACAGAAAAAACGGCAGCACAAACAGGCCCGCGCTGAGATTGGTCAGAACATTGGGGTTCACACTGCTGAATTTCGCACCCTGAAATGCGATCAGGATGATCAGCGCATTTTTGAACACGTTATCATTGAAGGCGCCGAGAAACTGGGTAATAAAAAATGGCAAAAAACGCTTTTCTGCTAGCAGATAAAACTGGCCGCGCGGTCGTTGCTCACTCATCGTTTTATCTGCCCATTCCTCGTATCCAGGCTCAGAACAATACCAGACAGCCCGGCAGGAACAGGCTGTCTCGCCAGATATCCGAGCTTCCGCTACCGTCTTATCTTCTCGTCAACTATTCGCCCGGAGCAATCCAGACCGAATCACTGTATAGTGCTATAGTAGTTTTATCGGATCAGGGGTGCATTTTTGAAAATGCCGCCTATTATTACGTCAATATCATACTCACAGCGCCATTGTCATGACCGAAATTAAACGCAGTCATCCACGCCATGATATCAGGATCAATGCCGCCCTGACATGTCTGAGTACTGATTCGCGCATCGTCAAAACCCGTGATATCAGCGCAGGCGGCATGTTCCTGTTGCTCGATAATCCGGATGATTTCCCTATCGGCGAGATGGCACATATCCACTTTCTTGACCCACTCAATAATGAAGCCGACACTTTCAAGGACGCGGTTATCGTGCGTGTCACCAATGACGGAATTGCGCTCTCTTTCGTCGAACTGGACGAGTTTTAAAAAACTCTCTGATCAGGCTTGCCTGAACAGCCCATCTGCCGTAACTTCTTCGCATGAAGAAGACGCAGCGCATTATCAATCGATTTCTGTCTTTGTCCCAGGCCGCTCGCCTCGCGGGTATCAAACGCCGCACTCTACAAAAACGCATTCAGGATGGGGACATCCTCACCTTTGAAGGCATGGTGTCGCTCGAAGAACTGCTCAAGGCCTACCCGCAGACCGAAATCGAAGATAACACCATGATTGAGCATTCAAAACACATTAAGCATTCGGCCTACAACAAGCTGCTGCACGATGCCAGCAGCCTCCCTGATTCTGAAGTCACTCTCTACCCGCGTTACTGCGCTCAGCCAGGAACTCAGCGAAACACGTTCATTGGCTAAAAAATATGTCGAAATTGTCGATTCCCTGAAAACTCGGCTAGGCTCATTAGATGCCAGCCAGCAACAGCTGGACGCACTAAAGAACTGGCTCGAAGAAGCTACCGAAGCGCCGAGCGCCGATGTACAGGCTTCCGCACAACTTATCGCAAATGATACTTTGTTACGACTTATGACTGCACATGTACGAATTCTACCCAGTGGCCATGACTTTTTTGTCGAGGGCACCTCCAGCCTGCTGGAAGCCGGGCTTCGCGCCGGGCTTGCGCTGAATTATGCATGCAGCAACGGCAATTGCGGCAAATGCAAGGCGCGACTGGTGTCTGGCCAAATCAAGCAGATCCAGCCGCACGATTACACGCTCAGTGAAGAACAGAAAGCCACTGGCCATTTCCTCATGTGCAGCAATGCTCCGGTCAACGATGTTGTGATCGAAGCCATCGAAGCCAGTAATGCGCGTGATATTCCGCAGCAGCAAATTACCGCCAAAGTGAAAAAAATTGAAATCAAGGATGATGTTGCTCTATTACATTTGCGCACACCGCGGACGAATCGCCTTCGGTTTTTCGCCGGGCAGTACGTTAACCTGAGCATGGGCTCGGAATTTCCCAGCGCTGAATACTCGATCAGCAGCTGCCCATGTGATGATATGAACCTGCATTTTCAAATTCCTGAAACTGCGGATGACGCCTTTGCTGATTTTGTTTTCCACGATCTGAAAAGCGGTGACTCCATAGATGTTGCGGGGCCTCGCGGTGATTTTGTGCTGGATGAAGACTCTGTGCGTTCACTGGTATTTATTGCCTGGCACACAGGTTTCGCGCCCATCAAAAGTCTCATCGAGCATGCTATGGCGCTGGATGATGCTGAACACATACATTTATTCTGGATTACCGCGAAACCAGAAGACCGCTATCTCAATAATCTTTGTCGCGCCTGGCAGGATGCACTGGATAACTTTCATTACCACACTATTGATGCCGACCTGCTAAATGGTGGGGCGGGCGCACACCAGCAGGCGATGAATGCTGTCTTTGATCAACTTGAAAATCACGCGGACCATGATTATTACATTGCCGGGCTGGACTCACTGACCACGGCCTGCAGCAATGTGGCGCAGCAGCGTGGCGTCCCTGCCACACAAATTATGGGCGATGCCATCAAACACGAATAAGCGTCTGACGGCGCTCGAGTGTCGTTTAATTAAAAATGCAGGAAGGCGCCGACCATAACGCCTTTGAATGTCAAATCTGTATTAATGTTGTCGACGTCTGATATTTTTATTTTAGTTGAACGCACGCCGGCTTCGACACCGACCACACCAAACTCATAGGCGGCGCGAATTCTCATATCGTTATAAGTGCTGCCGCTATAACTCACCACCTTGTAATCTGCGCCTACTGAAAGCCCTGTTAGCGGCAGATCAAACGCTGCAGAAGCGTACAGCATCGGTACAGTCGCAGACACCGAAGAAACCTCACTGCCGATCGCGAAGCGACCATCAATTTTCCGCACATCAAGACCCAGATCAAGATTGACCCAGTTATCCAGAAGTCGGTAATACAGGATCGCATCCGTGCTATCCAGGGTGGCTTCGAAAGCACCGGATGCACTCGAATTGCCATTGAAGTTATAAGTAGTACTGGCATTACCGGTATTTGATAATGATGACTTTTCCAGTCTGATGTTCGGTAAAAATGGGACCGGGTGCTCAAATGCCATCCAGACGTAGGATTCGGATTTTTTGCCCACATTCAGGTCGGATTTTATATCGATGGTACTACTACCCGTCTGGGTCGAACTGAAGTTACCGGAGGGATCATGATTCCAGCTGCCGCCACCCACATACAGCCCCAGCGTATCCGCCGATGCGCTGGCAAATGGAAATATCAAAATAAAACAAATAGTTAAAATCTTTTGCATGATTTTCTCCGCGGTAGTCTGTAATCTATCAATGGAGTGTAGACGACGGGATCGCTTGTGCTTGCTCTGTCAGTAAATTTATTGAGAACTGGGTAGCATAATCCGAAGTTATTCATTAGATCGTAGCCGGGCCAGGGACTACTCAACAGCACTGCTCCATGTTCTGGCATTGGTATTATTCGAGGAATCAATCAGTAACAGGCTTATCCACTCTTCTCCATGGCCTGCGCACATAAGCCACATTCCAGTTCTTCACCGATCATGGTGGCACGGCTTTCCGCGGTCAGCACCCAGGGTCGATTCTGCCAGGGTGGGCGGTGACGAACATGCCGCGCATGACCACATGATAATTCCGCCACCCAGTCGCCCACTTCATCCTGCTTATATCCTGTGATTTTTCGTTTCATGCACGAATGTACAACTGGCTATCTATTCTGATTTTCTGGTTTAGTCTGCATGTCCAAGCAAGGCGCCGATCCAGCGGGTTTCGGATTTGCTATCCAGCGCCAGCTTTACGGTTACGGTGAGCGGGACCGACAGCAGCATGCCGACCGGTCCTAGCACCCAGCCCCAGAACACCAGAGAAACAAACACCACCAGCGTCGACAGACCCAGACCCTTACCCATGAGCTTTGGCTCGATGCACATTTCCAACCAGCTACATTGACGATTACGTATGTGCCTGCTGTCAGCATTGCTGTACCGCTGCCGGCCTGCACCAGCGCAACCAGAACCGCCGGCACCGCAGCAATGATCGAACCGATATTGGGAACATAGTTCAGTAAAAACGCCAGCACTCCCCACAGTTGCGGATAATCCACGCCCAGCAGCCATAAAACCAGGGCAACCAGCAAACCCGTGAGCACGCTCATCCATGTTTTGATGCTCATGTACTCTCTTACTTTTTCGGTAAAGGCGGTAGCAAATTCAGCGCTATCGGTTTCTGGATCATTCGATTCGTTAATGGCTTTCAGCTTGCGAGTAAAGCTGCTCGACTCGAGCAATATAAATATGACAGTGACAATAATCAGAAATGAATTTGCCATCACGTTACCGAGTCCGGTGAGAATCGTGCGCGTCATCTGAATCGCTGATCGCGGATCAAAATGACTTAACAGCTCCTTTTCTGGCAGGGCAACACCCATGCTCATTCAGATGCGCAAGAATCCGGGTCCATTGCTCGGTTATCCTGCCTTCGTACATCGGTAAATTTCTTGTGAAATCATCAACCGAACTTCCTACCATCATCACCAGTCCCGCACCGATAATGATTACCAGCAGAATCACCAGAACGATTGCCAGCCCCTCAGGAATACCTTTCTTTTTTTCAGTCCCTGCATTGCGGGCAGGCACAGAACCGCAATAAACACCGACAACAAAAAAGGCACCAGCAAACTGGCCGCTTCGCGCATGCCTGCAATCACAATCACCAGTGCTGCCGCAATGATAATGATCCGTGCCGCCTTGGAAAAACCCGGCATTCCTGATGTAGTTGTCATTAACAATCAATCCTCTTCGGATCATCATCGAGCAGCTCTATTTTTAATTTGTCATCCAGCTCTACTTTCTCTATTTTTTCGAAACGGCTGCTGATTTTTTTGGCCGAGGTATGCACCTGACCCACATCATCATTGGCCTGTTTAATGTGTTTTGCAAGGTCTCCCATACGTACTTTAAAGCGATCAAAATCTTTTGACAGTGCCACCAGGTGTTCCTGAATCAGGTGGACCTGTTTGCGGGTTGCAGAATCTTTCAGTACTGCCCTTGCTGTTGTTAATACCGCCATCATCGTCGTCGGCGACACCATCCAGACACGACGACGCTGCGCTTCTTCTACCAGATCTGAATGATGCGCGTGTATTTCCGCAAATACCGCTTCTGCCGGGATAAACATCATGGCGCCGTCCGCTGTTTCATTGGCAATAATATATTTATCCGCAATATCGCTTATATGTTTTTTAATATCCTGTTTGAACTGGCGCTCGGCACTGAGACGGTCTGTGGCATGCGACGTCCGGATCCACCATGCGCTGATACGAGTCCAGCGGAAATTTTGAATCGATCACCATATTGCCTGATGGCTCAGGCAGAAACAGCACACAGTCTGCGCGCTTTCCATTCGATAGTGCATATTGCAATGAAAATGTGTTCTCGGGCATCACGTTTCTTACCAGCGCTGCCATCTGAACTTCACCAAAGGCGCCTCGTGATCGCTTGTCGGTCAGCACTTCCTGAAGACTGACCACATTGCTGGATAGTTCGGTAATTCGTTTTTGTGCCTGATCGATCAGGGCAAGGCGCTTGACTACATCGGTGAAAGTTTCGTTGGTTTTTTCAAAACCTTTGCTCAGGCGCTTTTCGACCTGGCCGCTGATCTCTGTCAGTCGTTCGTTAAGCGTCTGCTGAATCTGTAAATTCGATTTCGCCTGGCGCTCCACATTGGCTTCTGACATTTCACCAAGTCGTTTTTCTATGCTCTGCTGCAGGTCACCAAAACGTTTTTCCAGTTTGAGCTGAACATCAGCCAGACCTTTGATCTGGTCTTCGCGCAACTGGTTCTGCGATTGCATAAGGCCGGCGTACTGTTTGTCGAGGTCACCTTCACTGCGCTGCATCTTTTTTAACAGCGTAACGATATATACCAGCGCAGCCACGAGCCGCCACAGCCAGCACCAGAATGACTATCCAGTTTACTTCCTGATTCATTTCAACCAACACCTTGGATGCTTTGTCCAGCAGACCGTTTTGCCGCTGTTGTTCATAGCTCATGTCAGGATTGTTATACTGCCCGACACATATAATCTGCTCCAACCTTACCATTTTAAGTAGGTTCTTCACGTGAAATATAGTCTTTGCCCTGCCAGTGAGATTGCCGATCCTGGCAGCCGTGCTTTTACGCTCAGCTTTCATGACGCACCGCTGGACGTGTTTGTTGTGCATAGCAACGCCAGCTTCCATGCCTATGTGAACAGCTGCCCGCACACCGGCGTCAATCTGGAATGGCAGGAAGACCAGTTTCTGGATCTGGACAAGGCCTTCATCCATTGCTCCACCCATGATGCACTGTTTGAAATCGATAGCGGCCTGTGTATTGCCGGCCCTTGCGTAAACCAGTTTTTGCAGCCGCTGGCACTGAGCCAGGAAGACGGCGTGCTGGTACTGGAAGTTCCTGATAATTTCACCAATCGGAACGCGCCTTCGAGCTGATCTCCGGCCGGGCCAGCGTCCTGCAGGACCGCACGCTCTGGTAAAAAAATGCTTGACATCAGGCGACTTCAGCGACTATGTTAGTAATCGTTCACTTATGTTAGTGAACACTAACAAATACTCCAACTACCGAGGTGATATTATGAGCGCTTTCGACGCTGAACTAGATGCAACTGGCCTGAACTGCCCACTTCCAATCCTGCGTGCTAAAAAGGCAATTGCAGGCCTTGAAGGCGGCCAAACTCTGAAAATCATTGCAACCGATCCAGGTTCAGTGAAAGATTTCGAAGCTTTCTGCAAACAGACCGGCAACGAACTGCTTTCCAGCGGTGAAGAATCCGGCAAGTTCGTATTCATGATCAAAAAGGCAGCCTGATTGGCTGTTTGCGAAGCGCCGATTCGGAGATTCATCGAACAAGAGGTATAACGAATCGGCGCCCAGCAACCGAGACCCCAGATGAACCAACGCATGCCTGCTGTTCAGCGCCGCGATTCAATCCTCAAGGTCGCGCTGAAGCTGTTTGCGGAAAAAGGCTTCCATGGTGTCTCGATCGACGAAATTGCCCGCAAGGTTAATGTCTCCCCTGCGATCCTGTATCGCCATTTTGATTCCAAACAACAGCTCTACGATACCGTGCTCCAGACCATGTCTGCCCAGCGCGAATCCTATGTCGACACGGTGGTCAACAGCAGCACCAGTTTTGAAGATGTGCTCATCGGCATGACCCAGGTGTATATCAAGAGCGTGGCCGATAATCCGGACATGCTGCGCATCGAACTACAGAGCCTGCTCGATGGCAGCGCAGCGACCAATGATTTTTTTATCAACCGCTGGAAAAGCTTTACCGACTATATCGAATTCGGTCTCAACGAACGCATGACGCATGACATTCCCAATCGGGAAATCACCATTATGGCAGCGGGCCTGATGTTTCAGGGCATGGTGCGCGAAGCACTGGTGCAAAAATTCCTGCAGCCGCACGACCGTCTGGTCGATCTGAGCATGGAAGAACTCAGCCAGGAACTGGTAGCATTGTTTCTACGCGCTGTCGGTATCAGTAAGTCGCATTTGTCGCGACGCGCGGTTATCAAAACATAAGGTACGACTCAATAACCAGCTGTTGAACTTCTCGGACTGTACACAGACCAAACGCCAATCAATCTGGAGCACCAAACACATGCTACGCACAATGACACGCCTGCTTTCAGCATCCTTTCTGCTTGCCCTGACCAGCATTGCCTGGGCCGGTAATCCTGAAGTCAGGATGGACACCAGTGCAGGCTCGGTAATTATCGAACTCTATCCGGACAAAGCACCGGAAACCGTGAAAAATTTTCTGCGCTATGTTGCAGACGGCAAATACAATGGCACCATCTTCCATCGCGTTATTCCAGGCTTCATGAATCAGGGTGGCGGTTACACTCAGGACTATACCAAAGTGGCGACCTATTCTCCGATCAAAAACGAGGCGGACAATGGTCTGAAAAATATTCGCGGCAGCATTGCCATGGCGCGTACCGGCGACCCGAACTCTGCCACCAATCAGTTTTTTATAAACACGGTCAACAATCGCGGTCTTAATTTTCGTGACAAAACGATTAGCGGCTGGGGCTATTGTGTCTTCGGTCAGGTCAAACAGGGCATGGATGTGATGGATAAAATTGCTGCGATGAAAACAGGACCCGCCGGCCCGTTCCCTTCAGACGTACCTGCGACACCAGTAATCATCAAACAGGTGACTTTGCTTAAGAAAGATAAAGTGAAGAAATAGTTTTACGCTGGTTCAAGCCAGCGGCGCAGGACTGACTCCAGCTCATCCAGCTTCACCGGCTTGCCGATGTAATCGTCCATGCCCGCTTCCAGGCAGCGCTCGCGATCACCTTCCATCACATTCGCGGTCATGGCGATCACTGTGGTGCGCTCTTTTGATAACTGCTTTTCATAATCGCGCAATATCCGCGTTGCTGCAAAACCGTCCAGCTCAGGCATCTGGCAGTCCATAAACACCACATCAAAATCTTCGTGCTCGAGTTTTTTCAGCGCCTGATTACCATTCGCAGCCACTACCACTTCAAGGCCCAGCTGTTCCAGCATACGATTGGCCACCATCTGATTCACTGGATTGTCTTCTGCCAGCAATATCCGCGAACTCGGTAAAGGACTATGGTCCACCTGTGCAACAGCCGTTTTCTTTTTCGGCCCCTGCGTTGCCACGCCCACCGGTATTTGAAACCAGAAAGTAGAGCCTTTTCGCGGCACACTTTCCACACCCAGCTCACCACCCATCAGGTGCACCAGTTGTTTGACAATCGCCAGCCCCAGTCCGGTGCCGCCATATTTTCGTGTGGTTGTGCCATCCGCCTGGGTAAAGGCGGTGAACAGTTTTTCCAGCGTAATTTCATCTATACCCACGCCTGTGTCACTGACTTCAACACGTAGCCGGGCTTTGTTGTCTGCATGGCTCAGCACTTTCAGGCGAACACTTATCTCACCCTGTTCGGTAAACTTCATCGAATTCGATACAAGGTTTAACAGCAATTGCCTGATGCGTACCGGGTCGCCCACCACGAATTCCGGCAGCGCCTCGTCTACTTCGGACAGCAGCTTCAGATTTTTTTGTTCGGCAATAGGTGCATTTAAATTCACGATATCAGCGAGCACTTCACGCATATCAAATGTGATGTTCTCAATACTGAGTTTGCCCGCTTCGATTTTTGACAGATCTAAAATATCATTCAAAATTGCCAGCAAGGCCTCGGCAGACTTGTGCGCAGTGGCAACATATTCCGCCTGAGTGTCTGATAGCTCCGAAGTTTCCAGCAACTGCAGTGTGCCAATCACTCCGTTCATCGGAGTACGGATTTCATGGCTCATATTGGCCAGGAACTGGCCTTTGGCCTGCGACATTTTTTCAGCATGATCGCGTGCTTCAACCAGGTCGGACTCAACCTGTTTTACATATTCGATTTCATCACTGAGATTCTGGTTCAGGCGCTCCAGGTCCTGACCTGCACGCGTCAGATCCGAAATCAGTTTTTCGTTTGCGTATGACAGTTCCAGCGCGGCGGTAGATGACTGATACATTTTATGTACAGCCAGGATCATCACACCAAAAAAGAAACCAGTCATCGCGGACAGCGAATAATACACCTCGCCACCAATACTGAATAAACGCAACATCAGGGGCAGCAGCACGAAACCCACATAAGCGTAGTACACCCAGGCGACGTGCGAATACATAATACCGCTGGCGGAGACGCCAACCAGAATAAAAGCCAGCACGATCTGTTCGATCTGGTTGTAAGGAAACATCAGCACTGAAGTGATGCCCCAGCCGGCGCCGGTGACCATCACCGCGATTAAATACCAGCGGCAGACAATATCCCGCGGTATCCCCGCGAACGATGTTTTATACAGGCCAAAATAATGTATCCCGGCTCTGAATAAAAACAGCAGGCTCATGCCACCCAGCCAGACCAGCAATACCTGAGAAGGCAATTCACGCCAGACCAGTGCCGTCCAGATCACGGCCATCACATAGGCGATCGCATTGCCAAAGCCCGAACTTTCGATCAGCCTGGATATCTGGGTCTGACGCACGCGATCGCGATATTCTCTGGTTTCGACACTGATCGAGCTGATCGCTACGGGATTTATTTCCATGGATAAGTCACAGGTATCATTTGGCTACCAGATAAATAGTTGAGAACATACTAAAACACCAGCGCATGCGCTTATACCGAGCCATATCTTTCAGCGCTGCCCAGCCAGCGCCGAATCAGCGGCTGCACACATTCTGGATGCTGCTGCATAATATTAGCGGCCGCCTGCCTGATTTCCGGTAGCATTGCCTGCTCACGCACGATGTCCGCAATGCGCAATTGCAATAAGCCGGTCTGGCGCGTACCCAGCACTTCGCCAGGACCGCGCATTTCGAGATCTTTTTCTGCGACGACAAAACCGCTGCCGGTTTCGCGCAACACTGATAAGCGCTGTTTCCCCTGCACGGACAAGGGTGCGTGGTACATCAAAACACAGGCGCTTTTTCTGCTGCCGCGACCGACGCGACCGCGCAGCTGGTGCAGCTGCGCCAGCCCGAGGCGCTCGGCGTTTTCGATCACCATCAGGGAAGCATTGGGTACATCAACCCCGACTTCGATCACCGTGGTCGCAACCAGTAGATCGATTTCTCGTTGCCTGAATTTTTCCACGACCTGGCTTTTTTCTGCCTGTTTCATGCGCCCGTGCACCAGGCCAATATTGAGCTCGTGCAATTCTTCACCCAGCTGCGCTGCCGCTTCTTCCGCCGCCTGGCATTGCAGAACTTCAGACTCTTCGATCAGCGTGCACACCCAGTAGGCCTGCTCGCCATGTTTACAGGCATTGGCGACGCGATCAATCACTTCCTGTCGTCGCGTGTCAGACACCACCACGGTGGACACCGGTTTGCGGCCTTCGGGCAATTCGTCGATTGCAGAATAATCCAGGTCGGCATAGGCGGTCATCGCCAGACTGCGCGGAATCGGTGTCGCGGTCATGATCAACTGGTGTGGCACCGTATTTTTATGTTTACCTTTCTGCTGGAGAGCCAGTCGTTGATGCACACCAAATCGGTGCTGTTCGTCGATGATCGCCAGAGCAAGATTGTTAAATTCGACTTCATCCTGAAACAGGGCATGCGTGCCAATGACAATCCGCGCTTCGCCACTGGCGATCGCTTCCAGTCTTTGTGCACGCGCCTTGCCTTTGTGTTTTCCGGTGAGCAGAATACATTGATGCTCATCCTGATCAAACCAGCGGGAGAAATTTTCAAAATGTTGCTGCGCAAGAATTTCGGTCGGCGCCATCACTGCCGCCTGCTTGCCATTGACCACAGCCGCCAGTACAGCACTGGCAGCGACCACGGTTTTACCCGAACCCACATCACCCTGCAACAAGCGCAACATCGGTGTTGTCTGCGAAAGATCGCGCAGAATCTCGGCGATTACTTTTTGTTGTGACCGGGTCAGCTCAAACCCTAGTTTTGCAACAAATGCGTTATAAGGCTCTCGTTCCAGCAATAAACGCTGCGCCTTGCGCGATTGAATACGTTTGCGTAACTGCGCCAGACTCAGCTGATGCGCGAGCAGTTCTTCGAACACCAGCCTGCGTTGCGCCGGATGTTGACAGGCTTCGATATCACTTAATGAAACATCCGGTTCAGGCTGGTGCACGGTGCGGATAGCAGTCTGCAAATCAGGAAAAGCATGTTGTTTGCGTATCGCTTCGGGCAACCAGTCCTTCACATTGCCGGCTTCGAGCTGTTTGATCACTTCAGCCGCCATGCTGCGCATCAGGGTCTGGTGCACGCCTTCGGTTTTTGGATACACTGGCGTCAGGCGGTCATCCACTGCGGTGACACTGTTGTCGAACATGCGACGATATTCCGGATGCGATATTTCCAGCTGCCGCGCGCCGGCACGCACTTCACCAAAACAGCGCAGACGCACACCTTTAGCCAGGTTCGCCTGCTGGCTGGCGTTGAAATGAAAAAAACGCAGCACGATACCGCCGCTGCCATCGGCAAGATAACACAGCAGGCTACGGCCACTACGACCACGCGTGCGACGACCGTTGTATTTCACTTCGCTGTGTTCGATCACACCTTCGATCACCGCCTGCTGGCCCGGCTGCAATGAGCCGATAGGAATGATTCGGGTACGATCTTCATAACGAAGCGGAAGGTGGAACAAGACGTCCTGTATATTATGTATATCGAGTTTCGCGAGCTTCTCGGCAACAGCCGGGCCCACGCCTTTTAACGTGGTGACACTGCGATACTCAAAAGAATCGTCCTGATCTTTATTCATAGTTAGTTAATACCTTGCTGCCGCAGAACACGACAAAAGATTTAACAATAAAATTGTCCGCAAATGACGCAAAAAACGCGAAGGAAAAACTGGATCGCTTAACACAGCCGGGAAATACTGCATCATGCTTGCGATAGTTGTAACGAACAACCACGATGATGCATTTTCATTTGCGTGCATTTGCGTTCTTTGCGGTGATCGTTTTTTGCCTTCTGACGTTGCAAAATGAATCTCAGCTCAGCACCAGAATCGCATCCATTTCGACCTGCGCACCTTTTGGCAGTGCGGCAACACCCACCGCTGCGCGCGCTGGATAGGGTTGCGTGAAATATTCTGCCATCACTTCATTCACCACCGGGAAGTGCACCAGGTCGACAAGAAACACATTAAGTTTGGCAATGTCCTGCAAACTGCCGCCGGCGGCTTCAGCGACCGCCTGCAGATTATCGAACACGCGCCTGATCTGCGCCGCGATGTCACCCGCCACCAGCTCCATGGTTTCGGGTACCAGTGGAATCTGTCCTGAAAGATACACGGTGTTGCCGCTCTTCACTGCCTGCGAATAAGAGCCAATAGCCTGCGGCGCTTTTGTTGTTGCAATAATTTCTTTACTCATGCGTGATCCTTAATTTATTAACTGTTTACTCGCATACATGGATGTGCTGCCATTTAAAATGAGAAAAAGGTAAAATCGATTTTATCTTTTTCGTGCTCAATTCATGGATGAATTATTCAGGGCTTCCTTAACATATCAAACGCGTGCGATACGCAGCACGTTCGGCACCTTGCGCAAACGCCGCATGATACTGGCGAGATGTATACGATCCTTTACTTCGATCAAATATACGATACTCATATTGATGCCATCGCGATCTTCGATTTCAACATTCTGAATATTGGCACCTTCCTCCGAAAGCACTGTCGCTGTGCGCGCAAGCACGCCCGGCTTGTTGCTCACATCCAGCCTCACTTCGCAGACAAACACGCCGACGGCATCACTGGACCACTGCACATCGATATATTTATCCGTTTGTGTGCGCGTCTGATCAAGATTACGACAGCCTTCACGATGCACCACGATTCCGCGCCCCTTGCTGAGCACACCGATCACCTGATCGCCCGGAATCGGGTGACAGCATTTACCGTAAGACACGACCATACCTTCGGTACCGTGTATGGCTAACGGGGCCTGGGTTTTCATTTCACGGGTTTCTTCGGAATCACCGTACGGGATTCGTTCCGGCACCAGTTTTCGCACCACCAGGCTCGGGGGCCGATTACCCATGCCAACATCTTCCAGCAATTCATTCATGGTACTGAAGCCATACTCATTCAGTGCTTCGTCAATCGAGCTTTGCGGCACATCATCAAGCCGCAAACCCAGTCCTTTCAGGCAACGTTCCAGCAATCGCCGCCCCTGCGACACCGCTTCATCCGCCTGCATATTTTTCAGGTAAGAGCGTATATTGCTACGCGCTTTTGCGGTTACCACATAGTTCAGCCATGCCGGGTTCGGTCGCGCTGTCGGCGAGGTTATGATTTCGACTGTCTGGCCGCTATATAAAGGCGTATTCAGTGGCGCGAAACTATGATCGAGTTTTGCTGCGACGCAAGTGTTACCAATATCGGTGTGCACATAGTAAGCAAAATCAACCGGCGTTGCATTACGTGGTAATTTGACGATATCGCCTTCTGGTGTGTACACATACACTTCATCGTGAAACAGATCGACTTTGACGTTTTCCAGAAACTCCAGCGAGTTACCCGCAGTCTGTTGCATTTCTAAAATTCCGGTCAACCAGTCACGCGCACGCGCATGTGCGCCTGTTAAACCGGTTTCGTCGGGTGACTTGTACAGCCAGTGCGCCGCAATACCACTTTCGGCAAACTTGTCCATATCGGCGGTTCTAATCTGCAGCTCCATCGGAATACCGTGCGGGCCGTACATGGCCGTGTGCAAAGCCTGGTAACCGTTGCTCTTTGGAATAGCGATATAGTCTTTAAATCTGCCCGGAATGGGTTTGAATAAGTTATGCGCAATACCGAGAACACGATAACACTCATCGACGGTATCAACGATCACGCGTAGCGCATACACATCAAATACTTTATCAAACGATAAATGTTTGATCCGCATCTTGTTATACAGACTATATAAATTCTTTTTACGAGAACGCACTTCGGCCTTGATGCCCAGCTCTTCCAGCCTTGCTACCAGTCCGGCATCAATCTTATTGATAACTTCCTTGCGATGACCGCTGGCCTTGTTGACCGCGTGTTCAAGTATGCGATAACGCAATGGATACATGGCACGAAACGAAAGATCTTCGAGTTCATGACGCATGGTGTAAATGCCAAGGCGGTTGGCAATCGGAATATATATATCGAAGGTTTCCTGCGCGATACGCCGACGCTTTTCTGGTGACAAACTGTCGAGCGTGCGCATATTGTGCAGACGGTCCGCCAGCTTGATCAGCATGACACGTATATCCTGTGCCATCGCCAGCAATACCTTTTGAATGTTCTCGGCCTGCTGTTCGTACTTGTTCTTGAACTTGATATGGGTGAGCTTGCTGACACCGTCAACAAGATGCGCAACATCTTCGCCAAATTCGCGTGAGATCAGTTTGCGGGTTGCAGGGGTATCTTCGAGTACGTCGTGCAAAATAGAAGCGACGATACTTTTAACATCCATGTGCATCTGCGCAAGGATGCGCGCCACCGCGACTGGATGATAGATATATGGTTCACCAGAAGCACGGTGCTGACCTTCGTGTGCCTGCGCTCCGAATAAATAAGCGCGGTACACATCCTTGACCTGATCGCGCTCCATATAGGTGCCCACCAGATCACACAAATCCGAAATTAAAAAGCGCTCGTCTGCCTTGCCTGTGGCGCCGGATGAATCACTGCGGACAGAATTGCTCATGACGCAGCTTGAAACACAGTTCTGTATGAATCTCGATACACACGGTCAGGCCCTGATCGATGCTGGCGCACCGAACATTCGCCGGTCGTGTGTGCATGAGAGTCATCTATGATCAGAAACCTGCCTGAAGATCCCCTTCGATAAACATTTCCATGTCGTCCTGTGGCACAACCACTTCTTCAGCATCCATGGTTTCCTTGGTGATAATGCCTTCAGCGATTTCACGCAAGGCCAGCACGGTGGGCTTGTCATTATCCAGCGCTACCTGTGCATCAGCGCCCATGGCCAGCTGGCGAGCGCGGCGCGCAGCCAGCAACACCAGCTCAAAACGGTTTTCTACATTCTGCAGACAATCTTCTACGGTTAAACGTGCCATGCGGTCACTCCACTTGTTTGTTCATTAACAGTGCGGCCAGCAAGTCCGCATTTTTTTCCTGCTGATATTCTTTCAGCGTTCGATTGCTGATAAATATGGCGGCCAGCTCTTCGCGTGCGCGCTCAAAATCGTCATTGATTACTATATAGTCGAATTCATTATAATGCGACATTTCTCTCACCGCTTCCTGCATGCGGCGCTCGATCACAGTGGCATCATCCTGGGCGCGACTGTTCAAACGTTCGCGCAATGCCGATATACACGGCGGCAGCACATATATTGACCTGCAGCCAGCCATCAGCTCGCGTATCTGGCGCGCCCCCTGCCAGTCGATTTCCAGAATCACATCCTTGCCCAGTTCCAGCTGTTCCTGGATGTGCTGGCGCGAAGTGCCATAGTGATTACCGAACACTTCGGCGTGTTCCAGAAACTCACCCTGTTTGACCATCGATTCAAATGTATCCTGAGACACAAAATAATAGTCTACGCCTTCGACTTCCCCCGCGCGCATAGCACGCGTGGTATGCGATACCGATACGACTACATCATCCAGTTTGGTCAGCAGGGCCTGTACCAGCGTGGTTTTACCGGCACCCGAAGGCGCGGAAATAATATACAGACTGCCTTTAGCCACAGACTTTACTCATACTCGATTGAATGACCAACTGGTCGGAGTGAGAGGATTTGAACCTCCGACCCCTACGTCCCGAACGTAGTGCTCTACCAAGCTGAGCTACACTCCGAAGCGGCGTATTCTAGCAGTTTGTTTGCTCTGTGGGGCTTTGCGCGTGCGGATTGTGTGAATCTGTTCGGATTTTTCAGCTACACCGCTCGACCGAAAAATCGGCCAGCGCGATCAGCGCTTCGCGATACTCGGATGCGGGCAAATGCGCGAGCTGGGTGCGTGCGAGTTCCGCTTCCTGCCTGGCCACCGATTCGGTGTAGGCCAGCGCGCCAGTGGACTGAATAATGTCCTGCACCTGATCGAGCAGGTCATAGCCGCCGTTCTCGATCGCGCGCCGCACCAGCGCAGACTGTTCGGCGGTGCCCTGCGCCATGGCATAAATCAACGGCAGGGTGGGCTTGCCTTCGGCCAGATCATCGCCGACGTTTTTGCCCATGGCATCGCTGTCCGAGCTGTAATCCAGCACATCATCGATCAGCTGAAACGCGGTACCCAGATGCATGCCATAGGCTGCCATGGCGTTTTCGTCCTCGGCGCTGCGATCGCACAGCACCGCGCCCAGCCGGGTCGCCGCCTCGAACAGCTTGGCGGTCTTGCAGTGAATCACGTCCATGTAGCTCGCCTCGCTGGTGTCCGCATCGTGCACATTCATCAGCTGCATCACCTCACCTTCGGCGATCACATTGGTGGTATTGGCCAGAATCGCCATCACCCGCATATCGTTCGCATCCACCATCATCTCGAACGCGCGCGAATACAGGAAATCACCGACCAGCACACTGGCGGCATTGCCGAACAGCGCGTTCGCGGTTTCGTGGCCGCGGCGCAAATCGGACTCATCGACCACATCGTCGTGCAGCAGGGTGGCAGTGTGAATAAATTCGATAATCGCCGCCAGCAAATGGTGCCGATCACCCTCGTAACCATAGGCGCGGGCCGCGAGCAGGGCCAGCAGCGGGCGCAGGCGCTTGCCGCCGGATTCCACGATATAATTGCCCAGCTGGTTGATCAGCACCACATCCGAGGCCAGGCGCTGGTGAATCACCGCGTCCACCGCCCGCATATCGGCTGCGGTCAGCTGCTTGATGTCATCCAGGGTGTATTTGTTCGCGGGCACAGGTGTTCCATTAGATTAAAGATTGCGCATCCTATTTACCACCGGTCGGCAGGTCAAGCCAGATCGGAAAAAACCGCTCCAAAACCGGTAATTATGGTAAATCCCGCTTGCCAGCAGGGCGCGCAAACAGTAGAATTTGCGCCCTTTCATTACACGATTTGGAGAACGCCATGTACGCGGTTATGAGTACAGGTGGTAAACAGTACAAAGTAGCGCAGGGCGATGTCTGCCGTGTCGAAAAACTGGATGCCGAAGAAGGGGCTTCAGTAGAGCTCGACAAAATATTGATGATCGCTGATGGCGACAAGATCACCATTGGCACCCCGCTGGTTGCGGGTGGCAAGGTCACGGCCACGGTCAAGTCACACGGCCGCGCCGACAAGGTCGAAATCATGAAATTTCGCCGTCGCAAACATCACCAGAAACGTACCGGCCACCGCCAGTACTATACTGAAATTGAAATCACCGCTATTGCTGGTTAAGTCAGCTGGTTAAGCGTTCAGGAGCACTTTACAATGGCACATAAGAAAGCCGCGGGCAGTACCCGCAACGGTCGCGAGTCACAATCCAAGCGACTGGGTGTAAAAAAATTCGGTGGCGAGTCCGTACTTGCCGGCAATATTCTGGTGCGCCAGCGCGGCACCCAGTTCCACGCCGGTAACAATGTAGGCATGGGACGCGACCACACGCTGTTCGCCAAGGCGGAAGGCAATGTGGTATTTGAAGTTCGCGGCCCGAAGAATCGCCGAACGATCAGCGTTCAGCCGGCCTGAGGCACAGCGCACTCTGCTGAAAAAAGCCCCAGATCTGGGGCTTTTTTTATGTATATTTACAACACAGGACAAAGAAAAAACATCTGAAGACAAAAAGCTGAACCACAGAGGCACAGAGAACACGGAGGAAAGCTATATCTTTGTTCGTAAAATACGCGGTCATCTGAGACCAGACTTTTACGCTTTTAATACCAGATTTTTTACTCTGTGTTCTCTGTGCCTCTGTGGTTTCGCCTGTAGTTTTTAGATTAATTTTTTATAAGACAAGAATTGTACTGATATGAAATTCGTAGACGAAGCGACGATTAAAGCCATTGCCGGTGACGGTGGTAATGGTGTGGTCAGCTTTCGTCGCGAAAAATACATCCCCAAGGGCGGCCCCGATGGCGGTGATGGCGGTGATGGCGGCTCGGTGTACCTGGTCGGCGACAGCAATCTCAATACCCTGGCCGATTTTCGCCACGTGCGCACTTACATGGCCGAGGCTGGCAGCAAAGGCTCTGGCCAGGAAAAAACCGGCAAAGGCGGTGACGATCTTTATGTGCAGGTGCCGGTCGGCACCCTGATCTACGACGAAAATACCGGCGAGCAGATCGGTGATATCACCAGCGACGGTCAGGCGATCAAGGTCGCGCAGGGCGGTTTTCACGGTCTGGGTAACACCCGCTACAAAAGTTCGATCAACCGTGCGCCACGTAAATGCACCCCCGGCACGCCTGGTGAACGCAGGGTGCTGCGCCTCGAACTCAAAGTGCTGGCCGATGTTGGCCTGCTGGGTCTGCCCAACGCCGGCAAATCCACTTTCATTCGCTCTGTCTCGGCAGCGACCCCCAAGGTGGCGGATTATCCTTTCACCACGCTGTATCCGAACCTGGGCGTGGTCAGGGTGGGCCAGTTGCAAAGCTTTGTGATCGCGGATATTCCGGGCCTGATCGAAGGCGCTTCGACAGGCGCCGGGCTGGGTATTCAGTTTCTGAAGCACCTGATGCGCACCAATCTGCTGCTGCACATTATCGATATCGCTCCTCAGGATGGCAGCGACCCGATCGAAAGCGCGCATACCATTATCACCGAACTCGGCCGCTACAGCGAAGATCTGCTCGACAAGCCGCGCTGGCTGGTGCTCAACAAAATCGACCTGCTCGATGCCGAAGCGCTGGCCAAAGTCCAGTCAGAGATTACTGATGCGCTCGACTGGCAGGGCCCGGTGTTTACCATCTCGGCAGCCACTGGCGCGGGCACCGAAGCGCTGAGCCAGGCCATCATGCGCCACCTGGAACTGAGCCATGAGCCAGCGTAAGCAGCTCGGCGCATCGCAGCGCTGGGTGGTGAAAATTGGCAGCTCGCTGATCACCGATGCCGGTCGCGGTCTCGATAGTAAAGCGATTGCGCACTGGGCGCAGCAGATCGCTGAACTGCGCCAGCAGGGCAAGGAGCTGGTGCTGGTGTCCTCTGGCGCGGTCGCCGAGGGCATGGCACGTCTTGGCTGGAACAAGCGTCCACACGAGCTGCACAAGCTGCAGGCGGCAGCTGCGCTCGGCCAGATGGGCCTGGTGCAGGAATTCGAATCCTGTTTCAAACAGCACGGCATACTCACCGCGCAGGTTTTACTGACCCACGATGACCTGGGCAATCGCAGCCGTTATCTGAACGCGCGCAGCACCCTGACCACGCTGCTGGAGCTCGGCGCGATTCCGATCATCAACGAAAACGACACGGTCGCAACCGAAGAAATCCGTCTCGGCGACAATGACACCCTGGCAGCACTGGTGAGCAATCTGGTGGAAGCCAACCTGATGGTTCTGCTCACCGATCAGCAGGGTCTGTACAACACCGACCCACGCAGCAATAAAAGCGCCGAACTGATTTCTGAAACCGATGCCGGCAATCCCGAGCTGATTGCGATGGCCGGCGATGGTGGCGCGCTCGGCCGCGGCGGCATGCGCACCAAGGTACGCGCTGCCCAGCGTGCTGCGCGCTCCGGCGCCAGCACCCTGATCGCATCCGGCAGCGAAGACAATGTGCTGCTGAAAATCGCGGCTGGCGAAAACCTCGGCAGCCTGTTGCTCGCCAGAGCGGAACCGATTACTGCGCGTAAACAATGGCTGGCCAACCAGCTCAATCGTCTGTGGCACTTTGCAGCTCGACGCCGGCGCCAGCCAGGCGCTGCTGCGCGCCAGCAGCCTGCTCGCGGTCGGGGTCAGCCAGGTCAGCGGTCAATTCAAACGCGGCGACCTGGTCAGTTGCGTCGCTGCTGATGGTAAGGAAATCGCCCGCGGTCTGGTGAATTACAGCGCGGAAGAAGCGAACCGAATCAAAGGCCTGGGCAGTGACAAAATTGAATCCGTGCTCGGCTATATCGACGAACCCGAGCTGATCCACCGCGACAATCTGGTGCTGGTGTAAACATAAAAACCATAAGCTGAAACCACAGAGACACAGAGAACACGGAGGAAAAGCAAAATCTTTGTTTTAAAACACAATAAGTTTTCTCTGTGTTCTCTGTGCCTCTGTGGTTCAGCCTTTGTATTTAGATGTTTTTTTCTGGTTTTGTGCTTTTCAGCCAGACACAAAAAAGCCGGTCAGTGACCGGCTTTTTCGCTAATCTGAAACAATCTTACATCGCGCGGATGTTGTTGTTCATGCGGCTCTTGTGGCGTGCGGCCTTGTTGGCATGAATCAGGCCTTTGCCTGCAATGCTGTCGATGATCGGGCAGGCGACCTTATAGGCAGCTTCAGCAGCGGCTTTGTCGCCAGCGCCGATTGCGCTATAAACACGCTTGATATAAGTACGCATGGTCGAGCGCGCGCTGGCGTTCTGAACACGGTGCGTTTCGGCCTGTCTGGCGCGTTTCTTTGCTTGAGCTGAGTTAGCCAATGGAGTAAACCTGTACTGGAAAAAAAGAGCGCGTAAAATGCCAGTTTTAGAGGGCTTTGTCAATCCGTTTTCGCTACAATTGGCCCTCGTTTCACCAGTTCAGCAGCATAAACAGAAGGAGTACCCCACTGAGTAAAAGGCTTTTGCACTCTACCCTGACGGTTGGAGGCATGACACTGGTGTCGCGGGTTTTCGGGCTGTTGCGCGATGTTACCCTGGCCACTATTTTCGGCGCCAGTGGCGGCACCGATGCTTTTCTGGTCGCTTTCAAAATACCGAATTTTATGCGCAGACTATTCGGAGAAGGCGCATTTTCGCAGGCGTTCGTACCCGTTTTCTCGGAATACCGCGAAAAACGCAGCAGAGAAGAACTGCAGGATTTGCTCGACCACGTTGCTGGAAAACTCGGTGGCATATTGTTACTCATAGCCATCACCGGCTCTCTGGCCGCACCATGGCTGGTCTATTTGTTCGGCCCGGGATTCAAATTCGGTGACTCACCTGGGCGGTTCGAGCTCACTGCCGAAATGCTGCGAATTACCTTCCCTTATATGTTCTTTATATCACTGGTGGCCTTTGCCGGCGGTATTCTGAATAGTTGTGGACGTTTTGGCATTCCCGCGTTCACACCGGTATTACTCAATGTATGCCTGATCGCGGCGGCTTACTGGTTTGCGCCTTATTTCGACCAGCCACTAATGGCGCTGGCCTGGGGCGTGTTCGTCGCCGGTGTCATACAGCTATTATTTCAGATCCCTTCATTATTAAAGCTCGGACTGCTGCCTCGACCGCGGCTTGTACACCGCCACGAGGGCGTGAGCAAAATTCTGCGCCTGATGCTGCCAGCGGTGATCGGTTCCTCGGTGATGCAGATCAATCTGCTGCTCGACACCGTAATCGCTTCGTTTCTGGCCGTGGGCAGCGTGACCTGGCTGTATTACTCTGACCGTCTGCTGGAATTTCCGCTGGGCGTGCTCGGTATCGCGGTCGCTACCGTGATTCTGCCCGCTCTGTCCGACCAGCATGCGCGCGAGTCCAGTACTGAATTTAACACCACCCTGAACTGGGCCAGCCGCCTGGTGCTGGTGATTGCGATGCCCGCCTGTGTCGGCATGGTCGTGCTTGCCGCGCCGGTGCTGACCACCTTGTTTGGTTATGGCGAGTTCGGCGCCCGCGATGTTCATCTGGCCAGCCTCAGTCTGATGGCTTTTATGCTTGGCCTGCCTGCATTCATACTGGTCAAGGTACTGGCGCCGGGCTATTACGCGCGCCAGGACACCAGAACCCCGGTGCGGATCGCGATCATCGCCATGGTCAGCAATATGGTCCTGAACCTCGCCTTTGTTCTGCCACTGGTTCTGTCTGATTATGAAGCGCCGCACGTCGGGCTCGCGCTGGCCACTTCCAGCTCGGCCTATCTCAATGCTTTCCTGCTTTACCGCGGGCTGCGTAAAAACGGGATTTTCACGCCGACTCCCGGCTGGGGCCGGCTTTTCATGCAGATCGCCCTCGCATCTGCAGCGATGGCACTGCTACTCTGGCAAATCACTCCAGCGCTGTCCGCCTGGAGCAGCTGGCACGCGGTTGAGCGCCTGGCACACCTGGGTCTGGTTATCATACTCGCGGCCTGCTGTTATTTTGCTGTGCTCTGGATTGCAGGCATGCGTCCTGCTGTGCTGAGGCGACACTGATGCAACTGATCCGCGGGCTTTACAATCTACGTCCGGAAAACAGGGGCTGCGTGCTCAGCATCGGCAATTTCGACGGCCTGCATCTCGGCCATCAGGCCCTGCTCAAACTGCTATGCCAGCAGGCCGGGAGTTACAGACTCGCTCCTGTCTGCTCAGTTTCGAACCACTGCCGCACGAATATTTCAATCAGAAGCACGGCAAGCCGGGCAGCAGCCGACTGATGAACACGCGGGAAAAACTCATCACCCTGCAACAACTGGACTCCGACCTGTGTCCGGACGCACTGATGCTGATGCGTTTTTCAGACCGGCTGGCCGAGATGCGCGCGACCGATTTTATCCAGCAGGTCCTGGTCGAATCGCTGGCCATACGCGCGCTGGTGATCGGTGATGATTTTCGTTTCGGTCGCGGTCGTGAAGGCAGTATCGAAACCCTGGAACAGGCCGCCCGAGAGCACGGCTTTACCATCACTTCGCTCTCGACCCACGTGCTCGATGATTTGCGGGTGAGCAGCACCCGGGTTCGTGAAGCACTGCAACAGGATCGACTGGCCGATGCTACGCGCATGCTGGATCGCGAATACAAAATTTGCGGCCGAGTGGTGCACGGTGAAAAACGCGGTCGCACGATCGGCTTCCCGACCGCAAATATTCGCCTGAAACGCACAGCCAGCCCGCTCCACGGCGTGTATTCTGTTACCATGCACACTATAGAGCACGGTGCGCTGCCCGCGATCGCAAATCTCGGCACACGACCAACCGTATCGGGAACGGAGATCCGCCTCGAAGTCCACGCATTCGATTTTTCCGGTGACCTCTACGGGCAAAACGTATGCGTTGCCTTCCATGAAAAAATACGTGACGAGCTAAAATTTGATGGCCTGGATGCGCTCAAACAACAGATCGCGATGGATTGCGAAACCGCAAAACAGCAATTAAGAATGAATAATGAATAATGAAAATTTAATCAACAATTGCTGATTTTTTGAAAACATTATTCATTATTAATTATCCATTATTCATTAGTTTCTAAAACCATGGCTGACTACAAACACACTCTCAACCTGCCGCACACTGAATTCCCGATGCGCGGCAATCTTGCGCAACGCGAACCGGAAATGCTCAAGGCATGGGAAGAGAGCAATCTCTACCAGAAAATCCGCAAGGTCTGTGACGGACGGCCGACCTTTGTGCTGCACGATGGCCCGCCTTATGCCAATGGCGACATTCATATCGGTCACGCAGTCAACAAGATTCTGAAAGATATTATTATCAAGAGCCGCACGCTCGACGGTTTTGATGCGCGTTATATTCCCGGCTGGGACTGCCACGGCCTGCCGATCGAATTGATGGTTGAGAAAAAAGTCGGTAAAGCCGGCGTCAAGGTCGACGCCAAAACCTTTCGCCAGAAATGTCGCGAATACGCAGCGAAACAGGTCGACGGCCAGCGCCGTGATTTTAAACGCCTGGGCGTGCTCGGTGACTGGGACGAGCCCTATCTCACCATGGATTTTAAATTCGAAGCCAACATCGTGCGCTCGCTCGGCAAGGTGATCGAAAACGGACACATACACAAGGGCAGCAAGCCGGTGCACTGGTGCCTGGACTGCGGTTCCGCGCTGGCCGAAGCCGAAGTCGAATACAAAGATAAAGAATCACCCGCGATCGACGTTATTTTCCGCGCTGTCGATAACGCAGCGTTTCTCAAAGCTTTCGATTGCGATCAGGGTGAAGGCGATGTCGCGCTTGTGATCTGGACCACCACACCCTGGACCCTGCCCGCGAATCAGGCGGTGGCGCTGAACCCGGAATTCGATTATCAATTGATCCAGGTGCAAACCGAGAACGGCCCGCTGCGCCTGGTGCTGGAAACCACTCTGGCCGATGCCGCGCTGCAACGCTACGGCCTGACTGACAACAAAAACGCTGGCAACCACCAAAGGCAGCGCACTGGAAAATCTTTTACTGAAGCATCCGTTTTATAACAAACAGGTGCCGGTGATTCTGGGCGATCATGTCACCACCGAAGCCGGTACCGGCGCGGTGCACACCGCACCCGGTCACGGCCAGGACGACTTTGTTGTCGGTCAGCGTTACGGGCTTGAAGTTTACAATCCGGTCGGCGGTGACGGTGTGTTTTTACCCGACACCGAATTGTTCGCAGGCATTCATGTCAACAAGGCCAACGATGTCATTCTCGAAACACTGCGCAACAATCATGCACTGCTGAAACTGGCAAAACTGCAACACAGTTATCCCTGTTGCTGGCGACATAAAACGCCGATCATTTTCCGCGCCACGCCGCAATGGTTTATCAGCATGGAGCAAAATGATTTGCGCAAACATGCGATGCAGGAAATTGCCAGAACACGAATGGTTGCCCGACTGGGGCCGCGCACGCATCGAAGGCATGGTAAAAAACCGGCCCGACTGGTGTATTTCCAGACAGCGCACCTGGGGCGTACCGATCACTTTATTCGTACACAAAGAAAGCGGTGAGCTGCATCCCGATACTGCCGGCCTGATCGAACAGGTGGCACAACGTATCGAACAAAAAGGCATTGATGCCTGGTTCGATCTAGATGCGTCAGAACTACTCGGCGAAGATGCAACACATTACGACAAAACCAGCGACACACTCGATGTCTGGTTCGACTCTGGCGTGACCCACGCCTGCGTGCTCGGTCAACGCGATAAAGTCACGTTTCCTGCCGATCTGTATCTTGAAGGTTCTGATCAGCACCGCGGCTGGTTTCAGTCTTCCTTGTTGACCTCGGTGGCGATGAATAATGTAGCGCCTTACAAATCGGTATTGACCCATGGCTTCACTGTCGATGCCAACGGTCACAAAATGTCGAAGTCACTCGGCAATGTGCTGGCACCGCAAAAAGTGGTTAATTCGCTGGGCGCGGATATTCTTCGTCTCTGGGTCGCGAGCAGCGATTACAGCGCGGAAATGACCGTGTCAGATGAAATCCTGAAACGCGCTGCCGACTCCTATCGCCGCATCCGTAACACTGCGCGTTTTCTGCTCGCCAACCTCAACGGTTTTGATCCTGCACAGGACAAGCTCAAAGCCGAAGACATGCTCTCGCTGGATCGCTGGGCAGTGGCACGCAGCGCACAGCTGCAAAATGAAATTATCGAAGCGTATCGCAGTTATAATTTCCACACCATATACCAGCAGCTGCACAACTTCTGCTCGGTCGACATGGGAAGTTTTTATCTCGATATTATCAAAGACCGGCAGTACACCACGCAGACCAACAGCATCGCACGTCGCTCTGCGCAAACTGCGCTGTATCACATTGTCGAAGCGATGTGCCGCTGGATGGCGCCGATTCTGAGTTTTACTGCAGAAGAACTCTGGCAACAGATTCCTGGCAAGCATAGTGACTCGGTTCTGCTCGAAACCTGGTACGGTGATTTGTTCGAACTCGATAACAACGACACACTTAACATGGAGTCCTGGCTGCGCATCCTGGAAACACGCAGCGCAGTGAGCAAACAGCTGGAAACATTGCGCGGCAGCAATCAGATTGGCTCTTCGCTCGATGCCGAAGTGACTCTGTTCTGTAACGGTAGCTTGCAAACCGACCTGAACAAACTGGATGATGAACTACGTTTTGTACTGATTACATCGGAGGCCGATACCCAGGCGCCCGATGCGTCCAATCCTGATGCAGTGATGACCAGGCTGGATAGCGGTGAAACTCTGGGAATCTACGCCCGTGCCTCGACACACAGCAAATGTATTCGTTGCTGGCACCATCGTGCAGATGTGGGCAAGAACAGCGAGCATCCTGAATTGTGCGGGCGCTGTGTCGAAAATGTTGCAGGGAGCGGCGAGCAACGCCGCTTTGCATAAACATGATGAAGTGGCTCTGGCTCAGTGTGTTGGCGGTGGTACTCGATCAGATCAGCAAGCAGATAGCGAATGCGCAACTGGTGATTCATCATTCGCTTGCAATTTTTCCGGGTTTCAACTTCACTCTTATTTACAATGAAGGTGCGGCGTTCAGTTTTCTCAGTAATGCCGGCGGCTGGCAGCGCTGGTTTTTTACTATGCTATCGATTGTCATCAGTGCTGTGCTGTTTGTCTGGTTGAAAAAACTTGATCACAGTAAACGCATGCTTGCGGCCGGGCTTGCCTTCATACTGGGTGGCGCTATTGGTAACCTGATCGACCGCGTTGTTTATGGTCATGTTATTGATTTTATCGACGTGTATTATAAAAACTATCACTGGCCTGCTTTTAATCTTGCGGACTCTGCAATCACACTGGGTGCCACCCTGCTGATTTTAGATATGCTTCTGGAACGAAAAACACATGGCTGATGAAATCAACATGCACAGTCTGGTACTGATGCATTACAGCATCACGCTGACCAATGGAACCGAGATCGAAAGCAGTTTCGATGAAGAGCCGATGGAAGTCAGAATGGGTCATGGCGATCTTACTGAAGGTATGGAGCTGGCGATCTTCGGTTTAAAAGAAGGTGATACCCAGACTTTAACTTTGACACCGGAACAGGGCTTTGGTGTTCGCGATGAAGACAATATTCATCCCATGCCCCTGTCTGATTTCCCAGAAGAAATCAGGGCCGAGGAGGGCATGACTTATTTGTTTGGCACTCCGGAAGGTGACGATATTCCCGGCACCGTGCTGGCCATACACGACGAGGTTGCCGATGTTGATTTCAATCATCCGCTCGCCGGTTACGAACTGGTGTTCAGCGTACAGATTCTTGGCGTGGACAACGCACACGTACAGGCCTATGAGGGTTCATGAGCATGGACGTATATCTGGCTAATCCGCGTGGATTTTGTGCAGGGGTTGACCGCGCTATTGAGATCGTCGAACGTGCTCTGGAGATTTTTGGCGCACCTGTTTATGTACGCCACGAAGTCGTACACAACCGCTATGTGGTCAATGACCTGATCAACAAGGGTGCGGTATTTGTCGAAGAGCTGAACGAAGTTCCGGACAATGCCACAGTGATATTCAGCGCGCACGGCGTTTCACAAAGCGTACGCGCAGAAGCCGAAAACCGTACGCTACAGGTTTTCGACGCCACCTGCCCGTTGGTCACCAAGGTGCATCTTGAAGTGGCGCGCCATGCCAAAGACGGTGACGATGTCATCCTGATTGGCCACGCCGGCCACCCCGAAGTGGAAGGCACGCTTGGCCAGTACGACGCTGGATCGACAGGCGATATTTTTCTGATCGAAACACTGCAGGACGCCAATAACATTCAGATACACGACGCCAGCAAACTCGCCTATGTCACCCAGACCACTTTATCGGTGGACGATACACTGGAAATTATTGACACCCTGAAAGCACGTTTTCCGGATATCAAAGGCCCACGCAAAGATGATATTTGCTACGCCACGCAAAATCGCCAGGACGCAGTACGCGAACTGGCAAAAAAAGTAGACGTGGTCCTGGTGATCGGTTCTGCCAACAGCTCAAACTCCAACCGCTTGCGTGAACTCGCCGAAAAACAGGGTGTACGCGCCTATTTAATAGATCAGGCAGAAGACATTAAAGATGAATGGATGCAGGACGTAAAAGCAGTCGGCGTCACTGCGGGCGCCTCGGCACCGGAATTACTGGTAGGCGCTGTTATGGATGCGTTAGAACAAAAATATAACGCTATTAGTCATGTCGATAGCGGTAATACCGAATCGGTGCATTTTCAGCTGCCCAGAGCACTCAGAAGCTGAACACATAAAAAAACAGAGGCCCGGTGCGGGCCTCTGTTTTTTGTTTCCACCTTGAATAATTCTACCAGCAGGCGGCAGGTGTTTTTACGCCGGTTGAATCCAGCGTCATTGTTGTACAGTCACCAGCACTCGTGGTTGTATCATTCGCCTGTGGCTTGCCCGCCACTGCAACTGCCGTTGCTGTGTATCCTGTCGTTGGCGTCTGCGCGCAGTCAACTGAAAGCGTATAATACCCCTCATCCGAAGTTGTACGATCATGTTCAAACCTGAGCTGTGGTAGAAGTCGTATAGGTATTGTTCTGCAGATAAAACCTTTCCTCTCTGTCGACAATTTTGGTCAACGCCACCTTGGCATCCGAGCGACGGGACTTTTTCATGTACTTGTCATAACTGGGGTAAGCGATTGCACTGATAATACCAATGATCGCCACCACCACCATGAGCTCTATCAGCGTAAAGCCTTTGCTTGTCGTTAATCATATAATGTCCTCTTTAAATTCCTGTCGTCAGCTTACTGCTCTTGTTCGTACCAGTAAGATTTCTGTACTGTATTAGATACACTCGCTTTCGTGCATTCCGCACCCACACACAATGTGGCCACACCTGTATCTGTAACAATAACGTTAGGTGAAGGCGGAATACCGGTACGTGTCAATTTCGTATTAGCGTTCCGGCGCTGTACCCACCGTACCCGTATGATAGGTAGGCGTGCCATCGACCACCTGAACATAATACACCTTACCCAAACCGGCATTCGGCGTACAACCTGCGGTTCCAGTCGAGGTAGATGCAATGGGTGTATAGGTGGTGAAAATCGCGCTGCCATTCAAAATCAGCGGTTCAGAGAGACCTTTTTCACCAATAAATGCACCACCGTCAGCTTGTCTGCTTCAGATCGATATACCAGCCTTGGTCGTACTGCTTGAGACGCCGCTGCAGTTGCTGCTGGGTCGTTGTTGGCGTGGCATGTACCATCGCCACCGCAATGAGATTAGCCGTGGTATCGAACAGATCGGATTCGGTCACCATCTTGGACGCATAATCAGAATTGGCTGGCTTGTTATATACATCGGTGTCACGAATCATATAAGCGCGATCATGTACCGTGGTATTCAACGGATGCGCACGATAGCCTGATACCGCAACCACTGATAAATAAGGCGGTTTGCCAGGTTCTGCTATCAAAGCCACATCGGGTGGATAGTAGAAGCGACGCGTAGCCGTGGTATCAGAATCCACTGCCAGGTCGGCAATACGACCGCCTGTGATCAGAGTCGACAGATTAGTGCTGGTATCGCTGGCCTTGATATCAAAGCGCCATATCTGGCCACCCATATCACCTGCATAGAGACGATCGATATAACCATCACCATCCATATCCAGCGCCTTGATTCGACCGGGGATACTGTACTTCATATCAGTCATCTGCGTGCTGGCGCCACTGTCCGGGCCGGCGCGCCAGAGCATCTGGCCGGTAATCGCATCGACTATATAGATGCCTCGACCAACGGTATCAGGCGTTCTTACTGTATCGCTGTCCTGCGCAGTGTCATAACCTGCGCCAAAGATCAGCACTTCGCGATCCGCTACCCCCCAGTTTGAGTTTGGCAAGATCAGGTGCTGACCAGGTCTGGCCAAGCTCAGCAAAATCACCGACTCCACCTTCGATCATCCAGCGCAGTTTCGGGTGCGTTCTGTCACTGACGTCCAGTAGAATAAATATTGCGACCACCGCGGCGCTGACCAAAGTACAGATAAACAAAATCACCTGCGCCAGTATCGATGGTGCCATCGTGGCTCACGTCATTGATCCAGGGAATCACATCGCCATCGAGTCCGTAAGACTTGCCGCTCGCGGAGTCATCAAATATTGTGCTCAGGTTGGGCAGCAGCTCCTGCGGCACAAAACTGAAGTATTCCTGCCCCGTCAGCGAATTGAACGCGTGCAGATAGCCATCATTGGTAGCGACATAAGCCACCAGGTCCGTGGATCGCCGGTGCCTGTCAAGGCCATACTGCACCAGCCCTGGCTGAGCATGCAATGGATCGCCCATAATGCGTCTGGCCTGGATCGCTTCTGTAGTATTGTCGATATCATAGCCCTGAGCCCACATCAGCAAAGCGGTTTGATAAGACACGGTGACGTCGGCTACTGTTATGTCTGTAAGTCACATCCGAGTTCGATGCCACACCGCCGAGCATAGTGTCGGTGATATTGGTGTTGCTCTGACTCAGCAAATTCGTTGAGGAAGTCAGATCGCCGGTAACTCCGGATGGACTCATCACACCATTGTTGTTGGAATAGGTACCCGTAAAGGTATAAACATTCCTGGGCGGCGTGCCATCTGGAGACGGAAGCGTCAACCTGCTGGCAGCACCACCTATGGCCGGATCGGCACCATCAGGCGCATCAGCCGCTGCCGTCCAGTAGCTGACACTGGTGTCTTTAAAGAAGCCCGTTGTCGGGTCAACAGCATCCACGCCGTTTTTATCAGCAATAAACGGATCGCCGGTTGTTGTATCGAACGCCAGCTTGAATTTCTTCAGATTACCATTCCAGTGCGGGCCATTGGCTGGTTTGAACAAAGTGAAATACAGATCGTCCAGATTCGTGGCACGGTTATAGGCATTCACCGACACCGCAGGCGATGAAAACGTCGAACTAACTGCGAGGATCTCTCCAAGAATTTTGTCAAACACATCCTGCAAACTAGGCGCATCCGTAGCCGGATAAAATTTGCCGCCACCTGCGCTCGCGGTATCTTTCAATAGCGCAATAGCATCCGTGTCACTTTGAACGTCACCACCAAAACCGATGGTATAAGTAGTAATGGTCTGCTTGCCTACATGAGACGCATAGTCAGTATCACGTTCGGCCACATCATTGTTCTTGGCCCAGCCTGCCAGTTCATCCAGGCAATTATCATCGGTTGCAGTTGCCGAATTAGTAGCATCCAGGTTCGAATTTCCCCAGGGCGAGGCCGGAGAAGCATCACATGGACCCCGCCGGGAAAGTACTGGCCAGCGATTTCTGTCGAGTAATACTTAGAAAATCTGAAGTCGGCGCACCATCTGTGAGATACACAATAAAGTTTTTCTGGCAAACATCGCTTAACGGTGTTTGATAATATTTATTTCCGGTACCGTTTTCCGTACTCCCGGTCTGATTGCTCGGGTTCGCTGCATTCCCATAATCAACCGCCTTTCCGCCAAAATACCGCAAGGCCTCATAATAGGTTTCTGACAGGGGCGTGCTGCCATTCGCTTGCAGGGTTTTAACTCGTGAATTAAAATCGTTACGGCTGGATTTTACATCTGCGCACGGGTACACAACCGAACCACCTTCACCGCCGCTATCGTAGACCATCAGACAAATATTAATATTGTTGTTGGTGTCTACAATGCCTTCAACTGCATCCTTAACGACATCAAGTCGTGACGGTGCCGGGCTTTGCAGCAGGGCACTCGGATCATTCAGATAGTTGAGATAATTGCCATCGTACAGATATAACATGCCATTGGTGCTACTCCATATTGAGGGTGATGTTGCAGTATTGGTCCAGCCACCACTATTGTTAATCCACATATTTGGGGTTGGAGCGGCGTTGCTGCCGTGAAGGCCCGCATCTGCTTTACATTCAACCGGATAATTCCGTCGCGTGCTGTTTCGGTTTCTGGTAAAGTCCTGCCATCTAGACCCGGTGGATTGCGCCATCTGATCGCTGTAAAAACCATTTTTTTGCAGCGGTCCGGCAGTAGCGTCGGTCACCACGCCATTATCATATGTCTTGACCGAGTTATCACAGTTGTTAGCCGTTTTAAGAAAAGCGTAGTTGAGACTGTTCGATGGTTTATTTTTGTTGCTCTGGGTAAAATAAATATAGTCTTTGTCATAAGTATTCCACGATTTCCCGCCTCCGGCATAAGTCTGGGTGTAATCATAAGGAACTCTGGCATTTACGTCTGAGCTCATACTGCCTGAGGTATCAACGATGAACATGACATTCGGCTGAATGGTTGCAGAGGCCAGGGAACCCTGGGTGTAGATCTCGATATCATCCGCATGCAATGGAGCCGCCACACACATAGCCAGCATGAATCCTGTGAGTAGAGCACTGAATTTATGTTTAATGTTCATCACATCAACCTCTTGTTGTATTACTCGCCACCGTAACTGTCATATACAGATGGAGCTTATTCAGACCAGCGAATCGCCGTCACCTCAGCCGTTTTAGCATTAAACTGGATAAACGCTGCTTTGCCGAACCTGCTTGCGGCACGTGATATATCGACTTTTTTTCCATTGACAAACACCTGTGTCTTCGGCGTTATCTTTACGAATTTAAAATCGCAATACGGGCAGGTGATATCCTTAATAATGCCCGGTACCATCCTTGCCCAGAAGGATATTCAAGTTTATAGTTTCACTTTCTGCATACGTTTTTTCAGACGGCGTGTGCCTGCGCCTGCGCAGCAACAGCAAACAGCATAGTCATAACCAGAAACAAACTCGATAAAATTTTCATGTTATATCTCCGCATGTCTTTCACGCATCATTACTCTGGACAGTCTTTCACCGTGCCACGTACACCCTGACTCTGAATCGAGCGAGCTATACCACCAGCTGCTGTTGCTGTAACATCTATTTCAAATGTTCTAATCCCAACACCCTTACCTTCCTGCTGGCTATTGCCAAAGCCCTGTGGTACAGCCTTCGTAGTAACATTGCGTCTGCTGTCGCAGCGCCAGCCTGTACCATCTGGGCAGCCGTCTGACAGGTCACAGGTCTGCGTTTGTACGGCAGCGGCGGGACATTGCCAGACGGTCAGGCATGTGAGATCTTGACATCAACCGCATTCGCTGAGCTTTCAGGCTGAGACAACATATACTGAACACGCGACTGCGCAGCCCTGAAAAGCAATATTGTGCTGCTGCATATTACTCGCAACACGCATCTGCATACTCGAACCGGTCATAGATGCAACACCAATCAGCGTCATCACAGTCAGCAGCACCAGCGCCATCACCAGCACCGCACCTGTTCTGCCGGTGTTTATGCTGCATGTATATGTGTGTATGAGATATGTCATTACGCGCTCCGCCTTGTCGGCCAGATATTAATACTTGGGGTTTCTTAAATTCACGACACTGCTGACCATATAATAACGATGACCATCGTTATATGTGATTGGGCCATGATTCGCCAGAGTAAACGTTTGCGCACCCAGCAGGAAGATCTCATGTCTTTTCTTCCCGAACGCATCAGCACCCAGATTTTGACGCTGTGCAAACGGCTCCAGTCTGTTTGCATTCTTGGAGTTCGTAGCGCTGCTTGCAATAGAGCTGTCCCGCATCTACATATGTATTGACAGAACCATCCTGTAGGCGTCGGTGTCAATACCATACTGAAACTGCAGATCGGCGACACCGGAAAGTAGCATTTTGTCTTTCATCACCGGGCCCGGTGTCAGTTCGACTCGGTGCAATGATGGAACACCGGCAACGCCATCGGAATCATTGCTGACATAATACACGTTCGCATACCAGTCTGCGATTTTTGTTATCTTCTTTGTTTGCCATCTGTATTTTTCCAGTAATTCAAACCGTCATAAGGCCCCGATCGTCGGGATCACGTTGCCTATAAACAGACCACCGACATCATAATTGCTTCTTATGTAAGTTACGTCTGCCGCTAACTAGATTGGTTGGGTACGACTCTATCGTGACGGATCGGCATAATGCACACCCAGAACATCAGTGTTAGCTCTGTAGTTATCGGTAGTGCAGGTGGTGGTCATAATGACTCAAATTATCAGATGCGCTTATCGGGTTTCGTCAAGATCGATATACCACGAAGTCGCGCAGTCCCCGGTGGCCAGGCTCAGCGCATCTGCGCCCGTACAATGTGCGCCTGTGTTGCCTGGATTGCTGTCTTTATGGTGCAGTCAATAGACGTGGTGACACTCGCCGCACCCCAGTAACCGGCCTGGCGCAAATCATCACTAATAGTATTTATCACAAACCGCGCATCCGAAATCAGCTGCAACTGGTCTTCCGAGACGCGCTGGGTGTTACGCGTCGAAATATACAGACTCATCACACCACCGATGATAATCAGTCCGATCACCATGGCGAGCATCAGCTCAATCAGTGAAAAACCACGGCTGGACATATTGTATTTTGGTGTGCGCACAGAGTTCAGCATGACATACTCCTCACATATCCTGGGTGGTGGAATAAGTCATATTGATCGTCGCGTTCGGATCAGACGGATCACGCTCCTGCCAGTTAATGGTCACGGTCACCTGTTGCGGCCGCAACCGATGGTGATGCAGCGCCGGGAACCATCGTAATGGTTGCTGTAGTGGTGGACGGAAACACGCTGAGGATGTCCTGCTTCCACAGGTACACATCTGACAGCGCCATCTTTGTGCCTGAAGGCAGGAACAGTGGCGCATGTGGACGGCACCCACCACATATGTCCGCCGGCGCAGTAAGGCCGCCACCTGTGCCAGCACTATATAGCCCAGCAAGCCCGAGTGATTGGCACGCATACGCTCGAGGATTGCTTCGGCTTTTCATCGTGGCCGCGGAGCGCAAAGTAGCAGTAGTAGCCTGCACGCAAGGAAATCGTCTGCAATGAAGCAATACCCAGCATGCCGACCGATAAAATCAAAAAGGCTACCAGCGCTTCAATCAGACTGAAGCCATGTTGCCTGATAAATGTTGGGGTAGGATGTTGTCATATCAGTACTCGGCTCGCTGTCATGGGCAGGAAACAATCTTGGCTGCATCATGGGTTGATCGAACACTGCCGGCCGCATTTAGCTCGACACCACTGGCTACCGACAATACCACGCGCATCGCAAACACTGAATACCCCTGCCTGAGAGTTACCGCCAGAATCCTTGGGAACACCGCGCGAAGTAAACGAAACACAACTAGTCAAACTTGCATCCTGCGGTGTAATCGAAACACCGTTGCCGTCAACCGCAGGATGGACTCTTACCAGAACATCGCGTCGGTGCCAAATGTGCATGCCGTCGGCAGGAAGCGCAGCGGGGTCTTTTGCAAATACAATCCAGCCATCTGCCCAGGTGCACCCCGCATCGACACGCAGTACCGGTACTGCTCTTGCACACTGTGGCCCGCGAACCACGCCTGATAGCCTCAGCGCGCGCCAGATTCAGGGCCGTGACCAGATCATTGGTATTGCTCACCATCTGATTACTCTGAAAAAAGACCTTCAGCTGGGGCACACCCACCGTCAGCAGGATAGCCACCACGGCCAGCATGGTCATCAGTTCAATCAGGGTATAGCCAGTATTCTTTTTCATGCTCATAATTTAAGTCCAGTAAATATATAGAGCCAGCGGCACTGGGATGGATAGAGCGATATAACAGACAGGCGGTCAATATTTACACATTAAAATGCCTTGCCTGCTTTTTTCTGATGAAAAACTGACACATATCCAGAATTTCAACACCCCCGCCCAGACGCAAATGTATCAAATTCAGGCAGCTGTACAATTCATTCAGGATTACTGGTAGCATTGCGCCGATCAGGTATTTTAATGAACCCTAATATAGGAACCCCATGAATCTCGACAAAGTACAGCCCGGAGACAAAGCGCCGGACGAGATCAACGTCATCATCGAAATCCCGGCGCACAGCGACCCGGTCAAATACGAGGTTGATAAAGCCACCGGCGCCATGTTTGTCGATCGCTTTATGAGCACCGCGATGCACTATCCCTGTAATTACGGCTATGTGCCCCATACCTTGTCGATGGATGGCGACCCGGTCGATGTACTCGTGGTCACGCCGGTGCCTCTGATTACTGGCTCGGTGATCGTCTGCCGACCCGCAGGCGTGCTAAAAATGACCGACGAATCCGGTGATGACGCCAAGGTCCTTGCCGTACCCATCGATAAATTGTGCAAATCCTACCGCCATGCCAAAGATATCGGTGATATGCCGCCGATGCTGCTGGAGCAGATCGCTCACTTTTTCGAGCATTACAAAGATCTGGACGAAGGCAAATGGGTGCGGGTCGAAGGCTGGGGCGGTGTCGAGGACGCCAGGGCCGAGATCCTGGCCAGCATCGAGCTCTACAAACAGGCGCCGGTGAAGCCGCTGTTCTAAACCGAAAGAATGGTGCCGGAAATAGGAATCGAACCTACGACCTTCTCATTACGAATGAGCTGCTCTACCAACTGAGCTATTCCGGCAGTTGTGCAAATAATTGAACGGATTTAACACTCGCTTACTGCGCGGCGCAGTATATCAAACCTGCGCTCAGTGGGCTGCGCTCATACTGTAGTCACTGGCATCACAAAATGTTTTTTTCCCGAGCACGATTTCTGTGAGCAGCTGCGCCGAGGCCGGGCCGAGCACGATGCCGTTGCGATAATGCCCGGCATGGACGTACAGGCCTTCAATTTCATCGTGCGTACAGATATAAGGTATCCCGTTTAAAGTGCCCGGCCTGAGTCCGGCCCATTGACGCTCGATCGGCAGTTCTGCAAGCAGCGGCACCAGTGCGGCAGCATCTGCGCTGAGGGTCTCCGTCGCTTCATCCGTAATCTGTTTTTCAAAGCCGGTTTTCTCGAGGGTGCTGCCCGCCAGCACCCGGCCGTCACGGCGCGGAATAATATAGTGTCCCTGTGATAACACCATGGTCCGTACTCGATCAGGTTCGCCACGAAACATGAGCATCTGACCCTTCACTGGCTCAATATTTATATCACCGAGACCCTGCATCACGCGTGCGCTCCAGGCACCGCTGGCCACGATCACCCTGCCGGCCAGCAGGTCCCGCTCAGCGGTGCGCACCCCGGTAACTTTTCCGCCCGAACACAAGATATCCTGGACTTCGGTATGCTCGATACAGCGCAGACCTCGGGTCTGTAAACTGCCGCGTAGCGCCTGTACCAGTTTTGGGTTTCGAATCTGGCGGATATCGGGCATCCAGATCGCGCGTTCGATATCCGGATGCAGGGCGGGTTCTATGTCCTGCAGTGTCTGCCGGTCGGTAACCAGCTCCAGCCTTTGGTCCCATTTCTGTGCCCAGGCACGCGCCACTTCGAGTTCTTCGATATCGGTATAGAGCATACCGCTACTAAGCAGCTCACAATCGATTCCACTTTCGGCCTGAAGCTCTGCCGCAAGCCCTGGATAAAGCGTTTTGCTTTGTTCCGCGAGTTGGTTGACTGCGTCGCTATAACGCCAGGGATACAGGGGTGAAATAATACCGCCACCTGCCCAGGAAGATTCGCCACCAAGACTGCCGCGCTCGACCAGCAGCACATCCAGGCCGGCATGGTGTAAGGAACGGGCTGTGAGCAGACCGATAACGCCACCGCCAATCACTATGCAATCGGCCACGTTATCGCTTTAAAAAAAGAGAACAGAGATATGCTGACAGAACCGTCAGCCTGAAAAAAACTTGCCCACACATAGTGCAGGCAAGTTTACGTTAGCAGCAAAGTCCGGGGCAAGTTATCTAGTCATTTGCATGCACTGGGCATGGCTTTGATATTAGCTGGCGCCTGATCGATATATTTCTCGCAATAACAGCGGTTCTCGCCTCTGCCCCACGCACTTTTGCACATGGCCAGCATTTTGCTTTCGATCTCCTTTTTCAACTCCTGTTGCTTGAGCTTGCTGGCAGCGATGGCAGCAGCTTCCCGTTGTTGCTGTAATTCAAGTTTGTGACGCGCTTCTTCTTCTTTTTTCTTTTTCTCTATTTCTGCTTTTCGTTTTTTTTCTTTTTCAGCTTCGCGTGTTTTTCGAACCTGACTAACCTGCTCTTCCATGGCTGTATGTGCGCGGCCCTCGTCAACTACCGAATTGCATGGGTATTGAACTGGTTTTATAGTTTCAAAGCCTGGTGGCGGTTTCACAGTACAAATACTGGTTGCCGCCGTTGATTTAGATGGCTTTGCCTCAGCTTTTGCTGGTGTCCGTTCAGGCATGACTCGGGCAACCATGCTCGAAAAATCAGCGAGCGAAAGATTGACAATGTTAGTGGTTCTGAATGGCTTAAGAACAAAAGACAGTGTTTTTCCTTTTTTCAACGCATCTAATGTGTTCCGATTCAAGGTCATGGTAAACAGACCATTTTCACCTCGATTTTCACATATATTCTTTTCAACGGTCAGGCCCTGCTGAAGAAAACGACTCTGCTTTTCCTGGTGGTCCAGACACCACTGGAACAGCGGTATGCGCTGGCCATCAATCTTTACATCGTTGACTGCGAACTGTTCAAAATGCCTGGCGCTTTCGGGAGTATTGGCTTTGTCACCACTGAGCTTCAAACTCAGTAACTTGCCGTCAAACATCAAATGATAATAAGTATCAGAATCAAGCGAATCCCGTGCTGTCTTGACCGCAGTATCATTTTTATATTGCCACGAGACATTTGCACCAATAGTGGTTTCCACTGATCTGTTGAACGGATTTGCGCCGCCTGCCGCGAGCGCTTGTGTTGAAATCAGCAACAGGCTGAATAATAAAATTTTGGTCTTATGCATAATCCAGAATGTGTCTGTAGAGTGTTTATATAAAAATCGCGCACCGAAGCACTGCTGTTCGCCGCGCGATTACATAATTTAAGGTATAGCACAAGATTTGTGCTTTACCCTGTGCAAAGCGCCGAGATAACCTGCACAAACCAAACTTGTGTTCGTGATTGCGGTAAAATCTGCCCCCATGAAGATCATTATCAACGGCGAACCACGCGAACTCGAGTCCAGCACCAGCCTTGAACAGCTGGTACAACTTCTTGATTTACAAGAAAAACGCCTGGCGATCGAGGTTAACCAGGCAATCGTGCCACGCAGCCAGTTCGCCAGCTTTCAGCTGTCTGAGCACGATCGGGTGGAAATCGTCCACGCTATCGGCGGCGGCTGATGCTTTCTCTCACACTTTTAAATGAGTAAAAACGATGGCGAATCTAGCAGAGCCCATAAATGACATCACCACAAACACCGACGATACCCTGATTATCGCCGACAAAGCGTATCGTTCGCGCCTGCTGGTGGGCAGTGGCAAGTATAAAGACCTGGAAGAAACCCGGCTCGCCACTGAAGCCAGTGGTGCTGAAATCATCACCGTCGCTATCCGTCGTACCAATATCGGACAGGATCCAAATGAACCCAGCCTGCTGGACGTGATATCCACCGATAAATATACCCTGCTGCCCAACACCGCCGGCTGCTACACCGCAGAGGACGCGGTGCGTACCTGCCGACTGGCGCGCGAGCTGCTCGACGGCCACGACCTGGTCAAACTCGAAGTACTGGGGGATGAAAAAACCCTGTTCCCGGATGTCACCGCGACACTGGACGCCGCCAGAACCCTGGTCAAGGATGGTTTCAAGGTCATGGTTTACACCAATGATGACCCGCTGATCGCAAAGCGCCTGGAAGAACTGGGCTGTGTTGCGGTAATGCCGCTGGCGGCGCCCATCGGCTCGGGCCTGGGGATTCGTAATCCCTACAATATTCTCACCATAGTGGAAAATGCCAGGGTGCCTATTCTGGTCGATGCCGGTGTCGGCACCGCCTCGGATGCGGCGATCGCGATGGAGCTCGGCTGCGACGGCATATTGATGAACACCGCCATCGCTGCTGCGCGCAACCCGGTGCTGATGGCCTCGGCGATGAAAAAAGCCGTGCAGGCCGGGCGCGAAGCGTTTCTGGCCGGGCGCATGCCGCGCAAGCGCTTTGCTTCGGCATCCTCACCCATCGACGGCACATTCTTTTAACAGGCCGCTGAGCTAGCACAATACGGCGTTAACCATGGCCTCAAAATACTCATTGACTGCGTGTAGACTCCGTTTTTTCGGCCACGGTTGCCTTGTCTTGCACTCATCTGAATTAGCTCAGCGACCTGTTAGATAAGCGAGTATGGAAATCCGCCGCACCATCCGCAGCTATGTGCTGCGCCAGGGCCGTCTCACGCCCGGCCAGAAACTGGCGCTGGAACAGCGCTGGGCCGACTATGGAATCGATTACGCTAATGCACCGCTCGATCTGGCGGCGATATTCGGCCGTAGCGCGCCGCTGACCCTGGAAATCGGTTTCGGTGATGGCGACTCTTTGCTGCAACAGGCCATACAGCATCCCGAGCGCAACTTTCTGGGTATCGAAGTTCACCGGCCCGGCGTTGGCCGCCTGCTCAGCCGTTGCCACGAAGCCGGATTACGCAATCTACGCGTGTTCAATCACGATGCAGTCGAGGTGCTCAAAAATCAGATACCGGACCAGAGCCTGGACTGTATGCAGCTGTTTTTTCCTGATCCCTGGCACAAAAAACGGCACCATAAACGGCGCATTGTGCAACCCGAGTTCGCCGCTCTGGTCCTGCGCAAACTCAGGCCGGGCGGCGTCTTCCACCTGGCCACCGACTGGCAGGCGTATGCCGAACACATGCTCACAGTTATGGAGTCCAGTCCGGGTTTTGTCAACGAGGCCGGCGCCGGCCAGTACAGCCGTAATGAAGGACTGCGCCCACTGACCAAATTCGAGCAGCGCGGTCTGCGCCTCGGCCATGGTGTGTACGATTTACGTTATATCAGGAGCTGAACACCTCAAAGTGCGCCCCATCAAGCCTATGAGCAGCGACAGGCAGCTGAAGATGACTGCATCGAGGCAAAAAAACCGTTAGAATGGCGCACTTTTTCGGGCGAGCACGCGCCCCGGGCTAGCACTGGCTCCTCGCCATCGCCGCCAAAACCAGATTTTTTACAAGTTTCAGGAGAACACTTATGTCTAACAAACACCCAGTGGTAGCGGTTACCGGCTCATCCGGCGCAGGCACATCTACCGTCAAGCACGCCTTCGAGATGATTTTTGAGCGTGAAAAAATCAATCCGGTCATTATTGAGGGCGACAGCTTCCACCGCTATGATCGCGCAGCCATGAAAACTGCCATGGCCGATGCCGAGAAGAACGGCAACCGCCATTTCAGTCATTTTGGCCCTGAAGCCAACCTGTTCGACAAGCTCGCCGAGCTGTTCAAAAGCTATGGCGAATCCGGTACCGGTAAAAGACGTCTCTACCTGCACAGCGATGAAGAAGCCAAACCCTATGCACCGCTGACTGCAGGCCAGTTCACGCCGTGGGAAGATATTCCGACCAACACCGACCTGATGTTTTACGAAGGTCTGCACGGCGGCGTGGTCACCGATGATGCTGACGTTGCCGGTCAGGTTGATTTGCTGGTGGGCGTTGTACCCAGCGTCAACCTCGAGTGGATCCAGAAAATTCATCGTGATAATGCACAGCGCGGTTACTCTGCTGAAGTCATCGTCGACACCATCTTGCGCCGCATGGATGACTATGTACACTACATTACACCGCAGTTCTCGCGTACCGATATCAACTTCCAGCGCATTGCCACAGTCGATACATCGAATCCATTCATCGCACGCGATATCCCGACACCGGATGAAAGCCTGGTTGTGATTCGCTTCAGCGATCCCAAAAAATTCAATACCGACTTCCCGAATTTGCTCAACATGATTCCACATTCATTCATGTCTCAGACGTAATACCATTGTTGTTCCCGGTGGCAAAATGGGCATGGCGATGGAAATTATTCTGACCCCCATCATTCATGACATGATTGAAAAAGCAAAAAAAGCGCGTTAATCAGTCCTGATTTCACAAAAAAAGCCGGTCTATACCGGCTTTTTTTGTGTCTGTAATTTCAATGTCGGGTCGTAGTACACTGTGTCTCCGACACGGGGGACATTATGAAAAGTTTCTTCAGCATAAGTTGCCAGCATTCGACAGCGCAGGCTGTTATCGACGACTGCGTACAACAACTTAAAGACATGCCCGAGGACGCTAATTTCGGATTTATCTACGCCACGGATACGATGTCACCGGATTACAAAAACCTGCTTGAAGCTTGCAAAGATCACACTGGCATAAAACACTGGGTCGGCACACTGGGTGCCGGCATCATTTCCAGACGGCAGGGAATACTACGACACGCCCGCAGTCAGTATTATGCTGGCGAACTTTGATCAACGGGATTTCGCCATGTTGCCATTGATCAGCCAGCCTGATGAGATTGCAGTCAACATTGCTACTCCGCGCGAGTTCGCTACCAGCCTGGGCATTGTGCACGGCGATCCGTATAATCCGGAAACACAGAACATGGTTCAAACTCTGCAGCAAGAAATCAAAAACAGCTTTCTTGTAGGCGGATTGACCTCATCGCGCAATGAGCAACTTCAAATAGCAGACAATGTATACAGCGGGGGAATTTCCGGCGTTCTATTTTCAGAAAACGTCAGCGTACTGTCTAATCTAACTCAGGGCTGCAGCCCTGTTTCTGACAAACGAAAAATCACCCGCGCCCAGGACAATGTAATATTTGGCCTCGACCACAAACCCGCGCTCGACGTACTGATGAATAACATGAAACTAAAAACACATGAAGACCTGCAAAATGATGCTCACAATGTGCTCACCGGCCTGTGTATACCCGGTAGTGATAAAAGTGACTACACGGTGCGCAATCTGATTGGTGTTGACTTTGAACACAAAGCATTTGCGATTAACGACTACATAAAGGAAGGCGATGACATTTTATTTTGCCGCCGCGATAGCCAGACAGCCGTTGACGACATGAAGCAAATGTTAGACAACATGGCCAAACGTTTGCACAACACACCTAAAGGTGGAATCTATATTTCATGCGTTGGTCGCGGTCGCGAGCAGTTCGGCAACAATTCTGAAGAGGTCAAATTAATTCATGAGAAGCTGGGGGATTTCCCCCTGACCGGCTTTTTTGCAAACGGAGAAATACACCATGATCGGCTGTACGGCTACACCGGCGTGCTAACCGTGTTCACTCAATAAACCAGAACACATGATAGACGCGCACTGCCATCTCGATTTTGAAGCGTTTGATGACGACCGCGAAGCCGTAATCAAACGCGCCGAAGCAGCCGGTATAGAACATATCATTATTCCTGGCGTAAAGTCCGAACACTGGGGCCGCATCACAAAACTGTGCGAGCGATCTAATCTCCACGCATGCTATGGCCTGCATCCTTATTATGTAGATCTGCACAGCAATGCGGACTTGTCAAAACTTGAACAGCAGCTTTCGGCACAGGATTGCGTGGCACTGGGCGAATGCGGACTTGATTATCGTGATGGCCAGCCAGAAAAACAGTTGCAACTTAAATTCTTCAAAGCACAGCTGGATATCGCAAACAATCACAACAAGCCTGTAGTGATTCATTCTGTTCGCGCAACAGAAGATGTGATTCGTTTATTAAAAGAATATCCAGAACTCACCGGCATGATACACAGCTATTCGGGCAGTGCAGAGCAGGCAAAACAGCTGATCAACATGGGTTTTTATATTAGCCTGGGCGGCAGTATCACCTATCCGCAGGCAACTAAAACACGCAAAGCGGCCGCGCAGATCGATCTCAGCCACCTGTTGATAGAAACAGACTCGCCTGACCAGCCAGATGCATTGCACAAAAACGAACGAAACGAACCGGCTTTTCTCAGTAACGTGCTGCACTGCCTCACAGAACTGCGTACCGAATCTGCTGATGAAATCGCAGCGCAGACTACTAAAAATGCCCGACGCTTATTTAATATCTGATGAACGTGTAAAGCATCAGTCCGCTAATGAACGCGAATGTTTTCCTGTGCGCCTGCGGCGCACAGGTGTGTAGAATATTTTGTTTATATTTGCGTGCATTTGCGTTCATTAGCGGACTGATGTAGTGCTTTGCTTTTTTACCTGTCCCAGCGTGCTGGATCAGATATTTCCTGCATGGCATTTTCGATCCATGTTCTGGCCTCATCCATGATGTCCTCGGGCTTACGCCCGGTGGTTTCGATATAAGGCCCTATACGTACCTCAATCACCCCCGGCCATTTTATAAAACTATGCCGCGGCCAGTATTCACCGGCATTGTGCGCAATCGGCAATACCGGATAACCACTGCTTGCCGCCAGCACTGCCGCACCCATTTTATACCGGGTTTTTTCACTCGGACTGGTGCGAGTCCCTTCTGGAAAAACATTGATCCACTTACCCTGTTTTAATTTCTCGGTGCCGCGCGTGACCAGCTGGTTTACCGCGGTACGCCCGGCGCCACGATCGATCGCGATCGGATCTGTACAGGCAAGCGCCCAGCCAAAAAGCGGGATGCGCATCAACTCGCGCTTGAACACCCAGCGCCCAAGTGGAATGATTGCGTGCAGCGCAATGGTTTCCCATGTGGACTGGTGCTTTGCGAATACGATGGCATTGCGCGTTGTAATATTTTCTTTTCCGGTAACATGATAATCCAGCTTGCAAATCACTTTCAAAAGCCAGAGATTTGTCGTGCCCCAGTATCTGGCTATGCGCAAACGCGTATCAGGATTGAGCGGGTAGGCCATGATCACGGCTATACCAACAATAATGGTGGTAACTAAAAAACCCTATCCAGAATACAACTGAGCGCAAATACAGAACCGCTTTTGCAGGAGCAGATATCGCGCTCAAGATCCCATCTCCTTATCGAGCAAGGCATCGACTGCTTCCGCCAGATCCGAGTACACAGGCACATCATCAAAACCGTTCGCATCTTTTTCCAGCAAAGTACGTTCACCCTTGCCGGTTTTTACCAGCACCGGTTTGGCACCCGCCTGTTGCGCACAGCGCAGGTCGCTCAAAGTATCGCCAATATAAAAAACATCATTCAGCGGCGCGGAAAACCGCCGACTGATATCCAGTAACAATCCAGGCTGTGGTTTTCTACAGGCGCACTTGTCACGTGGTGCATGCGGACAGAAAAAAACACCTTCGACACGACCACCGAGCTGCGACAGCATGTCATCCATTTTGTGATGCATTGCCGAAAGCGTCTGCAGGTCAAAATAACCGCGCGACAAACCAGACTGATTGCTGGCCACAGTCACGGTATAACCCGCACGATTCAGTTTTGCAATAGCTTCAAGACTACCGGGAATCGGAACCCATTCATCAGGACTTTTGATATAGGCATCGGAGTCCTGGTTAATGACACCATCGCGGTCGAGAATAATAAGCTTCATGATGTGCTTCTACTGTAATCGTGACAGATCGGCAGCACGCAGGAACAGATCACGCATCTGCACGAGCAGAGCAAGACGGTTATTTCTGATAGCAACATCTTCGGCCATGACCATGACATCTTCAAAAAACGCATCGACCGGTTTGCGTAAGGCGGACAGTTCACGTAATGCATTTTCATAATCGCCGTGGTTAAACATTGTGTTAACAACAGGACTCAGCTCAGAGATTTTTTTATACAGCATTTTTTCAGCATCTTCTGCAAACAGGTCTGGATTTATTTTCGGCGTCTCAGCGATGTCAGATTTTTTCAGAATATTACCGACCCGTTTATTTGCTGCTGCCAGGCTCTCGGCTTCTGACATAGCGCGAAACGCCGTGACCGCCTTGATGCGCTTATCAAAATCCAGTGGACGCGATGGTTTAAGCGAGGACACTGCGTCAAACACATCTGGCGCTATGCCGGTATCCGCGTAGTACGCGCGCAGACGTTCTAACATGTATTCAAATACGTCGTCTTCAACTGCTGCCGCATCAACTTTATCGGCCAGTAATTTAGCCGCCGTGCTAATCAGCACTTGCAGATCAAGATCGAGCTGGCGCTCAATAATGGTACGTAACACACCCAGGGTGGCTCGACGCAATGCGTACGGATCTTTTTCACCTGTCGGTTTCTGGCCGATGGCAAATATACCTACCAGGGTATCGATACGATCACTGATACCCAATATCTGGCCGATGATATGGCTGGCGGTTTCATCACCCGCACCGCGTGGTTTATATTGCTCGTCCAGTGCCAGCGCAACATCGGCTGACTCGCCCGCGACTTCCGCATAGCGCCTGCCCATGATGCCCTGCAGTTCGGCAAATTCACCCACCATGCTGGTCATCAGGTCAGCCTTGCTCAATAGCGCAGCGCGTTCCGCCGAGGCGACATCCGCACCCAGCGTTTTCGCGATCTCACCCGCCAGCACCATGACGCGCCGGGTTTTCTCGCCAATGCTGCCCAGCTTTGTCTGAAAAACCACTTTATCAAGTCCCCGGCCAAACTCTTCCAGCGTTATCTTCTGGTCCTGTTCCCAGAAAAACTGTGCGTCAGTCAGACGCGGTCTTATCACACGCTCATTACCTGCTTTGACTTTTTCCGGTGCAGTGCTGGCAATATTGCTAATCGTGATAAAACAGTTTTTCAAATTGCCGTCTTTGTCCATCACAGGAAAATACTTCTGATTGTCCTGCATAGTCTGGATCAGCGCTTCCGAAGGCACGCTCAAAAAAGTTTCGTCGAATTCACCTGCCACTACGACTGGCCACTCATTCAGAGCCGTCACTTCATCAAGCAGGTCTTCATCAATTAATGCCACGCCGCCCAGTTTTTCGGCCCTGCTTTTTGACTTAGTGAGAATTTCGGTTCTGCGCTCATCAAAATCAGCGATCACATAACCTTCATTGTATAAACGTCTTGCATATTCATCGGCGTGCTTAAGCGGGATTTCATTATTAGCGTGGAAACGATGGCCGCGAGTACTGCCACTGCTTTTGACTTCCATAATTTCGGTATCAATAATGTCGCTGCCGTGCATGATGACCACCCAGTGAACCGGGCGAACAAATTCGGCGCTGTGGTTGCCCCAGCGCATACGTTTGGGTATGGGCAATCGTGCCAGTGCACGTGTGATAATCTCGGGTAATACTTCTGAAAGCGCCTGTCCTTTTTTAAACTCTTTGTAAACCAGCCATTCGCCTTTGTCTGTTTTCAGACGCCCGAGTTGTTCTACGCTCACACCACAGGAACTCGCGAAGCCCTGCGCTGCTTTGGTGACGTCGCCATTTTTATCAAACGCTGCCTGTACGGCGGGCCCGCGTTTTTCAATATTACGATCAGACTGCGATTCCGCAACTTTGGATATAAACACCGCCAGCCGCCGTGGTGTGGCATAGGTGGTGTAGCCGCCGGCAATTTCTATATCGGCTTCTTTTAAATATTCGAAAATACCTTCCGCAAACGAAGTACTCAGCGCCTTCAGGGCTTTGGGCGGTAATTCTTCGGTACCGATTTCGATCAGCAGGTCGTTGGGTTTTGACACAATTGATATCCGTACGTTAGCCGCAAAATGCGCGATGAATTTTTGTATGTGTATGTATCATGTATTTCTCTGCGTAGTTTGCAGGACTTTATTTCCCGATCGGGAAGCCCAGGGCTTCGCGCGAATCGTAATAGGCCTGCGCTACCGCGCGCGATAAGGTTCGCACTCTTAATATATAACGCTGGCGCTCGGTGACTGAAATCGCGTGGCGCGCATCCAGCAAATTAAAGGTGTGCGAGGCCTTGAGCACCATTTCATACGCGGGCAGGGGCAGGCCCTGCTCGATCAGGCGCTGGCTTTCAGCTTCACAGGTATCGAACCAGTTGAACATCGCCGCGGTGTCCGCCTGTTCAAAATTGTACGCTGACATTTCAACTTCGTTCTGGTGAAACACATCGCCATAGGTCAGCACGCCCTGCGGGCCACGCGCCCAGACCAGGTCGAAAATGCTTTCTTTTTCCTGCAGATACATCGCCAGACGTTCGATGCCGTAGGTAATTTCGCCGGTAACCGGCCGACATTCAAGACCACCCACCTGCTGGAAATAGGTGAACTGGGTGACTTCCATACCGTTCAGCCAGACCTCCCAGCCCAGGCCCCAGGCGCCCAGGGTGGGCGATTCCCAGTTGTCCTCGACAAAACGAATATCGTGTTCCAGCGGATCAAATCCCAGCGCTTTCAGCGAGCCTAGATACAGCTCCTGGATCTCATCCGGCGAAGGCTTGAGCACCACCTGAAACTGGTAATAATGCTGCAGGCGGTTCGGGTTTTCACCATAACGACCATCGGTGGGGCGGCGGCAGGGCTGGACATAGGCGCCGCGCCAGGGCTCGGGGCCGATCGCCCGTAAAAACGTTGCGGGGTGGAAGGTGCCGGCACCGACTTCGAGGTCCAGTGGCTGCAAAATCGCGCAGCCCTGTTGCTGCCAGTAATCCTGGAGAGCAAAAATCAGGCCCTGAAAGGTGGAGACGTCGTATTTCATTACATTCAGCTCTTGATGAGGCCGGCTAGTATAAACGCCCTACCTTTTGCATGCCAGATTGTGCCGGTGATTACTCTCACAGAGGCTTTATCACACATTGGTCTAATCCTTGCTATACATAAATATAAGCCATCGCAAAAGATCGGGCACATCAGCGTTTCACATTTCAAGAGGGCTGGACTATGTCGGACACAGCAATAGATCAGATCATCACCGGGCCTAACGAGCTCAGCCCAGTGGCACTCCCTGGTACAACAGGCCGAGCACAGCTTCGGTTGCCAGCTGGACGAGGCCATGGAAAGTTATCTGGTGTTTGCTCTGATGCGTTTCATGCGTCAGCACAATCTTGGTGCAAACGCGCTGGCGCTGGATTTTCTGGGGGCACAGGATAAGCCGAAATCACTGCGCCTGGAACAGCTGCGCGACATCGGCGATCAGTGCCTGATTCTGTCCGGTCTGTTCCCGCAGCGCGCGCAAAAGCGCCTGGTTCGGGTCAGTTACTACGTCAGGATGGGGCGCTCGGCCTACCAGCATCTGGGCGCGCAGATCGAACGCACCCGTGCCGAGCTCTACCACCAGCTGGCGGAAACCTTTGTCCTGCTGATGGACCTGCTGCAGACCATCCGCGAATTCAACAGCCCTGCGCTGCAACCCATCCAGGCGCACGAACTGTGGAGCGATACCGGCAGTCAGACGGGCGTTTGCCGCACTCGCTGGCGATGCCACACCATTACACGAATCACTGATCAATCAGACGATCAGGCAATAAGGCCATCCTGACCGACCAGCAGGCCCGACCGTCCTGTCATCGGCGGTCGTATATTGTTAGAATAAGCGCCTGATTCTTCTGCTCTATTCGCGTACTCCATTATGACGACACCCCGCAAAGCGGTTGCCCTGATTTCGGGCGGCCTGGATTCTTTACTCGCAGCGCGCCTGATGCTCGATCAGGGCATCCATGTCGAGGGCATTAACTTTTATACCGGCTTTTGTGTCGAAGGCCACACTCACGCGATTCGTAAAAAGGACAAGGCCAAACCGAAACGAAATAATGCTCTGTGGAGCGCAGAACAACTCGGCATCAAACTGCATATCATCGACATCATCGAAGAATACAAGCAGATCGTCATCAATCCCAAACACGGTTACGGCGCCAACCTGAATCCCTGCCTGGACTGCAAAATTTTCATGATCAGCAAGGCCAAACAATGGATGGACGAGCACGGTTTTGATTTCATCATCACCGGCGAAGTCATGGGCCAGCGGCCGATGTCACAGCGCAAAGATTTATTGCCTGTGGTGGTTGAAGAGTCCGGCGCGGACGAGCGCCTGTTGCGCCCGCTGTGCGCGCAAAACCTCGCACCCACTTTGCCCGAACGCGAAGGCTGGGTGGATCGCAACAAGTTGCTCAAATTTCACGGCCGCAATCGTAAGCCACAGATCGCGCTGGCCAAAGAATTCGGCTTTGAAGATTATGCTTCGCCCGCCGGCGGCTG
>CAVRHW010000032.1:0-33771 GCA_963721085.1 uncultured Gammaproteobacteria bacterium
GGAAGGCGAAAAAATCGATCTGCTCGAAATTCGCAATGAACAGCATTTTACCGAGCCGCCACCACGCTACGGTGAAGCCAGCCTGGTCAAAACCCTGGAAGAATATCGGCATCGGTCGTCCTTCCACCTATTCCAGCATTATTTCCACGCTGGTCAATCGCGAATATGTAGAGCTTGAGAACCGCCGTTTCACACCGACTGATATCGGCCGTATCGTCAACGGCTTTCTTACCGAACATTTTACCCAGTATGTCGATTACGAATTCACCGCCAGACTCGAAGATGAGCTCGATTCAATCGCGCGCGGCGAAGAAGACTGGGTGCCCATGTTGCGCAATTTCTGGAAGCCTTTTAAAGAACTGGTCGACGACAAAGAAGTAAATGTCAGCCGTGCCGATGTTGCACAGTCGCGCTTCATAGGCACAGACCCTGAAACCGGTAAACCGGTCACCGTACGCATGGGCCCGTACGGGCCCTTCGTGCAAATTGGCGACAAGGACGATGATGAAAAACCACAATTCGCCAGCCTGCGCCCCGGCATGAAAATGAATGATGTCACCATGGAGGTTGTTGATTTTCTGATGCAGCTGCCGCGTGACCTCGGCGAGTCTCCCGAAGGCGAAGCACTGTCGACAAACTACGGCCGCTTTGGCCCTTACGTAAAATACGACAGCAAGTTTGTTTCGATCAACAAGGCCTACCAGGACCAGGGAATCGATCCCTATAACATCACCCATGAACAGGCGATGGAGCTGGTGCGTGCGAAAAAGGAATTCGACGCCAACAAACACATCCAGAGTTTTGAAGGCACCGACATCGAAGTACTCAATGGCCGCTATGGTCCTTATGTTACCGATGGCACCAAGAATGCCAAAATACCCAAGGACATGGAGCCCAAAAACCTGACGCTGGAGCAGTGTGAAAAAATTCTCGCTGAAGCCCCTGTGCGACGTGGTCGCGGTGGCAAAAAAGTCATGAAAAAAGCAGTGAAGAAAAAAGCGGCTGCCCCCAGGAAAAAGGCCGCCCCGAAAAAGAAAGCAGCAGCAAAAAAGAAAACTGCGAAGAAAAAAACTGCAAAGAAAAAATCGACCGGCACAACGACAAAGAAAAAGTCGGCCGCTAAAAAATCCTGATCTCAGTGGTTAGCGAATTCGCCATTCGCCTTGCAGCGCACCATATCCGCCATGGGCGCTGTGATCGCCTATCCCACCGATACGGTTTATGGCCTGGGCTGCGACCCGCTGAATATCTCCGCACTGAATCTTCTCAATTTTCTGAAACAGCGCGCGCCCGGCAAAGGCCTGATTTTGCTCGCGGGCAACATAGAACAGCTCGATAACTTTATCGATCTTGATGACAACATCGCACGCCAGCGTATCTGTTCGGCACAACAGCCGACCAGCTGGGTAGTGCCCGCACGCGCCGGCCTGCCGCTGGAACTCACTGGTGGAAATGATACGCTTGCAGTACGTGTGACAGACAACCCGCTGGTGACCCGCTTATGCCAAACTCTCGGCCATCCTCTGGTATCATCCAGTGCTAACCCGGCAGGACGGCCGCCCGCGATCAACAGCCTGCAGTTGCATCGCTGGTTTCACGGTGATCTGGCCAGCATACTGATCGATGACAGCGCGGGCACCGGCAGACCATCAACACTGAAACATATACACACTCAACAGATTTATCGCAGTTAACTATAATGAATAATCCCGATATCAACGCGGTTCGCGCCTATCTGCTCGCCTTGCAGAACAGCATCTGCCTGGGCATCGCCGGCCTCGAAAACCAGGCCGAGTTTATTACCGACGAGTGGCAGCGTGAAAACAACGCCGGAGGCGGTATCTCGCGCGTGCTCAGTAACGGCCAGATATTCGAGCAGGCGGGAATCAATTTCTCACATGTCTACGGTAACGAACTGCCTGCCTCCGCCACCGCGCATCGCCCTGAACTTGCCGGGCGCGACTTTCAGGCCATGGGTGTCTCACTGGTGATTCACCCCAATAATCCGCACGTACCTACTTCGCACGCCAATATCCGATTTTTTATCGCCAATAAAGAAGGCGCTGACCCGGTCTGGTGGTTCGGCGGTGGATTTGATTTAACACCCTATTATGGCTATGACGAAGACTGTGTGCACTGGCACACAACCGCGCGTGATGCCTGCGAACGTTTTGGTGACGACATTTATCCACGCTACAAAAAATGGTGCGATGATTATTTTTATATAAAACATCGCAATGAGCAGCGCGGTATTGGCGGCCTGTTTTTTGACGATTTAAACGAAGGCGGTTTTGAGCAGTGTTTCGGCTTCATGCAAAGTGTCGGCAATCATTATCTGAAAGCGTATTTACCCATTGTTGAACGCAGAAAAGACACGCCCTACAGCCAGGCTGAAAAAGATTTCCAGCTTTACCGACGCGGCCGCTACGTGGAATTTAATCTGGTTTATGACCGTGGAACCTTGTTTGGTCTGCAAACCGGGGGACGCACCGAATCCATCCTGATGTCACTCCCTCCCGTGGTGCACTTTCGTTACAACTGGAACCCGGAACCGGGCACGCCGGAAGCCAAGTTGTACGAAAAGTATCTAAAACCCAGAGACTGGTTGGCTTAACCGGCTGAGTCTTCGTTACGAATGGCGGAGTGCAGCCTGACCACGTTGCCGTGCGGCAGACTTATCAACGGGGCGGAAATATAATGTCCCTGTAATTTATCCACGCCACACACTTTTAGCAGGCGCACGACTTCCGCGCTTTCTACGTATTCAGCCACCGTATAACGACCCAGCGAATGTGCAACATCATTCATCGCAGTTACGATGGCACGATCGGTTGAACCGCGCGCCATACTCTTCACAAACTGTCCATCAATTTTGACAAAATCCGTGGCGATGTTTTTGAGTTGTGCAAAAGAGCAAAAACCTGAACCAAAGTCATCCAGCGAAAAACTGCAACCAATCGAACGCAGGTCCTGAATAAATCGATCCGCCTGCTCAAGATTTGAGATCGCACAGGTCTCGGTGATTTCAAACACCAGTGAACTCGGCGGCACATCATAGGCTTCGATGATGGAACGAATCTTTCGCCGCGCGCCATCGTTATCAAGCGTATGCCCGGAAAGATTAATCGAAAGCTGTATTTTTCCTTTAGGACTACCCGTTGCAACCACATCACGCAAGGCACGATCCAGCACCCACATGTCAATATCGGTCATCATATTGAAACGTTCTGCGGTGGGAATAAAGGTTTCGGGGAAAAACATCCGACCACCTTCACCCTGCATACGCACCAGTACTTCATACTGAAAAGTATCACTGGTATTTTTAATATGCCGCTGCCAGAGCAGGCCGTTTTGCGCGGGCAGGTTATCGATATCAATCGCATCCATCGACATGATCGGCTGATAACTCAACTCAAATCCATTGTTCTGCAATGCATCCATGATGCGCGATGACCAGCCCAGCTCTGTACCCATAATATTGCGCTGATCATTATTTTTATCGTAAAAATGCGTACGATTACGACCTGACTGCTTCGCGATATGGCAGGCGATATCCGCATTGGCCAGCACTTCGCCTGCATTATTACTGCTGCCGTCCACCATAGCGACCCCAAGGCTGGCATGAACCACATAGCACTGATCAGCATGGTTAACCCGCAGTTTATTCAGGGCCAGCCGGAGTTCTTCGGCCCGCTGTACTGCGGCTTCTGCCTCGGTGTTTTTTAGTATGACGGCGAACTCATCGCCACCAATACGCGCCACTACATTGTCGCTGCGCGTATTTTTGCTCAGCACGCGGCTGATATCGATCAACAAACGGTCACCCGTTTCATGTCCAATGGTATCGTTGACATACTTAAAACGGTCCAGATCCAGGTAGATGAGCGCGTTTGCAGTACCAGTACGTGTTGCTTCGCGAATCTCTCTATCGAGTCTCAACTCAAAATATCGACGATTATAAAGTTCGGTCAGATGATCGTGAGTGGCCTGCCATCTGAGCTTTTCTTCCATCAACTTTCTGTCTGAAATATCTCGAAAAGCCACGACCGAACCTTCGGCATTTTCGGTGGCACGCAAGGCATACACTGTACAGTCGACGGGTATTTCTTTACCTGACTGATTATGAAATATGGTTTCCCAGTTCCGCAATTCATCTCCGGAGACATAGGACTCAAACAATTTGTCGTTTTCACCGGAAAGACTGGCGTCATCATGAAAACATTTGTGCGCATACCGGCCTATAAGCTCATCGGCCTGGTTGTAACCGAGCAGATGCAGTGCCGCCGGATTCAGAAAACTTATTCGGCCTTTTTTGTCGACACCATAAACGCCCTCGCCTACCGACTCAAGAATAGCAGCCAGGCGATCACGCTGTTGATCAATTGATTTTTGTACCGAGATCAGGCGCTTCATAGAAGCCACGCGTGCGAGAAATAATTCTTCCGCTTCATTTTTGAACATGCACTCGATTGCGCCCGCATCCAGGCAGTCACGGATAACCTGATCAAGATAGGTTCCGGTAATAACGGCTGTAGTGATATGCGCAGTATCAGGATTGTCACGCAGGCGCTGACAAAGCACATAACCGTTCTCATCCGGCATAAAATAATCAACAATCGCCATATCAAAAGGCTGTTCTATTGCCATTTGATACGCGTGTGCCACTGAATCAGCTACCGCGACCCGATATCCATGCTGCTCCAGTAAACGTCTGTAATACGTGCGTATACTGTTTGAGTCATCAACAAACAACACCCGGATGGCTTCTTCACCAGAAACGATCGCTGGCTCAACCCTGGTTTTTTCCGGCACGAGCAAAGTTTGCAAGGATGAAACCACTTCCTGATAACTTTCCCACGGTACAAGCGCAGACTTATGCCGTGTACTCATCCAGTTGATGATGTCGAGTTCGGGATCGTTACACAGAAATATAACCGGAAGCTGGCTATAAGGCTCGGAATCGAGCAGGGATAAAAACTGTAATGTATTCGCGGTGTGTTTGTAATTCGGCCAGCCGATGACCACCGCATCCAGTATCTGGTCTGAAGATTTCAGCGCTGCAACAGCTGCATCAATACTGTCGATCGTGAAAAGCTCATAGTCCTGTTTCTGGATGCATTTGCCCAGGATATAACGCAGGGTAGCCGATTCCTCGACTACTAACACGCGCTGATTGGACGGTCTGCCCGGCATAACACCTCTTTGTTGTGAACCCTGCCATGTGCACCTGCTTAAAGCATAGTCAGCGTAGAGATGGCAAACCGGGATGTATTTCACATTGTTATGACTCTATGTATAGCTCTGATCCGCACCATTACCATGCAGCTCATCGGCAGCCACGGCACTCCATCGCCAAACTGGCACCGCTCATACATGAGCGCTGCCGCCAGGTAGCGGGCAATAATGGCGTGCTGCTGAAGCGGTCGTAATGCCAGAGCTCAGCGAGGCTGCTACAATAGCGCCACCCCTGTGATAGCGGAGACACACGTGTCAAGAACCGGACCTTTTCCCAATACCCGCATGCGCCGCATGAGGCGCGATGATTTTTCGCGCCGCCTGATGCGTGAAAATCGCCTGAGCGCGGATGACCTGATTTACCCGATGTTCGTCATCGAAGGCAGCAACCAGCGCGAGGCAGTGGCCTCGATGCCCGGGATCGAGCGCCTTAGCATCGACCAGTTATTGCTCGAAGCCGGCCAGTGCCAGGCGCTGGGAATACCGGCGATCGCACTGTTCCCGGTCGTCGGCGAGACAAAGAAATCAGACGATGCACGCGAAGCTTTCAACCCACAGGGGCTGGCGCAACGCGCGGTGCGCGCACTGAAGCAGCAGTTCCCCGAGCTTGGCGTGGTCACCGATGTGGCCCTCGACCCCTTTACTTCACACGGTCAGGACGGGCTGATCGACGACCACGGCTATGTTCTGAATGACGCGACCATCGAAGTACTGGTGAAACAGGCACTGTCACACGCCGACGCGGGGGCGGATGTGGTTGCGCCCTCGGATATGATGGATGGCCGCATCGGTGCGATCCGTGCAGCACTGGAAGCACATGGCCACAGCAACACCCGCATTCTGGCTTATGCTGCAAAATATGCCTCTGCGTTTTACGGTCCGTTTCGCGACGCGGTCGGCTCGGCAGGCAATCTTGGCAGCGGTAATAAATACAGTTACCAGATGGATCCGGCGAATAGCGACGAAGCCCTGCGTGAAGTCGAACTCGATCTGGAAGAAGGCGCCGATATGGTGATGATCAAGCCGGGCCTCCCTTATCTCGATATTGTGCGACGCATCAAAGATCAATTCGGCGCACCCACCTTTGTCTATCAGGTCAGCGGTGAATACGCCATGCTCAAGGCCGCTGCTCAAAATGGCTGGCTGGAGGAACGCGCAGTGGTCATGGAAAGTCTGCTTTCGATGAAACGCGCGGGCGCGAACGGCATCCTGACCTATTACGCAAAAACCGTGGCCGCCTGGCTGGCAGAATAAAGTGATCCATCATCCTGACCGTTACGCGGTCTTTGGCAATCCGATCAAACATAGCCAGTCACCGAGCATCCACGCGATGTTTGCAAAACAGACCGGGCAGACACTTGAATACAAGGCCGTGCTGGTGGCGCCTGATAATTTCGAAGCCGCGGTGCATGATTTTGCAAAACACGGTGGTAAAGGACTCAATGTCACCGTGCCATTCAAGCAGACCGCCTACGAGTTTGCAGACAGCCTGAGCACCCGCGCGCAACAGGCCGGTGCAGTCAACACGATCATCATCAATGAGTCCGATTTCTACGGTGACAACACAGACGGCGTCGGTCTCGAACGCGACCTGCTAAACAACCACGGACTGATAATTAACGATAAACGTATTTTGCTGGTCGGTGCGGGAGGCGCAGGACGCGGCGTACTGGCCGCTTTGCTCTTGCAGAAACCGCAACTGCTCACGATTGCCAATCGAACCGCGGAAAGAGCCATCGAACTGGCGCAGGCTTTTGCACCGCTGGGCAATACCCACGGCTGTGGTTTCACAGAACTGGGGCAGCAACCGTATGACATCATCATCAATGCCACCTCGGCCAGCCTGCACGGCGAGCTGCCACCCCTGCCCGAATCAGTCATTGATTCCAATACCTTTTGTTACGACATGATGTACGCCAAAGCACCCACCGTATTCATGCAATGGGCCAGCGACCATCACGCAGGCGGTGTCAGCGACGGTCTTGGCATGCTGGTGGAACAGGCAGCGGAATCATTCTGGCTGTGGCGCAATGTAAAACCCGAAACCGCGCCTGTCATCACCGCGATACGCGCACTGTTGTAAATAAAAAATCTTTAAAAACGGAACCACAGAGGCACAGAGAACACGGAGAAAACTGATTGTTTTTAAAACAAAGAACTTTGCTTTCCTCTGTGTTCTCTGTGCCTCTGTGGTTCAGCCTTTATTTTTATAACGCTTTTCAATCTAGCCAGAAATTAACTTCCTGTGCTTCCAGAAACGCGCGCGCGTTCGCGCCCTGCAGCATTGCCAGTGTCGACATCATGCCCGCTTCCACGCAGGTGGGCGCGGTGACGCTGACAGTGTGCGGCGCATCGGGCACCGGCCAGCCGGTTTTGGGGTTGAGCACGTGCGAGTAACGCACGCCGTCTTTTAATAAATAGCGATGCGCATCACCACTGGTCGCAATCGCACCACGGTGCAGTTCAAATAAGGCCACCGCCTGCTCTTGCCCGGTGATCAATCGCCCCACAGACCAGAACGCATCATTGTCGCGCAGTGCGCTGACCGCAAGATCGCCACCAAAATTGACCAGCACGCTTTTATCGGTGAGCTCACGCGCGATTTGCACACAGCGATCCACCGCGTATTCTTTACCAATGCCACCCAGATCGATTTCCATGCCCGGTAACAAGGTCAAATCAGCGTTCTGCCAGCGCACTTTTTGCCAGCCGATCACCGACAGCAACTTCGCAACACTGGCAGCACTGGGCAGACGGTCACCGCCATCAAACGTCCAGACGCGACGCAACACACCCGAGGTGATATCGAACAGGCCATCACTGAGCCGAAACAACTCATCTGCAAAATCAAGCAGGCGTTTTGTTTCTTCGTCGACTTTTACTGCGCTACCTTTTGCATGATTGATCTGGTAAATAATATTATCGTCGCGATAGCGACTGAATTTGGCTTCGATGCGCGCCGCTTCGGCATACACCTGTTGCAAGATGTCGCCGGCCAGCGATTCATCGGTCACGTCCATCAATACTTCACAGGGACAGGCCATGGCGTGAAAGCGGCCACGCCAGATATCATTCTGTCTGCTTAATTCGGGCGGGGTGATGGCTGACTGCATAGAGCTGCGGCTAACAGCAAGGCTCGTTGTCAGCTCGATGACTGGTGACGATTTTTGAGTTCGACATAATGACTGGCAGAATATTTTAAAAACGCGCGTTCTTTTTCACTGAGTTCGCGCGCACGCCGCGCGGGGCTGCCGAGCCAGAGATATCCTCCCTCGATAACTTTTCCTGGCGACACCAGACTGCCCGCACCCACCATCGCACCTTTCTGCACCACAGCACCATCGAGCAGCACCGAACCCATACCGATCAGACACAGGTCTTCGACGGTGCAGGCATGGACCACGACATTATGGCCAATGGTGACATCATCACCGATCGACAGGGCATTCCCTTCCGGTGCAAATTCGCTGGCATGCGTGACGTGCAGAATACTGCCGTCCTGTATATTGGTGCGCGCACCGATGCGAATGGAATGGATATCGCCGCGAACCGAGCACATCGGCCACACCGACGTATCCGCACCGATCACCACATTACCGGTCACCACCGCGCTGTCATCAACAAATGCGCTGCTATCTATTTTCGGCGTCCAGTTTTCAAAGTTTCTGACTGTCATCTGCGGAATGTAACAAAATATGGTCCAACATACACCTGCATGAAAGCGATTAGCTGCGGTAAACTTCAGAGCCTATGCAACTCGACCCTATAATCAGCCAGATCAAACAGGCCCACCGTCGCTATCGCGATTTTGTCGACCATGCACTCGATCGGCTGGCGCAGCACCCGCTACTGGATAAAATCGAGCGTGCGAGCTGCCAGAGCTATCGTTCTGCGCGCACTGCGCTGTGCTGGCTAAAAACCGCTATTCGTCCCATCACGCACAATAAAAAACTACATCTCTATATCCAGCTGGTGCGCCTCGACCGACCCATTGGTATATTGCTGCTGCTCTGGCCGACCTTGATGGCACTGTGGATCGCGGCGGGTGGCTGGCCGGATACCAAAGTGCTGATCGTGTTCGTGCTGGGGGTGATTCTGATGCGCTCGGCCGGTTGCGCGATCAACGATTACGCTGACCGCCATATCGACAACAAGGTCAGACGCACCACGCAGCGGCCCCTGACCTCGGGCAAAATCAGCGAAACCGAGGCGCTGGCGGTGTTTGCAGTGCTCGCTCTCTGCGCGTTTGGGCTGGTGTTGCTGCTCAATACCCTGACCATCTGGATGTCGGTGGTCGGCCTGGTACTCGCGGTGACCTATCCGTTCATGAAGCGTTATCACTATCTACCACAAATTCACCTGGGCGCGGCTTTTGGCTGGGCCGTGCCCATGGCCTTCACCGCACAGGCCAACACGGTCACCCCGATGACCTGGCTGCTGTTTTTGTTCGCGGTATTATGGGCCACCGTCTATGACACCATGTACGCCATGGCCGACCGCGACGACGATATCAAAATCGGGGTAAAATCCACCGCTATCCTGTTCGGGCCGGCGGATAAGCTGATCATCGGTATTATTCAGGCGCTGACGATATTGGCCCTGTTCATGATCGGCGAACGCGCCAAACTGTCGGGGTTTTATTATGCCGGGGTATGCGCGGCGATCGTATTTTCTGCCTGGCAGCAATATCTGATCAGAGATCGCGACCCGGCGCAGTGTATACGGGCTTTTCTGAATAATAACTGGCTAGGCTGTATAGTCTTTATCGGCCTGCTTTGTGACTACCAGTTTGGAGGAATGCAATGAGCGCTATCGTACGTATTAGCCTGATGATTTTTCTGCTGAGCAGTACTCTGCTACCGGCACATGCTTCGGATCTGGCCAAAGAAAAGCGCTGGGCGAACCAGATCGTAGACGCTCTCATCGACGGCGATGCCATCTGGCTGAACGATGGCAACAGTAAATTCCTGACTATTTACACCACTGCCGAGGGCAATAGCGATCGTGCCGCCATAATCATGCACGGCATCGGGGCTCACCCGGACTGGCAGCAGGTGGTACATCCATTGCGCGTTGAGCTCCCCACCTATGGCTGGAACACGCTGTCCATCCAGATGCCAATACTCGCCAATGGTGTCGATGAAAGTAAATATGCACCATTGTTCCCAAAAGAAGTTCCCGCACGTATCGATGCCGCCATCAAATACCTGCATGAAAATGGCGTCAAACACATAGTGCTGGTCGCTCACAGCATGGGCTCAGTCATGGGCAGCTACTATCTCAGCAAACACAGCGATGATGTGGAAGGCTTTGTGGGCATAGGCATGCCAGGGCATCCTGGCGCTGGCGCAATGGACACGGTGCATTCACTGGAAAAAATCCATGTGCCAGTACTGGACCTGTACGGGAGTGAAGACCTCAAAGCCGTACTGGATTCTGCCAAGGCACGCAAAGCCGCTGCAAAAATCGCCGGCAATAAAAACTATTCACAGAAAATGGTCAAGGGCGCGAATCACTTTTTTGACGGCAAGGATGATGAGCTGGTGACTGCAGTGTCTGACTGGCTGACGAAGTTGCCCAAATAACAGTGGCCGCAGACTATCAATGTATTTATTAGACCGCGCGGGCAATACTCCAGACACTGACCATATGCACCCCTGATTTTTTCAGAACGCGCGCCAGTTCATTCACGGTCGAGCCCGTTGTCACAACATCATCTATCAAAGCAACATGCTTATGCTCAATCGGGTTAGGCACGGCAAAAGCACCGCGTATATTTCGGCGCCGTTGTTTTGCATCCAGCCCGGTCTGCTGTTCAGTTTCGCGTATCCTGAATACCATCTCACTCACCAGAGGAATTTTCAGCTTTTTCGAAATTATTTTCGCCAGTTCGTGCGACTGATTAAAACCGCGCTCATACAACCGTTTGCTATGTAACGGTACTGCGACTATACAATCCGGCTTTTCAATATTGATCAACTTACTAAGCAACAACTCTGCTAGTAATTTTGAGTAAGACAGCCTGTTATGAAATTTATATCGCGTCACCAGCTGCACCGCTTTATTTTCATAACGCAGCAGACTCAGCGAACGATCGAACACAGGTGGATGATTTAAACAGTACCCGCACAGGCTGTCGGTTCTGGTTTCAGCTTCCAGCGGCAATGCACATTGCACACAGGCATGCTGTATAAAAGGCAAAGACTGGTAACAGGACTGGCAGATATCAAGATCAGCATGACCAGGGCTCTGACACAACACACATCTTGATGGAAGAATGATTCTGGAAATCGATTTCAGCATTCCTTGCCTCTTTATGAATTCCTTTACATATAGACAGCGTTAATCTACTTTATTGTCTGCCATAAACTGCTCACATTGATCAACGGGCAGTGGTTTACTGTAATAAAAACCCTGTAATACATCACAACCCAGCGAAGCCAGGTACTCGCCTACAGCCTCACTTTCCACGCCCTCAGCCACTACTATCAGACCAAGATTATGCGCCAGATCGATGATTGATTTTACAATCAGCTCATCATCTTCATTATAAGCCATGTCTATAATGAATGATTTATCAATCTTCAATTCATTCATTGGCATTTTTTTCAGACGCGACAAGGACGAATAACCGGTTCCAAAATCATCAATCGAAAGCCCTATTCCCAGGCTGCGAATATAATCAAGCACCTCAGATATACCTTCATGCTCGGACAGAAACATGCTTTCTGTAATTTCAAATGTAAGGTACCAGCCATTGCTCTTGTCATTGATAATGCGATCAAGCTGTATAATGAACTCTGGATTTACCAGGTCCTGCGCTGAAATATTCACCGAAACAGTAACGTCATAGCCATTAGTATTCCATGCAATCGCCTGCTCCAGCGCTGTTTCGATCAGCCAGTACGTATACCTGCTTATCAAGCCCGATTGTTCAAGCTCGTGGATAAACACATCTGGCGCAATCTCGCCCAGCGCGGGACTGTTCCAGCGACCTAGCGCTTCGACAGCCAAAATCCGTCCGGTGCCACATTGTATTTGCGGTTGATAATGTAATCTGAATTCGTTCTGATCCAGCGCCTTATGTAGATCGGCCACCATGGTCATATGTCTCAATGATGACTTGTCATCATCCGGACTGTACAACAGAACACCTTTTTTACCGTCCTTCGCCAGATACATGGCTGAGTCTGCATGCCGTAGCAATTCGCTCACATCGTCGCCGTGCTGTGGATACATCGCTATTCCAATACTGCCACCGACAACCACCTTGGAACCATCAATCAGAAACGGCTGTTCAAGCGCAAGCAGTAATTCCCTGGCACGCTGCATTGCGGCTTGCGTTGACTGTTGCGCAATTAGCACAAATTCATCGCCGCCCAACCGCGCCAGGGTTTCTTCTGCACTGACGTGCTCCAGCAGGCGTTGCGAAATACCCTTGAGCAGGCGATCGCCTTTTTCGTGACCGAGCACATCGTTTACATTTTTAAATTTATCAAGATCGATCAATAAAACAGCGACCGATTCATCTTCATCACTTGCCTGTGCTATCGCCCGCACCAGACGGTCATGAAACAAAGAACGATTGGGTAATGAAGTTAACGGGTCATAGAGAGCAAGGTGCTCCAGTTCCTTATTGCTTTCTACCAGCTGCTTGTTCAACAACGACAGCTGGTGACGATAATTTTCCTGAAGATAGTTAGCTTCTTCCATTTTCTGTACTGCCATGGCATTTTCAATCGCCACTGAAACGATGCTGGCAAACATTTGCAAAAGATTAAAATCACGTCGGGAAAATTCTTTTTCACCTATTTTGTTGATTCCGGAAATGCCCCCGAGCAGACCTTTTTTGCCACGCAACGGGACCAGAATCACCGCACCCGCTTCTTTTTCCCACTCGGTACGCTCGGCAGCGCTGAGCGAATCCAGCACACCACGCCACCATGGCTTTTCGTGCTTGAATACCCAGCCACAGATACCGTAATTCAATGACAATGTTTCACCGACAATCTCTTCCGTGTTCTTGCCGGAACCGGCGCGGTAGGTATAGGTTTCACCACTGGAGTCAATGACCGGCACAAGCAGGGTTTCGGCCTTGACCAGGTCACGAGCGCGCTCGGCAGCGATGCGGAAGACCTGGTCCAGATCCAGCTCACCGCCGATTTCGGTAAAAGTCTGCTGCAACAGCTCAATCTCAGCCTCCCGGTTGAGCAGGCTTTCCTTGATATCGATGATCTGTGCTTGATCTTTGTTCTGGCTGGGCATGCACTCTCTCTAAAAACGCGACATTACGTCGTCAAGCATAGCCGATTTTCCACATTGCACATTCTAACCCGGCACATCACATGCCATAATAGGCAACCGATGTATGACAAAAACATGAGTTCTATGACTGACTTACGCCACAACTGGGGTGCAGACGAAATCGCTGCCCTGTTCCAGCTACCCTTCAATGACCTGCTGTTTCAGGCGCACAGCCTGCACCGCTCGCATTTCGATCACAATCAGGTACAGGTCAGCACCCTGCTCAGCATCAAGACCGGTGCCTGCCCGGAAGACTGCGGTTATTGTTCGCAAAGCGCGCGCAGCGAAACCGATATCGAGCGCGAGCGCCTGCTGCCGCTGGATGAAGTGCTGGAAAAGGCCCGCATCGCCAAGACCAACGGCGCTTCGCGCTTCTGCATGGGCGCGGCCTGGCGGAATCCCACCGATAAAAACCTGGATAAAGTGATCGACATGGTCATCGGGGTCAAGGCCCTGGGTATGGAAACCTGTGTCACTCTCGGCATGCTGACCGAAGCCCAGAGCGAACGCCTGAAATCTGCCGGGCTGGATTATTACAATCACAACCTGGACACCTCGCCGGAGCATTATGGCAACATCATCACCACCCGCACCTACCAGGACCGTCTCGACACCCTGAAACATGTGCGCGATGCGGGTATCAATGTCTGTTCCGGCGGCATACTCGGTATGGGCGAATCGCGTCAGGACCGCGTCTCGCTGCTGCAGCAACTCGCGAACCTGCCACAACACCCGGAAAGTGTGCCCATCAACATGCTGGTGCAGGTCAAAGGTACGCCACTGCACGGCGTCGACAAGCTGGAACCGCTGGAGTTTATCCGCACCATCGCGGTCGCGCGCATACTGATGCCTGCCTCCTATGTGCGCCTGTCCGCAGGCCGCACCGAGATGAGCGACGAAACCCAGGCGCTGTGCTTCTTCGCAGGCGCCAATTCCATTTTCTACGGCGACAAACTGCTGACCACGGATAACCCCGACGAAAACCACGACCAGGCGCTGTTCGAAAAACTGGGCATCAATGCTGATACAGAGAACGAGGTCGAAACTGCTGGTGCCGCAACAGCATAAAAGCTGACAGCGAAACCGCAGAGAAAAACAAATAATTTTGTTAAAAACGAAAAGCTAGAAGCTGAACCACAGAGACACGGAGAACACAGAGAAAGCATGTTATTTTAAAACAAAGAATTGGCTTTTTCTCCGTGTTCTCCGTGTCTCTGTGGTTTCGCATTTAGTTTTTGCCTTTTACATTAAAAGTTTTTCTCTGCGACCTCTGCGGTTTCGCTTTTAAAAGTTTTTCCTGGTGAACATATATTGAAAGACCTCAACAGAAGAACTCCAGCAACGCAAGGCAGCCCACCTCTATCGCTCGCGTCGCGTTAGCGACAGCGCGCAGCAGGTCGAGATGCTGATCGACGGTCGTCAGGTCATCAGTTTTTGCAGCAATGACTATCTCGGTCTCGCCAGCCATCCGGCGATCAAACAGGCTTTCATCAAGGGCGTCGAGCAGTACGGTGTCGGTAGCGGTGCAGCGCATCTGATCAACGGTCACAGTCGCGCGCATCACGAGTTAGAAGAAGCGCTGGCGGAATTCACCGGCTATCCGCGCGCCCTGTTATTTTCCACCGGCTATATGGCCAACATCGGTGTTGCGCAGGCATTGCTCGGCAGAAGTGACACTGTGTTCGAAGACCGGCTCAACCACGCATCACTCATCGATGGTGGCCTGCTCAGTGGTGCGCGATTGATACGCTATCAACACAAAAACTATTCCGAGCTCGCAGCTAAACTTGCTGACCACAACAGCGGTGAAAGACTGGTGATGAGCGACAGCGTTTTCAGCATGGACGGCGACATCGCCGATGCAAAAACGCTCACCGACATTTGCAAATACCACGATGCCTGGTTGATGCTGGATGACGCCCACGGCTTCGGTGTGCTGGGTGAACACGGCGCAGGCACTCTGTCGCACAGCAGTATTGATACCGACGATGTGCCTGTGTATATGGCGACACTGGGTAAAGCTGTGGGTACTGCGGGCGCGTTTGTCGCTGGCAGTGAAGAGCTGATCGAAACCTTGATTCAACAGGCACGCACCTATATTTACACCACTGCGCAGCCACCGGCCATTGCTGTGGCCACACTGGAAAGTTTGCGCATTATCAAAAACGAACCCCAGCGCCGCGAGAAACTGCACAGTAATATCGCCTACTTTATCCATTGCGCACAGCAAACAGGTCTTACCTTGAGCGAAAGCGAAACCGCGATCCAGCCGATTATCATCGGCGATAGCGAAAAAACAGTTAAAACCAGTCAGCGATTATTCGATCAGGGTATCCAGGTGACCGCGATCCGTCCGCCCACTGTGCCCAAAGATACAGCACGTTTGCGTATTACGTTGTCAGCCAGCCACACACATGCACATATTGACCGACTGGTGTCGGCACTCAGCGAACTCCTGTGACCAGCACTACGTTGCTATGCAATGACAAGGCGCACAAATGCACCATAAAAATCACTGGCCACCAAACAAATTAAACCCGGTATCGTAAGGGACCTGCTTCGCTTTCGGAATTTCATCGGCAATGCGTCGCAGATACTCTGTCATCATATGGTGTTGCAGATTGCTTTCATCAGGCACCACACTGGTAAAGCGCGAAATCCGCATCATGCTCTTAACGCCCTTCGAGTACCGCATATTGATGATTGTCCAGCAGCACAATTTCCTTGCCCATGTGCCAGTAAACATCAAGCTTCATTATATCCATGGGATCTAATGGCGGCACCAGTGGTACAACATCTTTAGGCGTGACCACGCGCGTGATATTGAGATCTGCAAACTTACGCGCGCCAGTCACATTGGTCACCTTGGGTTGACCAAAGGTAATCACTTTTTCGACATTGAAATGATCTACATCCAGGTACATCGCCAGGACCACCGCAACTGCACCACCCAGACTGTGGCCGACAGTGATAATGTGATAATCCTTGTGCAAAAATGGCAACGCTTTCTGATAAAAGTCGCTCGCTGACTTCGAGAAACCCTGATGCAGTTTGACACCGGTTTTTTTATCGGGCAGCAACTTCAATGCAACGTCTACAAACGCGTTTTCTTCATTAGCGGTGCCGCGCACCACAATCACCTGGGTTCTGGTTGCCGCGTTGCTGGCAACAAAACCCGATACAAGATAGCCCGGGACATCGATCACTTTATCCAGCACATAGTTCTGGGCTGCAAGTTCCTTTTTTATCGCAGCTTCATCCTGGTAAGCAACGCCAGCCAGTCTGGCGTAAGACTGTATCGCCACGAAATCAGGCGCGTCATTTTCAGTCGCAGCCGACACGGACGAAAAAAACGCCAGCAATAACAGGCTGGCGTACAGTGAAATGGTTTTCGTCATTGTTTATCCTGATTTAATTCCTGTTGAGTTCAAGTCTAACCACGTTGCCAGTACGACCCGTGGTGCCTGCCTTTAGTTCCGGCACCACTTTCCTCTCTCCTTTGTACATCAGCAGCACAGCACCCGCAGGGGGAATCTCATTATTCATCCTGACGATAGTATGCGCGCAGCCACTGCTATGCAAACAGCGTTTTTACTGACGACCAGATATATGTAACAATACGCGCTGTCTTTATATCAGGGTCACACACATGAAACAGTATGATGTTTACGGTCTGGGCAATGCTCTGGTTGATATGGAATTTGAAGTCGAAGACGGCTTTCTCAAACTCATGGAAATCGAGAAAGGCGTGATGACCCTGGTCGACGAAGACGCACAGCACCGCCTGCTGACTCATCTCGATGCGTTTGAAGGCAAGAAAGGTAGCGGCGGTTCCGCCGCCAATACCCTGATCGCGGTCAGCGCGCTGGGCGGCTCGGCGTATTATTCCTGCAAGGTCGCGCAGCGATGATCTGGGAGAGTTTTATCTGCGAGACCTGGAAAATGCTGGCGTCGACATGCAACCTCAACTGCGAACGAGCCGACGGCATCACTGGCAAATGCGTGGTCATGGTGACACCCGACGCCGAACGCACCATGCACACTTTTCTCGGTATTTCGTCCGATCTTTCGATTGCCGAACTCGACACCGATGCAATTGCGCAATCAAAAATCTGTTACATGGAAGGCTATCTGGTGACCTCGCCTTCGGCCCGCGCAGCCAACATCAAAGCCGGGCGTATTGCGCGCGAAAACGGCGTAAAAACATCGCTGACTTTTTCCGATCCCGCGATTGTTGCTCATTTCAGTGATGCGCTTACCCAAACCATCGGCGACGGCATTGACATGCTGTTCTGCAACGAACACGAAGCCCTGAGTTACACCAAAAAAGAAAGCCTCGACGACGCGATCGAAGTGATCAAAACTTTCAGTACGGAATTTGCTATCACCATGGGTGCCGAAGGCGCGTTAATTTACGATGGCAATACGCTGTATGAAATCCCGGCGTACCCGGTCACCGCAGTCGATAGCAACGGCGCAGGCGACAGTTTTGCCGGTGCTTTTTTATACGGCATCACCCACGGCATGAACCACCAGCAGGCCGGCCAGCTCGGCAGCCTTGTATCGTCAAAAGTCGTCAGCCAGTTTGGCCCACGCCTGGCACTGGCAGATTACAAGTCGGTGCTGTAAAAACTAAAAGCCAGAAGCCGAACCACAGAGACACGGAGAACACAGAGAAAGCATGTTATTTTTAAAACAAAGAATCAGCTTTTCCTCCGTGTTCTCCGTGTCTCTGTGGTTTCGCATTTAGTTTTTTCTTTTACATTAAAAAGTTTTTCTCTGCGGTTTCGCTTCTAGCTTTTACATCCCAACAAGTTTTTCTCTGTGTACTCCGTGTCTCTGTGGTTCCATTTTTGTATTTAATCTTTCGGCGTGCGTAGTAATTTATCGAAGCGCAAACGCTCGCGGGTATCGAACATGCGGTGCGATATCAAATACAGCACCGTGATCACACCAAAGCCTGTACCCGCGGTGACCAGAAACATGATCAGGATCTGATATTTCACCGCTTCCACCGGTGGACTGCCGGCGAGGATCTGACCGGTCATCATGCCCGGCAGACTCACAATACCCGCCGTGGCCATGGAGTTGATTATCGGTATCATCCCGGCGCGCATGCTGTCGGCACGAATATCGCGGATCGCTTCGATGGCGGTCTGTCCCAGCATCAAACGCTGTTCGATTACGCTACGTTGCTGCCAGGCGGTTTGCACCAGTCTATCCATACCGAGCGAGATACCATTCATGGTATTGCCCAGCAACATGCCGAGCAAAGGTATGGTGTACTGCGGCGTGTACCAGGGGTCGGGGCGCACGATGATCAGGAGCGCGATGATGGTGATCAGAAACGATGAAATAAACATCGAAAACGCGCTGACCCCAAAACCCCAGGTCGTGCGCAGCTTGCGTTTCTGACGCGACAGAATTTCCCAGGCCGCGACCGTGAGCATCACCATGCTCATCAAAATGACCCAGTGCAATTCAACATTGTTGAAAATGCTCTTTAGCACCAGGCCGATCAGTAACAGCTGCACCGTGGTACGTACCGCTGCGATAGCGAGCTGTTTATTGATCCCCAGTCGCATACGCGCGGTCAGGCCCAGCAGCGCAAGAATCAGCAATGCCGCCAGCATCAGATCGGGGGCTGTCAGTTGAATCAGATTACGCATCCTGCAGACACTCCGTCCCTGATCACGAAACATCGCGAAGCAACGCGTTGCAGCTGCTCGGTACTGTGGCTCACCCAGATACAGCAAGCCTGTTCGTGTTGCAGATAATCGGCGACCAGCTGTTCTACGCGGCGTGCTTTTTCCGGATCCAGATTGGCGGTGGGTTCATCAAGCAACAACACACGCGGGCGATTCACCAGCGTACGTAACAAAGACAGCCTTTGTTTTTCACCGCTGGAACAGCGCGTCACCTGCCAGCTCATCACTTCTTTTGAAAAGCCCATGCGTTCAATGGTAGTGTCATCGAGACAGTCGATACCATTGTTGTCATACGAAACAGAGAAATGCTGGCCGACACGATCGTGCCACCACTGGCTTTCGGCCGGCACCAGAGCCACCTGTTTGCGCCAGAGATGCGCACTGGACGACTCACACAGGCTATCACCCAGCGACAGGCCACCGCTGTGCTCATCCATATCGGCCAGCGCGCGCAACAACCGGGTTTTGCCGCTGCCAGAATCGCCCGACAATCCCACACACTCGCCCGGCCGAATTTCCAGTGAAAGCGGCTGCAAGCCGGTGATCGCAAAATTTTCGAGCCTGAACATAAACGCGCCGAGGTTAAAGTCTGCATTGTATCAATGTTTGCCATGCTTGCTATACTCGAACCATGAGTCGCCACAATTGCAAATCAATACTCCTCGCCCTGACCATTAGCATCAGTGGGCTGCCCGCCCTCGGTCACGCCGAGTCGAAGCGTATCGTGGTCTATCCGCTGACTCAGAACTATATCGATACCCAGCCCGGCGACAGTCTCAGCAGCATTGCAGCCAAACTTCTGCCTAACAATCCGCAACTGCAACAAAAATTGATGGCCGAGATACTCAAGCTCAACCCCGAGGCTTTCATCGAACACGACCCCAACCGCCTGCTCGCCAATGTGCGTCTGTGGCTACCTAATCAACGTGACAACGCAGTGCACGATACCAATCCAAAACATTACCGAATCGAACATTTTTCCTGGGGCAGCATCAAGCGGCCACGCTAACAATACAACCATCATCATTTACTTGCTGCATAACGCTTCTATTAACCGATTTTCTATACGGCTATATAACCCTGCACTCTGTAACGTAAAATATTACTGATACCGCTATCAGTTTTTTCAGTTATTTAATTAATAAAAGACTATTTATACTGTCGCCTCAAATTTATATGGCTCGTTGCGAGCCAGATCATTAACTGTATGAGGTGTCTGTTATGGAACAAAGTGATAAAGAAATGCGTAAAGGTATGACTATCGTTTTCGCCGGTATTGTTGTACTTTTCTGCACTATTCTGTTTCTGGCGAATTATATTGCCTGATAGCAGAAGCAAAGTTATTCAGGTAAATACTCGCGGTCTGTCACAGATTGTTCCTCTGATTGTTCAGACTGCACTTGCAGCGTTTCGCGCACCTCTGACAGCCGCCTTTCGAGGCGCGCGCGATCATGAGGTGATTTGATGCAGCGATCGGCCAGCTCGGCAATCCACTGCGACTGTTCGTCGAGTGCTCGTAAATGGCCGGGCATGATCGTCAGACTGCTGAGGGTATCAATGGCGCCGAGCATGCGCGCCAGTATGGCAACATTCGTTTCGGCGCTACCCCGGATCTGATCGAAGGCCTCGGCCAGTAGATCCGCAAAGCTCGGAACAATCGCTATCACACGCAACGTCTCCTGCTCGTAATGGTATGAGGGTGGAAATTGTCGACCGGCCAGACGAGCCAGAATCGAGGTCAGATAATCCACACACATAATCGCCGTTGAGGTGTCATTGACACCGGGAGATAGTGCCTTGATGGCTATGTCTACAATCTGTCGAATACCGAAAGCCGGGTCCTGCTCAACCGTACGAAAACGACCAATACTGTATGCAGCATTAAACGCAGCAATGGTTTTTTGATCTGGTGGATACGTCAGCGCGAGCGATACCAGGGCCGCATTTTGCACTATAAACGCGCCAATCCCTTGCTCCATACGCACGATGGTCCTGCTGTCCGCTGCCAGGCGCAGCAGCGCATCAGGGTTCACATTTTGAATGTAACCGCTCTCGTCGGCTGGCACCGGATACCAGCTCCTGTCATCCAGTGACTCGAGCTCCTGATTTCGACCTTCGTCTTCATCGGGCTTCTGATCCAGCTCACCCGGCAACAGCCGATCAATGGAAGCATTGGTCTCATGTGCGATCGAGGCGATGATGCTGGATGCCTGGATCGACGAGGCAATATGATGAATGAAATAGATCAGGATACCAACGCCACAGAGTGACATTACAAAAGCAAAGAATACCGCCAGGCTCGGCACAAATTCATGTACACCACTGCCGCCACGAATGGTGCGCAACACGACCAGGCAATAAACGAAAATACTGGCGAACACCCCCAGCGTTGCCTGCGTAACGCGACTGCGCATGAAGTTCCGCAGAATGCGAGAGGTGTACTGACCCGACGCCAGCACCAGCGCCAGCAGGGTCATGGAGAAGGTGATGCCCATAACCGTCATCATCGAACCGGCCAGCGTGGACAACATCAGACGCGCGCCTTCCGCTCCGATCCCAAACAGCCGTGGCCACTGGTTCAGCCATTGGTTAACACCGGCAGAGTCCGCTTCGATCAACACCAGCGCAAAGACCATGCTGAACGAGACCATTAGAGATGGCGTAAACCAGAAGCTCGATCGCAGATTACCCCAGAACTGTATTAGCCTATTCATGCATCCACTTCCAGTTTAGAATTTCCGGCATGCCCTCGCCGTGTTTTTCAGGTTAACGCTCTTGATAGCCAGTACTGAATCAGACCTTCTTAATTATACTGATCAGGTATAACAAGATAACCGCGCCAATAGTAGCCATCACTATAGAGCCCAGAAGCCCGCCTGTGGTTATGCCGAGAAAACCGAAAACATAGCCACCCAATACAGCCCCGACAATTCCCACAACAATATTGCCTATGAGACCAAAGCCTCTTCCCTTCACTATGACGCCAGCAAGCCAGCCAACCAGCGCACCTACTGCTAAAAATATTATCAAGCTTACGATATCCATGTTGTCCTCCAGTGTTATTTTTTACCGAAAAGGAAATAACCAGCAACAAAACTGACCGCACCAGAAATGTAGAACATCATTACCTTATCGGTGCCCGGTATCGCGGGTATCGTATTAACGATTGGTATGGCGGTCGATGCAAACGTGCTTATTTATGAGCGTATTCGTGAAGAATTACGCAATGGCAACACGCCACAGGCGAGCATATATGCCGGTTACGAAAAAGCATTTGGCACCATTCTGGACTCGAATATCACGACACTGATTACAGGGATAGTGCTGTTTAGTCTTGGTACCGGTCCGGTAAAAGGTTTTGCGGTCACATTGTGTATCGGTATTCTGACTTCGATGTTTACCGCGATCATGGGTACACGTGCAATCGTGAATTTCCTGTACGGTAATCGCAACATCAAGAAAATATCCATTTAACGCAAATCAGCATCGGATAAAAAATAATGCAATTTCTAGACGGTACTTCAAAAATCAACTTTATGGGCAAACACAAGTATGCCTATGCATTCTCGTTGACGCTTATACTGATCTCTATTGGCAGCCTGATTACCAACGGCCTGAATCTGGGCCTGGATTTCACCGGTGGCTATCTTATCGAAGTGGGCTATGAAAATGATGCTGATATTCAACCCATCCGTGATGTGCTCGTATCGAACGGATATAAAGATGCCGAGGTGCAGCATTTTGGTAGCGCAAGCGATGTATTGATACGCATTGCGCCCCGTAAAGATATCAACAAGTCCAATCTCAGCGATAATATTATTGCCTTGCTGAAAACAAAGACAGATCAGAATATTACTCTGCGGCGTGTCGAATTTGTTGGCCCACAGGTCGGTGAGGACCTGCGCGATCAGGGTGGACTGGCAATGCTGGTTGCCATGCTTGGCATTTTGATTTATGTCGGTTTTCGTTTCGAATTCAAATCAGCATTCGGCTCAATCGTGGCCCTGATTCACGATGTCATTATTACCATTGGTGCATTTTCCATCACCCATACGGAATTTGATCTCACTGCACTGGCGGCTGTGCTGGCAGTAATCGGTTATTCGCTCAACGATACCGTGGTGGTACTTGATCGAGTCCGCGAAACATTTCGTGCCATGCGAAAAGGCACACCAGCAGAAGTGCTTAACATATCGATCAATCAAACGCTTTCGCGCACCCTGATGACTTCATTGACCACTATTCTGGTGGTTCTCGCGCTGTTCTTCCTCGGTGGTGAAATCATTCACGGTTTTGCGTTTGCATTACTGATCGGTATCGGTTTCGGCACCTATTCCTCGGTCTATGTAGCCAGTAGCATATTGCTCACCATGGGCATCAAAAAGCAGGACTTCCTGGTGCAAACCAAAGACCAGGTGGTTGACGACAGACCTTGAATGGCAATGAAAAGCTGAATAAGTGAAAAATGAAACCAGAGTTAAACCACAGCGATTGTAATCGGGTTTTCACTATTATCGTTATTTATTCTGCAGTTTTACCGCTGCGATAGCTTTCAGTATTGATTCTGGCGTGAGTGGCGGATTGATAAAAGCGACCAGCTGAGCCTCAGGATTCACCAGCATCAGCGCTGAACTATGGCTGACCAGATAATCATCTGCCGATCCAGATTTTGATGGCACTTTCTTGAAGTAAGCATTGGCCTGTAGTGCAAACGCCTTGAGCATTTTCAGGCTGCCAGTGACCCCAACAATACCCTTGTCAAAATACTTCACGTACTTCGAAATCTTTTTCAAAGAATCCCGTTCCGGATCCACCGATATAAAATACACCTGAGGAAAAGTAGTACCTGCCTTTTTTCTGGCTGCAGCCACTGTAGTCAGGGTGGTCGGACAGATATCCGGACAACTGGTATAGCCGAAAAACAGCATGCTCCAGTGGCCTTTCATATCATCCGTGGTGAAGGCCTTGCCATCGGTTTTTTTAAGATCAGCAGGCACACCTAGCTGCCGTGGCGTTTGTAAACGAGTGCCGTGAAATCCCATCACCTGATCGATATGCAGGGATTGACTGTCAGCGCTTTTCTCAGGCGAAGCCAGCCAGATACCGGCACCCATAGCGACGCAAGCGCCAATCACAAGGACGAATATATAGACGCGCCTGTTCACACCGGAGCCTCTTAGAAGTAGGTTGTGTAGTACGGTATGTAGTGGTCGACTACCATGGCGATGAACAACAACATCAGATAATTGATGGAATACACAAATGTTTTGATCGCTGTATTGTGCTTTTCAGCAAACATCAGCTTGAGCACCATGTAGAGAAAATAACCATCTAGCAATAGCGCTGAGACAAGATAAATCAGGCCGCGTTCCATTATCAAGTAGGGCAACAGTGTTACCAGAGACATCAATATGGTGTAACCAAGAATCGAATATTTTGTAAATTGCACACCGTGGGTGATGGGTAACATCGGCAAATTGACTTTTGCATAATCGTCACGTCGATGAATCGCCAGCGCCCAGAAGTGTGGCGGCGTCCAGGTATAGATGATCAGCACCAGCACAAGCGCGTGCGCATCAACACTGCCAGTGACCGAAGTCCAGCCAAGCAGAGGAGGCATGGCACCCGCGAGTCCACCGATGACAATATTCTGTGGCGTCGCCTTTTTTAGATACATGGTATAAATCACCGCATAGCCAATCATGCTGGCAAATGTTAATACCGCTGTCAGCGTATTGATCCAGGCAGTTAGAATAAACACCGAAGCTGCCGCCATCAGCAGCGCAAATATAAACGCATTTTGCTGCTTCACCTTGCCAGTGGGCATTGGACGATTTTCTGTCCGCTTCATGATGGCATCGTTTTTACTTTCAACCAGCTGGTTGATCGCCGCACCTGCTGCAGCCGCCAGCCCGATACCAAGCGTAGAGATAACCAGGATAAAGAGTGATATATGCCCCGGCGGGCTGGCGAGAACCACACCAACCACAGATGTCAGCAGGAGCAGGGCAACGACTTTGGGTTTACACAGATCATAATACGCTCTCCAGTTGGCAAAAAGCGCGGTCATGATTGTGGTTCCAGTGATCCTTTACGCCCCAGGGTGTAGGTGATCAGTACCATGGTTAATAACAATGTCGCCGCACCACCATTATGCGCGACCGCAACGGGCAAGGGCAGTGAAAACAGAACATTGCTGATGCCCAGCGACACCTGAACAGTCAGCGCCACGACCAGTAAAATAGCCAGTTTTTTATGGCCCGCACGCATCAGCTTCACATGCAGAAACAGTAGATACAGGGTTGTCAGCAAGGCGCCCAGACGATGCATCCAGTGAATCGTCACACGTGCATCATTTCCGAGATAGCCGCCCTGGTAGCTTTGTAAGCCGGCAGAATGCAATTGAAATGCACCACTAAAATCCAGATGGTGGAATCATCGAACCCTGGCAGGTGGGAAAATCCGTACAGATAATCGCTGCATAGTTGGCACTGGTCCAGCCCCCCAGACTGATCTGGGCAATCACGATGACCAGTCCGATAATAGCCAGCGTGCGCAACTGGCCAGGCACTGCCGGAATATTATTGTCACGAAGCTTTAAGAACAGCAAAAACAGTAACGACAGGGTGGTGAAACCGCCTAATAAATGCCCCATCACCACGACAGGCAACAAACCAAGCGTGACCGTCCACATTCCCAGTGCGGCCTGAAACAGCACCAGAAGCACAAGCATGACCGGTAACGCCAGCGGCTGGCCTGGCAGTGTACGCCGGCGAATGGACAAAACAGCGATCAGCGCAATGACCAGACCCAGCGTACCGGCAAAATAGCGATGCACCATTTCAGGCCAGGCTTTACTGGCTTCAACAGCATGATTCGGGAAAGCCGCCTGCGCCTGTTTTATCTGCGCATGAGATTCGGGGACTGAAATAAACCCATAGCACCCCGGCCAGTCAGGGCAACCCAGGCCCGCATCGGAAAGTCGTGTATAGGCGCCGAGTAAAACAACCGTCGCAGCCAGCAGAATCGCAAACTTGCTAAGTTTATATAGAAATGTATCTTTGTTATCCAATTTGTGAAACCTTTAAAAGTGTATTGATATCAGTGCGAATATCTTTCATTGACTTGTCCGGAGTAAACCGCATCATGATATTGCCTAGCGGATCCTGTATATAAATATCATCCGAACCCAGCGATGCACCTTTTGGTAACAGCGGTGCTATATTTCTGGCATTACCCTTAACAACGACTGCGTTTGGAAGTTCTTTTTTAATGAATGCCGCAAAAGTATTATCAGGCGCAGAGTACTGCACAAGCACCTGCACTACGCGTGACGCTTCTTTACCCAGACTTGCATGAACCTGTCTCGCCTGGACCAATCGCTTAGCACATGAACTGTCGCACGAAGCGCCAACAAATGTGATAAAGCACCATTTACGATTGAGCGTCTCTGGCGACACTGTCTTATTGGCTTCATCTTTTAATTTGAGAGCAGACAGCTGGATCATGGGCTTGAGAAGCTGTCCATGATTTGTAAAGTTCGAGATATGCACAAAGAAAAATACATAATACGCAAGTGCCACTGGTGCTATGAAGGCCAGTACGACAAACCACAGGGTATAGGGATTGCGCTCAGTTGAAGGCGGTGCAGCCTGATTATCAGTCTCGTTCATCGTTTCGCTTACGTTTTATGTTTACAAAAAAATAAATCCCGGTTAGCGCAACACACATGGCGTACCATTGAAACGCATAACCGGAATTCATCGCGCTATTCAGATTCAGTACTGGCTGGTGACCCGCAAAGCTATTGGGATCTTTGGGGTCGAGCCAGACAACCATATCGAATAATTGGGTATTCAGAAAACCGCCGATCTGTTTAATATCGATATACTGTAATACCTTGGGCCAACCGCTGGATTGATTAGCCTTGCTACTAAGCACAAATCCTTTTGGTGGAGGTGTATCCAGCAACCCTTTGATCTGAACACTACCAGAAGGCGTATCGACGTGCGGTAAATCCTGTCGTGACTCACCCTGTGGAACGAAGCCGCGGTTTATCAGGACAGTCGTGCCATCGGCGAGGTGCAGTGGACTATACACGTCATAGCCAACCCGCGATTTATACACAATGTTATCAAGCAGAAAATAATGAGTCTGATCAAATTTCCCGGTTAAACGGACGGGCAAAAACAGTCGTTTATCCATGCTTTTTGGCAATTCCGCCAATGTTACCGGCGCCAGGTTTTTACGTGCAACTATGCTGCTGTGCAATTTCTCTTTATACTCAGCTTTTCCAGATTGCCACTGAGCCATATGCACCATCAGGTACAGAAAACCAATAGTGACCAGGGTAGTCAGCACGCCGGGATTAAATGAAAAACCGCCAAGACGAATATTTACCAGCCTGGTATGTAATAGTGCTTTCACGAATACTGCCGGTTACGAGACACGCTCAGGAGAACTAATATGATATTTAAAGCAATAATATTGGCATTGCTGCTAGTTGTAATCTTCAGCCTTGGTCAGGCGCTGTGGTTTATGATCAAGCAAGATGATAATAACTCAGGAAAAATGCTCAAGTCATTAACCTGGCGCATTGGCCTGTCAGTATTCATTTTTATCCTGTTACTAATAGGACAGGCCGTGGGCTGGATTCATCCGCACGGCCTGTGAAATATAGAAAACAGTGAAGAGTAAATAACTAGTAATAACTAAATACTGAAGCATTATTCATTATTAACTATTCACTGCTTTCTTATAGCCAGTAAACAAATATATACAGTCCCAGCCAGACCACGTCGACAAAATGCCAGTACCAGGCAACTGCTTCGAATGCAAAATGCTTATCAGGGGAGAAGTGCCCCTTGATGCTACGTATCAGCATAACCAGCAACATGGTGGTACCCATGGTCACGTGGAAACCGTGGAAACCTGTCAGCATGAAGAACGTGGTGCCGTAAATACCTGAAGAAAGCGTCAGGCCCATTTCTGTATAGGCATGCATATATTCTTTTGCCTGCAGAATAAGGAAGCTGCAGCCCAGGAGAACGGTAATCGCCAGCCAGAGAATAAGCCCTTTACGATGATTGCCACGCAGTGCATGGTGAGCAATCGTAACCGTCACACTGGATGACAGCAGAACGGCCGTGTTGATTGCAGGCAGACCGGTCGCAGACATGTGCTCAGCAGGCGGCACAAACTTGGTGTTATCCGGGTTGCTCAACAATGGCCAGACAGCCTTGAATGATGGCCACAAATATTCATGGGTCGCTGCATTGTTACTTGCACCGCCCAGCCAGGCGACAGCAATCTCACGCGCATAAAACAGTGCGCCAAAGAATGCCGCAAAAAACATCACTTCTGAGAAAATGAACCAGAGCATGCCAATGCGAAATGACTTATCAACCTGCGCGTTGTATTCACCAGCCATCGATTCTTTGATAACAGCACCAAACCAGCCAAAGAACAAATATGCAATCAGCAGAAATCCAACTGGTAACAACATATTCAGCGAGCCATTATGGATTGTGTGGACGCCACCAATAATAGTGGTAACCAGCGCAATGGTACCTACGACAGGCCATTTACTCGGTTGCGGGATGAAATACTCGCCATGATTTGTAGTAGACATTGTTATATATCCTGGTGTTTAGAGTTATTCGCCACAGGCGTTGCCGCCTGTGACCCTGGGTTTATAAAATCGCTAATAGTTTTTTTATTACGATTCATACCTTTATTTTTATTTGCCTCAACTTATCCCGCGCTTATTTCACCTGCGGAGGAGTGGTGAAGCTATGGAATGGCGCAGGTGAGGGCAATGTCCACTCAAGACCTTCAGCACCTTCCCATACCTGACCAGTGGCTTTCACAGTGTTTTTACCACGTGCAGTCTTGATCACATTGTAAAGGAAAATCAGCTGGGTGAAGCCAAAGATAAATGCGCCAATCGATGCAATCTCGTTGAAACCAGCAAACTGGATGTTGTAATCAGGCACACGACGAGGCATACCAGCCAGACCCAGGAAGTGCATCGGGAAGAACAGCACATTGATAGAAATCACTGACAGCCAGAAATGCCATTTACCCAGTGTTTCGTCGTACATATTGCCGGTCCATTTTGGAATCCAGAAATAAACACCTGCCATGATGCCAAATGCCGCGCCACTCACTAGCACATAGTGGAAATGCGCAACCACGAAGTAGGTGTCCTGATACTGGAAGTCAGCAGGCACCATAGCCAGCATCAATCCTGTGAAACCACCAATGGTGAACAGGAAGATAAAAGCGATCGCAAACAGCATCGGAGTTTCAAATGACAACGAACCTCTCCACATGGTGGCAACCCAGTTGAACACCTTCACGCCAGTCGGCACAGCAATCAGCATGGTGGCGTACATAAAGAACAGCTCAGCACCCACAGGCATACCTGTTGTAAACATGTGGTGAGCCCATACAGTGAATGACAGGAACGCGATTGACGCAGTCGCATAAACCATCGAGCTGTAACCAAATATTTTCTTGCGCGCGAAAGTCGGAACAATCTGAGAGATGATGCCGAATGAAGGCAGAATCATGATATAGACTTCCGGGTGACCAAAGAACCAGAACACGTGCTGGAACAGTACTGGATCACCACCACCGGCCGCATTAAAGAAGGTGGTACCGAAATGGCGGTCTGTCAGCATCATGGTGACCGCGCCGGCCAGCACAGGCATAACAGCAATCAGCAAATATGCAGTAATAAACCATGTCCAGACGAAGATCGGCATTTTCATGTAAGTCATGCCAGGTGCGCGCATGTTCATGATGGTAGCGATAATATTAATCGCGCCCATCACAGATGAAATACCCATCAGGTGAACAGAAAAAATGAAGTAATCAGTACTCGCCGGGCCGATATGTCGTGGACAGTGGTGCGTAAAAAGTCCAGCCAAAATTTGGTGCCGACCCCATACCCATCAGACTCATAACCAGCGAGGCCAATAACAAACCAAATGCACCTGGCAGCAGCCAGAAGCTCCAGTTATTCATGCGTGGCAGGGCCATATCGGGTGCACCGATCATCATCGGAACCATCCAGTTCGCCAGACCCACGAAGGCGGGCATGATGACACCAAACACCATGATAAGCCCGTGCAATGTCGTCAGCTGGTTGAACATCTCAGGCTCGACAAATTGCAGACCAGGTTCAAACAGTTCGGCACGGATCATCAGTGCCAGTGATCCACCGATGAAGAACATGATGAAGCTGAACCACAGGTACATGGTACCGATGTCTTTATGGTTAGTACTAAATAACCAGCGGCCGATACCGGTTGGCTTGTGATCGTGATGATCGTGATGTTCTTCGATAACAGCGCTCATAATTGCCTCTTTAAAATGTTATCTATAAATATTAAGTTGTATTTATTCTTATTGCGGCTTAGCGTGCAGCTTTGATATCCGACGGCTGTACCGTATCGCCCGTATTATTACCCCATGCATTTCTTTCGTAGGTAATAACTGACGCTATGTCTACATCGCTGAGCTGACTCCCGTATGCCTGCATGGCGGTGCCTGCTATCCCGTCCATTACGATACCGATATGATTTTTCACCGGACCCAGGACAATATTGCCGTCTTTATAGAAATGGTGTGCTACGAGAGCGTCGGTCATCGCCTTTGAAGCGGCGAACGGCTTACCATCAACCAGTGGAGGGAAAGCGCCAGGAACCCCCATACCATTCTTCTGGTGACAGGCTGCGCAGGTTGAATCGAAAACTTTTTCACCGTTTGCATAGAGTTCATCTTTGGTCCAGACCTTGTTAGCACTGGCAGCGGCTTTGGCTGCGACTTCCTTCTTGCTGGCAACCCATGCCGCGTAATCTTCTTTTGACTTGGCAATCACAACGATAGGCATAAAGGCATGGTTAGTACCACACAGCTCAGCACAACGACCGCGGTATTCGCCTGGCGTTGGAACATTGATCCAGGCTTCGTTGATATAACCAGGTATGGCGTCTTTTTTAACACCAAATTTCGGTACCCACCACGAATGGATAACATCATTCGATGTGAACATGAGTCGAACCTTTTCGTTGACTGGAATCACCAACGGATTATCGACATCCATGATGTAGTCGGTATCTTTAGGTACGCTGGCATTGGTTGCTTTATGTAAAGCATCCGGTGTTGTTATATTGCTGAAAAACTGGATCGGCTGAGCTTGCTCGCCAACGTTGTAATCATAATTCCATTTCCACTGATAGCCGGTTATTTTGATCGACATATCAGGATTAGAAACATCGCTTTCGGCCAGCAAAACACGCGTTGCCGGAATGGCCATCACGATCAGGATGAGGAAGGGGACGATGGTCCAGGCCAGCTCAAGAGTAGTGCTTTCATGAAAATCAGATGCAACCGCGCCTTTTGATTTACGGTGATTGATAATCGAATAAATCATGGCACCAAATACAACAGCGCCGATACCTACACAAATCCACATAACGAGCATATGAATATCATAAGCGCCCTTACTAAAGGTTGTTACGCCGGGAGTCATATTCAACTGGTAATCAGCTAATGCTTGCGCGCTGAATAGTAATAGACTAATTAGTCCGGCAACACGGATTGCTGCTCTCATGCTATCTCCTGAGAATGTTTTTAGTTTTGAATTTTTTTCTTTATTCTTATTAAAATTTCAGTGTAACTCTGAGTCTCGGGCGAATAGCGCCGGATTTGCCACACAGTAACGGCGCGTATCCTACTTATAATGAGTGGCTAATACAAGCTGAAAATCAAACTCAATATAAGACTATACTAATGTAATTATATACTTAGAGATCAACGACGCTAAACGCGCCAGCTCAGTGTGCCTGTACTTTAGCTTTATCTTTTTAACTGTCGAATATCTAAATATAGGTGTTTATGGTTCAGAATTAGTACAGCGATGTTACTAGATATCAATAATAACCACTAATAAAAAATGGTAAAATGCATAGCATGTCCTTAAAAAATTATTGCACCCAGATGTGGCACAGGCTGTTCAACAACGACTGACGCAACTCAATTGACTGCTGGCTATCGACTGACGTAACAGGTCGATCACTTTCGGCCGCGGAAACGATACCCGCCAGGCCAGCGCAATGGTACGACTCGGCACCGGTCTGGCAAAACGTCTGATTTCAAGGAGTCGCTGTGAATAACGATCGGCTCCGGCTGCGGTACAGGGCAAAATGGTCACCCCCAGACCTGAAACCACCATGTGACGAATGGTTTCCAGAGAGCCGCCCTCAACAGTGTGGGGCAGGTCGCCTGCCACGCTCGATCTGGGCAGGCAGGACGGGCAGGCCTCCAGCACATGCTGGCGAAAACAATGGCCTGCACCGAGCAGGAGCACGGTTTCATTTTCCAGATGTTCAGGCTTGATCAGTTTACGCAGTGCCAGCGGGTGGCCTGCGGGCATGACCACCACAAACGGTTCTTCATACAGTGGAAGGGTGACGATACCCGGTTCATTATATGGAAGAGCGATCACAATGACGTCCAGCTCACCGTTTTTTAACTTTTCAGACAGGACAGCGGTGTAGTTTTCCTCGATGAGCAGCGGCATATCGGGCGCTTTTTTACGCAGCGCAGGTATCAGTTCGGGAAACAGATACGGCCCTACAGTATAAATTGCACCTATCTTGAGGGGCCCGACGAGCTGATCTTTGCCCATTTGAGCAACGCTTTTGACTGCATCAGCCGATTCCAGCGCCTGTTGCGCCTGTTGCACGATGCGTTCACCCGCAGGCGTCAGTGAAACCTCACTGGCTCGGCGTTCGAATATCTGCACCCCCAGCTCATCTTCGAGTTTTTTGACCGAAACACTCAACGTTGGCTGGCTGATATGACAGGCTTTAGCGGCCTTACCAAAATGTTTTTCACGCGCGACCGCAACGATATAACGAAGCTCAGACAGCGTCATCGAGCGCGTTCCCGGTCTGAATATGACCTGTTTATCCGCCCGACCACAGCTACTGACATTTTGATTCAAACATCGACATACGTTACCACGTCCCGGATCAAAATCTGAAGCGAGATTGAGCTTTCCCAGTTTGCCGGAAAAAATAATGTCGATTAACTGTAAGAAAATGTCCGCCAGTTACGACTTCTTAGTAAACACAAACCGTGCCGGATGATCTATTCAAACAAAACGGGCGCCGAAAAACACCCAGAAACCAGGCGGCTAGGGGGCCACCAGATAAAATACTGGCCAGTGAACAGCTCTGGTTAGAATTTAAAAAATGCGACAGAAATCCTGCTATCTGTTTATGCGTATCCCAATCACGAAAAAGGGGAACCATGTACCCAGGAGACCCAGCTGAAACGCTCTCCTTTGGTCACTTCTGAGACTCTATGCATCATGTAAGCCGGGAACACAGTCAAGTCACCAATTCCACGTGGCGCTATCTTCCCTTTGTAGTCAAAAAACTCGAGGTTACCACCTTCGTATTCACTGCCATCATTCAATTGAACCGTCATACTTAATTTTCTAGTAGAC
>CAVRHW010000033.1:0-18812 GCA_963721085.1 uncultured Gammaproteobacteria bacterium
GAGACGATGAAAAAAATAAGACAAATTGTTCATCCCATTACCCATGAAAGCCTGTCCGAAATTGTCGATATCTGGGTAGATGCAGCAATGTCGATCAGTGAAAAAGACATGGCTCGCCTTGAGCGCCTTCTGTATCTTCAAAAAGATATGAAAACTCAGCAGACTCATTTGATTAAACCCCCAAAAGTATCAAGACGCGGTGACTGGCGCAAAATCGAAGAGGTGGAATTCCCTCTGGTCACGCATCTTGGTGAAAACATTGTACGCAATCGACGCCGAAAGCCGCGCCGAAAAGATGAAGCCGATGAACTGGCGTGATCTACATATACGCACCACAACTGCACACAATCGTACATCTGCAATGTGATCTTTTCCACACCCGGTTCGGAAAATGTATACTGCGATAAAACAACCATAAAAGCATCGCGAGCACTCTATGGAAACCATCACTCACCTGATCAAACAACTCAACGGCATCGTCTGGGGTCCAGCCATGCTGGTATTGATTCTTGGTACGGGTTTCTACCTCATGGGCGGTTTGCGCCTGATGCCATTGCGCCATATCGGCTACGGCTTTCGCATGCTTTGGAAAGGCCGCAAATCCGAAGGCGAAGGTGACATCGTACCTTTCAAGGCATTGATGACTGCGCTGGCCGCTACCATCGGCACCGGCAACATTGCTGGTGTCGCCACTGCCATCTTCCTCGGCGGTCCCGGTGCCCTGTTCTGGATGTGGTGCACCGCGATGGTCGGCATGGCGACCAAATATTCTGAAGCAGTCTTGTCCGTACACTACCGCGAAATTGATGATTACGGTAACCACGTTGGCGGCCCGATGTATTACATCAAGAACGGCCTGAAAAAGCACTGGGGCTGGCTGGGTACCGCATTCGCTATTTTTGGCGCCCTCGCTGGCTTTGGTATCGGCAACACGATTCAGGCAAACTCGGTCGCTGATGTCCTTCAGCATTCCAGTTTGGGCATTCCACCGATGGCTACTGGTATTGTCATCGCTGTGCTGGTGGCGCTGGTGCTCATCGGCGGCATTAAGCGTATCGGTGATGTTGCCGGTTCACTGGTGCCCTTCATGGCGATCAGCTACGTGCTTGCAGGCCTGGTTGTGCTGGCGCTCAATGCCGGCGAGATTCCGAACGCGCTGAGCCTGATCTTCGGCCACGCATTCACACCCAGCGCCGCCATGGGTGGTTTTGCCGGCGCGTCGGTCTGGGCGGGGATTCATTTTGGTGTCGCACGCGGTATTTTTTCCAACGAAGCCGGCCTCGGCAGCGCACCCATCGCGCACGCTGCAGCAACGACTGATAACCCGGTGCGTCAGGGCACGGTCGCCATGCTGGGAACATTTATCGATACCATCATCGTCTGCTCGATCACCGGCCTGGTGATCGTTGTCAGCGGTGCCTGGACCAGCGGCCAGACCGCGGCCACATTATCGAGCCTGGCGTTTGAATCCGGCCTGCCAGGCGTTGGCAGTTATATTGTCACCTTCGGTCTCAGCATCTTTGCATTCACCACCATTCTGGGCTGGAGTTTTTACGGTGAAAAATGCGTGGAGTTTTTGTTCGGCGTAAAAGCCATCATCCCGTTCCGGGTGCTCTGGGTGCTGGCTGTTCCGGTTGGCGCTGTTGGCAAGCTTTCATTTCTCTGGTTAGTGGCGGACACGCTGAACGCACTGATGGCCATCCCCAACCTGATCGCACTGCTGCTACTGAGTCCGATGGTGTTTAAATTGACGCGGGAATATTTTGCCACGCATGAATAGTCGCCCTGTTTAATTTTTCCTGCTAAAACGCCGGAGAAAATTCCAGGCTTCGTCTGCGCTTTCCAGATCCCTGTTCTGATGACTGGATTTATGCCCGCTACAGCCTGTGATGGCAAATAGCTGTTGTAGATACGTCTCATCATTCGTATTGTCTTTTTTCTCCAGGCTGTCAGCTTGAATAGTCATACAGTTAATATGTTTTTTCGATACACGGTTGGCGGTATTTTTTCTTCGGGTCATGAATGATAGAAACAGTGCCCTGCTCCGTTGTGATTTTGATTTGTTTCAGCAGCTATTCGTTGGAGGGAATTTATGTCAGACGAAAATACACTCACTCTTGGGCCCCGCGAGCACGATAAGCTTGGGGTATGTTACTGTGGCGTGACACGCAGCGGCTTTATTGCAGTTGCCGGTGAGCCCAGAAATATTGCTGATGGTGAAGAAATTATGTTCGATCGTTCGGGCATCACGGCCAGCCGCAAGGGCGACGTGTATACCTTTACCAGAGCATAGCTGTTTCGTCTCGGACAGATACGCGACAGTCTTTTTATAACTGGCGCTCATTGCACTACACTAATAAATACTGATTTTAATTGATTTTTAAGTCAATTAAAGCCCAATTAATCGATATAATTTGATATAAAACGCAATATTTTATTTGCGTTTTAAGTCATTTTAGTTATAGTTAACGAACTAATATGATCTTTATATCAATATTCGGGGCGCAGTATGACAAATTCTGATCTGATTGTCCGTATCATCGGGGCCGCGAAGGCGCGCGGACTCAGCCAGGGCGAGCTGGCGGAGCGCGCAGGGATACGGCCTGAGACCCTGTCTCGAGCCAAGAAAAACCCGAACATCAGCCTTGCCACCTTTGAGGAACTGGCTCGCGTGGCTGGCTTACGGGTGCAGCTGATCCCGGATAACCCGGTGGCCGAACAGGTGAGCAAGGGCACCCTGTTCCCGTCATGAGCACTGACCGTGAAGCGGTGGTCTGGACGCGTCTGCCGCGCGCATCGGATGGTTCAACTGAGGGTGCGCCGCACCGCATGGGCCGGCTGTATGTCACCGACCGTGAATGCCGATTCACCTATGACGATGCGTTCCTGGAGACCGGCCTGCCCGGCCTGGGGCTGGTGTATGCACCGGACTTTTTTGGTAAGACCACCATCGTACGCGAACGCACCGGGCGTTTTGATCTGCTGCCGCCGTTGCAGTCGCTGATCCCGCCGCGTGAGAGCGATAATTTTCAGCGCAATCTGGCATTGAAATACCTGGCCAGCAAAGGCCTGCGCAATCTGTCCAGTTTTGATGCCGACTGGGAGATTCTGAAAGTCTCGGGTCATGGTGGTATCGGCCATCTTGATGTGTTCGAAAACGATACCGCGGCCGAAAACTGGTATCAGTCTGCGCCCGACCAGGAACTGAAAGAAATTTCCAGCGAACTGAGTTTTAGCCTGAAAGAATTCATGACCTGGTTCGAAGGCGATGTTGAGCTGCTGATACAGACCGTGGGACCCACACCCAGTGTTGGTGGTGCGATTCCCAAACTGCTGTTGTCGATTCCAGAGTCGGGCTGGGATGGTCGCATCGGCCTGCCCACGCGCAAACCGTCTGCAGGTGTCACCGATGTAGTACTCAAGTTTGAACAGACCACGCGTTATCCCGGCATTATAGAACTCGAAGCGCTGGCGTTGGAGCTGCATCGTGAAGCCGGGTTTACCGTGCCACGTTACTGGCAGTGTTTTTTCAAGGACATGCCGGCACTGGCGATCGAACGGTTTGATCGTGATTTTATGAACAGACCAGTGTTTACCGAAAGTCTGTTTTCAATTCTCGCCTCGGGTGCCCCTTTGACCAGTCATTATGATTATCGCTATGATTATATAGCGCGCGCAATTGATACTTCAGCGGTAAGCATCGTCAGCCAGCATACACAGGCAAAAACACATTTATTCAAACGTCTGCTGCTTGCGCTGCTAACCGGCAATGGTGATTTGCATCTGGAGAATTTATCAATACTTGATATTAACGGTGACGCGTAGTTTTACACCAGTCTATGACCCTGCTCCAATGCGCGCGTATTCACAACACGATATGCTGAGCGTGATGCCGTTTGGCAATTACGGTGATATACCAGAGGGCTACGACACACCTGTCAGTTTACACGAGGCTATCACACGCTTTGCCAAAACCTGTGGCCTGAGCAAAACGCAATGTGACGAAACCGTGCATAGTTTACTAACAGTTACACAAAGTTATACAACGCGAGTCGAGCGGCTTCTGACGGTACCAGCACCTAACAAAGAACGTTTAATCGGAAGAGTAGAAGAAATCAGAAAGCAGCTAGCATAATATCATGATACCTTGCTTTTGGCCGGACGTTTTAATTTTGTTTCGAATTCATCCAGCGGTAGTGGTTTACTGAATAGATAGCCCTGGTAAAGAACACAGCCCTGATTTTCAAGAAAAGCACGTTGCGCTTCCGTTTCGACGCCTTCAGCAATGACTTCTATATTCAAACTGTGTGCCATACCGATAATAGTTTGCACAATTACCGCATCACTGCCATTTGTACCAATATTACGCACAAAGGACTGGTCGATTTTTAACTGATCGAGTGGCAGGCGCGTCAAGTAGGCAAGCGATGAATAGCCAGTGCCGAAATCATCCATGGAAAAACGTATCCCGGCGTCTCTGAGTTCATGCATTTTTACGATGGTGTCTTCAACATCGTCTAACACCAGGCTTTCGGTAAGTTCGATCTTGAGCAGCTCGGTTCTGATTGTGTGTCTGTCTATTGCTTGTTTCACCTGTTCAACAAAATCGGCCTGGTGGAATTGAGGTGCACTAACATTGATGGCAAGCTTCAGGTTACACATGTCAGCATCGGTTTCCCAGGTTTTGAGCTGGATACAGGCTGCATCCAGCACCCACTGACCGATGTTCATAATCAGACCACTTTCTTCTGCCATTGGGATAAACTGCATGGGCGGAACAATGCCGCGCTATCGGGTGATGCCAACGTATCAGCGCTTCTGCTCCTTGAACATGACCGGTGTTATCGACCTGCATCTGGTAATACAACCTGAACTGCTCTTCTGTCAGCGCCTTGTGCAAATCGTTTTCCAGAGTAGTACGTACTTCCAGCTCCGATTGCATCACAGGATCATAAAAGCGTAGAGTATTGCGACCATCGTTTTTCGCGTTGTACATGGCGATGTCGGCATGTTTGAGCAGTTCATCCACAGATGCTTCATGATCGCGAAACATGCTGACACCAATGCTGGCAGTGCAGTGGTAGTCTTCATGATCCGAGAGGATAAATGGCTGCCTGATAGCAGCGAGTATTTTGTCGCAGACAATGTTGGCCTGGGTAGATGCATGAATAGGATAGCTACTGAGATTATTCAGTACAACGACGAATTCATCGCCCCCCAGTCTTGCCACGACATCACTATCACGAACCACTTCTTTTATGCGTCTGGCGACCTCAATCAACAACTGATCACCGATCATATGACCTCGAATATCGTTGAGATCCTTGAAGTTATCAAGATCGATCAGCACAATGGCGTTGTAATTTTTATGCTGCCCGCTGGTAATAAGGGATTGTTTCAGATGACCGAGCAGCTGACGTCGATTTGGCAAGTTAGTTAATTGATCATAAAATGCCAGAGAATGAATTTCAGCTTCATTCTTTTTGTATAATGAAAGATCTGAATAGGAACCGACATAATGCGTGATGTCGCCATCATCACTGGTTACCGCCGAGATAGTTACCCAGTATGGACTCACTTCACCATTTTTTTTCTGGTTCCACACCTCTCCCTGCCAGTACCGTTCCCGTTGCAGTATTTTCCACATATCGCGATAAAACTCGTTATCGTGCCGGTCTGATTTAATCACAGTAGGTGGCTGGCCGATGATCTCACTGGCACTGTAGCCAAATAGTTTGATAAAAGCCTCATTGACACGCAAGATTTTGATATCACTATCGGTAATGATGATGCCTTCCTGGGTTTCGAACGCGGTTGCAGCAATACGTAACTCCTGGTCAATTCGTTTGCGTTCGCTAATATCGCGACTGGCCCCGAAAAAATATTTGCTACCATTGATTTCTATGCCCGAGGCGCTAACTTCAACCGTGATGCATGTTCCATCTTTACGGCGATGTACTGTTTCGATCAATGCGCTTTTGTTGACGAATTGGCTGAAACTCTTTTCCAGTTCTTCTCTGGACATCTGCGCGTCCCAGTCAGTCACGTTCAGGTGCATTATTTCGTCGTGAGTGTAACCTAGCATACGACAGAAGGCATCGTTGGCTTCCAGGATATAACCTTGCTCGTCCATTACATGGACTCCATCAATCGAAGTCTGTAACAGTGCCTGATAGCGCATGTTTAATGCCTGATTTTTTCGTCTCAGCTATTTTGCGTTCGGTGACGTCTCTGAATATACCTACCAGGCAATCCCTGCCGTCGAAACGTATAGGTGCGGCGGTAATATCAGCGTAAAAAACTGAGCCGTCCTTTCGTAGCAATCGGTATGTCGGTGGCTATCTGGATTTCACCGCGTGTCAATTTAGCGAACTGATCTTGTGCCCATGTTAGATCTTCTTTTCGGATGAATATCTGAAACACCAAGACCGAGAATCTCTTCCTCTGTGTATCCGAGCATATTGCAGATGGCCGGGTTTGCGGCCATGTGTGCTCTGGTAATCTATATCTATAACAAGAACGCCATCAAGCATACTGCTAAAAATAGTATTGAGTTTTTGCTCTGATTCGTGCAGGAGTATATTGGCTTGCCGGCGCTGCGATTCACGAGCCAGATTGCCGAGCGCATAACTGATATCGGTCGCCATTTCGAGCAGCAGTGCACGCACTGATTTATCGAATGCATAGGGATCTGTGCAGTAGATGGTAAATGCACCCACCACTTTACCATCTCTATGTAATGGCAATGCCGCCGATGCGCGCCAACCGGCTTCGGTGGCGCTCTTTCGCCATGGCAGGGAGGCTGGATCCTGCATGAAGTCGTCGCACCAGTACGGGCGATCCTCGCGTATGGCTATCGCTGTGGGACCTCGACCGCGATCGCTGTCAGCATCGAGCACAATATCGATATCATCCAGATAATCGGTATGAATACCAGAACTGGTCACAGGACGTACCCTCTGGTCACTATCGACCATCCCTATCCACGCCATCTGCATGCCACCAGATTTCACTGCCGCCTGGCATACTTGCTCAAACAATTCCTGCTCGTTACTGCTGTGCACGATCGCCTTGTTGCACTGGCTCAGAGCCGCATACATTTGTGTCAGATGCTGTATTTTTGTTTCGTTGGCCTTACGATTCCTAATATCTCGAATAATGGCAGTAAAATATATACCGTCCGATGATTTCCCATTTGCTGAGCGAAAGAGCCAGCGGGAATTCGTCACCACTCTTGCGCAATCCGGCCAGTTCTCTGATGGTGCCGGTAATATGCGACTCGCCTGAGCTGGCAACGTCTGACACTCGAGGCTGATGCATGTTTCGATAACGCTCAGGCATCAACACATCGAGTGGTTGTCCAATGATTTCATCTTCGCTGTAACCGAACATATGCTCTGCGCCCGGATTCCAGCTGATTATTCTGCCTGGCGCTGTCCGAGCTGATAATGCGCCTCAGGCGCCGACATCGTTACCGCACGGAAACGACGCTCACTTTGTTCGATGACGGTGGTCGAATGAGCTAACAGCGCCAGGTGGTGGGACCTCCTCTGTTGTCGCCACAACAAGATTATCAGCAGCATGATTGCGCTGATAGCGATCAGGCTGGTCAACATCACCCATTGCAGCATGTGCCAGACGGGCCAGAGTACTTCATCACGATCGATCTTGGCGATGAGATGCCAGTCTGTACCGACTACCGGACGGTATGCAGCCAGCACGGGTATGCCACGATAGTCATTGCTCTTTACTATGCCGGGACGGTTTTTGGCGATCGCGATGGCGGCCGGTAAGTTTTTATCAGCCAGAGGAAATTTCAGTATTAGTGTGGTGTTTTTGCGATGGCGCAATTCGTTTAGAAAGACCACGGAATTCCTTTCACGGCGCACCAGTAAGGTTTCGGCACTGGGGCTGGCTGGTCGGCCATTCCTGAATCAACGGATAGAGGAAATTCCTCTGGTGAAACACGCAGCAGTAATACCGCGACTATCGGCTGGCTTATGCAATTAGTGCAATGATCGGCACTACCCAGTCCAGGTCATATGTGACCATGTACATCGAGATACAGGTCACTGCGCAATATCTGTTTACTCTTCAGCGACCGAGCAAACAGTTTTTGTACCGACGCGAGACAGGTCGGTATCGTCGCCTACTCTGACCAGTGGTTTTCCATCAACACTCAATAACATCGATACTCGTCGTAGCCCTGGTTAGTCTGAAAAGACATCAAGATGTTCAATAATTACCCTGTATAGCGAACTTATCGTGTGCCGGGCGCCGGGCAAATTGCGCTATTTTTTCGCAAAACTGGCGTCGTTAGCCAGCATATTCGCATCGTTATTGCGTTCCTCGAGCCAGTTTATAATTTCGTCGCTCTTAAGTCTGGCGATCGCTTCCAGGTCATGGTAGGCACTCTGCTCAGTATGTGGCACATAGATTTTAAAGATCACCACACCGATAAGTGGCATGACCAGTACCATCGCGATGAACAATAGCGACCAACTGGCGGATACTCGGGGGCTTGATGCTTTTATCCTGGACGTCTGAGCTATAGCTGACAGATTCGCCCCAGGTTTTCAGCAAAAAATAAAGCATCCCCCCGGTGACAACAACAAACACCAGGCCCTTGGCCATTTCGATGTGGCTTTGCATCAACGGGTTACTTACATTTATGTTTAACAGGTATCCGGATGCAATAATCCACAATGCTGCAAAACCTGCATAGAGCAAGGTAATGCTGGCAGCCGAAAAGCGATGCTCTCGCGGCTTATCCGGGCGCGACGACACCTGGCGTCTCTCTGGATGGCGGGCTGTATACAGGATTCAGATAATCGGAACGGGCCAGGGCCGGATTGTTATTAGCGCCTGCTCGTGACCCAGGGGTGGAAGTGGATTTCCACGCATTTGGCATTTCCCATGCTGCTGCAATCACTAACATTGCTTTTCCTGCTGCCACCGAGCTGTTTGACTTGCGTTATCTATTCTTCAAGTCATGAGAGACAATGAAATGCTTATGCGAATCATCCTCGCAATATCGACTAAATGAGAGAATAGTCACAATCAGTACGAAATACAATAAAAAGGCCGCCTTGCCAGCAAGTCTGTAGTGTCATCTTGATTACGGTCAATCGCCAATGGCTGCCATATAGCCGCTCGCAAATTGCCGGGTCTTATCACTGAAAGAGCTGGCCGGAAATGACATTTGTTTTTTACAAACAGACGTCAGGCCAGGCTATAAAAAATATAAGATAGCACCGTATCTTGTTGTTATCTATATAAAATTCAATAAAATCATCTGCTCGTGGCCGCCACACATCGGCCCTTTTGTCGATTTTATCGGGTAAGTTTTTATAACTCGACTAGACTGTTTTTTCATCCACTGCAATATGGAACCGGAGACTCTGATGCTTTTCAGAGCGTCCCTGAGCGAGCCGGTACTGAGCACTAATTGATACTAAATTCTCTGCGGCCTTTTCTGGTCGGCGTTCGACTTCATCAGGTCCGCTTTGCATCCGTTTCAAGGAGGTTTATATGTCGTTGTCTGAAATTTTTTTAATCATGCCTAATCCAGTGGTCTCTGGCCTGATCTGGTTCATTGCTATTTCCGCTGTACTGTATTTCGCGCGTCACCCCGCGCAAAAATATATCACGGCACTTGCTGAAATAATGCATAACGCGATGCGCCTTGCTGCTGTCACCGTGATGTCTGCGGAAAAGAAATTGCAGGCACGTAATCGCGAGGTTTTACTGGAAGCGGGTCGTGAAGCGGCCGAACGTCAGATCGAACGTGAGTTCGAACGCGTAGAAAATTCAGTGACAAGGGATCTTGCGCAGTACCCTACTCTGCAACGCAAGCTCAGTGAATCGGTGACTCATATAGATGAGGATTACCAGCAAAGCACTGAAGTGCCGCCTAATCCCCCCGACTGGTGCAAGGTGGTCGAGTCGGTGGCGAAAATAGAAAGCAGTGGTGATGCAATGGTCGCACACATACTAAAAGATATTCATAAATCGATGGTCAAGGCACAGGACCAGGCGATCAAGGAACACCGCCGTTCCAGCATGGAGCGCCACGCGGTACTGAAACGCATGATGCCGCACTGGCGTTCTGTCAAACGCATTCTCGGAGATGTCGATCGAAACATTGCCAGTATTCTCGAGCGCGCGAAAAAAATCAGCCGATACATGGACGATTATGAAGAAATCATCAAAGGCAGTGACCGCGCTGTACGTACGCTTTCGTCATCTGCAATGACCCAGTTTTTTATTTCCGCTTTCGTCCTCTGCGTGGCGATAGGTGGTTCGATGGTGAACTTCACTCTAATTGCGCGTCCGATGGCAGAGATGGTCGGTGGTCAGGCGTTTATCGGCTCGTTCAAAGTTTCCGAGATTTCCGCCCTGGTGATTATCCTGGTCGAGATATCCATGGGATTATTTTTGATGGAATCGTTGCGCATTACACGTTTGTTTCCGGTGATTGCAGCGCTCAATGATAAAGTACGCGTGCGCATCATCTGGGTGACATTTGGATTGTTGCTTGCCCTCGCATGCGTTGAGGCAGGTCTGGCCTTCATGCGTGAAATATTGATGGAAGATGAACTGGCAACAAGTGCAATGTTACGTGGTGCCAGCAACAGTGCGGTTGCAGCCAGCAGCTTTGGCTGGATCACCACAGTCGCACAAATGGGCATGGGTTTCATACTGCCGTTTGCACTGGTATTCGTCGCTATCCCGCTGGAAACTTTCGTACATTCCAGTCGTATAGTCATCGGCACCTTAGCCACATTCTGTTTACGAGGTATTGCTTTTGTTCTGCGCCTCATTGGCAATGTGTTCCGTTATCTAGGAAAGGCGCTGGTGAATCTATATAACTTAATTATCTTTGCGCCTTTATGGCTGGAATCTGCTGTAGCCAATAGACATAGCTCTGACAAGAAACCAAAAGGTGCTTCGTCAGGTTCAGGCAAAACGCATTATCAGGAGGCTGCATGAAAAATTTATATGCCGGGCTAATGGCTCTATTACTTGCGTTATCACTGAGCGCATGTTCGAACCCGGGCCCCAGAAATAAGGGCGTGGTTTTATTGCTGGATACATCCGGCACCTATACCGAAGAACTGGGGCGTGCCAAGGCATTGATTAATGCTTTACTGGTTGAAATGGAACCGGGTGATTCGTTTGCAGTGGATAGAATCAACACAGCCAGCTTCACCGAGAAAGATATTATTGCCAAGGTGACCTTTAGTGATCGGCCAAGTGAAGCCAATCAGCAAAAACGTCAGTTCCGCGATACTGTCGATAAATTTGTGAAAACGGTCAAGCCCTCCCGGTTTACCGATATCACAGGCGGCATATTGCAGGCAATTGAATATCTGAATGAAAAAAATACCGGTAAGAAAACCATTCTGGTGTATTCTGATCTGAAAGAAGAAATTCCCAAAGGCTTCGTTCGAGACATACCTCTACAGATGCAGGGCTTTAATGTTGTTGCGCTAAATGTTACCAAGTTGCACAGTGATAATGTTGACCCGCGTGAGTACATGACACGTCTTGAGGAATGGCAGAAACGCGTCGAAGCCGGAGGTGGCCACTGGAAGGTGATCAATGATATGGACAGGCTCGACAATATACTTGAAAGATAAGTATCGGCATATCACGACAAAAAAGCCGCGCTCAGCGCGGCTTTTTTAATTCACGAGGCAATTTGATCGCCCTGTTTCTACCCGGAACTTCTGAAATAATCATGGTTCCTTAGAAATATGTACGCATTTCAGCTAATATACGCGCTCATTTTTATCAACAGATTGTGATGCAAGATTTTATCCCTGGACAACGCTGTATTAGTGATGCCGAGCTGCAAATGGGCCTCGGTACCATCCTCAAGATCGACCACCGCACCCTCACTGTGGTGTTCGCTGCCAGCGATGAGACCCGAACTTATTCCAGAGAAACAGCGCCGCTAACGCGCGTAGCCTTTGCGGTGGGCGACACCATCCGCAATCAGGCCGGCGTTTCGCTGCGAATCGCCACAGTGAGTGATGCCGATGGCCTGCTGGTGTACCAGGGCCGAGATAAATCAGGCACACAACACACGATTATAGAAACCGAGCTGGATAATTTTTTACAGCTCAATCGCCCTTCACAGCGGCTCTTCAACGGCCAGATCGACCGTCATCGCTGGTTTGAGCTGCGTTATCTGACTCTGCAGGTGCTCAATCAGCTGGGGCATTCAGAACTCTATGGTCTGACCGGCTGCCGCACCAGCCTGATACCCCATCAGCTGTACATCGCCCACGAGGTCGCTAATCGCTATGCGCCACGCGTTTTGCTGGCGGATGAAGTTGGCCTGGGTAAAACCATCGAAGCCGGCCTGATCCTGCATCATCAGCTACTCACCGAGCGTGCACAGCGTGTGCTGATCGTAGTGCCCGAATCGCTGGTGCATCAGTGGCTGGTGGAAATGCTGCGACGATTCAACCTGCACTTCCGAATTTTCGATGAGGCACGTCTGGAAGATATGAATCCTGCGCAGGATGAAGATGATACGCTCGATGATAACAGCGATGAGAACCCGTTTTTATCCGAGCAGCTGGTACTGTGCAGCCTTGAGTTTCTTCAAGGCAACCAAGAATTATCTTTCAGCAGTGCAAGGAAGGCGAATGGGATTTGATGGTGGTGGATGAAGCACATCATTTGCAATGGTCGCCCGATGAATGTAAGCGAAGAATACAGCCTGATCGAACAGCTCGCAGCAAAAACTCGAGGGGTTTTATTGTTAACGGCAACACCCGAGCAGCTTGGCAAAGAAAGTCATTTTGCGCGTCTGCGCTTACTCGATCCGGCACGCTTTCACAGCTTCGACAGTTTTATCGAAGAAGAAAAATCGTATGAACCGATTGCCCAGGCAGTACAGGACCTGCTCGAAAACAATCCATTAAATCCGTCTGATCTGAGCCTGATCCAGCATACCTTTGCCGAAGGTGATAATAAAAAACTGCTCGACGCAGTTACCCAGCAGAACCTTGGGACATCAGAGGAAGATGTTATCAGTACGGAACGCATCGAACTGGTCGAGCATCTGCTTGATCGTCACGGCACCGGTCGGGTGCTGTTTCGCAATACGCGTGCTGCGGTCAAGGGTTTCCCGGAACGCAAGGCATTCACTTACCCACTTACGCATGCCAGAGCAATACAGCGAAGTGATCAGAACACAAAAAGCTTCAGCTGCATTATTGCTCACGCCCGAACTGGTGCATGAAACGGTCGCCAGCGATGACCGCTGGACTGTATTCGATCCGCGTCTCGACTGGCTAGGTGATAAATTACGTGAATTACAACCACATAAAGTACTTAGTGATCGCTGCCAACGCAGAAACCGCGATGGACATCGCCTGGCATTTGAAAAACCGAAACGGCATTCACTCTGCTGTATTTCACGAGGGTTTGAGTATCGTCGAACGTGACCGTGCCGCGGCCTTTTTTGCTGATATGGAAACCGGTTCTCAGGTGCTGGTGTGTTCTGAAATCGGCAGTGAAGGTCGCAACTTCCAGTTTGCGCATCATCTGGTATTGTTTGATCTACCGCTAAACCCTGACTTACTGGAGCAACGCATTGGTCGACTCGATCGTATTGGCCAGAGTGAAACGATCAAACTGCATATACCGTATTTTGAACACAGCGCTCAGGAAGTCATGATGCGCTGGTATCATGAAGCACTAAGCGCGTTCGAACACACCTGCCCCGCTGGCTATTCCGTATTTACCAGGGTAAAACCGGCATTGCTGACAGCGCTCGAGGCACCACAGGATTCAGCAGCGCTGGAAACACTGATTAGCTCCAGCAATAAGCTGTACAACGATATGACAGAAGCATTGCATCGTGGGCGTGATCGTTTGCTGGAATACAATTCATGCCGCATGCATATTGCCAGCGCTCTGAAACAAAAAGCGCTGGAAGCAGATGACAGTGCTGGGCTGGAGCAGTATATGGAGCGCGTTTTTGACTGTTTCGGTGTCGATACTGAAATTCACAGCGAGCATTGCTTCATTATCACTCCGACCGATCATATGACGAATCCGTTTCCCGGCCTTGCCGAAGATGGAATGACCATCACCTATCATCGTGACACTGCACTGAGTTTTGAGGATGCGCATTATCTGACCTGGGAACATCCCATGGTGCGTGCAGCTATTGATATGGTGAGCAGCAATGAAACCGGCAATACCGCTGTGACTGCGATCAAATTTCGTGGTGCGCCCGCGGGCAGTATTTTGCTGGAAGCGCTGTATACGCTGGAGGCCGCTGCAGTCGAATCTCTACAGTCACAACGTTATCTGCCGCCGACCACGGTCCGCGTACTGGTGGACGAAGCCGGCAAAGACCACAACGAGCGCATCAAGCATAATGCGATCAATACCGTGGCGCAGGAAGTGGATCGCGGTACTGCGATCAAAGTTATCGGCGCCAAACAAAAAACGCTAAAAGCCATGCTGGCCAGATGCGAGCACCATGCGCAGAGCCAGGCGCCTGCGATATTACAAGCTGCGCGTCATAATGCAGAAACAACTTTATCTATAGAAATCAATCGTTTAAAAGCATTACATCAAGTGAATCCTAATGTACGTGAGGATGAAATTCTGTTTTTTGAACAGCAGCTCGCCGCGCTCAATACGCTGATCGATGCCAGTCAGCTACGTCTGGATGCACTGCGTGTGATCGTGGTGACTTAAAACGATAAATGGCGGACCGGACGGGACTCGAACCCGCGACCTCCGGCGTGACAGGCCGGCATTCTAACCAGCTGAACTACCGGTCCGAAGCGCATATGGCCGAATGCCTTATGCTTGAAGCGGCGGGATTGTATACCAGCTCCCAGCCAGATTGATATCACTATTCGACCCGGGTTTGATTTTTGAGCCGTCGTGGTTCGCTTGTCGGCCAGGTTCAGAGCTATCTGACTATGCGTTCCGCAAGCTGGGAGCGATTACGTCCCAGTTCCTTGGCCTTATAGAGAGCAGCATCAGCACGACTTAGAAGGCTTTCAAAATCTTCGTCCTGCTCCAGGTCGGCAACTCCGATACTGACCGTGACAGGCTGACCATCGTTCGGGATGTCCTGTGCTGCTCCGATTTCAAAGGCGGTGCGTAATCGTTCGGCGGCCACCAGCGCTTTCTGCCCAGAGGTGTTTGGTAACAGCGCCACAAACTCTTCGCCCCCATAGCGGCAGAATATATCATCAGCGCGCAACACTTCGTCGGCAATGGCAACAAAACGGCATAGCATGGTGTCGCCTGCATTGTGACCAAGCTGGTCGTTGATGAGTTTAAAGTCGTCAAGATCCATGAGCAAAACCGACAACGGCTTATTGTATCGGCGAGATTGAGCCATTGCTTTTTCGGTAAATAAAGCAAATGAACGGCGATTCAGAGCGCCGGTCAAGGGGTCACGATTGGCCTGGCCGTCCAGATACGTCTGGAGCTTTTCTGCTGTCATCAGTATCATGCCCAGAGTCACAGCGATGGTTATACATAACCACCAAAGCAGCATGTAAGCCGCTACTCCACTGGGGTTAACCGGGTCTGTCGGCTGGCCATTGTGAACGTGATCAACAAGGATAATCCTCAACAGAAATACCGATGCATTGATCGCGAAAATTAATCCTGTAGCACGCATTGCCGGTGAAATCGGTTTCTGAGCTGTCAGCAGCTCACGTGCAATTAATACCGATAAGGTCATAATTAGAACCGCATTACCCAGAGCTCGAGCCTCTGGCGGATGCGGTAAGTGGGTGGTCATAACCGTCCACACCAGCACGATGCTGGTCAATGCCACTATTACGACAGGTGATAACGGTCGTCTACCGATAAAGCACCGGAACCCATCCAGATTCAGAAGTAAACCAAACACCACAAATAGCTGTGCCAGGGACAGCAAAGGCTTCCAGGGGCTGAATTCGAACAGGAGCAGCGCAACGAATGCGAGCACCCCGAAAACACCGGCCAGCGCCCAACGCCCTGGCCCTGGTATGCCTGGGTGCATACGCCAAAGCAGGAATCGCGCCCCGGTACAAAAAGCGTTTGCCAGCGCCACGGCCACGAGTAAGGTGCGAATATCAAATTGCATAGCTGGCAGGCAATCCTCGAATGTGGGATGTACTAAATACTGATCGGATGCACCTTAAATATACAACTATAAGAGAACAATCGTGTCTTCAACAATGAGTTTAGCAAACACCTTGAGTGTAGCCTGCGCCCGCACTGAATGTGACGCCGGAATGCTATTTATTTGCGACGAGCGAGCGTTGAGTACTGTATGGAAATAATGCTCGCAGGAACACCTTTAAACACATACAGGCTTTTTTTCAATTTTGCATTGGCTTCATCGAGCGGCTTGACCGCGACATGCACTTTTGTAAATGCTGCGATTGTGGGGTTGGTGCGTTCACCTGGTGGAGTAAACACGATATTACCTGATATCGTTTTGGTCTTTGTCCAGCTGCGTAGCTGCTTTGCATACCAGTCAGCCACTTTGTTTGCCTCATCTGCAGTCATTAAAGTAACCTTTGCGGTAAAGGTATCAAAGTCTGCTGCTTTGAGACAAACACTGCCCGGATAAGCAGGAACAGCAACCAGTTTCGCGTCCGGACAAGGTTTATCCGTACGTAGCACACTGTTTTTTCCGAATTTGGTGACCGGGGCCTTCGGCGCGATAGGTGCCGACATTGCACTATTTGCCGACAATACACAGACAAATAGCGCAACACTGGTAGATAATGCTGTCTTGATCATTGGCCCAATTCTAGCAATTTCACCGTCATGATAAAACTCCAATGTATCTCATAGTGCCCGGTCTCTGAGCAGATATTCCGAATTTAGCCAAAAGATATCTTCAGGATGGTGTGATACCGGCATCACTATTATAAATATAACCACGACGTACCAGCCACTTTTCAATTTCTACCGCGAACAAAACCAGCGAAGACAGTAACAGACACAGTACGAGTTCAAGCAGTGGCAGCGGATGGGTATGAAAAATAACATTCAGTGCGGGCGTATAAATCACTACCCATTTGTAACAGTAGCGTGAGCAATACCGCACCCAGCATCGGTAGATTACTGAAAAGTCCGATTTTGAATATAGATGCAGTTTCACTGCGTACCGCCAGTGAATGGAACAACTGCGATACAGTGAGCACGGTAAATACCATGGTCTGCCAGTACACTGCATTGCGTGAAATGGCCCAGGCCATGGCGGCAATACTGATGCCACCGATAAACAATCCTACCCAGAGAATGTGTTGCCACATACCATGGGCGAAAATACTTTCCTGCGGCGGTCGTGGTGCGCGCTTCATCACACCGGGTTCGGCCGGTTCAGCGGTTAAGGTCAAACCCGGCAGTCCATCGGTAACCAGATTGATCCATAAAATATGAATCGGTAGCAAAGGGATCGGCAGGCCAAGGAACGGCGCAAGAAATAAAGTCCAGATCTCGCCAGAATTGGAACTCATGGTGTATTTGATGAACTTGCGAATATTATCGAATATGCGACGCCCGGAATGTATTGCACGCACAATGCTGGCGAAATCATCATCCAGCAGCACCATGTCGGCCGCTTCGCGCGCAACATCGGTGCCCTTCTGACCCATGGCAATACCAATATTGGCACGTTTCAACGCGGGTGCGTCATTCACGCCGTCGCCGGTCATGGCAACAAACTCACCATTGACCTGCAGTGCCTTGACGATGCGTAATTTCTGTTCCGGGCTGACGCGTGCATATACACGAATGTGTTCGACCATCTCGGAAAATTGTTCGTCGCTCAGTTGTGACAGTTGCTGGCCAGTCAACATAGCATGATCGTCATCGCAAATGCTGAGACGACGAGCAATGGCCATCGCGGTACCTGGATGATCACCGGTGATCATCACCGGGGTGATGCCGGCACTCAAACAATCTTCCACCGCCTGTGGGACCTCATCCCGTGGTGGATCAATCAATGCCACCAGACCCAGAAACGTTAAATCCTGCTCAATGTTCTCAGCCTGTAACGATTCAGGTAATATGGCTAATTCGCGCTTTGCGAATGCCAGCACACGATAACCTTCATGCGCCAGCTGTGTTGCTTCGGCAAGTACAGAGTCTGCTTGAAACGTTGTTATTGCATCTTGACTGCATTGCGCCAATACCTGTTCAGGTGCGCCTTTAACATACGCGATGACATGATCATCTGCCTGGTGCAATGTGGTCATCTGCTTGCGTTCACTATCGAATGCAATCAATCCGACTCTTGGGTATTTTTGTTCTAGCATTATTTTATCAAAGCCAGCGTTGTGTGCAGACTGAAACAATGCCAGCTCGGTCGGTTCGCCTGCGGCCTTAGCGTCTCTTTCGATAACATCATTATTCAGTGCCATCGCACGTCCGAGTTCGGAATGCGATTCACTTAGTGACTTATGCCTTTGCCCTGCGCTAAAAAACAGATCTACACTCATACGGTTTTGCGTCAGGGTCCCTGTTTTATCGGTACAAATATACGTGACCGAGCCTAGCGTTTCGACTGCAGGCAGATTGCGTACCAGTGCGTTGTGACGAATCAGTTTATGCGCACCCAGTGCGAGAGAAATGGTCACCACTGCAGGCAGTGCTTCAGGTATTGCTGCGACAGCCAGACTCACCGCGGTCAAAAACATCAGCAATATCGGCTGCCCCTGCAACAAACCTGCGACAAAAACAACCGCACAGATAGCGAGCACAGCCAGTGCAAGATAACGTCCAAAACGAGCCAGTCTCATCTGCAATGGTGTTTTGAC
>CAVRHW010000034.1:0-116808 GCA_963721085.1 uncultured Gammaproteobacteria bacterium
TGGATTGAATCCATCAAGGAAAAGTCCAATGGCCGGATCAACATTACGATCTTTCCGGCGCAGCAGCTCGGAGCAGCCCCCGACCACTACGATATGACCCGCGACGGCATCGCCGACATCGGTTATGTCAACCCCGGCTATACTGCCGGCCGGTTTCCGATCTACAGCCTCGTCGAGGTTCCGTTCCAGGTCAAGGATGCGACCAATGGAGCCGTGGCCCTGCACGAATGGTACGCACCGATCGCCGAGACGGAAATGAGCGACGTCAAGTTCTGCCTGATGAATCCGCACGATCCGGGTACGATCCATTCGAAGGCTCCGGTCAAGGTGCCGGCCGACATCAAGGGTATGAACGTGCGTCCGGCGCATGCCACCATGGCCCGTTTCGTCAATATGCTCGGCGGCGCCAGTGTCCAGGTGCCTGCACCGGAAGCCCGCGAGGCAATCGCCAAGGGTGCGGCAGACGCAATAACCTTCCCGTGGAACTCGATCTATATCTTCGGCATCGATTCAGGAGACCAAGTACCATCTCGACATGCCGTTCTATATTTCGGCGCAGTTGATGCTGATGAACAAGGCAAGGTCCGGAGCCCTGTCGCCCGAGGATCGGAAGGTGATCGATGATCATTGCACGCCAGATGGTCCGAAAAGCTTCTCAGCCGGCTGGGCGGAAAACGAGGCATCAGGGCGTCAGAAGATGATCAATTCCGGCGAACCCATCCTCTACAAGCCGACCGAGGAGGAAGTGGCGATGTGGCACAACGCGGCAGCGCCGCTGGTCGACCAGTGGCAGGCGGACGTGATGGCACACGGCGGCGATCCCGATGCCATCTATAAGGCCTATGTCGAGGCGCTGAACAGGCACGATTCACGATACTGAGTTGAAAGGTTCGTTCCGGCGGGTCGCGTGTCCGCCGGAACGGCGCCAAGGAGTGCCGATTTTCTTTCGTTGACAGGGAATACTCGAGCGGGCGATCGAACTGATTGAGAAAGTGGCGGGCCTCATGCTCGGGTTGATCACCGTGCTCGTCGTGGTCTCGGCCGCCGGGCGTTATCTGTTCGCCTGGCCGATTCCCGATGCGTTCGACCTGTCGCGTCTTCTTCTCGGCGCTGCGATCATGTGGGGCTTCGCCACCGTCGGCTATCGCGGAACCCATATAAAGGTCGATTTCGTCGCCGAGATGCTGGGTCCGCGCACCCGGCGGGTCATCGACCCGTTCGCCTGGACCGTGTTGCTTTTCTTCACTTGCCTGCTTACCTGGAAGCTGTTCCAACGCTTCATCTGAGTCTACGGCAACGGTGAAGCGACCATGGACCTGCGGATTCCGGCCTGGCCTTTCGTCCCCTGATCTGGGCCGGGGTCGCCGTCTCCGTGATCGCGGTCGTGGCCCGTGGTCAGGATGCAGCCTTCGGCGAAGGCTCGACCATTTCGAGGATACCGAAGGGGTGGAAACTGGAAGGCCGGAGCCGATGAGTGAACCGGTCTGCTCGCCCTCGGCGGGTTCGTCGTCCTGTTCGCGCTGATGATCCTGCGGGTGCCGATAGGCGTCGCCATGGGCCTGGTCGGCGTCGGTCGCTTCGCCGCGTTGGCGGGCCTGGTCCGGCTCTCAATCTGCTCGCCCAGTCGCCGATCCGCACCATCACCGATTTGACCCTCTCCCTCATACCGTTCTTCGTGCTGATGGGCGTGCTTGCCACCAATTCCGGCATGTCGCGGGAACTGTTCAGGACCGGACAGGCCTGGTTCGGCAGTTTCCGGGGCGGAATGGCGCTGTCGACCATCGGCGCTTGCGCCGGATTCGCGGCCATCTGCGGCTCGTCCGTCGCGACCGCCGCAACCATGACCAAGATCGCGCTGCCGGAAATGAAGCGCGTCGGCTACCGCGACGACATCGCGACCGGCGTGATCGCTGCCGGCGGAACCTTGGGTATCCTCATTCCGCCGTCGGTCGTTCTCGCCATCTATGCGTTCATCACCGAACAGGACGTCGGCAAGCTCTTCATCGCGGGTATCGTTCCCGGCGTCCTCGCCATGGTCATGTACATGGCTCACGGTGCGCTTCGCCTATGCCCAGACCCTGCCGGCAGGCAAGCCTTTGGATCTCTGGAGAAGCCATGCGTTCGCTCGCCGAGGTGTGGGCCGTGATGCTGCTGTTCGCCGCCATAATCGGTTGGATCTATTTCGGGCTGATGACCGCGACCGAGGCCGCGGCAGTGGGCTCGTTCCTGACCTGGCTGATCGGTATCCTGCGCGGGCGACTTGACTTCCAGCGATCCTTGAAAGTCTGGTCGAGGCGCTGCGCACCTCCGTTGCCATCTACACGATCCTGATCGGCGCCATCCTTTTCGGTTATTTCCTGGCGATAACCCAGACACCACAGAAAATAATTGCGTTCCTCATCTCACAGGACCTGGGCGCCTATCCCACACTCTCAATCATCCTGGTGGTCTTTGTGCTGATGGGCTGTATTCTCGATGCGATGGCGATGATCATCCTGCTCGTGCCAATCGTCTTTCCTGTCATTATACAGCTTGGATTCACCCGATCTGGTTCGGGGTGATCATAGTCATGACCGTCGAACTGGGACTGATCACCCGCCAGTCGGGATGAATGTCTTCGTCATCAATACGCTGGCCCGCCACATCAGCCTGCCGACGATCTTCCGCGGCGTCCTGCCCTTCGTCGCCGCCGACATCGTGCGGCTGGCGCTGCTGATCATTTTCCCTGCCATCGTGCTGTTCCTGCCGCAGACCATGAAATAGTCGGACAGGAACCACGAGCAACGTTGGCCAGAGACGCCTGGTTGAGACGCTCGCACTCGACGGTGTTTGACAGGACGACTACCTGTCGCTTGTCGAAAGGCCGATCAGTTCTTCTCCAAGCTCTTCTGCCTTTCCCCGTTGCCGAACTGGCGCGCAAGGAGTTCCATGCCGATCAGGTGCAGGCGCGCAGTGCCTTCTGTCGACGCGTATTCGACCATGTCGTCAAGCTCTTCGCGACTCCATTCCAGAATGTGGGCAAGCCAGCCGCCGAGCAGTATCTTCTCACATCCCTGTGTGTAGGAATACGTCAAGGGAAACCCCAGTTCGGTGCCGTGACGTTCTGCTTCGGCAGGTATTTCTTGGCGACGGACCGCAACAGCCATTTCGATTTGCCCTTCCTTATTTTGTAGCGGGAAACAGATCCAACGCGAAATCGATGATGTCGTTTTCAAGGAACGGGACCCGCAGTTCGACTGAGGCGGCCATGCTCAACCTGTCATGGCGATATAAAAGGTTCTGCAGATGCATCTGGAGATCGTAAAGCCCCGCTGTCGCCGCAGCGCGCTCATAATGGCGGGGAACGGCTCGGAAATGTTCCATCAATCGCGACGGAACGAAGTTCAAGCGAGGCGAAAGTCCGCGTAGAATAGCATGTCGCTCACCGTGATTGGCCGAACCCATGGAATGGAAGAGAGGTGCGAACGCCAGCCGGTTGCGAACTCTTCTTTGTCTACGGGTGCTCATAAGGATACGCCACGGATAATCAGCCTTCTCCAGGGTTTTGCGGACTGCGCGTGCCATCCATATCCACCGAACAGCTCGTCGGAGCCCTCCCCCGTCAGCAGGACCTTGATGCCGTCATGTTTGCACTGCTGCGTCACCTCGTACAGGGCGGGTGTGCTGACCAAACCGATGTTCAACTCCATATGGAAGACACAATTCGGCATGTTGCGCAGATAAATTTCGCGATTGATGGATACCGGTCGGATCTCCACATCGGCACAGATCCCGGTCCGTTCGGCAGCTTCCCGCTCATTGACGCCGGTATCCGGATCGACAACGTATCCATGATAATCTGGAACGTGCCGTTTTGCGAAAACCGTAACCAGACCGGAATCAATTCCTCCGCTGCACGCTGTGGCCAGCGGTGCGTCCGATATGCAGTGGATTGCGACGCTGTGCTGCAGGAGGGCGTCCAGTTTCTCGATAGAACATCGGTGCGTTCGTCGTCCGCAAGCCTGTCCGGATCGACATCGTCAAACACGCTCCAGAATGATTTCTCTTCAATGCCGCTGGATGTAATCTTCCAGCAGCTTCCGGGTGGAATACGCCTGATTCTGCGGAAGACACCGGAGACGCTGTCGGAGCTTTGTGCCAGGAGTTTCAACGTTATGGAACGGGTCGAAAGCTCCACCGGAAAGGAATCGACCGCGAGGATACCCTTGTCTTCGGATGCGAAATAGAAACTGCCGGCGTGTTCCGCACAGGAAATCGTCTTGATCCCCAGCCGGTCCCTCGCAATCCACAAGGCGTTGTGCCTGCGGTCAAAATACGCGAAGGCGAACATGCCGTCGAAGCGGCGGAGCTGAATTCGACACCCCATACATGCAGGGCGTTCAGCACGACTTCCGTATCGCAATGTCCAGTGAAGTGAACGCCCTCTTTCTCAAGGTCAAGGCGCAGTTCCCGGAAGTTGTAGACCTCGCCGTTGTAGACGATAATTCCGTTTCCGTCGGCTGTCCGCATGGGTTGGCTGCCGCGTTTGGATGGGTCAATCACCGCCAGTCGGCAATGCCCGAGAAAGCCAGTCGATCTTCGTGATGGTAACCTTGTCCATCGGGTCCACGGTGTTCGATTGCGGCGACCATTGCCCTGACGTCAGCCAGATCCCGTTCACTGACCTGCCCATCAAAACGCCAGACGCCGGCGATCCCGCACATCTAGCAACGTCCTTTGTCAGCCGTTGCGCTATAGCCAATCGGTTTCGACAGCGACACAGCGTCCCGGACTGTAAGATGAAGCTTTGCAACTGGCGGAGCTTCGAAATACCGGAGACAAGTGGCAATCGGTTATGAATGGCATGTGGAAACCGAAACCTGGGGTGCAATGACATCTGTTACTGTGTACCTACAGTATTGTTTGTGCCTGGTGCATGACATGAAGCGCACATCATCACCTATCGGGATGCAGGGCAAGTCATTGAACCGATTGCCTTGCAATAAACGGTATTTGACTGCTGATTTATCTGGAGACCGGTGGGCCACGAGCGCCAAAGTCATGCCTCGAACATCTTCGATTTCCTCAAGATCGGAACATGCATCGCCCAAATCGAGCTGGTTTCCGTTCGATGCAACGGACTACTCACCACTTGCCACGGTTTTGTGACTGTTGTCGACCTGGGCGCTCTGCCACCGACAATTCGTGCATCATTCATCGAACGATCGAGACTTCTCCGAATTCGGGCCGGACCTGTATTGAGAGCAGAATGAAGTCGTATGGACGATGAACGACATCCTGTCACAACCGGATAATGCCAGAGGCTCTTCAGGATCGCGTTGGAAGGATGCCTTGGCAAATACGGCCCTAATGCGCTGCCGGAGGCCGAGGCCCCCTCAGTTGCAATGGATTTCCTGCAGCAATTCCTCTGTTCCCTGATCTTCATACTGCTTGCCGTCACGTCATCCATGCTCACTGCCATGGAGTTCGAGAATGGTGGAACAAGCGCAGGTCAGCCGGTAGACGAACTACATAGCGTAGTTCGTCAGTCCGGCTGACGGTACTGCTGTTGATCATCTGAATTCGGCAATGAAGCGGCCAATGGCAACATTGAGATGGTGGCGGCGATCACCATTGACCCGGACCGCGACCACAACAACAATCCTCTCGGGATCGATGCTGCCAGCAGCATTGCCGACTTGACGAGACGACGAGCGTGCTGGCCGCATCCGGCGGCGCCTCCTGTCTATCATTGCCGAGATGGCGCCTTCTCGCCGGCTTCTTCGACCTAGCCAGGCGGTTGCCGTGCGGTTTTCGGGGATCGTCTCGTAGACGGGAGCTTGACGGCACCAGGCGAAGAGGAACCCCTTTTCCCGGCATCGCTGTAGAAATCCGCATCGCCGCCTCCGATGAAGTCGAACTTCGGATCGAGATGCGGCCGCGGCATTACCTCGATCACATTGCAGCCGATCATCACATTGCCGGACGAATAGAGGATGGGAACGATCCCGGTTTGGTCATAGGCGGCATGAACACTGGATGCTGGCGCCAGCGATCGAGTTCCGGCGCAGGAAAGACGGGCAGTTGCGGTGCGCCGACGATATCGGCCTTCAGAGCAAGCGGTATCGAGAAGTTCTCAGCCGATCGGGATCGGCAATCTCGTCGTCATCGATCACGGCGATCTGATCGAGATGGGGAAAGACGTCGAGAACGGTTTGCCAACCGGCATTGTAGGCGTGGCAGTTTCCGCGCCGATGGGCAAGCACGACGAGCCCTGGCATGCCCGATCGCCCTAGAAGAGCGTTGCTGCGTCCGCACCTGCTTTCCTTCGACATCATTTTCCATGACGACGATCGCAAAAGCCTCGTTCAGGCGCTGCTGTTCCAGCGATCGCAGGGTTCTATCCAACTGGTCCGGCCTTCGGAAGGTAGGGATCGTGACGACGGTCTTGAACCGGTCCCGATCCGATGGTAGCCCGTCATATGCGATGCTGACATCGATGTCGTCGTACGGACCATTCGGCGGTAAAGTGCGGCTGGTGTCCTGCAAAGGCATTCCCGATGGTTTGAGCTGGACATGTAGTTGTCCGGCATATTGCAATATTGCGGCCCTGCGATCCATATCAGCGTTCGAGAACTAACAAGCCGCCGTGAAACCGCATGAATTGTTCCGCTGTACGCTGGAACCCGAAATGCGACAACCGGCCGTTCATAATTGACGGATAATCTTGCCGGAAGCCAAATTCGTACCGGTTTGCCGAATTCCGACCAACTTTGAACGATGGAAGTCAACGATGCGTTTGATATTTCTGACATCGCTTCTGCCGGTCAGAAATCCGGGTTCCGGTTTTGACATAGCCAATCGGGTCATCGTCGATCTGATCGTCGAATATGGGGCAGACATACGACTTGTGGGCTATGCGACGCCGGGGATGCAACTCGCTTACCCGGAGCGTTCCATTGTCCTTGGTGTCCAGGACATCACCAATGCACGAGCCAGCGCAATCAGCAAACTTGCCTGGATTGCGACCGCATTTGCAAACCGCACGACAGTCTCTTCTGCCAAGATGCTGGCTTGCGGCGCACAGGTCGTTCGCGAAGCTCTGGAACGGTCAGGAGAGGTCGATGGGGTCATCCTGAACTCGGTTCAGTTGCCGGGGGCGTATCCAGATCTCGTTGCGCGGTTCCCCTCGATATACATAGCCCATAATGTCGAATGGCGAACCGCCCTGGAAAACGCCCGGTTCGCCGGCAGTCCGGTGGAACGTTTTCTGTTTCGTCGCGAATCCCGTATCCTGAAGAAGTTCGAACGCCATTTGTGCGATACGGCGCGCTTCGTGTGGACGCTTGCCGAGGATGATCGCCGCTTGCTGGGTATCGATGCCGACGACATATCCGCCTTCCTTCCCCTGGTAACCAGAACGGCACCTCCGGACGGTCCGGTCGCGGCACGTACGGTGGTTTACGATATCGGGATGATCGGAAACTGGAGCTGGCAGTCCAACCGTATCGGTCTTGAATGGTTCCTCTCCGAAGTTGCACCTCTGTTGCCGGCCGATTATTCGATCGCCATCGCCGGTGAAGCCGCGAAACCGCCGGAAATACCGCATCCCGGCGTAGAGTTTCTTGGCCGTGTAGCAGACGCGCGTAATTTCGTTTGCAACTCGTCCGTAATGGCTCTGACCAGTCGAGCGGGCACAGGCGTGCAATTGAAAACGATCGAGACCTTCGAACTCGGTCTGCCGAGCGTTGCCACCCGGTCCGCCTTGAGGGGTATTGCGGAGGTGCCGGCCAATTGCATTGCTGCGGACGAACCGGTTGCGTTTGCCGCAGCACTCGTTTCCAGGTTGAAGAAGCCAGGCGCATAGGTTTCGCCACTGCTGACGGCAGGCTTTTTCACGCTGCACAGATACGGAATATGAGGGGTTCACTTGCGCGTGGGCTTGCGCGTTTGGGCAGTCGGGCCTAAACGAAACTGCGGCATATTAAGCTGTTGGCTAATTGTTAACACATTTTCATTTTTATTAGATCGTTAACATTCCCATATGGTAGTCGGGTCCCTATATGGGGAACTGATCTAATCGGAACACCAAAGCCGCAAACCTGATTTATGGCTTGTCCTCCGAGTGGAGACATGTAATCGCCGTCGGTGAAAGCCGGCCAATCCGGGTTTTGCCGCTATGCTGGAGAGCTGTGAATCGATGATGCGGGAGATCGAACTCTTCCCGAGCATGGACATCAACGGCATCGAAGTTGCCGAGATGGATCGGGATTTTGCTATGGATTTCCTGCGTCGGGCCGTGTTCGGAGAGCGGCAGACACGGGTCGCCTTTCTGAACGCCAACAATTCGAATCTGGCAACCGGAGACTTCCGTTACCGACAGGCGCTGGGTGACTGTACGATCCTGTCCGACGGAGTCGGCGTCGACCTGGCGGCGAAGTTTCTTCACGGCAGGCCTTTTCCTGCCAATCTCAATGGTACCGATCTCATTCCCGCAATGCTGGCCTTCATCGACAAACCGCTGCGGGTAGCCCTCGTGGGCGGGCGTCCAATCGTGCTGAAAAAAGCTCGGCAGGCGTTCTCGACGCTTGCGCCTGTTCATGAGTTCATGGCAGTGACGGATGGTTTTTTTGGTGTCGATGATACCGGAACCGTTCTGCAGAAGCTGGCCGCGGCACGCGCCGATATCGTGCTGGTTGCCATGGGCAGCCCGCTTCAGGAACTTTGGATCCACGATAATATTCGCGCCGAACACGGCAGGTTGATTATTGGTGTCGGAGCGCTCTTCGATTTTGTCGCCGGGGTGGTCCCCAGGGCTCCGGAATGGACGCGCAGAATTCGCTGCGAGTGGGTATTCAGGTTGCTGCTCGAACCGAAACGCCTGTGGCGCCGCTATATCCTCGGCAACCCCAGGTTTGTATTCAATACCGTACTCTATAAATACGCCGGGCGGCGCAGACCATGCGGGACTGCGGCGGCTGATTCGACCTGAGCGATTTTCCGCAATCGTCCCAAGAACACCTATCAGGTACCAGTGCTGGGTCGCTTCCTGCTGAAAGCAGAATTGCACGTCTTCCACATTGAACTCGCCCGTATTGCGCAGTACACAATCATTCGGCTGGCCGTATTTGGCTTTGTGATACGAATGGTGGAATTGGAGTTCCAGAGGTTACCGAGATATTTTCTCTGAGGAGGTCGGGGTCAGCGGAATTGTCCACGCATCAAGTAATGGAAACGAAAGTCTCCAATGGGGCATAACAAGCGTACGGCAATTGTCACACCATCCTATAGTGGTGACTTTGAGCGTTGCAAATTGCTTTGCGAAAGCATCGACGTCAACATGCTCGGCGAATGGAGTCACTATATCCTCGTCGAAAGCGGGGACATGGACCTTTTCCGCGAGCTGGATTCCTCAAGACGGCACATCATCGATGAACGCGAGATACTTCCGGGTTGGCTCCGTGCTTTCAACGATCCTTTTTCGGGAGGAAAGCGTCGAGTGTGGCTGAGCCCCTTTACACCACCGCTACGCGGTTGGCACGTCCAACAGCTGCGAACTCTGGGTATCGGCCGCCTGATCGACGAAGATCTGATCCTGAGTGTAGATTCCGACGTCGTGCTCGTCAGAAAATTCGATCCCGTTTTGATGTGGGCCGGCGACACAATGCGTTTCTACCGGCGCGACAATGCGATAACAGCGGGTATGGAGGAGCATGTCGGATGGTGCCGACGTGCCGCCCGGATTCTCAAGTTGGAAGACATCAGTGGCCCACCGCCTTTCCACGATTACGTCAACACGCTGATCGGTTGGCGTCGTGAGACACTCAACGATATGCTCGACTACATCGAGAAGGTGAATGGGACGAGTTGGGTTCGGGCGATCGCCCGACGTCGGAATTTTTCCGAATGCATCATCTACGGTCGCTATGTCGATGAAGTTCTGGGTGGAGCCGGGCACCGGCCGGACCCTCGACCATTGACGCATGTTTTGTGGGGTAAGACAGGTGATGGAGAAACGCCAGTGGGTCTCGGGGACTTCATCGCCGGTTTGAATCCGGGACAGGTGGCCATCGGAATCCAGTCTTTCATCGGGCATGACATCAATGACATACGGCGTCTGCTGGAGAGCAACGCCTAGACACTCATATCACTCGGCGTTCCGGCTTCCGCAGGTATAGATAGGTCAAGATGAAGGATACCAGATAGACGGCCAGGAATATGCCGTTCAGAAGCCGGATCCAGATCTCGACCTCGGTGTTGTACAGCAGTACCAAGGAAAGAAGCCCGCCCTTTACCAAACCGATTATGGCCATGTTGACGGTGCGGCGGACGGTCTGGCCGGAGGCGTAGAGCAGTTCGGATTGATATTCTGTGAGGTTACGCAGGGCCGGGACCGCAAAAACGAGGATCAGTAGCGGAGACACGACCGAAACGTTCGATCCCAGCGCATTGGGATATATTGACAGAAAGCCGGCGAGCACGAGCAACGCTGCCGTCGAAATCGCGGCGATTGCAATCTCGATCGACAGGCGCGTACGTATTGTGGCCAGCGTGTCCCACGAACGCATCACCGCCTGCACGAGCATCATGTTGAAGGAGCGTATGGGAAGCGCTGTAAGGTCCACGAGCCGCATGATGATGGCATAGATACCGGCTGTTTCCGGGTTGCTCAGAGACAGCATCAACAGCTTGTCGAGCTCGGACTGCAGGTAGAATAGGATTTCGGCTGCCGCCACCGAGACAGAATCGCGCCAGCGGCGCATATAGAGCGCCGGATGCCACCTCAAAGGCTGTCTGGGATAAAACAGAGCGACGGCGAGGATGGCGATCACGCAATTGGCAGCGAAATAGTACCAGACCCAAATCGCAAGCGTCGTTGTCGCACCGAGCGAGAAGACGACTGCTGCAACTGCCCGAAGTGCGGAACCGGCGACAACGAGAATGGCGGCTTTGTCAAAACCGCCCATTCCGTTGCGCACGATCATGACGACTTCGGCGGTACGCCACAGATAGACTTCGGCGATGATGATGACGATGAAGGGCCCGAACGAAAGGTCGCCGCGAAAGACAAGGAAATAAAACATTGCCGCCGCGATGAGAACCACTGGTATGGAGATAATGACGGCGGCGAGATAGCCTGCCGTATAGACGCCGATCAGTCTCGGTTTGACTGTCGCTATCCGGTAAAGGGGCGACGTGAATCCAAAACCGGCGATCCGCGACAGCACCATGCCGGTGGCCGTTGCAGTCGCGAACAGGCCGAATTCGGCTATCGACAAAGTATTCGCGATGGTCACGAAATAGACCAGGGATATGACAAGACGGCCCGCGGAACCTCCGAGTGCCCAGAAATAGCCGCGAAGAATACCTATGTGACGCGAAATAAACTCAAGCCAGCGATTGGGCACGGACATTCACCAGTAGCGGTTGTTTCAACCTCTGTCGAATGCAAAGGCTAGCGTAGGAAACCATGCGGGATTGTCTCACTCATTCCTTAACACGCCGTTCCGTGCTCAAGGCTACGGGCGCGGCCGTTGTTGCGGGATTGAGTCCCGTATCCGCGCCTTCGGCTGAACGCAATCACCGAGTGCCGTTCGGTGCTGCTTTGGAATATTCGCACTTTCTCGAGGATTCCGACTACACGGCACTATTCGTGCAGTATTGCGATCTTATCTTTCCAATGAATGCGTTGAAGTGGGATCAGATCCACTACGAGGAGGAATCATACAATTTCCTGCCTTCCGAAGGGATCGTCGGATTTGCCGACCGACTGCAACGCGGTAGCTACGGCCACACCTTCGTATGGTGGAATGCCATACCTCCCTGGGTGGAAGCAATATCCTCGCGGGCCGATGCGGAAGCGGCTCTGGTCGGACACATTCGATCGGTTGCAGGCCATTTCTCGGACCGCGTTTCCGCTTGGGACGTGGTCAATGAGGTCATCGCCCATGATCCGCGTGAAGACGGCGTGTGGCGGGACAGTGTCTGGATGCGGCTGCTCGGTCCCGAGCACGTCGACATCGCCTTCGCGGCCGTGGCCGAGGCCGCACCCGGCGTGCAGCTCAACATCAACGACTATGACCTGGAAGGGGAAGGACCGCGTTACGATGCTCGGCGCGCCGCGATACTCGATCTCGTTCGTCACCTTCAGAAGAGAGGATCGCGGGTCGATGCCGTCGGACTGCAGGGGCACCTCTATCCCGAGGTTCCGATTGATGCCAAGGGATTGGGGCGGTTCATTGCAGATCTGCAGGCGCTTGGCGTAAACTATCGCATCACGGAACTCGACGTCATCGACTGGAAGCTGCCTGCCGATATCGGTTTGCGGGACGAAATGGCCGCCAAACATGTGGACCGGTTTCTCGATGCCGCATTTTCAGCTGCACTGCCGCTATCCGTCTCGACCTGGGGTCTTTCGGATCGCTATTCCTGGGTTGGTCAAGCCATGCCACACCGTGGCGGCGTGGCCAATCGTCCGCTGCCCTTCGATGTCGACCTGAAACCGAAGCCGATGTTCGGGGTCATTGAGCGGTATGTGAATGCGTGAACCAATTTCGTGTTAACCAAATGTTTTCCATGTCTGTTTACCTTGTATTCACCAAAGAGTCTCAATTCCTTCCGCATACGGATACAGGCCGATGTTCGACCCCGAAACGGGCAGAAAGAAAAACCGGAACCGGTCGCTTCTCAACCTTTCTGACGAAGGCGGCGACCGGGCCGGACATGTGTATCCGCATAGCGAGGAGAAGTCAGAATCAACGTCCGGCGAAACGCGTTTCGAAGACCATTCGGTGGAGAATGTGCCGGCTGAAAATCCGGGTGATGACGGCGACCGGAGTAATAATGCCCCGATTTCGGACGACGATGAGCCTCAACCCGGTCGCCGGTGGTGGATTGGCAAGCTGACCGGCCGTCGCGCCAAAACTGCGGGCAACCGTGATCCCGAACCTCCATTGAATGCGGATGCCAAACACAATAGATTGAGCGGGTATGGTCGCCGATTTCCGCAGTATCAGCGAGAAATGGCGTACGGCGCAAATATTCCCGGACAATCCGTTGAGTCCATGACGCAATATGGCAATGCCAGACCGGCGACAGGCGAGTCGCCTCTCGTCAATCCGGCTGTTCTGCTCGGAACGGTTTGGCGTTTGCGTGTCTTCATCGCCCTGACGACCGTTCTCGGCGCAATCGTCGGTGTGATGGTGGCGCTGGCGACGCCGCACGAATATCTGGCAATCAGCCAGTTTGTCTATGACCCACGACAGCTGCGGCTGACCGATACGGATTTCCTGCCGCCGTCCTATTCGTCCGAATCGACATTGGCGCTGGTGGACAGCCAGGTTCGCATCGTTGATTCGGTTCCAGTTTTGGAAGCTGTCATCAAGCAACTGGACCTGACCGACGATCCGGAATTCAACGGCAGTTCGGAAGCCGGTCTCGGCAGCCTTCTCGGGCTCGCCGGGACGATTTTCACGGGTTCCGGCGACGAAGGAGAAGACCGGAAGATCGTGACGGTGCACAATCTGGCGCGTGCTGTCGACGTCTACAGGGTTGAAAAGACATTCATCATCCAGATCACGGTAAAAACGCGGGATCCGGTAAAATCGGCGAACATCGCCAACAGCATTCTGCATGTCTATATCGACCAGCAGAATCAGACGCAATCCGCGCTCTATGAACGAACGGCGGAATTGCTCACGCTCCAGCTTGATCAACTGAGGCGCGACGTCGAAAAGGCCGAGCAGCGTGTCGAAAAGTACAAGGCCGAACATGATCTGGTCGATGCCGGCGGCAGCCTTATTGACGACGAACAACTGGTCAAGCTCAACGAGCAACTGTCCGAGATTCGGGCCCAAAAGGTGGAAATTCAGTCCAAGGCGGAAACGGCGCGCAAGCTGAATGTAGACGAAATCCTGTCCGGCACGTCGGCGGAAATACTCAAATCCTCGACCATCGGCGAATTGCGGGCCGAATACGCCACCGCCAAGCGCCGTTTCGATACGCTTGCAACGAGCCTTGGACCACGCCATCCAGAACGGATTGCAGCCGCCGAGGCAGTTAAATCCGCGAAAACAGAAGTCAGCAACGAGTTGCGACGCATCGTCGCCTCCACACAGACGGAACTGAGGCGCATCGTTCAGACCGAGCAGCAACTCGCCGCCGATCTTGCGGTGATGAAAAGCAGGCAGATGGACACGTCCGCCGATTTGGTGCGCCTGAGGGAACTGGAACGCGAAGCCAATGCAACCTCGGCAATCTACGAGTTGTCTCTCAAGCGCACCCGCGAGACCCGCGAACAGCAGAAGATCAGCACCAACAATATCCAGATCGTGGCCGAGGCGACAGCGCCACTGGAACCGGCCGGATCCTCCCGAAAGCTGATCGCCGCAGCCGGTCTGTTTGGCGGATTTGCGTTCGGAATGGGTATTGCCGTACTGCTTGGACTGTATCGGGGCTTCCTGGCCAACAATACGGCGTCTCGCATGTCGCAAAGCAGGGCCGAATCACGCCGCAGGCAGCAGGCGCGGTTTGACGAATTGGATGTGGACCCTGACCGGCTCGAGTTGGAGGAAGAGCAGGAACAAGGGGCTGAAACAGGAATTGACGAGGAGGCAGAACGAGCACGATCCGATACTCTTGCCGAAGAGACCGGCTTCGAAACTGATGCTCTCGCAGAGGATTGGCAAGACGATCCCGATAAGATCCGCGAGGATATCCGCGATCTCAAGCGCACCGTCGAACGGTTTCGCAAGGCGCGCGAGGAAGCAAGGCGGCACCGCAGGACTCTGCCTTTGTAACACGACTGTCGACAGAGTCTCAGCCGCGGTGCCGGCCTGCGATAAGGAAAAGCCCGCCGAGCAACAGGGCCGCGCCGAGCAGATCGCGCAGACTTATGCGCCTGAGTTCCATGCCGAATGCGCCGAAATGGTCATAGGCTAGTGCTGCGGCAAGTTGGCCGCAGACGACAGCCGCCACGAAGGTGGCGACACCTATTTTCGGAATTGCATGGATCGACAGAAGCACCATCGCCATGCCGATCAGACCACCGGCCCAGATCCATCGCGGCATGGCTACTATGCCGGAGACACGCGGCAATCCGATGCCGGTCAACACCGACAGCACCGACAGGGCTGCAAGTGCTACAGCAAAGGCAAAGAGGGCGGCCTGCAACGGTCCGCCCAGATAGGTGGCTGATTGCGAAAAGATCGGGCCCTGGGCCGCGAGCAGGGCGCCGCCGGCCAGGGCAAACAGGACGAGAACGGCCTGCATCGTCATAGCGCCTTATACATGATCGTCGTGGGGTGGAGCCGGTCCTCGATCGGATCGAGGCAGAAATCGGGGATGATACCCACTGTCCGGTATCCCATCGAACTGTAGAGCAGTTCTGCCTTGTCTCCCGTGCGCGTATCGAGTGTGATCAGCGCCCTGCCAAGGCGCCGAACCTCATTTTCGAGTTCGCCCATCAACGTACGGGCTATGCCGCGGCGACGAAAATCGGGATGGACCATCAGCTTGGCGACCTCCGCACGATGGGGCTGATTCGGCGGCGTGTCGTAGTCCAACTGGACGGAACCGGCAATTCGTTCGTCTGAAATTGCCGTCCACAGGACGCGTTTGCCGCCGTACAGGGCTGGGAGAACCTTTATCCTCCAGAACGCTTCGCCATCTTCCTGTTCGAATGGCAGGACGAAGTTGATATTGGCTCCGGCATGGACGCAATCGCGCAGCAGCGCGCCGAGCGCCTGGACCTGGCCGTCCAGTTCATCTGCGCCGATCGTCGTGATTGTCATCCCAGTCATCGTTCGGTCTCAAACAACAAAAATCAGATATTTTGCGCCCTGATCGACCGGCGTCGTGAAGGTGTTGGGACCGAAGAGCTGGAACCGCAGGCAGTCGCCAGCGCACAATCGGTGGGTCCTGCCGTCGACCGTCACCGCCAACTCGCCTTCGCACATCACAATGTGCTGTTCCAGCCCCGGCCGTGCGGGACCGTCATAGGCGATGCGTGTACCGGGATCGATCTCGCACTCCAGCACCTCGCCGGTAAGCGCCGTGGCAGGTGGAGACACCTGGCGTCGCCGGAAACCGATTTCCGGATCCTTCCAGACCGGCTGTTCATTTCTGTGGAGGAGTGGCTGGAACTCGTCCTCGACCATCATCATGAGCCGCGACATTGTCAGGCGGTAGGCCGAACACAGCCTGCCAAGTACGCTTGTCGTCGGGCTGACATCGGCTTTTTCAAGCCTGGACAGGGTGGCCCGGCTCACCCCGCTTCGCTCGGCCAGTTCGTCCAGCGACCAACCGCTTTCGCTCCGCAGAGCCTTGAGTTGCCGAGCGATCCGCAGGTCGATGGCCCTGTCATATTCGATGATATTTTCCATATAATAGAGATTTTCTCGAATATGAGAATATGTCAAGTGGGATTCTGGTGGTAAACCTCCGGCGTCAACCGGATTTAGAAGTCCCGTCAGCAGGCTGCGGTCCTGCCTACGAGAGGTTACCTGCAGATTTTTCAAGGATGTTGGCGACGTGCCATTTCACCGTGTGTGAGAGCAGCGAAATCTTGCGCGGAATCAGCTTGTTGCTGTCGCGTTGTGAAAGCAGGTCGAGTATTTCGACCTGGCGGGCGTACAGGTCAAACTGCAATTCCGGCTTGGTGGAGGCCGCCCGGCATTTGTACAGGCGTTTGGCATTTCACTGCGTTCATCGTCGGTGATCTCCATCACATGAGCGACAAAGAAACCATCCCGCAGCCGGTCCCGTGGGAATTCTATGACGAAAATGCGTTGGACGTGATCGAACATGGGATCTTCACGTCCATCCCGCCTGGTGAAATGGGAAAGACAATGGCCCCCTATGATTTTGACCATGAAGCAGCCGGAGCGTATCGATCAGCTGACGGCCATGAGGTGGGAATTGCTCGTCTGCATCTTCAACCAATTGACGGACAAGGTCGTCAGCACCAATGTCTCTCCCCTCGACTGGACTCATCTTGACAGCCATATGAATCGGGAAGCCGTTGCAGTCTGACCGGCGGTAACAAGCACGCCGTTCATGGCGGTGTCCACAAAGCGCCATCGCGCAGATTGATGTGCGGCTGATCCGTCGAAACACGGTTCCGCTTAAGATATGAGTCAAGTTGCCTGTCGCCATCATCGACGGCATCCGGTACCCTGCTGTCTCGCAAAAACTCGGAAAATCGAAAGAGGCACGAGGCAAATGGAGTTGCTGGCGAACAGCGAAGAGCGTCCTGAAATGGATGGTGATCGGCTCCAGGGGATCATCGATTTTCTGCAGGCCGCCGAGCGGCTGAAGGATACGCTGCGAAGTGGTGTAACCTCGAAAGGCCGCCCGGAAAGTACCGCCGAGCACACCTGGCGTCTCTGCCTGATGGTCATGTTGTTCAGTCGTGAACTGGAAGGCTGCGATATGCTTCGCCTTCTCAAGCTGTGTATTGTCCATGATCTCGGCGAGGCGATTTCAGGCGACGTACCGGCTATCCACCAGACTGGCGATGACGGAAGGGCCGCGCGCGAGCGGATAGACCTGACAACCCTGTGCGAGCCCCTGGCAGATGACTTGCGCCGGGAGATCATCGAACTGTGGGACGAATACAATGAGGCCTCCAGCCGAGAGGCCGTTTACGCCAAGGGTTTTGACAAGCTGGAGACCATGCTGCAACATGTCACGGGCAGGAATGCCCCGGACTTCGACTACGAATTCAACCTGTCTTACGGGCAGCAGCAGACCCGGAGACACCCACTGCTCAGGCAGATCCGCCGGCTGGTCGACGCAGCCACACTCGCACGTATGGTCGAACAGCAGGGGCCGGAGTAGTCTTTAATGCCTGCTTGCCACGGTTCAGTACCAGGCATCAGGTAGTTCGCGCTTGCGCCGCTCGACATAGTCTTGCAGTGCTTCGTCCGTTGCGGGATCTATGAATGGGGCTTGATAGCTCTCAAGCAGGCTGTTCCAGCGCTCGAAGGCGCGTGTCTGCATGTCCTTCGAGCCGCGTTCTTCCCAGCTTTCCACGTTTTCGCTGTCCGACAATGCGGAATCGTAGAAGGCTGTGCGATAGTTTGCCATCGTATGTCCGCAACCGAGAAAATGCCCCGCCGGCTCGACTTCGCCATAGGCGTCACGGGCTAGTGCGTTGTCGTCGACATTCAGACCGGCGAGCAGTAGTTGGTAGGCGCCGAGTTCGATCGGCATCCATCACCAACTTCTCGAAACCGGTACAAAGGCCGCCTTCCAGCCAGCCGGCCGCATGCAGCACGAAATTAGCGCCAGCGAGCGCGGTGGAATGCATGGAATCGGCACTTTCATAGGCCGCCTGGGCGTCGGCAATCTTGGAGGCCGTCAGCGATCCGCCGCAGCGGAATGGCAGTCTCAGGCGCCGGGCGAGTTGACCGAAAACGTAATTGGACAGAACCGGTTCAGGCATACCGAAGGTCGGCGCGCCCGATTTGAGGCTCATCGAGGACAGGAAATTGCCCAGCACGAAGGGTGAGCCCTTGCGCACGAGCTGGCTGTAGGCACAGCACATCATTGCTTCAGCGAGCGCCTGGGCGATTGATGCAGCCGTTGTAACCGGTCCCATCGCGCCGGACAGAATGAACGGGGCGACTATGATGCCCTGGCCGGCGCCGCAATACACTTGGATCGCCTCGGTGACGACCCTGTCCACGAGGAGCGGCGAATTGGTGTTGACGTTGCCGAGGATGACGCAATTACTGTCAAAGACGGCGTCCCCGTGAAGTATACGTGCCATGGCGACGGAATTGACCGCCCGATCCTTCTCGGTGATGGCGCCGAGATGCGGTTTGTCCGAATAGCGCATATGGCAATAGAGCATGTCGAGATGACGCTTGGAGACAGGCACGTCGCAGGGCTCGCAGGTCACGAAGCCGCCGTGGTGGAGGCTGGGTAGCCGGCTGGTCAGCTTAACCAGCTTTTCGAAATCGTCGATCGTTCCGTAGCGCCGCCCGCCTTCCAGGTCCCGGACGAAGGGCGGACCATAGACAGGAGCAAAAACCTGGCCGGATCCGCCGATCAAAACACTGCGCTCGGGATTGCGAGCGATCTGGGTAAAGGTGGATGGCGCGGTTGAACACAGGTTTCTGATGAGTTGGGCATCGGCACGTACGCGCGTCTCACGGACATCCGCCCCGGCTTCCTTCCATGTCACCAGTGCCTTTGGATCTTCGCGGAATTCGACACCGATTTCCTCGATCAGCCAGTCGGCCTGGTTTTCGAGCCGAACCAGGGATTCCTCATCGAGAATTTCGAAATAGGGAATCGCACGGCGAACATAGGCCGTTGTGGGCTGCGTTTCGTGAATACCGGCGCCGCGGTTTGAACGTCGGTGGCCTCTTCGTCTTGACATTGCATACCCTCAAGCAAGCCGTCGGCTGACTATATTCGACCGCTTCGGACGCGTAACCGTAAAAAAACTTTGCGGTCGGGATAGTTCAGTTCATGTCTGGGTAGAGAAATCCGAATACAAAATGCCGTTCGCGGGCCAGTCACCCGTGACGGAATCTGCACACTGTGGCTACGCGCGGGGTTGACGTGGCTGGAGCCGGACTACAAAGCGACGCATGATTTGACGTATGGAATTGGGAGATCTTCATGGTGACTGTGATCGATGGCAAGGCTGCGGCTGAAAAGGTTTTGGAAAAGGTCAAGGAAGCGGCAGCGACCCTGAAGGCCGAAAGTGGAGTGACACCTGGTATCGCGGTTGTCATCGTTGGCGAGGACCCGGCAAGCCAGGTCTATGTGGCGTCTAAGGGTCGGACGGCGAAAGAATGCGGCTTTCACTCGATCGAGCACCGCCTGGCCCAAACGACGTCGCAGACCGCGTTGTTGAAACTCGTTGGCGAGCTCAACGACGATCCCTCGATCCACGGCATCCTGGTCCAGCTTCCGCTGCCCGACCATATCGACGAAGGCAAGGTGATCGAGGCGATCAATCCGGACAAGGACGTCGACGGTTTCCATGTCATCAGTGCTGGAAGGTTGGCCGTTGGCGCGATTGATGAGGCATTCGTGCCCTGCACGCCGGCGGGCTCCATGTTGCTCATCGAGCAGGTTAAAGGGCATGATCTGTCTGGTCTCAATGCTGTCGTTATCGGCCGCTCCAATATTGTCGGCAAGCCGATGGCCATGCTCCTGCTTGCCGCCAACGCGACCGTTACCATTGCCCATAGCCGCACCCCGGATCTGCCGGCTACCTGCCGCAACGCCGACATCGTTGTCGCTGCGGTTGGCCGTCCGGAAATGGTCAAGGCCGACTGGATCAAGCCTGGTGCGACGGTGATTGACGTGGGCATCAACCGGCTGCCGGCACCCGAGCGCGGCGAAGGCAAGACGCGGCTCGTAGGCGACGTCGACTTCAAGGCGTGTTCCGAGGTAGCCGGTGCGATCACGCCGGTGCCCGGCGGCGTCGGCAAGATGACCATAGCCATGCTGATGGCGAATACGGTGATTTCGGCCTACCGCGCGGCAGGCAAGACACCGCCGCATTTCTGATCACCCTGCGCTCCGTGTCGGGAACTTCGCAGCAAAAGGTTCGTTTTCGAGCCGGGCGACGTTCGCCACGAAGCTGACTGTGTTATAGGTGCCGCAGAGCGCCAGGATTTCCAACTGCTGCTCTGCGGTCCAGTCGGTTTCGAATTGGACCAGTGTCTTGCCGGACAGCATGCCGTCCCGGCACAACTGATCGATTGCTTCGATCAATGTTGCCTCCGTTTCGCTCCACAACGACCTGCAGATCGAAGGCTGACGCGTCGCGTTTATCTGTGCGTCACTAAGCCTCGCCTTCATCGCGAAAATAGTGACGTGCACGCCCCATTCATATTCGCAATTGCGATTGGCGGTCGTGCGCAGAATGACGATCTCTCTCAAGCGCAGGGGAAGTGGACTATCGCGGTCCAGCAGATTGGGCACGCCCTTCGAAAGGAAGCGCCTGCTGTTGGCAAATGTGCGAAACAGCGTCAGCAGATAGCCGTCCTGTCTGGGGTAGTTCTCCAGGATTTCGGCGATGTCCGGCGGAAAGGGTTCCGAGAGCGGTACAAGTTTATTGGTCATGGTGTTGCTTGATGCTACAAAATACGTAGCGAATTCGTACGCTACATTTTATGTAGCGTCAATGGAGAATGTGCGATGAGTAAAAAACCCGGAAGCCCTGTGAGAGGATCGACAAGCGGGCGACCGATTATGGTACTGCTCGACGTTCTCGGACAGCGATGGACCTTGCGTATTCTCTGGGAGCTTCGCCTCGGCCGTGCAAGCTTTCGTGATCTGCGTAGGCGTTGCGATGACATTTCACCGACGATATTGAATGGCCGGCTGAAACAGCTGCGGCGAATGCAGCTTGTCGACTTGACCGAAGACGGTTACGGCTACACGAAACAGGGGCGGCAATTGAGCGAACAATTCGTTCAGTTGGACCAATGGGCAGAGAAATGGGCTTGTAAGCTATCCGCTCCCCCGCCATCTCAATAAATCAGGCTGGAACCCTGACCGGCCGGGCCCGCCACAATGCAGCGGGCCTGGGTATTTCCTAACTGAGGTGATGCACGGCTTGGAGCCCGTAGACGGGTGTCGGGATGCCTTCCATCCGGGCCTTGATCTGCAGCGAGAGAAACTGCGAATAGTGCCGTGACTGGTGCAGGTTGCCACCGTGCATCCACAGTGCTTCTTGCTGTGTGGGTTTCCACATATTGCGCTCTTCGCCTTCCCAGGGGCCCGGGTCCTTTGTTGTGCCGGAACCGAGTCCCCAGACTTTCCCGACCTTGTCCGCCATGTCTTGTCCCATGAGGTCCGCGACCCAGCCGTTCATCGACCCGTAACCCGTGGCATAGACGATCAGATCGGCGTCGAGGTGCGTGCCGTCGTCCAGAACGACGCCGGTCTCGTCGACTTCGGTCACTTGTCCGCGTTTGAGCTTGATCTTGCCATCGATGATCAATTGGCTGGCACCGATATCGATGTAGTAGCCCGAACCACGACGGAGGTATTTCATGAACAGCCCCAAATCGTCGTCGCCCCAGTCCAGCCAGAAACCTGCCTTTTCCAGCCCCTCGTAGAAATCCTTGTCGCGCTCTTTCATTTCGGCGTAAGCGGGAATCTGGAACTCGTGCAAAATTCGGTAGGGCAAGGAGGCGAAAATCAAATCGGCCTTCTCGGTCGTTACGCCAGCCTCAACGGCCTCTTCGGAATAGAGTGCTCCCAAGCCGACTTCCATCAGAGTGTCCGATCGTACGATATGGGTGGAAGTACGTTGCACCATCGTTACATCCACATCGTTTTCCCAAAGCGCCGAGGCAATGTCGTGGGCTGAATTGTTGGAACCGACCACTATGGCTTTCTTGCCCCTGTAAGCATCGGGACCCGGATGCTTCGAGGAATGGTGCTGATCTCCTTTGAATTTTTCCATGCCGGGAAAGGACGGCACATTCGCCTTGCCGGACATGCCGGTTGCCATGACCAGTTGTTTTGGTTTCAGGACAACCTCCTCGCCGTCCCGATCCACGACAACCGTCCACTCCTTGGTTTTGTCGTCAAAGCTCGCGGCCTTGGCGGTGCTGCGGGTCCAGTAGTTCAGTTCCATCACTCTGGTGTACATTTCGAGCCAGTCGCCGATCTTGTCCTTGGGGCTGAAGACAGGCCAGTTCTCCGGAAACTTGATGTAGGGAAGATGATCGTACCAGACGGGGTCGTGCAGGCAGAGCGACTTGTAACGATTGCGCCAGCTGTCACCGGGTCGGTCGTTCTTTTCGACGATAATCGTCGGCACGCCGAGTTGACGCAGCCGTGCCCCGAGTCCGATTGCGCCTTGTCCGCCGCCGATGATGACGCAATAGGGCTGGGTCTTGTAACCGAGTTCTGCCTTTTCCCTTTCACGCTCCTCTTTCCAAGTCATCCGGTGCTTGCCCGCCCCGTGCTTTGCGCCCAGGGGCCGAGAGAACCCTTTGTGCTCCTCGTACCCTTTGAGTTCGACCATCGTCGTCAGGAGCGTCCATATCTTGCCCTCCTTGAGGCGGATCAGACCATATCCCCGGCCAGCCCCGGTTTCGAAGCTGATCCACGCTGTAACCACGCCGTCTTCCTTGGTCGGCACCTCTCCCTCGGCGAGTTGCCAGTTGGCCGGTTTGATGGCAGCAAGCTGATGCTCGAGCATGTCGCCGATCTCGTCCCGACCTTCCATGGTCTTGAGATTCCACGTGAAACTGACCAGGTCGCGCCAGTAACAATCCTGGAGAAACATGTCCTGCACGGCAGCGATGTCTCCGGCTTCAAGGGCGCGGTTGAATTGATCCAGAAATGTCTGTGTCTGGCTCACCAGTGGAGTATCGAGCATCTTGTCCTCCCTACGTCGAAGTCGATTCCCCAAGCGTCGCAGAAAAGAACCGGTTGCGCTAGAAATTTCGCCGGGGCAGATCTCGATACGTCTGGTCTTTGTATTGAAAACCGGGTTCGTCCCGGCAAACGCATGACAAATGTCGACCGGATCATGCGGACGCACGTATTTCGGCAGAGACCCTCAGATGCAAACGGCAGTCCTCCGGAACCTGAGCAGTGCCGCTCCCGGGGGCAGTTCCGATTCAATAGAGCACGCTGGCACCCTGGTCGGCCGGCCCGGCAACGGCCCTGAAATTGGCGAACAGTTCCCGACCCATGCCATGGTGGCTATCCGTGAGGTCGATCGTGGCCGGTTCACGGGCCGCGAACGCCTCCTGATCGATCAGCACCTCGATCGTGCCGGCCTCGGCGTCGAGGCGGATCGGGTCTCCGTCACGCAGACGGGCTATCGGCCCGCCATCGGAGGCTTCGGGTGTCATGTGGATCGCTGCAGGTACCTTGCCTGACGCACCGGACATGCGGCCGTCTGTCACCAGAGCGACCCGGAAGCCGCGGTCCTGCAACACACCGAGTGTCGGTGTGAGCTTGTGCAGTTCAGGCATGCCAATCGCCTTGGGTCCCTGGAAGCGGACTACGGCGATGAAGTCTCCGAGGAGTTCTCCTGTCTTGAACGCATCCAGAAGCGCCTGCTGACTGTCGAATATCCGGGCCGGAGCCTCGACGATCCGGCGTTCGGGCTTAACCGCTGAGACCTTGATCACGGCCTTGCCGAGGTTGCCGGTGAGAATCTTCAGGCCGCCATTGGTCTGGAAGGGCTTGTCGATGGTCGTCAGCACCTTGTCGTCGGCGCTTCTTGCCGAAGCCGGATCGCGAACGACGCTGCCGTCGTCGGCAAGCTTCGGCTCGATGGCATAGGCCGCCATGCCTTCACCCCACACGGTCCGAACATCATCGTGCAACATTCCTTCCGAAAGCAGTTGCGAAACCAGGAAACCCAGACCGCCGGCGGCATGGAAGTGGTTCACGTCGGCCGGACCGTTGGGATAGACGCGGGCGAGCAGCGGAACGATGTCCGACAGGTCCGAGATATCCTGCCAGCTCAACCGGATTCCGGCGGCCTGAGCCATTGCGATCATGTGCATGGTGTGATTGGTCGATCCGCCGGTCGCGTGCAACCCGACCAGACCATTGACCACGCTGCGTTCGTCGAACATGATTCCGGCGGGCGTATACTCGTTGCCGAGCGCCGTGATTGCTAGCGCCCGCTTGGCGGCTTCCCTGGTGAGCGCATCGCGCAGCGGCGTTCCCGGATTGATGAAGGATGCGCCGGGCAGGTGGAAGCCCATGATCTCCATCAGCATCTGGTTCGAATTGGCAGTGCCATAGAAGGTGCAGGTTCCCGGCCCGTGATAGGATTCGGATTCGGCCTCGAGCAGTTCCGCCCGCCCGGCTTTTCCTTCGGCGTAGAGCTGGCGGATCCGGACCTTTTCGTCATTGGGCAGGCCCGATGTCATCGGCCCTGCAGGAATGAAGACCGCCGGAAGGTGGCCGAACGACAGAGCGGCAATCACGAGGCCGGGCACGATCTTGTCGCAGACGCCAAGGAAACAGGCCGCATCGAACATGTTGTGCGACAGGCCGACAGCCGCCGAAAGGGCAATCACGTCGCGTGAGAACAGCGACAGGTCCATGCCGTCCTGCCCCTGGGTGACCCCGTCGCACATGGCCGGTACGCCTCCGGCTACCTGTGCTACACCACCGGCCTCGCGAGCTGCGGTGCGGATGAGGTCGGGGAAATGCTCGAAGGGCTGATGTGCCGAGAGCATGTCGTTATAGGCCGTGATGATACCGAGATTGGGGACGACGTCACCGGAGAGTGCCGTCTTGTCGGCAATGCCGCAGGCGGCGAAGCCGTGGGCAAGATTGCCGCAGGACAGTGTTGCGCGATGCGGTCCGGCACCGGCGGCCCTTTCGAGTCGTTCGAGATAAGGTTGGCGTGTTGGTTTCGAACGCTCCACGATGCGCCCCGTGATGGCTTCGATGTCGCTTCTCGCACTCATTTCTTGACTGCCTTTCGATATCGGATCAGGGAGCCCAGAAGATCTGGACCGGTTGCGTCGCCTTTTTAAGGATAGCGCGGACTGGATATTCGTCGACCGGTCCCTCCCGCAGCGCCGCATCGAGTGTCGCCTTCTTGCTATATCCCTCGATGTGCAGGACGACGAGGCGGGTGCTGGCCAGGATCGGCAATGTCATTGTCAAACGCGGCTCGGGAACCCCTTCGCCTTCTGACGCCATAACCGAATAACTCTGGTCGGCGGCGGTCAGTTCCGCCAGGTGGCCGTTCCCCGGAAACCAGGATGCCGTATGCCCATCCTCTCCCATGCCGAGTATCGCCACGTCGAACGTGCCTTCGAGTCCGTCGATGGTTTCCGATGCCAGTTTCGCGGCTTCTGCCGGGGTCTTGTCGACACGGAACAGCGGAATGAAGACTGCAGCAGACGCTGCGTTCTGTAGCAGATGGGCGGCGACCAGACGATGATTGGAGCGTTCGTTCGAGGGGGGTACGAACCGCTCGTCGACCAGGGTTACGGTTACCTTGTCCCAGGCGATGGGTTTGTCGCTCAATACCTTGAACAGGTTTTTCGGCGTCGAGCCACCCGATACAGCGATCATGGCCCTACCGCGCAGTTCGATGGCATCCGCAAGAGCCGTCGCGATTCGGTCTCCAAGGTCGTCGACCAGTGCCTCACGGCTGTCAAAGACGTACAGGACGGGTTCTTTCATCGGCTGATCAACTGCTCTCGTGCCAGGTCCGGCCGTCCCTCTCGATCAGCGCGATCGATTGTGACGGGCCTTGGGTCCCGGCCGTATAGGTGTTGGCCCGCTGCGCGGTATCCTCCCAGGCCTTGAGAATGGGGTCGATCCACTGCCAGGCTGCTTCCACTTCGTCACGGCGCATGAACAGAGTCTGGTTGCAGCGTATGACATCCATCAGAAGGCGTTCGTAAGCATCCGGATTACGGACGCCGAAGGCTTCCGCGAAGCTCATGTCTAGCGGCACGTGACGCAGCCTCATGCCGCCCGGACCCGGATCCTTGATCATGATCCACTGGCGCACGCCTTCGTCCGGCTGCAAACGTATCACCAACTGGTTGGCGATCACGCGTCCGGCGCTGCTGTCGAAGATCGAATGCGGTATCGGTTTGAAGGCCATGACGATTTCGGACACACGCGAAGCCATACGTTTGCCGGTACGCAGATAGAACGGTACGCCCGCCCAGCGCCAGTTGCGAATCTCCGCCTTGATGGCGACGAAAGTTTCCGTGTCTGATTGTCCGTCGCCAAGCTCGTCGAGATAACCCTTGACCGCCCCGCCCGATGAGGCGCCGGCACGGTATTGGCCGCGCACCGTCAACCTCTCGGCATTTTCCTCGGTTATGGGGCTGAGCGCGCGCAGCACCTTCAGCTTCTCGTCGCGTACAGCCTCGGCCTGGATCGAGGTCGGCGCTTCCATGGCAACGAGACACAGCAATTGTAGGATGTGGTTCTGCACCATGTCGCGCAGTGCGCCGGCCTTGTCGTAGTAGCCGGCCCTTCCTTCAAGACCAACCTCCTCCGCCACGGTAATCTGCACATGGTCGATATGGGCGGAATTCCACAACGGCTCATAGAGCGCATTTGCAAAGCGCAACGCCATCAGGTTTTGGACCGTCTCCTTGCCGAGATAGTGGTCGATGCGAAAAATCTGCTCCTCGGGGAATACCCCGCCTATGGTGTCGTTGAGCACGCGCGCCGTAGCAAGATCGCGGCCGATTGGCTTCTCGACCACGACACGGGTTTGGTCGGTTACCAGGCCGTGTGTCTGAATGCGTTCGCAAATCTCGCCGAAGAGGGAGGGTGCGACGGCAAGATAGAATGCCCGCACGCGATGTTCGCCTTCCTTCAGGATCACGCCCAGATCGTTCCAGCCCCGGTCGGAATTGGCATCGATCGAAACGTAGTGCAGCCGCTCCAGGAACCGTGCGACTTCCCGCTCGTCGAATTCTTGGGGTTTCAAATATTCGGCGAGCGCCTCGCCGGCGAAATTCCGGTATTGTTCGTCATCGAGTTCAGATCGGGAGGCCCCGATGATACGGGTGGGTTCCGAAAGCTGACCGGCAATCTGTCCTCCACACCACTACAAAATCTCCGCTGGCCGTCCATTGCAACGCTGGGTGCTGTTTGAGCAGCGGTCGTCCAGGTATTGACCTGAAACTCATTACCCGCTGTCGTGCCGTCAGCATTGTAACGTTGAGCGAAGATACCGGCTGAATCACCGTCCTCGCCACCATAATCTGCCCACACCACCACATAATTGCCGCTCGCGTCCATGGCGACATGGGGGAATCTCTGATTTAGCGATGTGTATGTATTGACCTGAAACTCAGTACCGGCTCTCGGGCCAGTGGGAGCCGGAGTAGCACTGGCCACCGGGCTATAGAGCGGGCTATTGAGCGCAAGCAGCAGGGCGGCCGCCAGAGGGGTCCGTTTGATTGGGTACATTTGCATCTCCATGAGGGGCTGCGGCCCCAACATGGGTCAAGCGCACAGCGGACTAAAATATAAAGACTGATAATACCTGAATTCCCCAACCCTGACGACAACCGCTTATCGTCTGACAGGAGCTATTCATCCTCTCTTCGCCTTTAGATTCAATCAATTATGACTGTCGCTAAATCACAGGCATATCCCTGGCCATCCCTGTTCATGGCACATTCCAGCTATCATGCTATCGTTCCAGCATGGTATGCACACTTGCGACAAAATCGTCCACTGCCTGCTGATCTTCGAACAAGGCCTCGCAGCCTTTGAGCACGGCCTGGCTAGCTTGCTGACGCAAGGTTTCATCACTGGCAAGTGCGATGGCTTTGTTTACATAGTCATCCCAGTTTTCCGCCACCAGATCCATATAACCCATCTGTTGATATGCGGCACAGGTATAGCGGCCACGATGCATGACTGACGGCCAGGTGACGACCGGCGTGCCTGCGGCAAAAGCATCGTAATTGGTATTGGCGCCGCCGGTGTAATGAAAGGTATCCAGAATAACATCGACGATTTTTACCAGACCAAGATATTGTGCTGCAGGCATACGACCGAGAAAACGCAGACGCTCTGAAACATCCGGCATGTTGTTTGTTAATCGCTGTTGCAAATGTTGCGTGACTGTTATCTGCTTATCATGAATGAATATAATGATCGCCCTGTCATCTTTGAGCAAAAGCTGTTTGAACACTTCATCCATATCCGGGTGGACCTTGCGCAGGTTTTGCGTACAAAGATACAGGTGGTCGTGTTCATTAAAGCCAAACTGTGTTCTGTCAAAATCGCCATTCCGGCACCGGCGGACGATAATAAAATACCGGCAATCTTGGCAGCATATACAATTGTTCGCTATAAAATGCCTGTGCATTTTGTGTTTCAAGATATTTGCAGGACAAATAATAATCCATCTCTGCGATACCTGACGTTACCGGCCAGCCCCAGAAGCCAACCTGCAGGCGCGCAGCTTTGAAAAACGGTAAAAAATAATTCAGGCTATCGGTGCCCGCTTCCCAGTAATAGAGTATATCGAGTTCAAGTGCATGAATTTGAGTGGCGGCAGTTTCGAGATCCGGGTCGAGTTCGACAAACATCGCATCGGGCAGTTCTTTTGACAGAATGTGTTTTCCATTGGGTGCAACACATAGCACGCGCACATCAAGCGAATCCGGCAATTGCCTGATCAAGCCTGCCATGCATTTTAAAAACACACCTTCATGACCGCGTGTAACAATAAAACCAATTTTGGGTTTTGCGCCCTGCTCTCTTGCTGGCAATGCCGGCAGGGGTTGAATCACATGATCGAATAACTCAGCAAAGCGCTCTCTCAGCTCGAGATCATGCTCGCCGTAATACGCCATAATTGAAGGTGGCGTAAGGTCATACTTGATTGTTTTTTTCAGATCGAAAATCTGGCCAGTCACTTCATCGAGCGTAGCGGACAGGTTTTGCATCATATCCGCAATCTGCTCTTTACTTTCGGGTATAAGCGGAAACACGGTCGCCCGTTTGAGAATTAAATGAATACAACCGGGATTGAGCGCCTGCAATGTATCAATACACTGCAGCGCCTGTTCGCGCAGGTCCTGAGATTCATACAGCTGAAACAGATTATGGTATGCGTCTGCAAAATCAGGTTTGAGTTCGACCGCCTTTATATAATGTGCCAGTGCATCGTCAAAGCGGTCCCATTCCTTGAGCACAACACCAAGATTATTATGTGCCTGCGCATTATTGGGATCGATGCGTAGCGCTGCTTCATAGGCGTCGATCGCGGTGCGATACCGCCCCGCCGCCTGTAGCGCATTACCGTAATTATAATGGTAGCTCGCATTGTCAGGCATCAGCGCTATCGCGCGCTCATAATGTTGCAGCGCTGCCTGCAAATGATTCTTCTGTTTCAGCACATTGGCCAGATTAAAATGCACCAATGGTGAATTCGGCTGCGTCTGCAGTACCGCTCTGAAATTCGTCATCGCTTCATCCAGAAGCTCGGCCTGCACCTGCGCCTGGCCGAGATTAATCAGGTAATGTGGATGCTGAGGCTGCAACGCCAGCGCATGCTCAATATAAGCAATGCCCTGGTTGACGCGCCCATCCTGACTGCACAGCGTGCCAAGCAAATTCAATATATCAGCATGTTCCGGAAATGATTCCAGCGCCTGGACGATAAATCTGTTCAGCCTGCGCCAGCTGGCCTTGCTGATGTAGACGCACAGCGTTCTGCATATGGCGATTCAGTTCATCGGGTGTCACTGCTTCAGCGTCTCCTCGCTCGGAAAAACCCCTGTAGCAATGCGCCACATTCATCAGCCAGTACGCCGCCTGTAACATCGAACACATGATTATGATGCATGGCATCCAGGAGATTGAAAGCGCCACCAAGCGCGCCTGTTTTGGGATCACTCGCGCCATAAACCAGACGTGATACTCGCGCATGAATCATGGCGCCAACACACATAATGCAGGGTTCAAGCGTGACGTACAGCGTGGTATCTGGCAGGCGATAATTATCAAGCGCCGCACCTGCTGCGCGCAGTGCGTTGATCTCGGCATGCGAAGTAGCATCGTGCGATGCGATGGGCTGATTGAAGCTTTCTGCAATGATTTGCTCGTCTTTAACGATGACTGCGCCTACCGGGACCTCGCCCAGTGCTTCCGCCTCACTTGCTAACTCAAGTGCGCGTTTCATCCAGTATTCATCAGATCTAGTGGACATTGAGCATATTGGTCGTAAAAAAGATGCTTAATATTACCAGCGAAACTGACATCACGCGGAGATCGCAAAGAAAATAATGTGGACGACCCGCTTTCTGACATGTTTAAGCTTTAACTGCTTATTTGAAAATACAGGCGTAAAAAAAGCCCGGCTTGCGGGCTCTTCAGATCCAGTCGCTGCGCGATCCCGGCAGGGTCGCGCAGCTGACTGTCTTATGGCTTCTTGGGAGTCTGGTATGGTACTTCTTTCTGAAAAGATTTCCAGGTAGTTTCATAACCCACAAAAAACTGTCCAGGCGTAATGGTTTTCTGTGTGGTTGTTACATATTCTGTCTTGCCTTCAGGAACCTGAGGTCTTGTAAATACTGGCTTGTCGCTCACAATTATTACTCCTAATGGTTGAAAACGGGAGGAAATTCAACAGGGTTGTCAGCCCCTCCCAGTTAAACTGGCTGATATTATACTACCTGACGCGTGTAATGTCCCTTCTTCGTCACATGTCTCACCCCTCCCTGGGGGTTCTCAACATCGCCCCTGTAGCGGGGAATGATGTGAATATGGACATGCATGATGCTCTGCCCGGCTGCCGGCCCTATATTAACGCCGATGTTGTAGCCGTCAGGGCTGAACTCCTGATCCAGCAGCTTGCGCTCCTCAAGGATCAGTTCCATGCAGGCGCTGACCTCGTCGGGCGTCAGGTCGAAAAAGCTGGCCACATGGCGCTTCGGAATGACCACCGAATGGCCCGGGCTCGCCGGATAGGTATCGCGGGCGCTGTACGCAAGCTCGTTTGTCAGGGACACGCCCTGTGGATCTGTGCAGAACAGGCAGGGATTATTGGGGTCTCGCTTTTTTTCCTGTTTTTCTCTGGACACCAGTTAATACCCTTCATCTAACTCAGTCTATTTGCCATTGATTTCAGCAACCAGGGCCGCCGGTTAGTGACCAGAAGCCTGCAATCTCGATAAGCTGTAACTTTACCGCTTTCAAGGCATAAACATAATAGGTTACAGATATAATATTTTTTTAACCCGGTATATCGATATCTAATAGATGATCGTTTGCAGGGTCATTCTCCATGCTCTGTGGCAAGAGAGCTGGCCCGATTTGTCATGGATTCCGCAGCGGAGCCCGTCATACGGTATAATCCAGCATTGTCCACAATCACTGATGAGGTAGCTATCTTGACACCTAATAAAGGACGAGCTTACTTCGGACTCGTTGGTTACCACTTTAATCCTGACGATATTACACGTCAGCTTGGTATAGAACCCACCTCAAGCAATAATGCAGGGGCATACGGCACCCTGGATAAGCCGGTGATCAGTTCCTGGGAATTTTCAACACCCACGATCACTTCGGAAACTCAGGAAATCGATATTTACAAACTCATTGATGATGAAATTCTTAAAAAAATCGAGCCGGCCAAACAGAAAATTATCGATATCTGTAAAAGCCATAACCTGTCACCAAGAATCGGCGTCGTCCTGACCCTGTCTATTGATAAGGATGAAACGACTCCAGATGTCGGTTTCGGTGCACGAGTGATTAAATTCTGTTCCGAGATTGGCGCATTCATTAACGTGGATTACAAACTTTCCGAGCGGATTTAGGGAAACACCGGTTAATTCAGGGTTTCCGCGACACATCCATCTCGTGCCCTGAGAATTCATGGATGAATTATTCAGAGCCTCCTGGTAAACCTTGTTCTTCTATGCCTGGCCGCTAATAGCGCCTGCCAGAGAGAGCGCTTTGTTACGCTGCTCTTCGCAGTGTTTAACGCACAGCGGCTGCAAAGCGTGCGGGAAACATTCCATAATCACTTCAAATTCATCGGCAACATCTTCTGCCAGTGCGGCATCATTTGTTAACGCCGCCAGCTTGCCTCGCGCAGTTACCTTGTTTACCCTGCAGAGCACAGACAGGTGCACCGGGCGTTGCTGCTCCATACAAACTTTCCAGGCAGTTTCGTAGGACCTTGCCGCCTCTTCAAAGCGATCAGGATTTTCTTCTGATTCAGCCAGGTTAAGTAACACTGCCCCGCAATTATTATGTGCAGCTGCAAGCTCAACCGGGTAATTATCAGCATCGAGCTCTGAAATCGCATTTTTATAGGCGACAACCGCCTTCTGAAAAGTACGATTACCTTTCAGCAGTGTCCCGTAGGTATGAAGGGTCATGCCCAGCTGCAGCATGATCAATTTCCATTCTTCCGGTGTTTCTTTTTTCGTATACACCAGTAACGCCGCGGTATAGGCATCAACCGCATTATTCAGTGCCTTGGCATCTGATTCGAGTCGACCCAGGGCGTGTAGCGCCGTTGCCAGGTTTGCCTGCATTGCAGCCCATTCTAACGGTGAGTCTTCCTGCTTATATTCCTGCAATGCAAGCGTAAAACACTCAACAGCCTTCTGAAAGACACCGGAATCGTGCCGCTGTTGTCCGATGGCGCCAAGAATATTTCCCAGGCGGTTTTGCGTTTCAGCCCAGGCTACTGGATCCTGTTTACGAAGTTCATCTGTCAGCGACGCCTCAAGCGCATCACGTAAATTTTCAAATACATTTGCACTGAAAATATGCTGCTCAAAATTGCCACGCGTATAAAGAAAATTATCTACGACCGGTACACTTCTGTCAGGCGTAGCAAGTTTCAGCATTTCTTCATCAAGCAAGCCAAGAGAACTCGCCACAGCGCGTTCGAGTACGCGGTTCACAGGGTATAAGATGTATGGCTTTGAATAATTCATTCTGCTCGCGCGAGTATTTCGTTTAAGTCCGGGTTGGCGTCAATGGGACCACCATGCTCGATTTCTTCATCAGTAGCGTCACGTATCAACAACACTTCCAGCACGAAGGTAACATCTCTGCCGCAAAGTGGATTATTACCATCAACGGTCAAGGTCTTGTCATCAAAGCGTGTAACGATGAAATTTTTCATTTCACCCTTTTCATTTTCCATAGTGATGGTCATGCCAATCTCCCGGTATTCCTCTGGCACGTTTTCGATATGGTCGGTAAATACCAGCGACTCGTCTCTTTCACCATATAACAGCGTGGTATCAATGGGCACTTCGATGACATCACCCACTTTCTTACCATAAAGATGTTTTGTCACATCTTCTGACATCACATCATTAGCACCATGAACATACCCCAGGGGGTAGTCCACCGTAACAAGTATATCGCCGGTTTTATCATCGACGACCTTATAATTGAGTTCAACGAATTTTCCGTCTTCAATTGTATCTGACATATTGAATCAACCTGTTTATTACTAATGATGTTTTAAAATAACGTTGCACCGAAAATCCTTACCTTCTCCTTTTCATAGCCCAGCACCAGCCTGCCCAGCCATTCCGCTTTGGTTTTTTTATTAAGCACCTTATAAAGCACAGTGACATATTCACCTCGGCGTATCATGCCGAGATAGGTATAATCTTCCGACAGGTTCTTAGCTAAATCGCTTCTCGCAAACTGTTTACCCATCTCAACTTCGTTTGCGCCCTGCATGAACGAAGATGAAAAGTTACGTGTAAAAGCACCGTAATTGCCTTCATTAGAGTACTTGACCAGATCCGCCCACATTGGGTTGGCAAGCTCCAGAATCTCTTCATCTGTTTTTTCAATTATATTCATCGTGTAACTCCATTAAAAAAACATGATCGTTTTTTAATATTAAGCTTTAATCTGATATTCAAATCTAAAGATAAAAAAAGGACCAACATTTTTACATGTCAGTCCTTCTTTAAGAACAAATATTGCCTGACTGGCTCAGAAGACCAGGCCAGTCAGGCCTATATTTGTTTAGTGCTCACCACCAGCTGGTTTTTTCTCTACATCACCAACCAGGTGATACAAAGGCGCCTTCTCCATGGTGTATTCGCCAGTCTTAGGATCACGACGAGAAACTGTCAGCACGTGCCAGTTCGCATCATCCAGTTTCATGGCATCACCACGATAGTAGTAACCCGGCCAGCGTGTTTCCTTACGGAACAACGTATGCTGGAACACACTTTCAGAAGTCAACCAACGATGCTTCAGCTCCCATGCACGCAGCAGTTCGTGAATATCTGAAGCCGCAACCTTGTCCAGGTCTTCACCCAGGATTGCCATCTTCTTCAGACCGATGCTCAGCAGCTTGTCATTGGTCATGTAGTTAACACCAAAACCACCACAATACTCATCCATCAGTTTCTGCAGACGATCCAGACCCTGACGTGGGTTGATGAAGTTAGGATTAACCGATCCAGCAACGACTTCGTTACTATAAACACGATATGTTTCCAGTGGCTTGTAGATTTCTTCTCTACGACGGTTAATCTGCGCATCAGACACGCGAATGCCTTCAGCCTTGCCATCATCGATATACTGACATGCGGCTTTAGCAGCCAAACGGCCTTCAGTAAAAGAGCCCGATGAGAATGCATGTGGTGTACCGCCTACGGCGTCACCTGCACCGAACAGACCTTCGACAGTCGTCATACGGTTGTAGCCCCAGAAATATTCTGGTGGTGATACGTCTTCAGGACCTGAACACCATGCGCCACAACCGGTTGCATGTGAACCCATAACATAAGGCTCGGAAGTTGTCAGCTCAGGGTTTTCGTACTTGGGATCAACGTCAGTTGCCGCCCACAGTACCGCCTGACCAACAGTCATACCCAGGAAGTTGTGCCAGCCAATTTCCTCAAGATGCGGATCCTGGAAGGCTTCCATGGTCACCATGTGAATAGGACCACGACCTGCATTAACCTCGTTGATAATTGCGTGGTTACGCAGACAGGTCGGAATTGGACGATGTGTTCTATGGGAAACTTCCGGGTCCAGATATTCCTTGCCTACCATTTCCTGCAGGGCCGGGAACCATTTGGATTCGTACTCTTCACCGTAAGCATTCTGAGTATAGGTTTTCAGATGCAGGAAGTAAGCACCAACAGGGCCGTAACCATCTTTGAATCGAGCCAGTACGATACGGTTTTCCATCTGGGTCATTTTCGCGCCGGCTTCGATCATCAGACCATAAGCAGAACCTGATGACCATGGAGCGTACCAGACACGACCGGCACCTTCACCAACCGAACGTGGTTTAAAGATGTTAGAAGCACCACCAGCACCACAGATCACAGTCTTGGACTTGAATACGTGGTAGTTACCAGTACGGACGTTGAAACCAACAGCACCCGCTACGCGGTTCTCTTTGGATTCATCCATCAGCAGATGAGTCACACAGATACGGTTGAATACCTTGTCTGCTGATTTTTTCGCAGCTTCTGCAACGATCGGCTTATATGATTCACCGTGAATCATGATCTGCCAGCGACCTTCACGCAGATACGCACCGGTCTTGGTGTTGCGCATGATGGGCAGGCCCCATTCTTCAAACTGGTGCACAGCGGAGTCAACGTGACGTGCCATATCAAAGGCCAGGTCTTCACGTACCATACCCATTAAGTCGATACGCGCATAACGTACGTGATCTTCAGGATTGTTTTCGCCGAAGCGTGTGCCCATGTAGCAGTTAATTGCATACAGGCCCTGTGCTACCGCACCAGAACGATCGATGTTTGCTTTTTCTGCAATCACAATCTTCTTGTCTTTGCCCCAATATCTTGCTTCGAAAGCAGCACCGGTACCACCAAGGCCCGCACCTGCAACCAGGATGTCGATATCGTCTTCAATAATTGTCTTGTAGCCCATCAGTATTGCACCCCTTCTTTAATTTCCAGGCCATTTGATTCCAGTGTATGCAAACCACCTTCATCCATACGAATGTACTTGGGCTCGTTAAACAGGTACTGACTGCTACGCATGTCATTGCCTGGTGCTGCTACGTCAGATAGCTGTGGAATAAACTTGCCCCATGGCTTGGTTGTAATAGGCGCCAGAAGCTCCATGTCTTTTTTACCGTTGCGGAACTTGATGCGCCACGCAATCGTGCCTTTTTCTTCATCACGGTGTACTCGTACCGAGTGACCCAGTGGAGCGAAATCTGCATAGCCACGCACGTCAATCGCGTGATGAGGGCAGGCTTTTACACAGGAATAACATTCCCAGCACATGTTAGGTTCGATGTTGTAAGCACGACGAAGAGCTTTATCGATGTGCATGATGTCAGATGGGCAGATATCAACGCACTGCCCACAACCATCACATCGAGTCATATATACAAAAGTTGGCATAATATTCTCTCTTTAAATAATTGTTATTAACTTAAATGCTAGTAATGGCTTGCAGGCTCGCGACGGATACCTTTACCCATGTATTCCGGCTTCTTGCCCATATATTCTGGGATATCCGGGAATTTTGCCTGTACTGCAGGATCTGTCAGATCGTATTCAAGAGGCAAATTCTCTCTTGAACCATCGGCTCTGGTAACTTTTTTCTGGAAAGCTGCTGCAGGCTTGAAGAACATGTGTGCGAACTTGGACCACAGCACAGTGCTGAACAGTATTGTACTTGAAAGAACGAACAATACGAACCACAGGCTGATACCACCACCAGTAAACGACCAGATCAATGCGAAAGTCGCGGTAGAGATAAGACCAATGATGAAGACATCTCCACGGCCTTCGAAGCGGTACCATGAAAGACCTTCCGCAGATACATCAACGCGGATGAAGAACCAGAACCAGTATCCACCAAGACACAGCATCAGCGCACCAATATGCCAAAGCGCAGGCAGGATCGTTGGTGTGGCAGCGTCTGCGCTTGCATAACCAAAAATCATAATGGCAGTAGTAGCAACAAATATAATGAAGCCATACATGGTCAACAGATGAGAAAGTCTGCGTCTTGTATTGCAGAATTCAGAAGAAGTTAATACTTCGCTCGCGACCGTTGAAATTGCAAGACTCGCTTTCTCTCCTGCACTTACTGATCGTTTTGCATTCGCCTGTGCTTTTTTCGCGTTTTCGAAAAAATACTGCGCGCTTTTCTTATGGATCATGTCAAGCACTGTTCCGCCGATCACCAGCAGAACCATTAGGATGACATACCCCTGCATGATGTCAGGTGATATTGATGCAGAAAGCTCGGAAAAAGGATTACTCGTAAACATTTGATTCTCCTCGAATCTCGAATTTTTAGTCGTTAGATTATCCTTAAGTCGGTGTCAGACGCCGAGTTCACAAAGAACCGGGCGGGACACACAGGGGTAATCCGCCGCGTAATATAACATTTTTAAGCGCTTAGGTGGTATTTCACAGGCAAAAACCAGCATTTACCTGCGAACCCATTCAAATTCTCTACTGTACTGATTTCAGGTGGTTAGATGAGAATCATACCTGCAGGCACAATCCGCCCTGTACAGAACAGCGAGGCGTACTATACAGCTTTCAGTAGGGTTTCTCTATAAGAGGCAAAGCGCACTGACAACGATTTTTTCTATCTGTCGATAGAATTCGCTTATGGAATCGTCAGCATTCGATAAAGAAGAAATATAGTTAAACGGACTGTTATCAGCCTGACCGCCCAGCTCAGATCGAGCCCGGCCATGACTGAGCAACTGTGTGCTGAGCATTTGCCTGGCATCGACCCAGGCCTGCCCGACCGTGAAGCCAGCCTGGCCGGCCAGCTGGGCAAATTCAGCGAAGCGGTTATTTGCAGGAGGTGGTTTTGGTGTGACGCGCCTGTGCAGCATTGCATAAAGCGTGATGGGAAGGCCGTAATTGCCCGCTCTGCAGCCAGTTCGTCCTGCATGCGCTGCAACAGATTGAGATTGAATGCCGCTGTCACACCCACTGTATCCGTAGTAAGCCAGGTCGAGGACCGCTCTGGCTTTTTTAAGATCAGCACCGATCAGCGCAATACAGACATCCAGTAATCGCTATTCCTGGCCGAGAAAACCAGGCTGAAATTGAAAATAAAGTCGGGTGCGAATCACATCGTACCGGCATCGTGTCGCACAAAGGCCGATTCAAAAATCCGTCTGAGGGGCAGGAAGCCAGCGACCGCACAGTGACCCCGTTGACCGTGTTGTTCAATCGCTGAACTTCACCATGCGGGTCACCTGAATATCCGAGATAAACACAACCCCGGAGTGCTCATTATAGAAAGGCGCAAATCCCTGCAGGATCGGGTTCACCAGGTGCTCCGGCACGGCGGCGATAATCATGATCAGTACATCATCTTCATTGAACATTATGTGGCCGTCGTGAAAACCATGGCGGCCCTTGCCCGACAGATTATTAATAATGGTATACCCTTTGACTCCGATACGATCCAGCAGATCGGTCGCGAATGCCTGGTGCTCGCCTTCCAGAATAATTTCGAGTTTTTTGATCGGACTGAACTTCAGGTTTTTCATGATGCAATCACCTCCTGCTCTGCCACCTGACTGGCATTAGATTGAATACGCTGTTCTTGCCATTGCCCTTTGCAATGAATGTGAATTTTTCGGGTTTCAGGATCGATCACCATGACGCGAATCCAGCCGTTGTTCAGCAAACGCCGAACCACCGAAACCCGATCGATAGCGGATAACACCTGCTGGAACGGCGCTTCGATAACGGTCATCAACCGCATCGGTTCATGGTACGGCCGTCCCTGTGCCAGCACTGTCTGTGCAGGCAGTCCGGTACGCAGATCGCTGAGGTTACCCGTCATCACACCGAAGCGACCGGCAACATTGTGATACACCTTGCTGCCGCTGCCGTAGTGTTCGTTATCGACCGTAGAAAAATAATGTTCCATGTTGATCCACTGCCCCACTACCAGCGGACCGGTCATAATGTTTTCCAGCAAGCGCTGTTTTTTGTCTACCCGGTAATCGTAGGAATGCAGAAAAGCGCGCCCATCCAGTGAAAACTGATCGGTCAGCGCACGACGCCCGATAATAAAATAGGCATTACCCGACAATCCCCACTCGGGTCGCACCTGTGACCAGTCCATCGCATTACGCAATGCACGCTTGCCCGCTTCTGCGGGACTGATGCTGGTGACTTCCGATTCCAGGGTGGGCAGTCGTTCCTGCGCGCACAAACGACTCGCCGCAGTAAGACCGCTTTGCAAACGATCCAGATAGACCGGGTGCGATGATGGCAGGCGATCAAGATCATGCAGACTGACTTCATCGGTGGTCGTGTTGTGCAGTGCCGGCATGAACCAGGCATCATCCGGAATGTGAATACCCTGTTGTTGCAAACGTTGGCGCACAGCAGGTTTGTTCGCCATGCTGGCAAAAATGCGCGCACTGGTCAGACCCAGATTACCGCCACAGGCACCACAATCCAGCGCCGATTCATACGGATTGTTTTCAGACTGGCTGCCATGCCCGACAACCAGCACAAAACGGGAAAACTCGTTGGTCATGCCGATGGCGCTCAGCGCCTGCGACACAAATACCACCTGCTCATCCAGTGAAAAACCGATGCGTCCCAGTCGTTCCATCTGCAACCTGGCGTCAGACGTGTTGATACGATACGCCAGACGCAAACGCTGGATAAATGCACTGGCCTGCTCGGCAGTGAACTGCAGTTGCTGTTGCAACAAAGGTGTTGATCTTCGGTATGGCCCAGCGCGGCTTCACGCAGTTCGCGTATCAAGCTGTCATTGATGTTTTCCGGTGGAACCTCCAGTTCATGTTCAAGCGCTTTCGCAATCACTGCGCGTTGCACCGCGCGCACAATGGAATCGGCCTGTTCACGACTGAGTTTGTCGATCAGCAAATGTGAATGCGTCTTATGATTATGCAGCTTCGAACGCCAACGATTATAGGCACTGGGCGCCAGCGTCTTACCCACCATGTCCAGACCGAACAGCAAACCGATCGCCTCAACCGTGACAAACGGAGTGAGTACCGATTCCTTTAAGTTCGTGCAAGCGCCTTTTCCATGGCAGACACGGCAACCGGATCATGAGTCTCCTTAACCGACATTTCCATTACCAGATTTTTCGGTGTCAGCAGTACCGGGCATAGATGGGTTTCGCTGCCCTTGCCCAGTTCCATGAAGCTGACAGGCACACCGAAGAAACCGGCAATACCGAAAGTTTGATAATCGCCCACACCTTCCAGGTGACGCCGCAAACGTTCCGAACGGGTATCGATGCAGAACAAGGCCTGGGCAAAGGGACGCTTTTCGCGCGGCACAGGTGGTTCGAGATGAACGCTCTGCAGCAAGCGATCCATGGCCGATCGCTTCCATGGCTTCCAGCCACAGCATGCCTTCGCTCTGCTCGCAGGCATGCATCGTGTCGATCAGTCGGACAGCGCGTCATCAGACATATTCTTCCAGCGCTGTAGAAGCACCGGCGCATTCGGCAAGCCGTTGCAGCGACGACTGCCTGCGCAGTGGCATCGCGCTCGGAATTTCTCCTGCCGGTACGCCAGACACAGCTGTTCGATCCTGTCGATGCTACGCCGAGCAGTAACACGGACTCCACCCGTTGCGCCCATGCCGGCAGAATCTGCTTGCCATAAAACTCGATAACGCAGATAGGCCTCCATCGGGATGTTGCCGGATAAAGGTTCCAGTTGTTCGGTACTGTATGAGGGATGCTGTCGCGCCCGCGTTCACGAATCATGGCAAGTGCCAGTGTCAGTCGGATGGCGAGAAAATCAACCAGGTCGCCGGGATAACGACGTCCCTGATAATAATGCCGCGCATTGGAACGCCAGCGGATAAAACCAGCCCAGCCATGCAGACGCGCCAGTTCATGGCGGAAATATTGCATCCAGTGATCATGAGGAATCCCCAGGCATTCCATGACATGCACGATGATGCCTTCAGGTTCTTCCATCGACCGCCAGCGTTTCGCGTATCTGGCGCCCACGCAGAAACAGACGCGCATTTCGCCGTGCGACTTCGCGCCAGGCGCGAAAGAAGCCTTTCTCGCGTTCCGGCATTCCCCATACCGACTGGCCTTCATCAAAAAAGTCCAGGCAACTCTTGATCACCAGTTCATCCAGTTCTTCACCGATACCTGTTCCGCATAACAGATCCAGTGCTTCATACACGGGACGGTCATTCAGCAGGGGCTCGCACATCTGATCTGCCAGTCGTGTCAGGATCGCTATCGTCCTGCGCATCCTGCACCGGTTCATGTCGCAGCGCCGCGCTGATATCGCTTACTGACCGTTCAATCGGAACTGGAAATATGGCGCGTCCATTTTCGTCAGCATTTGTCAACCAGTGACTGCAGATCGATACCTTCGATAGCGGGCCGTTGTTGTCAGAAAGCCTCGATGCTTTCGTTAAGCGCCTGCGGATCGATCTTGCCTTGCTGGTAATAGCGCTGATATTCCGACACGCGGCAGAAAACCGGCACCATGAAACAGACCGTTGCCCTTCCGCGACCGCCTCTCGAATGACAGTTGTTCCAGTCCATGCAGAGGGTTATGATGAATAAAAGCTCGCATCGGCCAGAAATTCGGGATCGGTTCTCCGGCCACAAACACCATGGAACGGATCTGCGTTTTCATACCGAGTGAAAGACTCATAACAGCACCCCCGACAGATACAGGCCGGCAACAAGCAATACCACCAGTAACAGCGATATAGATCGTGGTGATACCGCGACTGAGATCGTCACCCGAGCTGATGTACGCCGGCCCGACCAGTATGTCCTGTAACAATCGCGCACCTGACCAGCTCCACAACAGCCAGACGGCCGCCACACCGACTGCCGCGCAGGGCACGACTCCGACCGCACGCGTCACATTGCTCAGCATCGAAAAAAAGCCTGGAAACAACGGGCTGCCTATAACCGCCAGCATCGTGATCACCAGCACGCCGGACAGCCTTGGCTGGGCCTGCGCGACGCCACTGACAATGCCGGCGAACGCAGATTCATAACGCTGTTCAAGTTCGGCCACCAGACAGGCAGCAGGACCAGTGGCAGACTGAATGCCAGCACATGCAACACCAGTTGATTCGGCTTCACCCCAACTGCCAGTGCAATCCAGATCAGCGACCAGGCCGAGGTGGCCATGAAACCTGTCCACACTTCTAGATTCGCTCACCACGACCGCTCTGAAGCCATACAGCAGCGCACTGCAACAGACGACCACAGGACTATTGCAGTTCGAGACATCAGGCTGGCGCAGTATGCAATAGCCCCACACCCGGCAACGGCCAGAGCAGTAACAGCGAGGCACGCTGCCAGGCATTGCGCAACCGTTGAAACACCACATTGAACACCATTCCCAGCGGGAACAACGGCAGAAACAGGCCTGCGATTATCCAGCTCTGTATCTGGCATATCAAACCCACCTCAGCCAGACATTCAATCGTGTCGCCGAACAGTTCCATTCGCCGAGTCAGCCAGATGTATAGATCGCTGACATAAAATTCACGCGAGATCAGCGCATAGAAACCCAGCCATAACGGATGTAAAGCGTCTTATCCTGGCGTCGACCATTGCGTTCGCTGTAATAGGTGCGCAGCCAGCCTGCGACAATAATTGCTGTGACCAGCACGACCAGCATATCGAACCAGTGACACATTGATACCGGCCGCAGCATAGATACGTGACCGGAATGCAACATCGGGATACAGGAACAGATCAAAAGCATGGCTGATCAGGGTGTAACCCACGACCACCACCGTAAAGGACACAATGACCAGGGTGAACAGCCGACCAAGATTCTCGGTGTGCATACGATAGGTGGCGAAAATCAGTTGCGCACCGGTGACCCAGCCGAAGAACAGCAATACTATTGCGCCCTGCTTCTGGTAAAATTCTTCGCTACCAGCCAGTGCGCGAGCACCAGAATCACTGCTGGCACCAGCAGTGTCATCATCGCCATCAACAGCCAGGGCTTGCGACTGCGAGCCGGGCGTTTTTCAACCACAAAGTTGTACAGCGGATCCTTGGGCACGCCGTCGTCCTTGCGTGCTTCACCAATCACGCCGCCTGCACTCAGAAACAACGTGCCTTTAAATACACCATGCGCGATCAGATGGTAAATCGCCAGTGAAAAAGCGCCGACACCGCATTCCATGATCATGAAACCCATCTGGCCCATGGTGGAATAACCCAGCGCTTTCTTGACATCGTTCTGGGTCAGCATCAATACAGAACCGAACACCGCGGTTACCAGCCCGACAATGAACACCCAGTGCAGCACGCCACTGGTTTCAACGAACACCGGTGCGAAACGATTGATCAGGAAACCACCCGCATTCACGATCCCGGCATGCATCAGCGCCGATACCGGCGTCGGACCGCTCATGGTATAGGGCAACCAGGTATGCAACAGAAACTGCGCGGAACGCGCGAAGGCCGCAAGCGCCACCAGCGCACCCACCACTTCGACCAGAGGCAAACCGAGTACTGTATGCGCATCAGGTGTGGCCGCGAGGCGTTCGAAAATAATACTCAGTGACCAGCTGCCGTAGGCCTGATACAACAGACCGGCTGCCAGCAATAATGGAAGATCACCAAAGCGGTAGGTTATCCATGTCCAGAAAGCATAGCGCGATGCCGGCCGACTTCGCGTGTCATACCCCAGCAGAAAATACAGCATGATTCCGACCAGATGCCAGGCCACCAGCAAGGTAATCAGATCGCCTGCCGTCACCATCAACAACAAGGTGCCGGCCATGATATCCAGCAGCATGAAGAACCGTCCATAGCCAGGCTCTTCTGCCATGTAACGAACCGAGTAAAGATGCACGATGAGACTGATCGATGTAATCACCATACACATCAGCGTACTCAACGAGTCGAAGCGAATAATGCTCCAGCCGTGCAACAATGTTAAGTCACGAGAACCGGCACCGGACAATGACAACCATAGTGTCACAATGGCAAGCGCGAACATGGCCCAGCTGAACGCAACACTGACAGCGGCGATACGCTGACCCGGAACGACGGGGTGATAACTGTGTGATAACAGCAGAAATAAATGGCAGCGCTATCACCAGCAGGATCAACTGTTGCATGTTTGAATTCGTCCTCCTCTGCGAATGCCAGCAGAATCTCTGCCATCACCGGCATCCATCATTAACCAATGTAATCTGTTAATCGATTCGCGATATGCGCAAGATTCAAGTGTGAGGAGTATCGAAAATTAATCGACAGGGAACCACTCAATTTTTTTTAACAAATAGATTACCTTAAGGTTATAGGTACGAATTCAGACCAGTAAACCTGGGCCCAGATCGGGGCATTACAGGTTTATGTCATCAGCCAAAGCAACCAATAGATAGTTATCTATAGGTGGAATCAAAAACTTCTCTTTTTAATAAGGAGTAAAACCGTCTATAAAGGTCACCTGTTATTTAAGTTGTACAGACCGGATGATCTCACTCAGAACCTACGTTTATATCGATGCTCTGCAGCCGCAGCTGGCCGCTTATATGGCCACTGTCTCCCAGGGCTTTTTGCCCATTCCGGGTGACGCCTGCCTCTGGGTGGAGGTCTCACCCGGTATGGCGGTGCATCGCCTGACCGATACCGCCCTGAAGGCGACACGCGTGCATCTGGCACAGCAGGTCGTCGAACGCGCCTACGGTTCGATGGTGATTCATCAACGCGATCAGAGTGATGTACGAGAAGCCGGCAATATCCTGTTGTCCAATATGAACGCCAGCGTCCATGACCGGCAAACCTGCCGTGTTGCCTGGAGTGAAATCATCCGTGGCATGACACCCGATCACACCGTGCTGATCAACCGCCAGGACCGGCGCGGATCCATGATCCTGCCGGGACAGAGCATGTTCATTCTTGAAACCGAGCCCGCGGGTTATATCGTCTATGCGGCGAACCAGGCGGAAAAAGCTGCCAGCATCACGCTGATTGACGTGCGCGCGGTTGGCGCTTTCGGACGTCTGATTCTTTCTGGCCGCGAAGGCGATGTTGATGAAGCTGCAGCCGCAGCGATCGCCGCGGTCGAAAATCCCTCGGTCACCTGAACCCGGGAGTACACCATGCATCGACAGGAACTGTTATCGCTACTGCAACGCTACCAGTCACCGTTCAATACCGAAGCCGGTTACGTGGCGCGTACGCGACGTTTTGTTCAGCAACACGAAAACTGTTTTGACCGTGAACTGTGGCCGGGGCACATCACCGGCTCGGCGTGGGTGGTCAATCCAGCACGCGATAAAGCACTATTGCTGCATCACCGCAAACACAACCAGTGGTTTCAACCGGGTGGTCATGCCGACGGTGACGCTGACATACTGCGGGTAGCGTTGCGTGAAACACATGAAGAAACCGGCCTGCCTCTCGATAAGATTCATCTGGTCGATGGCGAGATTTTCGACGTGGACATTCATACCATCCCGGGTGGCCATTACGGTCCGAAACATCAGCATTACGATATCCGTTTTCTGGTCGAGATCGATGATCGCCTGCCTGTCCCCGGTAATGATGAATCTCACCAGGTGCTATGGCTGCCGCTTGAAGTGATTTCTCGCTTCAACAACAACCTGTCCACCTGGCGCATGCTGGAAAAGACCCGGCGTATGCGCGACGCCGCATATGCCTAAGCCAGGCTTCAGCCTTTCGCTTTTGCTCTGGCTTTAGCTTTGGTTTCAATTCTGGTTGAAGCCTTGGCCGCCGGTTCCGCGGATGCCAGCGCGTCTGCCATCCCCGGCCACTGGTTCATCATCTTTTCTCGCATCCGCGGTTCCACGTCCAGCGAATATTCGAGGAAGGCCTCGGCCACCAGTGACAGTTCCTTGCCTTTGGGGAACACCAGATGCCACTGACGCATGATCGGAAAACCTTGAACATCGAGCAGTTTCACCGGACCTTCCGGCCCTTCCAGTGACAGCGTATGCAATGACAGTACCGCCACCCCCAGTCCGCCGACCACGGCATGCTTGATCGCTTCGTTACTGCCTAGTTCCATACGCACTTTGGGTACCAGCCCTTCTCGCTCGAACAAACGCTGGGTGGCATCACGGATACCGGAACCCGGTTCACGCAGGATCAGCGGTTCTTCGGCAATACGCGATAATGGAATATTTTTCTCACCGACCAGAGGATGATCCTGTGGCGCCATCAACACCAGCGGATTGGGGGCAAAAGGATATGACTCGATTTCCATAATATCCGTCGGCGCCTGTCCCATGATGTACAGATCGTCTTCATAAGAAGTGAGTCGTTCGATGATGCGATCACGATTAGATACTTTCAGCGCAACATCGATGCCGGGATAAAGACGGCAAAATTCACCCAGCGCTTCCGGTACAAAATATTTGGCGGTCGTCACCACGCCCAGGCGCAGGCGTCCACGCTTCATGCCTTTATGTTCGGAAATTTTCATTTCCAGATTGGCGAGATTTTCGAAAATACGCCGGCAGGATTCGTACAGTTCGCGCCCGGCTTCGGTCGGCCTGACATTGCGTCCGATCTGTTCGAACAGGGGCAGGCCCAGCGCATCGGCCAGCTTCTTGATCTGCATCGAAACTGTCGGCTGGGTGACAAAAAGCTCTTCTGCCGCGCGCGAAAAATTACCCAGCCGCACACTGGCTTCAAAAATCTGTAATTGCCTCAAGGTCGCATGCCGGATCAGGTATTCCGGCATTGCGGACGGCGGCGTGTATCCAGGTTCACTGAAAGGAGGTGGCATTAGTAATCTCTCTATGGTTATTCAGGAACTGTCACGCTGTAAGCCCGGATCTTGCAACCCGTCTGTCTCACAGTACCTTGCTTCAATTGTTAGTCCCTGTCGTTTCCCTTAATTGTCTATCCAGGTTCCATCCAGGAGATACTCAATCTGGCCACACGCGACGCCCGTGACTGAAACCGTCACGGCGAGACTGGTTTTTGCCGGACTCTGTCACACCTGTTTCGGGCGTATGGCTCGATTCTGATGGCGGCGCAGTCTTGCTCGCAACATTACCAGATTTACTTTTTCGGATGGAAGCGACCAGTTTGTCGCCGGTTTTGTTTTTAGTCGTCACGATCAGTCACCAGTTCGTCAATCAATTGTTGGATTTCTTCGGCCGCGCCGCTGGCCGACACACCGGCATCCAGCACGCTGCGGCCCTCGAGTATGGCATTGCGATAGGCCATGCGCCGCCTGATCGCGGTTCTGGCCACCGGAAGTTCAATTTCAGCCAGCGCATCACCCATCAGTCGTGACAGACGGGTGCGCGGCTCCAGCTGATTGACCACCAGCATTGCCTGGATACCAGGATTCATCCGGCGCGCCTGTTCCAGCTCCTGCTCCACGTGCACGCTGGCCCACAGGTCCAGCGGTGATGGCAGCACCGGTATCACGGCGATGTCACAGCAGGACAGTGCCCGTCGCGTTTGCTCTGAATGTACAGATGGCGGGCAGTCGATCACCAGGTAGTCATAGCTATCCCGATACGTCTGAACCGTGGTCACAACATCTTCGAACGCATCGACCACATCGACCAGATCATCGCGTTCTGAAATATCGCGCCATTGCAGAGAAGAGCGTTGTGGATCGGAATCCAGTAGCAGGGTGGAAAAGCGCCGATGCAGACCACAGGCGAGATTTATGGAGAGCGTGGTCTTACCCGCGCCACCCTTGTTTCCGATCAGAGCGATGACCGGCATGGTCAGTGTCCTCTCAGACCTTCTCAGCCGAATCTAGCGAATCGAGCAATCGTGCAAATTCGCGTTGCTTCGTTGTCAGTTCGGTAGCGCCTTCGTCAGCGTGTATAGTGAAATTGGCATAGGTACGACCAAAACCAATATCCGGATACAGTCCCTTTTGTTCAGACAAGTCCGCAGCACTGTCCAGAAAAACGCGCAGCGCTTCATAGTCATCGAACTCATAACGTTTTTCCAGGCGTGACGGACGATTCCGTTCCTGCCATTGCTGTAAAGTCATAGCGTTCACCTCCAACCTGCTGTCAACGTGTCAGGTCATGCGTTGCTTATCGGCTGCCGTGCATGCGCTGTTGCGGTGTTTCCTGCAATCGACGCAACCAGGCATCGAGTTCAGCCAGATGCTGTTGTTCTTCCCTTGAGCAGCTCTTCGAAAAACACGCGGCTATCGTGGTCACCCACGCTGGCACAATAACGTGTTGCCGTCTGATACATCTGTATCACCTCTGCTTCGAAAACCTGGTCAAACCGCAACAACGCGGACAGGTCCTTTGCAAGCCTGACCGGTCGCAATTGCGATCCTGCAGGCGCTGCACCTACTGCCAGCATACGTTCAATAATCCTGTTCGCGTGTCGCAGTTCTTCCTCGGACTCTTTACGAAAGCTATCGGCAGCCTCGCCCAGCCCCCAGGACGCGACCAGTCGCGCCTGGGTACTGTATTGCTGGACTGCAGACAGCTCGAGACTGAGAGCCCTGCCGAGGTAACCCAGAATTTTCTGATCAGGTCGTGCCGCTAACATCTGACTACCTGTCTAAAAAGACTGTTTTTCTCAGGCCGCGGCCTTTGATGAACCGATGTTACCAGTCGGCAGAACCGGTTCAACTTCTTTGTGCGGACGTGCAATGATGTGTGCTGCCACCAGTCCATCACCAACGCGTTCACATGCGTCGGCACCGGCACGAACAGCTGCATTCACAGCACCCGTTTCACCACGAACCAGAACGGTAACATAACCGCCACCAACAAACTCACGACCGATCAGGCGTACTTCAGCAGCCTTGGTCATGGCATCTGCCGCTTCGATGGCAGGCACCAGTCCCCGTGTTTCGATCATACCCAGAGCAATACCGTAATTTTCATTCGCCATTGTTGTATCTCCAATATGTAAATAAAAAAATCAATTAACTCGACCACGCTGGTCGCGTTTGTTATTTCATGCTGTTACCACTGTTGTCCAGCACCGGTTCAACTTCTTTATGTGGACGAGCAATGATGTGTGCAGCCACCAGGCCATCACCCACACGTTCGCAGGCATCTGCGCCAGCACGAACGGCTGCATTTACTGCGCCGGTTTCGCCACGGACCATTACCGTGACATAACCGCCACCCACAAACTCACGACTGATGAGTCGTACTTCCGCGGCTTTGGTCATGGCATCTGCCGCTTCGATGGCGGGCACCAGCCCGCGCGTTTCAATCATACCCAGTGCGATGCCGTAGTTTTCACTTGCCATCTTTATGTCTCCTGTTGACTACATTGTTTAAAAAAATTCATTTCTACCTGCTGGTTGCTACCTGCCACCAAATAACGTCTTACGGTTCCCAGTGATCGATAATGCCGCCGATCGTAAGATCCGTGAGAATTCCAAAATCACCCGTTGCATAGCGCGCTGCCGATCCGCTGACGGTGTATACCCAGTTACCTTCGCGGGCCCCGACCGGGTCGACAGCGACCTGCTGTTTGCCACTTGGCGAGCGCAGCACACGCAAACTGATCGCTTCCAGTCCGGCTACGCGGCGCGTGCATACCAGTGGCGCTTCTACCTGCAAAATTTCCATCAGGCTGCACCTTTTTTCTGTGTGGCTGCCGTATTTTCAGATGGCGGCCAGTGATCGATAATGCCAACGATGGTCAAATCGCTCGGATAATCCTTGCTACCGGCTGCTTCGCGTGCGGCGGAACTGCCTACGCAAATCACCCAGTCACCCGGTTTACATCCAACCGCGTCGACAGCCACCGCCGAAGTGTTACCGTCACGCACTACCTGTAAATGCTTGTGTTCCATTCCAGGGATGCGATTGGTCGCAACCAGTGGACGTTCAACCTGACAGATCTTCATCAGTGCCCTCCCGCTGCAACGTTATCAACGGTGCATGAAAAAACTTCCAGCGGGCCATTGTCATCACAATCACGTGCCACCTGCAAAATATGCAGCATGCCCTGTCGATACAATTCGTCATAACGTTCGGTCATCGCATTCGCAACACGACCGCAGCGCTCTACTGCGCGCTCACGCGCACCCGGAACATCGCCGTGATAGTCAAAACGAACCACCACAGGTACCGGCAAACCGTGCGAAACGTTAAGACCGGTAAAAATCTTTATCCCGACATCCATATCTGCCGCACCTTCCTCAACCGTGTTGAGGTATGCAAAGTACATCAGGTTACGCAGCTGGATTTCTTCGAAACCCACACCGGCCCCGATAAAGCGCTCGGCATGACCAATGTCAGGATAACGCTCGCCATGATGATTGAGCACATAATCAATCTGCGACATATTGTTCTCTATCAGGCGTGCAATAAACTGCGCCATACCTGAAGTCACATCTGGCGAACATGTCTGTATCGATTCCTCGATTGCACGTATTGCATCCGATGCTTCCAGCCGTGCTGTCTCGACATAAATATCCTGGGTATCGACATAACGCTCAAAATCTATCTCACCATCAGCGTCCGGTACGTGTACACGTATCGAATCGGTATCGGTATCTACACCGATCAACAACAGATCGATCGAGGCGCCGCAACAAAAACTGTTTTCGATCGCCGTGCGGAAACTGGTCAAACGTTCCATTGCAGCCAGTGCCGCCTTGCGCGTATCTGAACCATGCGCAGCACAACCTTCATGCTCGGGATCGCCGCTGCTGAAATGATAAGCCACCATTTTCAGATAACGTGTCGCTGCGTCGGCCGCATTCGGCTTCGCTTCGCGAAAGCGCTGCAATTCAATTTCAGTCCATTTATTAACACTGTCCTCGATATCGAACATCGCACCGGCATAAGATTTACGTCGTACTGCACGTGGCGAAAGCCGCAATACATATCGCACCAGGTGCGCCAGACGACCATCTGCACATGGCGTAATATCCAGGCTGTGAAAACCACAGCTCTGCAAAAAACTTTCAAACTCTTCAGCGGCGCCGGTTGGCTTTGCGCTGAAGAAATCGTCACAAAAACGACGATAGGTCTGGAACACACACCATGCGAACAGACGGCGCATATCCAGTTGTTCTACCCAGGCATCGGCCAGGATGTTTTCCGGCAATTCGAAACCCAGTCCATCGCGTGCAATCTGCTGCGCGCGGGATTCAAAATCCGCTTCGTGCTGAATGGCTGAAATCTCTTTCAGTGTCGGCACAATCACAGCAAACGCCTGTTTAATTCTGTCTTCGTATTCATGCAGACGCGCATTCTCATCGGCACGAGACAAGGGATGCCCGATCTGACCAAACCTGCTACGCGCAGTGCTCGCAGGCGCAACAGCCACCGCACCCGGACGACGCAAAGGCGCGATACCGGCTGTCCGGTGTCTTGCTTGTTGTTGTCGAGCTGTGCGTAGCATCATGTGTATCCGTTAAGTATTTGCCTGGCCTTACGTCGCGTTATCCGCGCGCACCACCAGAGTAAGTAATCATTGCGCCTTTATCAGTATTACCGCTGCCACCTGTGACCTTGCTGACTGGCACCGGTATTTGTTCGGGGCGAATCATGTCCGCGCGCGTCTGCATTGGACTTACTGGCCCACCTCGTAATGACGGGTTGCGACGTCTGGCAGATGCACCTTCGGTACCGGTTACACGATCGCCGCGTTCCCAGTCATCACCGGTAATCCTCTGTCCACCATCCATACCTTCGCCAGTAATGCGCGACTTGACACGACCGTCGACACTTTCAGCAGTCATCGGTATCGGTGCTTCTGGCGGTGTGCGATCAAAGCGCGCCTGTTCAGTGCCTGTCACTTTTCCTGTGGCCATGCCGAACGGACCGGTAATGTTTCCGCTTTCGTACTGTGCAGCCCGTGACATTTGCAGGGCTCATGTCGTAGTGCGCAGCATGCGCTGGCGGTGTAACACTGAAATCTTCCCAGGGCGCCTGTCCCAGTGACTGCGGAAAATCGGCACTGCCCGGTTCTGCTGCGGTTGCAGGACATGCTGCAGCTGCCTGATCGGCACCTACATAAGGTGTGCCTGTGAGCGGTTCGCACGCACCCTTGTTCGCACCCGTCAGGTGTCCTCCGATACCGGGCTGCTGGCCTGTCATCGGTTTACCCCAGCGACGTGTTGCAGGTTGCATGCGCGCCTGTGCTTCCGACGATTGTGGCGCTTCGCAAAATTGCTGGTACTGGTCGCCACCGGCATACGGGGTGCCGGTCACAGCCTTGCAGGTACCGGGCTCATCGCCGGTGACCTGGCCCGAACGTCCCGCCAGGCTGCCAGTAACAAACTGGTTTGCCATCGTGCTGGAAACATTGACCTTGCGATCTTTCGGTTCGGGTGTCGCTTTACAAAAACCGCTGTACTGTTCTTTGCCAACATAATCATCGCCAGTGACATTGCGACAGCTGCCCGGTTCATCACCGGTCATGCGTTCACGACGACCGATCATGGTGCCGGTGACACTGCCACCGCGCAGCGTGGCACTGGTGCCAACCTTGGACGGCGCACTGCCGATGTCCTGTGCTTTGCTGTATTGCGTACCGGTAAGATTCTTACGCATACCGTATTCATCGCCCGTTACCATTTTCGAGCGACCAACGTTATTGCCGGTCACCGTTTTACCTTTCATGGTTTCAGCCATGGAACCTTTGCGCGGTGATTTTTCAGCGAATTCACCGCAGTAACCCTGTGTCTGTTCAGCACTCACATATTGAGCACCGGTCACACGCTTGCAGGTGCCCGGCTCATTGCCGGTCACATTGCTGCCGCGTCCCAGGCGGTTACCGCTGACAGAGTTGCCATGCGATGTCGTGGTCACGCTGACTTTTTTCGCGGTCGTCGCTTTCGCATCGCTCTGGCAGAATTTATTGAAAATATCTGCGCCCAGATATTCGGTACCGGTAACCGTGCGGCAGGTACTCGCCTCATCACCGGTCGTATTGTTATGACGACCGACCATCGTGCCCGTTACGGTCTGGCCGCTGGTGGTTTCACTGGCGCCCACTTTCCACGGCGCATCCTGTGCAGCGCCCACAGTATTGTTTCCTGTGATTTACGCATCTGGCGACTTGGGCGACCGCAGGGCGCAGATTTTTTCTGACCCGCACCACCTCGTTTGCTGCGCTGCTCGCGCACTACCTGCGCCAGTTCGCGACTGGTCATTTTCGGGTTGCTCGCGCGAACCACCTGGGCTTCACTCATCGAGTTTTTATCCAGTCCTGCCTTGCCGCGAGAAGACAAAGCCTTACGACGTGCCAGTGCGGCAGACTTTGCAGTACTGGATGCGGTTTGCGGACGACGAACCACACGCGATCTCGGCCGCAAACCTTTATTGGAAGACACAGTCGCCTCAGGACGGCTGGATGGAACAACCGTCTCGAGACGACTGGTCTTATCTTTCGCTTCACCGCCGCATCCGCATCCACAATCTGTGTTCGGACGTTCAGCAGCGTCTGCATTTACTTTTTTCGGTTGCGAGCTTGATCCACCGCGAACACGGTCTTTGGTATCCAGTGCAGTTTTACCCTGGGTGGACATTGCCTTGCGACGTGCCAATGACGCAGCGCGCGCACTTCCGCCCTCGGCACGACTGGCCGCGGGCGTTGCAGAACCCGATGTCGAAGCACCGGAACTTGCACTACCCGATGCTGCGCCAGTTCTACCTGCGCTTTTTATCGCTGCCTTGCCACCACTCGACAAAGCCTTGCGTCGCTCAAGTGCGAACGCTCTACTGCTGTGTGCGTGTGCGTTTGCCGTTGCAACTTGTGACATGATTCATCCCACCTTTTACCGTTGTTCGTTAAAAGATCAATATCGATAACCGTTAAACCGTTCGCCTTATACCGCGCGTCCTTCGTGCACGACGAAGCAGACGCCCTGGCTCTGACTGTAATTGTCATAACCGATAAGACGAATATGATGATCCGGATAACTGCGACGGCAGGCTTCAAGCTCTTCCATCACGCGCACTGGATCGGATTCGCCAAACATGGGCAGTTTCCACATGGTCCAGTAATGATCGCTGGCAGCACTGGGATGCTCATGCTCGATAGCGGGCGTCAAGCCCATCGAAACCAGGTATGTAATCTGGTCATAAACTTCGTCCTGTGTAAGCTTGGGCAGGAAGCCGAAAGTTTCCAGAGTCTGTGAAGTTTGGTAATCGCCTTGTTGATTGCTCATTACGCTTTCCTCTAAATGTATCTGTGTTTAGTGTTCAGTGATGTTTGCGATGTATCAGATCAACCAACGTCCAGTTTGTCGACAGTGTCGAACTCGAACTTGATCTCTTTCCAGGTTTCCATCGCAATCGCCAGTTCGGGACTGTGTCGCGCTGCTTCAGAAAGGATGTCGCGTGCTTCTTTCTCGATCTCACGACCCTGGTTACGTGCCTTAACGCTTGCTTCAAGCGCAACACGGTTAGCAGCAGCACCCGCAGCATTACCCCATGGGTGACCCTGAGTACCACCACCAAACTGCAGAACAGAGTCATCACCGAAAATGGTGACCAGCGCAGGCATGTGCCATACGTGGATACCACCGGAAGCGACTGCAAACACACCCGGCATTGAACCCCAGTCCTGATCAAAGAACACACCGCGTGAACGATCTTCAGGAACAAACGATTCGCGCAACTGATCAACAAAACCCAGTGTTGATGCACGGTCACCTTCCAGCTTACCGACCACAGTACCAGTGTGCAGGTGGTCACCACCTGACAGACGCAGACACTTGGCCAGTACGCGGAAATGAATACCGTGTTTCGGATGACGGTCGATTACCGCGTGCATTGCACGGTGAATGTGAAGCAGCATGCCGTTCTTGCGGCACCAGTTAGCGAGACCGGTGTTCGCTGTGAAACCACCAGTGAGGAAGTCATGCATAATGATCGGGCAGCCAACTTCTTTGGCGAACTCAGCTCGCTCGTACATATCTTCAGGCGTCGCAGAAGTAACGTTCAGGTAATGGCCTTTACGTTCGCCGGTTTCACGTTGCGCCTTGTCGATCGCTTCGGCAACAAACTCGAAGCGATCGCGCCAGCGCATGAAAGGTTGCGAGTTAACGTTTTCATCGTCCTTGGTCAAATCCAGACCACCGCGCAAACATTCGTAAACTGCACGGCCATAGTTTTTCGCGGACAGACCCAGTTTAGGCTTGATGGTCGCACCCAGCATTGGACGGCCATACTTGTTCAGACGATCACGTTCAACCTGGATACCAGCCGGCGGGCCACCGCAAGTTTTGATATAAGCGATCGGGAAGCGAATGTCTTCCAGACGCAGATGACGCAGCGCTTTAAAGCCGAATACGTTACCAACCAGCGAGGTCAGTACGTTTACCACCGAGCCTTCTTCAAAAAGATCGATCGGGTACGCAACAAAAGCGTAAAATGATTCGCTGTCGCCCGGCACATCTTCGATGCGGTAGGCACGACCCTTGTAGTATTCAAGGTCGGTCAGCAATTCTGACCACACGGTACTCCAGGTACCCGTGGATGATTCAGCAGCAACGGCAGCAGCGACTTCTTCGCGCGGCACGCCAGATTGCCCTGTACACTTGAAACATGCAAGTAAGTCGGTGTCCAACGGAACATAGTCCGGTGTCCAGTACATATCACGATATTCTTTGACGCCTGCGTCATAAGATTTTGAGGCCATGGTCAACTCCTTCTAAGAGAATTAATTAGCGAATCAGAAATAACTTCTCGAGTTGGCGAAAGTCTAGAAACACATTGACATCATTACTAATTGATTTTGCTTTGGCATTGCATAGACGCTGGCTTATAGATCTTCAGCGTTACTACTCCAGCGTTTAATACATGCGACCTGCCGGCAATCAGCCCTCAAAAAGCACGTCCACCACGGCCAGGCGGGGCATTCAGATACAAAAAATCGTCGTGCTATCTCGCAGACAGATCAAGGTGAGTGTTGAAAAATAGCGGGATCACTGAAATCAACGTTTAGCCAGGACAGCAATTCATGGCAGCGAAAGACTATTAGCAATAGCTCAGGCAGCTGGCTGCTATAACTTCTTATGCCAGCTTTATGGAGAAATGGATAACGAATAAGGTAAAACTGGGTAGAAAATGATCCTTCCGTCACATTTTAGATGCTGTTCGCAGAAACCGGATGTTGAGCCCTCTGGTGGCGCAGCTGTTACTCTGGCCCTAAATAGTCTTTGATTTAAATCAAGCATTTATGCTGAATCTATTTTAACTCTGTTGACTCTGTATTAGATTACATCCAGACACCCATTGAGAAATCTCAGGGGTGCCCGTTGTATATAAAACATCATTCCTTTATGCAGGGGTTATAGATATGAACAAACATTTACCTATGTTAGTCGGGATCTGTCTCGGTTTAACGCTGACATCGCCGATTGTACTGGCGGCGGATCAGGACCGCGACCAGCTTCAGACTCAGGATCAATCAAGAGACCAGGATCGTATCTATGGCTCACAACTGATGACCGCACAGGAACGCACCGAATTTCGCAATAAAATGCGCGCCGCCAAAACCGCAGAGGAACGTGAGCGCATCCGCGAGCAACACCACAAAGAAATGCAGGAACGTGCCCGCAAGCAAGGCGTAGAACTACCGGACATGCCTCCGGCACGCGGAATGGGTGGCGGTATGGGCCCCGGTGGTGGCATGGGACCTGGGGGCAATATGGGACCCGGCGGTGGCATGGGGCCTGGCGGTGGCATGGGCCCCGGCGGCAGACCTAACCGTTAAGCAACTACACTTTAACTCTCCATTAAGCCAGGCCTGCCACTTTCCTCTCCTCCAGAAGTGGTAGCAGCCTGGCTGCTTTTTTTCCTCACGCCTTAATCAGTCGCATGAAAGCCCAGCACATGCGAAGGCGGCCTATTCCCACTCGATAGTCGCCGGGCGGTTTACCGGAGATATCATAAGTCACGCGCGAGATACCATCGATCTCGTTGATGATGCGACGTGAAACATGATCAAGAAACTCATAAGGCAGGTGCGCCCAGCGCGCGGTCATGAAGTCGATGGTTTCCACTGCGCGCAGCGCGACCACGTAATCATAACGACGGCCGTCACCCATGACACCCACCGAACGCACGGGTAAAAATACCGCGAAGGCCTGGCTCACTTTATTGTAAAGATCGTGCGCGTACAGTTCTTTGATAAAGATGTCGTCGGCGAGTCGTAACAGATCGGCATATTCTTTTTTCACTTCACCAAGAATACGTACACCCAGGCCGGGGCCGGGGAACGGATGACGGTAGACCATTTCAGATGGCAGACCCAGTTCGACACCGATCTTGCGCACTTCGTCCTTGAACAGTTCGCGCAATGGTTCGACCAGTTGCATCGTCATGTCTTCGGGCAGGCCACCAACATTATGATGCGATTTTATAAGGTGTGAATTTTTGCTGCCGGCAGACTCGATCACATCAGGATAAATCGTGCCCTGTGCCAGCCAGTTGGCAGTGGTTAATTTATTCGCTTCTTCCTGAAAAATATCGATGAACACGCGGCCGATGATTTTGCGTTTTTTCTCGGGATCGGCTTCGCCTTTGAGTTCATCCAGAAAACGTTGTTCGGCATCGACACGGATCACTCTCACGCCCATGTTCTGCGCGAACACCGCCATCACCTGGTCGCCTTCATGGTGACGCAACAAACCGTTATCGACAAACACGCAGGTAAGCTGGTCACCGATCGCGCGATGCAACAAGCGCAGCGACCACAGAAGAATCGACACCACCGGAAAGACCCAGGATCACTTCGTCGCTACCCACCTGCTCGCGCACGCGTGCGATACTGTCTTCGATAATATTATCCGCTGTCCACAGATTGGCGCATTCACATATCTCATGCACAAAACGTTCGATAATGCGTTGCCCCTGCTTGGTGTGTGTCACTTCGGGATGAAACTGCACACCATAAAAACGCAGGGTTTCATTTGCCATCGCCGCATTGGGCGCACTGTCGGTGCTGGCGATGCAGAACAAAGCCTTCTGGCAATTCATCGACGCGATCACCGTGTGACATCCAGACATCGAGAAACGCATGGCCCTCGTCATTAACATGATCTTCGATTTCGTTGAACAACTTGCTGTGATTGCGTGCGCGCACCTGGGCGTAGCCAAATTCACGATGCGTCGACGCACCCACCTTGCCACCGAGCTGCGCTGCCATGGTCTGCATGCCGTAACAGATACCGAGCACAGGAATACCCAGATCGAAAACGATCTCGGGTGCTTTCAGGGTATCGGTAGCGGTAACCGATTCCGGTCCGCCGGAAAGAATAATGCCGTTGGGATTAAAATTGGAAATATCTTCGTCATCGACATCACTGGGATGAATTTCGCAATACACGCCGGCTTCGCGCACACGCCGCGCAATCAGCTGTGTGTACTGCGAACCAAAGTCGAGGATCAGGATTTTATCGGCGTGAATGTTTTGCATAGTTGTTATTCAGTTGATTAAAAGCATTTCACCACAGAGACACAGATGGACACGGAGAATAAATATTATTAAGTCACGAACCTATCAGTCAGTAGCGCTATAGAAAAGCACATACAAAACACATATAGTTTTTCCTCTGTGTTCTCTGTGCCTCTGTGGTAAAGGTTTTTATAAAGTTTTTAATCTTAAGAGCTTCGGTAGTTCGGTGCTTCTTTGGTGATGGTGACATCGTGCACGTGCGATTCAGAGACCCCTGCACCCGAGATACGAACAAAGCTGGGCTTGGTGCGCATTTCATCCAGCGTGGCGCAGCCGACATATCCCATGCTGGAACGCAGCCCCCCCATCATCTGATGCACGATGGCATTCATTGGGCCTTTGTATGCCACACGACCTTCGATGCCTTCGGGTACCAGCTTGTCGCTGCCTTCCGAGCTATCCTGGAAATAACGATCGCTGGAACCCTGCTTCATCGCACCTAATGAACCCATGCCACGGTAGGATTTATAGGAACGGCCCTGGAACAAAATTTCTTCGCCCGGTGCTTCTTCGGTACCGGCGAGCATGCTGCCCACCATGATGCAGTAACCACCTGCTGCGATCGCTTTGGCCATGTCACCCGAATAACGAATACCACCATCCGCGATCAATGGCACGCCTGTTCCTTCGAGCGCTTTGGCGACATAACTGATCGCCGAAATTTGTGGTACACCGACGCCCGCGATAATGCGCGTGGTGCAGATCGAACCCGGACCGATACCGACCTTGACGCCATCCGCACCAGCTTTGACCAGTGCTTTGGCAGCATCGCCAGTGGCGATGTTGCCGCCAATCACCTGCACTGGATAATGTTTTTTCACCCAGCTAACACGATCCAGTACTGCCTGTGAGTGACCGTGCGCAGTATCGACCACGATCACATCAACACCCGCAGCCACCAGCAGCTCGACGCGTTCTTCTGTGCCCTCACCTGTGCCGACCGCAGCACCCACGCGCAGACGACCTTGGCCATCTTTGCAGGCATTGGGATAATCGGTGGATTTTTGAATATCTTTTACCGTGATCATGCCACGCAGCTCGAAACGATCATTCACCACCAGAACGCGTTCGATGCGATGTTTGTGCAGCAGGCTGAGCACTTCTTCTTTCGAAGCGCCTTCTTCCACGGTGACCAGTTTTTCCTTTGGCGTCATGATCGCGGATACCGGCTGATCAAGACGGGTTTCGAAACGCAGGTCGCGGCTGGTAACCAGGCCGACCAGTTCCTGGCCACGCGTGACCGGGACGCCGGAAATGTTATGTTGCTTGCGCAGTGCCAGCACTTCGCGAATGCTCATTTCCGGTGGCACCTGCACCGGGTCGGTAATAACACCGCTTTCGTATTTTTTTACCTGACGGACATTGTCGGCCTGTTCGGCAGGGCTGAGGTTTTTATGAACAATGCCAAGACCGCCTTCCTGCGCCAGCGCAATGGCCAGACGCGCTTCGGTCACCGTGTCCATGGCGGCTGAAAGCAGGGGGATCTTGAGCTCGATATCGCGGGTGACCCGGGTGGTCAGGTCAACATCTCGGGGCATTACTACAGAATGCGCTGGAACCAGTAAAACGTCGTCAAATGTGAGGGCTTCCTCGATTATGCGCATGTGGGTTCCTGCTGTGCCTTGGTGAATGGTAAAGGCGCCTAATTATAGGCTTCTGCTCCTCCCGGGTAAACAAGCAAGCTTTTCTCCGCGTTAAATATTTCGTAGGATGGTACCTCCTTCAAGAGGCATAACTAGACAAAATAACAAAGTGAGAGGATATCTATGAAATTACGCAATATAACAACCGCTTTGGCATTCAGTGTGGTCCTGATCGCGCCCGCGATAGCGACCGCAGGTAACTCAGGCGAGTTCGACCAGGCCGTGAAACAAGCGACAGCCGCAATCGACAAGGCCAAGGCCGCCCACTACGAGTGGCGTGACAGCAGGAAGATTCTGAAACAAGCCGAGAAAGCGGAAAAAGCCGGCGATCACAAAAAAGCCATGGCTCTGGCCAACGAGGCAAAGGAACAGGGTATCATTGCAGTGGCACAGTCCAAACGATACGCCCACCCCACCATGCGAAACTAGGCCTTTGGTCCGAAGAGATAAGCCGGGGTAACCCGGCTTTTTTTATGATGACAGCAGAACGAACCGTCTACAGCGTCAGCGAACTCAACCGGCAGGTCGCCGCCCTGCTCGAACAGGAATTCGCCTGGGTCTGGGTGGAAGCCGAAATCTCCAATCTCGCCCGCCCCGCGTCCGGCCACATTTATTTCACCCTGAAAGACGATAACGCACAGATCCGCTGCGCCATGTTCCGCAGCCGCAACAAGGATCTGGGCTTCGCGCCGGATAACGGCCAGCAGGTGGTGGTGCGCGGCAAGATCAGCCTGTACCAGCCGCGCGGCGACTACCAGCTGATCGTCGATCGCATGGAAACCGCCGGCGAAGGCGCCCTGCGCGCGCGCTTCGAAGCGCTGAAAAACCGCCTCGCCGCCGAAGGCCTGTTCGCTGCCGAGCACAAATATGAAATCCCCGAGCTGCCGAGCTGCATCGGTGTGATCACCTCCAACAGCGGTGCCGCCATCCGCGATGTGCTGAGCGTGATCGGCCGCCGTTTTCCTTCGATTCCGGTAAAACTGTTCCCGGTTCATGTACAAGGAGATGCTGCAGCGCCCGCGATCTGCAAAGCGCTTGAACTGGCCGAATCCATGGCCGAGTGCGATGTGCTGCTGCTGGTACGCGGCGGAGGCTCGCTGGAAGATCTCTGGGCGTTCAACGAAGAGTCGGTGGCACGAGCAATCTATGCCTGCGATATCCCGGTAGTCAGCGGTATCGGCCACGAAACCGATGTCACCATTGCGGATTTTGTCGCCGACCTGCGTGCCGCCACCCCCACCGCGGCGGCCGAGTCGGTCACCCCCGACCAGAACCACTGGTTGCGCAATCTTGCTGCCGGTCACCGCAGGCTGCTGCAGCTGATGCAGGAAGCGCAGAAACAGCGCCAGCAGGAACTGAACTGGCTGAAAGCCCGTCTTGTCCAGCAACACCCGATGGCGGTATTGCAGGCCTGGGCCCAGCGTCTGGACGATCTTGAACAGGGATTGCTGCGTGGCTGGCGAATGCGATTGCAGGACTGGCAGCACCGCCGGCAACAGCTCGCCAGTCGACTACTGGCACAGTCACCGCGCCATCGCCTGCATCAGGGACAGCAACGCCTGCAGCTGCTGACATCACAGATGCAGCACCGGGCGCAGACCAGACTGGAGAAAACCCGCGCCCGGCTCGAACGCCTGGCCAGCACCCTGAACGCAGTGAGCCCGTTGAATACCCTGGCGCGCGGCTACTCGATCACCAGTGACAACCAGGGCCGCACCCTGAACGATGCCCGCCAGGTAACAAAAGGCGATTCCATCACCAGCCGTCTGCACAGTGGACGCCTGATCAGCAAGGTCATCGAACAACTGGACGACTAATTCCGCCATTGACCCCATGAATAAACCCTCATAAAAACAACGATATCCGTTGCCACCGATAATCCGAGTTGCGCCTGCAGTGACTTTTATGATAAATAGTCGCGCTCTTTTAGAAATCCTCAGGTAATACTGGAGTTCAATCAATGCCAAGTAGCGCAAAAATACCCGAACATACATTCAAACCCTATAAAGCAAAAAAGGGTGAGGAATACATGAGCGATGCCCAGCTCGCGCACTTTTCAGAAATGTTGAACACCTGGAAAAACGAACTGATGGCCGAAGTTGACCGCACCGTAGGCCACATGAAAGACGACGCCGCCAATTTCCCCGATCCCGCTGATCGCGCTACTCAGGAAGAAGAATTCAGCCTCGAACTCCGCGCCCGTGATCGTGAACGCAAGTTAATCAAAAAAATCGACGAATCCCTGACCAAGCTATCTAACGGTGATTACGGCTACTGCGAAACCTGCGGTGTCGAAATCGGCCTGAAGCGCCTCGAAGCCCGCCCAACAGCAACACAATGTATCGATTGCAAAAGCCTGGACGAGATCAAGGAAAAACAGACCAAGGGCAAATAAAGCCTGTAGTACTGTTGTACAAAAAAGCCGGAACTGTTCCGGCTTTTTTATTGGCTGGCTAAAACATTAAAGCTGAACCACAGAGACACGGAGAACACGGAGAAAAGCATTTTATTGTTTCGTCATCCCCCGACAGAATCACTCGGGGATAACAAACAAGGTGGCGTCATGGTTTTAACAAAAGATTTGTTTTTCCTCTGTGTTCTCCGTGTCTCTGTGGTTCAGTTTTTAACGTTTATAATCTTTTGTTTGCGGTTAATATTGATCCCCCATGAACAATATACCCTACATCGGTCGTTTTGCGCCCTCGCCTACCGGGCCCTTGCATTATGGAACCATGATCGCAGCGGTCGCCAGTTTTTTGCAGGCGCGCGCGCATCATGGGCAATGGTTAGTTCGTATCGAAGATGTCGACACACTGCGTCGGGTTCAAGGCGCCGATACACAAATATTAAAAACACTGGAAGCCTTTGCCATGCACTGGGATGGCGAAGTGGTTTATCAATCACAACGCACCGACCTTTATGAACAGGCACTGTCGGCACTCAAAGACAAACAGCTGATCTATCCCTGTACCTGTTCACGCAAACAACTGCTCGAAGAAACTGGCACAACATCACCGATTTATCCGGGCACCTGCAAACAGATGACAGACTGGTCCGGTGATGATTATGCCGTCAGACTAAAAGTAGCCTGATGAAACCATTGTGTTTAAGGATGCGGTGTATGCTGCGCAACAACAAAACCTTGCGCATGAAGTCGGTGATTTTGTTATCAGGCGCCGCGATGGATTATTCGCCTATCAACTCGCGGTCGTGGTCGACGATGCCGGGCAAAAAATTACCGAAGTCGTGCGCGGCGCAGATCTGCTCGATTCCACCGCACGCCAGATTTACATACAACGTTGTCTCGGCTATACCCAGCCCGACTACTTGCATCTACCATTAGCGATCGACGAATCCGGCAGCAAACTCAGCAAGCACACCGGTGCTGCCGCCATCGCAGACAGCGATCCGTGTACCAGCATCATCAGCATTCTGAAATTTCTCGGCCAGGATGTTTCACCAGAACTTGATCAGGCCTCGCTAACAGAGCTCTGGCACTATGCCATCGAACACTGGAACCCTGACAGTATTCCAATGACTAACCGTCAAGTTGGATAAAAGCTTAAAAACTTTAAAGCGAACCACAGAGGCACAGAGAACACGGAGAAAACATTTATTTATAAAAGCCAGGCATCGATTTTCCTGGTACAGATATCAGTACACGATTACCAACAAATATTTCTGTTTTTAAACAAAAATATGTTTTACCTCTGTGTTCTCTGTGCCTCTGTGGTTTCGCTTTCGATTTCATTTTTGTTTTCATAGAATAAACCGCGCTTGCGAAGTGCCCGCCGGTTTGCGTTATACTACAGACCACGGCTTCGGCCACTATCAGAACACCGCCTCAACCCATTGAATAAAAAGGATAAAACCGTGTCTGACAATGATATCAACTCCATCCTGATTGAAAATCGCCAGTTTCCTCCTTCTGCAGAATTCGCCGCACATGCGCGCATAAAGCCAGCCGATCTCGCCGCACTGCATAAACAAGCCGCCAGCGATTACGAAGGTTTCTGGGCTGAGCAGGCGCGCGAACATCTGGACTGGCACAAAGCGTTCACACAAATACTGGATTCATCAAAAGCACCGCACTTCGCCTGGTTCGCCGATGGTGAAATCAATGTCTCGTATAACTGCATCGACCGTCATCTGGCAAAACACGCCAGCAAAACCGCCATTATTTTTGAAGGTGAACAGGGCGACACGCGACATATCAGCTATCAGGAGCTGCACGATGAAGTCTGCCAGTTTGCCAATGCGCTGAAAGCGCGCGGTATTAAAAAAGGTGACCGTGTTGTCATCTACATGCCTATGACGCCCGAAGCGGTGGTCGCGATGCAGGCATGCGCGCGTATTGGTGCTATTCATTCCGTAGTGTTCGGTGGTTTCTCGGCGGAATCATTGCGCGATCGTATTAACGATGCGGGTGCAGTGATGCTGATTACTGCGGATGGCGGTCATCGCGGCGGCAAAATCGTCGAACTCAAAATCGCAGCTGACAAAGCGATACAAGCCGGCTGCCCCACGATTAAAAATGTGATCGTATATAAACGTACTGGCCATGACATCAAAATGCATGATGGTCTCGACCACTGGTGGCATGATGTTGTCGACAGCCAGTCCAGCGACTGCGAACCTGAATGGGTCGGTGCCGAACATCCATTGTTTCTACTCTACACATCAGGCTCGACCGGTAAACCCAAAGGCATACAGCATTCCAGCGCTGGTTACCTGTTAAACGCCATACTCACGAATTTATGGGTGTTCGATTTACAGGACAAAGATATTTTCTGGTGCACCGCCGATGTCGGCTGGATCACCGGCCATACCTATGTGGCTTATGGCCCACTCGCTGCTGCCAGTACTATTGTGATCTATGAAGGCGCACCGACAGTACCCGACTATGGTCGCTTCTGGAAAATCTGTCAGGACCATAAAGTCAGCGTGTTCTACACCGCACCCACCGCGATTCGCGCACTGATGAAAATGGGTGATGGTTTCCCTAATGCCTATGATCTATCTTCGATACGGTTGCTCGGCACGGTCGGTGAACCGATCAACCCCGAAGCCTGGATGTGGTATCACACCGTAATCGGCAAGGAACGCTGCCCGATTGTCGATACCTGGTGGCAGACCGAGACAGGCGCCAACATGATCACCCCCATTCCCGGGGTCACCAGCACCAAACCGGGTTCATGCACCAGGGCCCTGCCCGGCATCATTGCCGATGTGGTCAACGAACAAGGTGAGTCGATCACAGAAGCCAACAGCGGCGGCTACCTGGTGATCAAAAAACCGTTCCCGTCCATGCTGCGTACTATCTGGGGCGACGACCAACGTTATGTCGATACCTATTTCGGAAAATTCGGCGGCAAATATTATCTTGCTGGTGACAGCGCCCGCAAAGATGAAGACGGTTATTTCTGGATCATGGGCCGTGTCGATGATGTGATCAATGTTTCCGGCCATAGGCTGGGCACCATGGAAGTCGAATCCGCACTGGTGGCACACGAACGCGTGGCAGAGGCCGCAGTCGTTTCGCGTCCACACGATGTCAAAGGCGAAGCCATCGTCGCTTTCGTTATCTGCAATGGTGAACGTCCCACCGGCGATGAAGCAGAACGCATGGTCAAGGTATTACGCGACTGGGTCGGCGAACAGATCGGCGCTATCGCCAAGCCCGATGATATCCGCTTCGCCGAAGGTCTGCCGAAAACCCGCTCTGGCAAAATCATGCGGCGTTTGTTGCGCACGATTGCGCGGGGTGAGGAAATTACGCAGGATATTTCCACTCTGGAAAATGAAGGCGTGGTCTTGCAGTTACAGGGAAAAGCATAGCGTGCAGCCTGGAAGAGAACATGTGAAGCCCAGCATTCCAGATAAGGCAGACAACATGTAGATACCGGCTCATTTTGAGGAATCAGAAAATGCCGTACAAAGTAATATCGGAACTTCCAGAAAGTGTAAAAAATAATCTACCAGAACATGCCCAGGAAATTTACCTGGCAGCATTCAATAATGCCTGGAAGCAATACCGCAAAACCAGTGACCGCCAGGGCGATAGTTCACGTGAGGAGACCGCGCACAAAGTCGCCTGGTCTGCAGTCAAGCAACAGTACGAGAAGCAGGGCCAGAAATGGGGAAAAAGTAAGTAGCTTCGCTGGCAACATCGTTTAACGAAAAGATCAGTCCAGGCTTCTTGACGATGTATTGCCTCTGATTGATCTGTTATAGCCGATCTTCACGCCTGTTATTTTCGATGTATCTCATAGGCCCCGAAAAGCTGGCTGCAATGTTTACCACAGTGACTGTCATAATAAAGCGCCTGCAAACTGAAATCCACAGGCGGTATCAACAAATCACCTTCGAGCAAAGTATCGTATGACCTGCCACCGATCAGACGATGTACCTGTGTGAAATAGATACGATCGAGCACCTGGCCCCGCAAGAGTGTCTCTAGTACAACGGGACCGGCGATGGAATAAATATTGCGAAAGCCCTCTGCCGCAAGTCGCTCGACAAGCTGTCGACCGTCCACCTTCCGACTCTCACCCACATACAGCATTGTCGCACCGCTATCCTCTATCGACCGGACTGTCTCGGTGTCAGCTTTCTCACCGGTAGCAATATAAACACGTCGGTCCGATATTGCACGTAACCCGTCCAGAGGTAGATCCATGCTGGCACTGAGGACCACGACTGCCGGTTGTGGTGCAAGCACCTTGTTGTACGCGCCAATTACGGAGATCTGCAAAAGCAGGCTCATTACTCACCGGCAGGCTGGCCTGTGCTTCGCCGCGAACCAGTTCGCGCAAGTACCGGCCACTAACCAGCAAAACATCGGCCCTGGCTGCAAGCTCCTGATAGAGTCGCCAGTCACGAGGGTTGGTAATGGCGTCTGGCACAGCATGTTTAGCAGTGCCAGGCTGCTCGATCGCAATACGTCCGTCCAGGCTCACGATGAAGTTGGTATAGACATGGGGGAGCTTAGTATCAGTTTCGACATGCTGATGCAGGTAGAGCCCTTCCAGCATGAGCTCACGCTGGGGCACAGGGTAGAGCTGTATCACCTGTCCGGGCAAGTTAGTGCCCTCCATTTGTTTGAAAAAAGTTAAAAACAGGCAAATCGACTATTCACAGCAAAATAGCAGGTTTATTTTTTTGGCTCGTCATATTCACGGTGTACAGCCGGATCATATTCCCTGGCGCGTTCTTTACCAGCGCGTTCACTGCGTTTGGCTTCTTCGTCGTCCTGCTCCTTAGCTTTCCGCGCAGCCTCATCGACCTTGCCAGACTCGACAAATTCGCGGGTCGCCTCATTATAATGCTGTGCCGACTCACGGTCACCTTCTCCCTGATTCCTGTTAGCATCCTGTTTCTTTTCCGGATCGCTGTTCATGGTTCACCTCTTTGTTGACGGCTATTAAACTCAAGATACCATTGTATAATTCAAGTAGAAACTTACTCACCATCAATCATTATAAAACTTGTACAACATTTAACATCGGTTCTGCTTTACAGATCAGCGTGTCAGAAGCAGCATATTACAACACGTATCGTGTTGTCGTTGTATAACATCTATATACAGTCAAGCTAGTGTATTTAAAACATAACAGCTGCTTTAACTGATTGCTTTATAGTTTACGCCGGTAGCAAGGGGTTTTCATTGCGAAATATCAATGTGTAAATGGCCTGGCAATAGAGATGCGTTAGCTACTTTTTTCTTTTTCAATCTCAGCCGTCATGCTAAGACGTTGATAAAATCCAAGCCCTACGACCAATAGGACAGAAACCGCTAGCAGCAGTGTCGGATAGAGCAGTAAGCTAACATCCTCTTTTCCCGAGTCGAAGATAAACACCAGGGCTTCAAGACTAACAGCGATGGTAATAATAACCAGAAATTTGGTTAGTGTTTCTCTCGCTTCCTGGGCAGAACGAAGCTCACGATCTCGCAATACCTCTTCTTCCAGAAAATATTTGGAGACATCAAACACTGCCATGGCAATAACAATCAAGCCTATGGCGTCAAGTAGTTTTTTGATAACGTTTAAATTCGCTCCGAGAGCGATCCAGACTTCCCACAAGGCATATCCAACCATGGACAGGCTGATCACAAGAAGCGACAAGCTAACAAACGCGTAAATTAAGGTACTTGTTGTTTCGAATAGTTTTATGCATTTTTGTCTTTTAATCATTATTTCACCTGTACCATAAGGATTACATGGTATTTTGAATTGCGCTTATAATGGCTTTTCTGTAACCTGATTTACACTCGTCCAGCACACGCCACGCTGCATATTTCATGTTATACCGATTATAGAGATATCGCATTGTGATTTCACAATCGTGTACCTTTTCCAGTGTTCTTGTTTGAGAACACAGAATCAAACCGTGGCACATAAGACTAATCGTGTTTCTAATAAAGCCATAACAGTAGTTAAGATGTCAATCCTGGCTATTTGTTAACCTTCAAACATGAAGCAGATTGATATTCTTCAATGATGTAACGACGTAATACTGAGATAATTTCGTTTGAAGTAATAAACGGGCTAAAGAAAGGCTCGCATCATACAGACCAGGCTGACTCGACAGGAAACCTGCAGGGCGGTGCCGCATTGATATGCAGTTGTAAGGCGCAGGGATGCGCCACATAATACCCACAGCCACGATGTATGATACAGATCAAAGACGAGCAAAAACTAAAAGCGAAGATCCTTCACAGAAACAGCTCAGGATGACAATCCTGAACAAGATCACTCATCATCCCGACGAGCAAAAATACTGGGCTCACCATCAACAATGACCACTGTCAACTCGATCGGCCGACAGCACACCGTGCAATCCTCGATATAAGTTTGTTCATCGACAGAGCCATCGATAAACACCTCGATCTTTTCACCGCAATACGGGCAGTGAATTTCATTGAATTCACTTAGCATAAGCAAATGCCCTCCTCTGCATGATCATAACTATAAAGACTTTGCATTATTTTGCGTTTTTGGCGTTATTCGCGGCAAATATCAGTTTTTATGATTCACCAGATACAAAGACAAATCCGGCCAGTATGTAATGATCAGCACCGCGATAATCAGAATCAGCATAAACGGTATGGTTGCAGCATACAACTCGGTGACCGGTTTATTGAAGCGGTAACTGGCGATGAACAGATTCATCCCTACCGGTGGAGTGAAATAGCCAATCTGCATATTGGCGAGAAAAATAATTCCCAGATGCACCGGGTTGACGCCATAACCGATGGCCATCGGTAGAATCAGAGGGATTACGATCACCAGCGCAGAAAACACGTCGAGGATCATTCCCAGACCAAACAGGAATATATTGAGCAGGATCAGAAAAGTCAGCCGGCTGTCGATATGGGCACGGACGAATGCGAACAGCTTGTTCGGCACCTCGGCATCGATCAGATAATTGGTGGATGCCAGCGATACTGCAAGAATCACCAGTACGCCGCCAACCAGCACCATGGAATCACGCATAATGTCGGGTAGTTTTTTCAGCGGTATTTCGCGCAGCACCAGCACTTCGATAATAAACACATAGAGCACGGACACCGCCGCGGCTTCTGAGATAGCGAAATACCCGCCGTAGATACCACCGATCAAAATAAATGGCATGGGTATTTCCCACATCGCCTCGCGCAGCGCGGTGATCAGCCTTGGCAGTGAGAACGCGCTGCGGTGTACAGCCGAGCCAGGACGTGTGCTGCTGTATATGCTCCAGGCAGTAAGCATCAACAGCATCAGTAAACCCGGCAGCAATCCAGCACGAAACAGATCATCAATAGCGACCGGTTGCCCCAGGTTCATCTGCTGCGCTATTACGCCATAGAGTATCAGCGCGATCGAGGGCGGAAATAACAGGCCCAGGCTGCCTGAGGATGTAATCAGGCCCAGGTTGAATTTTTCACCGTAACCGGCCTGTTTCATCGCCGGATACAAAATTGCACCCAGCGCGATAATGGTGGCGCCCGACGCACCCGTGAGCGCAGTGAAAAAAGCGCAGGCGAATAAGGAGACAATCGCCAGCCCGCCTGGCATCCAGCCGAGCATGGCATCGGTAACCCTGACCAGTCGTTCCGAGGCTTTGCTTTCGCCCAGAATATAACCTGCCAGTGTGAACAAAGGGATAGCAACCAGTATCGGCGTGTCGACAATGCGATAAATTTCTATCGCAATCACCGAGAGATCGACCCCTGATCTGGAAAAACCATAAAGCGCACTACTGGCAATCACCACAAACAGCGGTACGCCAATCACCACCAGAAATACAACCAGTGCAATACCTGGCAACATTACCGTGGTCTCATTTTAGGTGGTGCGATAAACAGCATTAAGTAACGCACGGCCATGAGAGCAAAAGCGAGCGGGATAATCAGCTCGGTCACCCAGGCAGGAATACCGGAAAAGGCTATGGTGTGATATTCGTAGTCCATCTGCACAAAACGCGCACTATGCCAGGCGATCAGTACACAGATAAAAATGCAGAAGGTATACACTGTGCGTTGCAGGTAAGGCACCATATTTGGCGACAGGTAACGAGTTAAAATATCAATACGAATATGATTATTGGTGCGTGTCGCAATCACTGCGCCGGACAGCGCTACCCAGAGAACCAGCGTTCGCAGCAGAGGATCTGCCCAGACGATACCGGAGTCAAAAACATTACGAAAAACAATCTGCGCCACTGCGAGAATGACCATCGCAGACAGCATCAGGATCAACAACCAGTCTTCTATGCGATTAACAAAATGAAGAACCCTGGCAGTCTTTCGCTTGACGCGTCGATTCATGCGACTGGGGTTAGCCGGCTGCTGGCGCAGACTTCACCAGTTGCATCAGTTTGTCATAGATATCCCTGTCATAAGCACTTTTTCGTTCCAGGGTTTTAACCGCTTCGTCACCAATTTTATGCCAGGCATCTAATGTGGCAGGCGACAGCGTGATAAACTTAATGCCCTGGTTTTTTAGCGCGCCACGTGCTGAGATATTGTCTTTTCGGTTTTGCGCATCAATTTCCTGAAAAACTTTACCCATGATTTTACGCACCAGGGCCGCATCTCCTGGAGCAAGTTTATTGAATGCTTTTTTGTCTATAACCAGCAGAGCTGATAAATAAGTCAGCGGTACATCGATCACATACTTGATTTTAGTGTGCCACTGCAAGGCGATCGCGCCGATAGGCGAAGCGATAACAGTGTCGATCAATCCGGTTTGCATTGCTGTCAGTACATCGGATAGCGGCAAGGACACTGGTGTTATGTCTGCATTTGAAAATACCGCACTGGCAACATCGCTGCCCGGTGGTGACCAGACTTTTCGGTCGCGCAGGTCCTCAACCGTTTTAACAGGATATTCTGACATCATATAGGCAAAGCCACCTTCGGCCAGACCAAAACTGACAAAGCCCTTGTCTTCCAGTTTTTTAATCAACAGGGAATCCATCTGTTTGCGCACATAATCCACCTGTTTCAATGTGCTGAACAAAAATGGCAGGCTGTATATATCAATATCCGGCTGGATAGCCGACAGATTACCCGTGGTTATTGCCCCGCCCTGCAGCTGGCCGATGCGAATCTTGCGCAGCACATTCTCATCGCTGCCCATGACACCGCCGGGATAGAATTTGAATGTAACACGGCCTTCGGTTTGCTGTTTGATCTGGGCAGCGCCTTCGCGCATCTTTTGCATCCAGCCGGTACCATCCGGAGAGAGCGTTGCAATCTTGAATACCGTGGCATGGGCCGAGGCACTAAATAGAAACAAAGAGATGAGATAGCTCGAATTTTCATAATCATTTTTCTTGTTATGTGTATGTCCCTGTCAGACATGGCAAACATATTCAGCCAGTGAACATGCTGACCGTAGCCAGATCCAGAATAATCAGTCGAATTAACCGATGGGCGTGAATTTTAGCACGGGCTGTCAGAAATTAGGAAACGTGTCGAGAGACCCGTTGGACGTGCTAAATCAGCCGTTTGCAAGATACTGACGCCAGCCGCCGAGCTCGCTGATTTCCTTCGCTTCAGTGACAGCATAGGCCTCACATATAAAACCGGGCAGCCAGCGGCCATCACTGGTTTCCACCTTGCCGATACCCAGCGGCGCCGGGATGTCAGCAACAAACCCGCCAAATTCGGCCCGTGGAATCTGCCAGATTTCGATATCAATGGCGTGCCCTTCGGATGTATCACGCATCATTCCCGGTCGTTGTGGCGTGCCCTCGATAACAAACATCCGATAGCAGCTGGCTGATGTGCTTTTTTCCAGTAGCTGCGCGCCACGTTCGGACAATTGCCAGTTCAGTGCTAGCCCTTCCATGTGTGCACCACATACAATCAGCTGGACATGATCAGAAAATGAGCTTTCAGCAGCGGACGACTCTGGCAGGGTGCAGCCGCAATTGCCGGGAGCGATCTGGCTGTGTTGTTGCCAGAGATTGGCATAGGACAATAACTGCTGGTCGTGCATGCTGGTGCTGACCAGACTGATGCCCCAGGGCAGACCATTGCTGAGAAAACCTGAGGGTACAGCAACCGCGGCGCAGTCGAGCAGATTCATGAAATTGGTGTAATAACCCAGATCACTGTTACGACACAATCGGATCGGCATTGATTTCATCGATGGTATAAATCGTGCCCGCTGTTGGTGTCAGCAGAAAATCAAACTCGGCGAGCAGATTTTTCGCCTGAACCCGGTAGCGCTGCATCTGGTATTCTGCACTGAAAGCATCACTCGCTGTTTTATTTTCAGCGCTACCAATGATAGTACTGATCACAGGTAACAGCGCCTGCTTTCTGCTGCTTATAAATATCTTCTATTACCAGATAGCGTTCTGCAACCCATGGTCCTTCATAGAGCAACTTTGCTGCATCCATGAAAACACTGAAGTCGATCGTGTGCTTAATACCACCCAGTTCCTCAAGGTGCGCACATTTTTCTCAAACAGCGCCTGCGCCGAAGCATTACCAAAGAACTCAAGCTGATGGGCTTCCGGTACTGCAAACTGGAATGTTTTTTCTGCAAGCGCCATAGTGACGTGTATTATTTTCGAATGCATTTTCTCGTGCATACTGATCATCAGGATCGTATATCGCTGCATGATCGAACACAGTATTTGCATCATCAGTGGTGAGCGCAAAAATACTCACGCAATCCAGACTACGGCAGGCGGGCACCACACCGCTGGTACTCAACAGACCTCTGGATGGTTTTAGTCCCACAATATTATTAAATGCTGCGGGCACTCGGCCCGAACCTGCGGTATCCGTACCCAGTGAAAAACTGGCCAAGCCCGAGCGACACGGCTACTGCCGAGCCCGAACTCGAACCGCCCGATATATAATCTTTATTGAATGCATTTTTACAAGCACCCCAGGGTTCGGGCGAACGTGTGCCAACCAGGCCGGTGGCAAACTGATCCATATTGGTTTTACCGATCGGGATGGCACCGGCGGCGATCAGCTGTTCGACAACAAAGGCTGAACGTTCTCGGGTATATAGCTATACTCAGCACAGGCCGCAGTAGTCGGAATACCCGCAAGATCAATATTGTCCTTGATCGCAAATGGAATACCATACAAAGGCAGGTCGTTAATATCAGCCTTGTCGAGCTGGTGTAAATAGGGTTCCAGCTCTGCCATACTCAGCAGATGAATCCAGATATTGTGATCTGCAAATTCCGCACAGCGTGTCTGAATAGTTTCTACCAGGCTACGCGGCGTGATTTCATTATTTTTATAAGCCTCGCGCAGACTCGCGATATTCAGATTCATCTGATTCAGCTCTCCTGCAGAACCAGCAACGACTGTCCTGCACTCACCGGGCTGCCTTCTGATCGGTTGATAGAATACACAGTCCCTGCATGCGGTCGCGATAATTTCGATTTCCATTTTCATGGATTCAACAATCATGATCGGTTGTGACTTCTTCGACCACATCACCCGGTTCGACCAGCACTTTCCAGACACTGCCCGCGACCGGGCTTTCGATCGCAACACAGTTCTCGGGTAACTCGTCTTCGCTCATCGCATTTGCAGTCAGATCGGCCGGATGAATCATAATGACTCTGTCCGGTCTCGATCCAGCGTTGCAGCTCTTCGTTGAATGCACTGTCGCGCTTTTCAGTAAATTGCTGAATATCGGTTTCATTTTGATGCAGAAAGGCCTGATATTCTTTCAGACTGAATCGCGTTTCTTCGATATCGATGTGATATCGGCCTTTGGGAAAATCGTGACGAATTGTTGCCAGCTCATCGGCACTGACTTCATAGAATTTAATCTGATCAAAAAACCGCAATAGCCAGGGCTGGGTAAATTCAGTTGTTCTGTTATAACGGTTCCACATTTGCAAGGTACGACCGACAAACTGATAACCGCCCGGCCCTTCCATGCCATAGACACATAAATAAGAACCACCGATACCTACCGAGTTTTCCGCGGTCCAGGTACGCGCAGGATTATATTTTGTCGTCACCAGTCGATGACGCGGATCGATCGGTGTTGCTACGGGTGCGCCAAGATAGACATCACCCAGCCCCATCACCAGATAGCTGGCGTTGAACACAATCTCTTTCACCTGCTGAATATCATCAAGCCCATTGATACGGCGAATAAACTCGATATTGCTCGGGCACCAGGGTGCGTCTTTTCTCACCGACTGCATGTATTTTTCAATCGCAAGACGGCAGGCCGCATCATCCCAGCTCAATGGCAGATGCACCACGCGCGCGGGGACTTCAAGATCGGCGATATTGGTCAAGGAAGCCAGCGCTGTATCCAGCAGCTCGATCACTTCATGGATCGATATGATCTGACTGTCGTAATGCACCTGCAACGAACGGATACCCGGCGTCAGTTCAAGCACACCTGGCTGAGGATGATCCTGTAACCACAGCATCAGCGCGTGCACGCGAAAGCGTAATTCAATATCGAGTGTCAGCGGCCCGAGTTCGAGCAACAGATAATGATCACCCGAAGGACGATAGATCACCTGCACGCCGTGTTTTTCGGCAGCAATGGTTTTGATAATCGGCGTGGTAATGTCGACCGGTGTTGTATTCGTGATCGACCTTTTCCAGATTAGCTATCGATGCAAGCAGTGATTTTTCCGCAGCAACCGCATCATCGATGGCGACCGGAACAAACTGAATTTTATCGCCCGCTTTTAACTGGCCCAGTTTCCACAGGTCTGCAGTGATCACGGTTGCTGGACAGACAAAACCGCCCAGCGATGGGCCATCGGGGCCGAGTATCACCGGCATATCACCGGTAAAATCTACCGTGCCGATGGCATAGGCATTGTCGTGAATATTTGAAGGATGCATGCCGGCTTCGCCGCCATCACTGCGCGCCCATTCAGGTTTCGGTCCAAGCAGCCGAATACCGGTGCGACTCGAGTTGTAATGCACTTCCCAGGTGGTTTCAAAAAAAGTGGTAATGTCCTTGTCAGTAAAAAAGTCCGGCGCACCATGTGGGCCATAGATCACGCGTAAGGCCCAGTGATCGCTGATCTCGGGAATAAGCTCTTCTGGGCAATAGCACTGTCAGTCAGCTTTATCGGTGAGCGCATTATAGTGCAGCACATCACCCGCGCGTAGCGCACGTCCGGCATGACCACCGAACTGGCCGAGCGTAAACGTGGACTTGGAGCCCAGATAATCGGGCAGACAATACCGCCTTTGATACAACAATACGCGCGCGCACCGTGACCGGTAGTTTTGCCGACTTTTAATGTCTGCCCCGCTTTTACATCGATCACTTTCCAGAAATCAATCGCTACATCATCGAGATGCGCAACCATGGTCGCACCGGTTAATACAATCTGGGTATCGGTTTTAAATCGTAACACCGGGCCATTCAGAGTAATTTCAAGTCCAGCAGCGTCGGGTGCATTATCCAGTAAACGATTTCCTATATTAAATGAGTACTGGTCAAACGGCCCCGAAGGTGGCACCCCGACATTCCAGTAACCGGTGCGTGCCGGATAATCCTGAATGGTGGTCAGGGTTCCTGGACTCAGCACATCGAACGAATCAGAGCGGCTGTGAAAATCGTTGAGATAGCGGGTATATATTTCACCGCGCTTGAACACATCGGTTTTTAAAACTTCACGTACATAATGAATATTGGTTTCGATGCCATAGAGCACAGTTTTAGCCAGTGCAGCATCAAGCTGTGCCAGCGCGCTGTTTCGGTCTTTTGCATGCACAATCACTTTTGCCAGCATGGGATCAAACAGGGGTGAAACTTCTATTCCGGTTTCCAGCCAGTGATCGATACGTAGACCTTTGCTCTCTGGAAACGTTACTTCGCTGAGCAAACCCGCGCAGGGCTGAAAGTCTTTGTCCGGGTCTTCGGCATAGACACGCGCCTGAATTGCATGACCGGAGGGTTGCAGATTTGACGCGAGTATATCGAGATCACTCCAGTTCCTGCGCTGCAAGCTTGATCATCCACTCGACCAGGTCGATACTGAATACTTCTTCGGTGACACCATGCTCGACCTGCAATCGGGTATTCACTTCCAGAAAATAAAACTGGCCCGATTCCTGATCGTAGACAAACTCGACCGTGCCTGCGTTGCGATAATTCACCGCTTTTACCAGCCGCATAGCGGTCTGGTGCAAATCTTTTCTTGCGCTTTCGTGCAAGTTCGGTGCGGGTGCTTCTTCGATTACTTTCTGGTTACGTCGTTGTGTCGAACAATCGCGTTCACCGATAGCAATCGCCTTGCCCTTACCATCACCGAATACCTGAACTTCGATATGGCGAGCACGCTGGATAAATTTTTCCAGGAATACGCCATTATTGGAAAAATTGCTTTCGCCCATACGCCGTACCGAGGCATACGAGTTTTTCAGCTCCGTACTGTCCCAGCACAGCTGCATGCCGATGCCGCCACCGCCGGCGGTGCTTTTCAGCATCACTGGATAACCAATGGCTTCTGCCTGTTCGAGCGCAAGCTCAACGTTTTCAAGCAGGTCGGTTCCTGGTAAAAGTGGAATATGATTGTCTTCGGCCAGCTGGCGTGCGGTGTGCTTCAGACCAAACGATTCCATCTGTTCAGTCGTTGGCCCAATAAACGCAATGCCATTGTCTTCACAGCGTTTTACAAACGCTGCATTTTCACTCAGAAAACCATAGCCCGGATGCACGGCCTGGGCCCCGGACTGCTTGATGATTTCGAACAGTTTGTCCTGATTAAGATAGGTATCCGTCGCACGGCCATGGCCCAGCGAGTACGCTTCATCGGCCTGCTGCACATGCAATGAATCGACATCGGCTTCATTGTAGACAGCAACAGACTGGCAGCCCATCTGTTTTAAGGTGCGGATGATTCTGGTTGCAATCGCACCACGATTCGCGATAAGGACTTTTGTAAACATAATCCAGTTATTATTCTATGGCGGGACGTCCTGCCGTTGCACCGTAATCAGCCGGGTCGTCCCGGTGACTTTAACTATACCGCTAAGCCCAGACCAGCACCTCGACCGGCGTTGGATTATAGCCATTGCAGGGGTTATTCAGTTGTGGGCAATTGGAAATCAATACTATCACATCCATAAAGGCTTTCATTTCCACATATTTGCCACTGCCTGAAATACCGTCTTCAAAGGTCAGCCCACCCTCTTCGGTCACCGGCACATTCATAAAGAAATTGATGTTATGGGTGATGTCGCGCTTGCTCAAACCATACTGCTCGTGTTCTGCCACCGCCAGCATCCAGCTGTCACGGCAGGCGTGCATGCATTTCTTTTCCAGCGCATAGCGCACGGTATTGCTTTCGGTGGCGCAGGCGCCGCCGAGGGTATCATGGCGGCCACAGGTATCGGCCACGATCTCAAGCATCACCCGGCCTTCATTAGAAATCAGTTTGGTGCCAGCGCTTAAATACACATTGCCCTGTTCACGAATGGTGTCCATCGCGCTGTAACGTTCGCTGGGATCATTGGCATTGTAGAACAGAGTATCCGCCGCCTGATTGCCTTCAAGATCGAGAATTCTGAAGGTCTCGCCCTGTTTGACCACCTTGATAAAATAATCACCCGCTGGCACCACCTGGCGAAAACTGGCATCTTCAGCATTCAGTTCGCTTGGCTTAATCATGATGACAGCCTCCTGCGAGATGGTAAATTCGGTTGTTCTGGAAACCGCGCTGATTTTCTTCGCGACTGTTTTTACAAAAATCATCTTCACCGACCGGAGCCGCCTGAAGAATCTGGTAGCTGATACTTTTTCGCGGATAGGTGCTCGCGGTATTCAACGGGTGTGGGCAGGTATGCAGCAACACCAGCGTATCCATTTCAAAACGCAGTTCGATACTGTCGCCCGGTTTGCTATTGTTTTCTACATAAGCTGAGATTGCCTTCATCATCGACCTTGACCGCACTGAACAGGTTGAGATTGGCGGCCATGTCTTTGCGACCCAGACCGTATTTCGCCAGTTCGACCAGAAAACTGTCATAACCGTTTTTGGTCCATTCATTCAATGCTGCCTGGTAGCTGGCTTCACCCCAGCGACTGGCGACGATCTCTCTGGTGGTGTTGCCGCAAACGGTTTCGTGCCAGCCCACCGAATCTTCGACGATGGAACAAAAGATGCGGCCCATATCCGAATACAGACAATGGCCTTTGGTAAGTTTAAAGGTGTGCTGGCATTTGAGTGTGTCCGGCGCATTATAACGTTCCAGCAAATTCTCCGGATTGTAAAACAGCATGCCGACATTGGCGCCGCCTTCATCATCGATGATTTTGAGAATCGTGCCTTTGCGCATGCGCATCGACCAGTGGCACGCCGCCGCCAGTTTATCTTCGTATAACACTTTGCCCGAACTGGATGGCATTGTTGTTGACCCCGCTGTCATGGTATTCACCGTTGTTAATTACTGATGTCAAATACTGGCTTCTCACTGCAGAAAGCCGTTGTTGTTGCTGTATTACACTTACTACACGATTCAACCGAGCGGATGCACCTGAGGAATCAGCGCAGTCGACATCTGCAGACTGCACGCGATAACACCCCGGCAGGATTGCAGTCTGTCTGCGATCAGCCTTAGTTTTCTGGCCGGTCCCTGCACCAGCATCACCTCCATGGTTTTTGCATGCATCAGATGCACGTGTAAAGAGCTGATCACTTCATCAATATTCTCGTGCTGCAGATCCGCCAGCTGTTTCTGCAAACCTGGCGTGGTGTGATCATAAACCAGGTTAATGGTACCGGCCATGATCTCATTTCCATATTCGCCATGATACTGCGTAATCTGCTGATGAATCATATTCACCAGCGCCTGTGAGCGACTTTCAAAACCACGTTGCTCAACCATGTGATCGACTTCTCGCAGCATGGTCTCGGGTAAGGAGACACTGATGCGGCTGACACATTGTTTCCCTGGAACGCTCATGGCTAGAATAAATGCGAATAACGCTCGATTTCCCAGGCGGAAATCCGCTGGTGAAATTCTTCCCATTCCTGGGTCTTGTAACGAATAAACTCGTCGCTCAGCGACTTGCCTAGTGTCTGCTCGACGAACGGATCGCTGGCAAATGCATCCACCGCTTCGATCAGGCTTTGCGGCAGAAATTCTATGCCACGTTTGCGACGTTCGTCTTCTGTTAGTTCATAAAGGTTATCATCCTGCGGTTTTCCCGGATCGATACCTTCTTTGATGCCTTCGAGCCCGGCGGCCAGCGCCAGGGTCGCAGCCAGATAAGGATTCAGAGAACCATCGGCATTTCTTGATTCACAACGCCCGCCTTTCATCGGCACACGAATCGAGTTGGTACGATTGTTCGAGCCAAATGAATTAAATACCGGCGCCCAGGAAAAGGTTGCCATACTGCCCTGACGCACCAGACGCTTGTAACTGTTCACCGTGGGCGAAAACGCTGCGCACAGTGCACGCCCGTGTTTGATGATACCACCGATGAACTGATAACCCAGCTCGGTCAGCCCCAGGCCTTTGGGATCATCTTTGGGATCACAGGCAAACAGGTTTTTTCCTGTTTCAAGATCGTACAATGACATATTAAAGTGTGCGCCATTACCTGTTCTATCGGCAAACGGTTTGGGCATGAAGGTGGCGAGCAGGCCTTCCTGCCTGGCGTATTCTTTGGCCATGTAACGAAAGAATATATAACGATCACACATGGTCAGCGCGTCGCTGTACTGAAAATCAAATTCATATTGACCGTTGGCATCTTCGTGATCGAAGGAATACAGGTCCCAGCCAAGATGATTGATCGTGGTCGCGATCCTGTCCAGAAAACCAAACTGATCCATGAAACAGCGCACGTCGTACGCAGCCTTGCTCAATTTGTCGTCTTTGTTGGGCACAGACAAGGTGCCATCCTCATTTTCCTTGAGCACAAACAGTTCGCACTCAATGCCAAGGTTGAGACCAAAGCCCATATCGGCCGCCTGTTTCAATACTTTTTTCAGCGCCACACGGGTATTGATCTCATACGGCTCACCATGAAAGGTGTTATCCGCCGGCATCCAGGCAACTTCAGGGCGCCACGGCAACTGAGTGATACTGTCCAGGTCAGGCACCGAAGCGATTTCGTCTTCGTTTGGCGCCTGACCGAGACCGTCCAGCGCGTAGCCTGTGTACAGCTCGGACCCATTCGCCATATCTTCCAGATGATCGACAGGCACGAATTTACCCTTGGGGATGCCATGGATATCGACATAAGCACCGATACAATATTTCACGCCATCCGCTTTCAGTTTTTGTTTGACAGCGCTAATTTCTTCAGGGGTTTTCATTTATGCTCCGGTTTGATCTAAAGATATTTTGTCGAAATAGGAATGTGCCAGTGGCGGTGTTTCCTTGAGTCCTTTACGTACCAGTTCACTCAGGTCTTCCACCATCCATGCAAACAGTTGTTCACCCTTTTCCTTGCTGGCAAGACTGGGTTTTCCGGTCACGCCATTGCTGCTGGTGCGGTTCACCGGGTGTGAAAACACACAGTTAACAGTCCGGTCAGGATCATCAGCCTCAGCAATCTTTTCAACCACCACCATGGCCGGGCTCAGTGCCAGCATCAACGAAGTTTCCGCTTCGTTGGCGTGCCAGTCTTCACCATCACTGAAATGGTGTTGTTTGACTCGTTCACTGATCGTGGGTGAGTTAATCACAGTTACCATGATGTCATCGTATTCAGCGCGCAGCATTTCCAGCGCACAACGCAATGGCGCGTAATTGGTCACGTGTGAATTAATGATGAACAGTCGTTTGAAACCCGATGCATACACCCAGTCACCAATCTGTTTGATCACATCGATCATGGTTTTGGGTTGCAGCGCCAGCGTACCCGGCCAGCGTTTTGAATGCCCGATAGAACAACCATAAGGAACCGTCGGCAGGACTGGGACATTGGTCGCACTGCTCACCGCACGACATAAATGAAATGCGATTTCAGCATCCATGCCACAACCCAGGTGCGGACCATGCTGTTCGGTAGCACCTACCGGCAGGATCGCGGCATCGATTCCTTGCGCAGGAAACTGGCCGACTTCTTCCCATGTCATCTGGTGCCAGCTTTTCACTAGAAAACACTCTCAACGTCGCTGTCGACACTCACCATGCGCACCATATTCAGATGATCCGCATTGATGCCAGCGCTTTCTTCGGCAGGATGAATCAGATTTTCAAGATGCTTTTTGGTGGCGATAAACTCAGGACTAGCTGTTTGCTCGGGTGAACGCGGTTGCGGCACTGGAACTTCGATCAGTTCCTGCACTTCACCCGGATGTGCTTTTAGTACCAGCACGCGATCGGCCAGATAAACCGCCTCATCGAGATCATGAGTAATAAACACAATGGTGATGTCAATGTTCTTCCATATTTCATGCAGATAGGCCTGCATTTTTGCCCGCGACTGGGCATCCAATGCACCGAATGGCTCATCCATTAACAGCACACGCGGTTGCGTGGCCAGTGCGCGCGCGATGGCCACACGCTGTTTCATACCACCCGACAATTGATGAGGATATGCATCGGCAAACTTGCTCAGGCCCACAAGTTCGATCCACTGCAATGCCTGCTGCGCTGAAATGTATTTTCCTTCACCCGCCATTTCCAGACCGAACATAACGTTCTTTTTTACCGTTAACCATGGAAACAGGGTATAGCCCTGGAACACCATGCCACGATCCGGGCCAGGACCTTTGACCGGCTTGCCATCGAGCAGGACATCACCCGAGGTAGCCTCTTCCAGCCCGGCAAGAATACGCACCAGAGTTGATTTGCCACAGCCCGACGGCCCGACCACGCAGACAAACTCACGTTTATACGCTTCAAAATTAATATCTTTTAAAGCAGTGACCTTGCCCTGCGACGAATCGAACACCTTATAAAGATTTTTAACCTCCAGCGTTACCGGCCGTTTTTTCATTCTTTCAAAACGGTCTTTAACATCAGACGCTTGTTGCAGATAACTAATCTGTTCGGGTTTATTCATAATTTACACCGTAGCCAGTAATTCATTATGCATTCGCCGTCGCACGTTCCCATGGGAATATTTTTCTGGCCAGCTTCGACAGTACTATATCGGTGGTTATGCCAATGATCCCAATGATAAAGATGGCGGCATATACATTGTCAAAATGCTTATATCGCGCCTGTTGAGTAATAAAAAAGGTAATACCTGAGCTGGTACCGATCAATTCGGCCACGATCAGATAAGTCCATGCCCAGCCGAGCAAAATCCGCTGGTCCTTGTATATGTCAGTGATGATGCCGGGCACCACGACACGAAAAAGCAGGGATAATCGTTTGGCACCCAATGTCATCGCAGCTTCGAGCAATGTCGGATCAAGCTTTCTGGTGGTGTTCGCTATCACCAGAACCTGCTGAAAAAAAGTGCCTATAAAAATAATGGCGATCTTGGGTGCATCGTATATTCCCAATACCGCCACTGCCAGCGCACCAAAGGCAGGTGCAGGTAAATAGCGAAAAAATTCAATAAAGGGCTCGAACAGTTTTGAAGCCACGCTGTAGGTGCCCGCCAGTATTCCGAGCGGTACGCCGAACAGAGATGAGATAAAGAACCCCCAGAAGATAACCTGGATACTATTCCACAAACTTTCGTGCAGCCATTTTTCATCTCGCCTTAATGGTGGTGTAGTAAAAGCCGTATAAAATGCTTTCGCCACCTGGCCTGGTGAAGGCAGATACACTGGATTAGCAGGATAACCCTCTGGTGGCGCTTGAGATGTTTTTTTAGCCTTTTCGACTTCCATGTCAAAATCAGCACGATCGAGCAACATACCAGGACGTAGATAATCAACATCACCTGCTGCTGTGATTTTCATATCAGGGTGCCAGATAAACGGCACATAGCTGACCAGGCTCCAGATCACCAGTGGTAGAATAAAGCTGAGTATTGAAAGCACAAGCGTTCTGCGCTTACCCATCTTTTTACCGACTGAACCCTGATTCAACATTTCTGGTATCTCGCTTTATCGATATCCGATTACAGGCCTTCGGTCAGTGACGGATCAATATAATCGTCAACCTTCAGATGCTTCGCATAGACCTTGTTCGCAACATTGAAGTTATCGGATATTTGTGTCGACCCGTAAATTGAATCCAGACCTTTACCCTTTTTGAAATATTTTTTCGCTTCTTTCAGCGTCAGAATTTTCGTACCACCTACAAATGACTCATATACTTCAGGCTTAACATTCACCCTGGAAGCCATAATCTTGATCGCATCAGCGTGAGTTTTGGGATCGTTGATGTAGGCAACAATGCGGTACCAGACTTTCATGACTTTGACCCAGTCGGCTCTGCGTTCGCTTAAGCTTTGTGGCGATGCCACCATCAGGTCATATATCAGTCCAGGTGAATCTTTACTGGTATAAATAGCCTTTGAGCCAGGCACCTCTTTTAAAGCAATACCCGAGCTGGGCTGCCAGGCTGCGATCGCAGCAACATCACCAGACGCCAGCACCTGTGGGGTTTCATTGGTAGGTGAATTGACCAGTGTTACATCGCTTTCTGACATTCCATTTTTCTTCAACGCATCGATCAACAGTAAATGATCGACAAAACCCACTTCGACCCCGATCTTTTTGCCTTTCAGCTGTTTGATGGAGTCAATGCCATGTTGGGCAACGATCATGTCATTGCCATTGCTGTAGTCAGTAACAAGGAACATGATGCCTTTAGCACCAGTGGAAGCTGTCACCAGGGTATCGCCGTTGGTCATACCGACCGCGTCCAGTTTGCCAGCGGCAAATGCGTCCATTGAAGGGACGTAATCAAACCATTCAAATTTGACATCCACACCTGCTTGCTTGAACCAGCCTTTTTCAATCCCGACCTGCCAGGCCACCCAGCCAGGCCAGTCGCTATAACCTATTCTGAGTGGTGGCGCCGCGGCGGCAGACAAGCTGGCAAAGATCAATGCGGCTGCGCAGATTTTTGACAGTACATGGAATATATTTTTCATCGAGGTCTCCTGGTAATACTAAAAATGATATTAGTAATACTAGTAAAGCAATCTCCATGCCAGACACGTAATCTTTGCTAAGCGATTCTTTATCATGGTTTATTTTTTCGCTCGGCTCTGTTCATGGCCTGGCCAGACGCACTGAAACAGGGCGTAATCCTCACTTTGGTATCATTTCGGGTCGTTGCCGGCCCACCGTGCGCCCATTCTTCCTCGCATTCTGCTGGCACAGCTATTGCACATGTTAAGCATCACCGCGGAGATACTATGCAATTAAAGATTTATAAAACCATGTGGGGTTTTCAGGGTACGACCGAATCAGCCCTGGCCGAATTATTACAGGCAGGCATGCAGGGCCTGGAAGGCCCTGTACCAATGACATCTGACGATCGCGATAAGCTTTCTGCTCAGCTGCTAGCACATCAACTGGACTATATTGCAGAAATCACGACCGCTGGAACCTATGTGCCAGATCGTCATGCCAGTATGCAACGCCATCTCGATTCGCTGGAGAGCAAACTCCAGCAAGCAGTGGCATTAGCCCCCCTGTTCGTGACCTGTATCGCTGGGTGCGATGCCTGGCCGGAAAACCAGAGTGTGGAATTCTTTTCTCTGGCAATCGATATGGCAGAACGATATGGCACGACTATCAGCTTCGAGACCCATCGCAGCCGTTCACTGTTCAACCCCTGGGTAACCGCGCGTATTGTTGAACAACTACCAGCGCTCAAACTCACTGTCGACTTCAGTCACTGGTGCGTGGTGTGTGAGCGGCTGATGGATACAGAAATCGACATCATTCGTGCGATTGCACACCAGGTACATCATATCCACGCGCGTATCGGTTATGAACAGGGGCCACAGGTGCCGGATCCAAGAGCAGAAGAATATAACTATGCGCTACGTGCACACCAGTCCTGGTGGGAAATCATCTGGAAAGCACAAATTGACAATAACTACAATGCCACCACCATGACGCCCGAGTTTGGCCCTGATGGTTATCTACACGAAATGCCTTTTAGTAAACAACCAGTGGCCAATCTATGGGAGTTGAACAGCTGGATGGCCGAAGAAGAAAGGAAACACTACAAACAATTTAGCCGCCAGAATTAAAATAAAAAGCAATAGCTGTGGCTATGCAGCCTCATGCACTTCAGCTTCATCGCTGCGTGCACCTTCCAGGATAGCTGCGCACATCACCAGCAAGCCACCGATTATTTCATAAGATTTCAGACTCGCACCTGAAATGATCGCCACCGAAACCACCGCGACCACCAGCTCGGTAACAATAATCACTGCCGAGCGCCCGGCTTCTATTCGTGTTACCGCCCATTGTGTTCCAATCGTGATCATGGTGAGCCATAGCGCTCCATAAACTATCGCCCAGAGAATTGATACAGCAGGAATACTTGTTGCCTGCGGTGAAGTCAGCAACATTGAAAAAGCGATGATCAGACTACAGCCGATAAACATGAACCAGATCTTGCTCAAAGCAGGGATATTCGGAGTAAACCTGAACAATATATTGGTAGTTGCCAGGCCCATACCCGAAGCGATCGCCAGAACATCGATCCAGGTGATACCTCGCCAGGACGTGTGCCAGACATCCAGAATCAGAAAAGCACCTGCCAGACACATTAGTACCGACACTATGCGCATCAAACCTATTTTTTCACCCAGGATGATTCTGCCACCGAGCACGCTCCATACCGGCAACAGATAGAACAGGATCATCACCCGGATAACATCACCCTGAGCTATAGCTGTCTGAAATGCGGCATTTGCGATACCGCCTGAGATGCCGATCAAGATCATGATACCGACCTTTTCTCGCCAGAACTGACGCTGTTGATATAGCCACGGAGATAGCACGACTGCACCTGAAACAAATGCGATCAATATAAGATGGGTGCTATCGAGCCCCATGTCGTTTAAGGTCTTAAGAGGCAACCATGTCAAACCCCATCCCACAGAGCTGACGAACAGCACGATGACTGCCAGACGGGCATTCATAAGATATAATTTATTCGTAGAACGACGGGAAAGGATGACAATTAAGATAAAACTCAATGTCGTGATTGGGCCAGAGCTGCGCCCCGGATTGTTTAGCAATCTGTTTCAATTTTCGAATACTCTCAATCGCCATATCTTCGCGATTGTGCCAGCATAAACCCGGTGCTATTTCATCCACAATGTTTTCCTTCAAATCGGCAGCATCGCCAGCAAGCAATATTGGTGGCCCCTTGGGCAACTCGATCAACATCGACATATGTCCGGCAGTATGTCCGGGTGACTCAATGGCTCTTACGCCCGGTACCAGATCATACTCACCCGACTGCAAACGCCAATGATACTCTCCAGAGAAATCATCTGCAAAATAAGCGTCATCAGCGGGCTCACGTGCGGCTTCCAGCTCCGCCTGATGCAGATGAATCTCGGCATGGCGCATATCAGACAGGCCACCGCCATGATCGAAATGCAGATGACCAATAAAAACCACATCGACGTCAACCGGCAGCAATCCCAGCTGCGCCAGGCGATTTTCCAGCTTTTGCTCCTCCGTCATTTCCGGTGGCCCGAATGGAAAAGCCTCGTTTTCATAATACTGTTTTCGCTTTATCGGGTCATTGATCTTGCTGTAATCGCAACCCACATCATAAAGAATTCTTCCGTTATCGGTTTCGATCAGATAAGCCAATATCGGCGCTTCAATGGTGACACCGTGGCCGCGATTGCGTGTCGACAGGGTTTTATCATAGCGATGGGTTCCGGTCAGTAGCGGCCAGAATTTTTTTACCTGAGTCATTATATCGTCACCAGAAAGGATACGCCATCAACACCAACGAAGTCTGGCCCCAGTGCCTTCACAGGGGTATTGATCGCATCACCATTGAGGATACGCTTCACCCGATAACGATGGTAGCTTTTTAAAAGATCAACAAAAGACAGAACCTGGGTATCATCATCACCATACAGCTCCTTATGCAGCCTGGGTAACAGATACCATGGTCTACCTGGTTGTTTATGGTGCGCATTATGATACGGAAAATTCAGTACTAGCAAATTAAGCCAGGGGTATTTCATCGACAACACATTTGAGTATGTATTTCTGTTCTCGAATTCTCTGTCGTACTTTTTAGCTTCCTCACCGCGCTTATGGTCGAGCGTTTCATAAAGGTCATAGGTATGCTGATGCACATCCATAAACCGCATAACCGTCAAAAAAATCATATAAGCCAGTGGGTAAAGCACAATGAATGAAAGAGAAATACTGGCGAAATACATAAATAGCGCAATACGAATAAAACCTACAATCAGCACGCGAGCACGCCTGTTGCGATACTCTGGTTTAACAAATGGAAGTACGATGGTCATTGCATGCATCACGATTTCCATCGCCGGAATGTAACACCATTCCAGGGTTTTAATGATGCTCAGCAAAACCGGATAGCGGGTAATTCGGGTACGATAATCAAAGGCGACAATATCAGCCTTGTCTGTATGATGCCTGACATGTTTATGACGAATAGTATCGTACCGGCTATAACTCGCTCCACATATCCATAGCAGAGTCTCGCCTAACCATTTATGCCATTGTGATTTTCTGAAAATATTATTATGGGCACATTCATGTACCAGATAGGCCGCAATCACCATACCGTGTGCCAGCAGCAAAACTCCGATGATGTTCAGCGGTACATACTGTGACAATATCAGGATCATGCCACCGCCATAGGCGGTGATGACATAAAGCAGAGCGAGCAGGTTTGGCCAAATAGTCGTTCTGGTTTCTGGATGTGCTTTGCATGGCAAACGCGCCGCGGGTCGTCCCGCACAGTTAACCGAGCTCTACAGGTCGTCCCGGTGGCGCTTTGCGACTAACGCAGTACTGTTATATAAGCAATATGCAGGCCAAGATCTGAATCAGAATCAATAATCTGAATTATCAATCAGTTAACAAACATGGATAGCTAAGCGAACTGATACACAGACGAGCATTGCGCACCAGATTGAGGCACAGCCTGCACCAGTAGCTGGCCCAGCTATGATTTCACCAGAACCATGACGAACTAGAAATAATCGCTCGCATTCTCCAGCAGCTTTCTGGCACGTTGTTGTGCTAGCACATCGACAAGGCGATGACTGGAATCACTGACATCTGCCGCGACAACTTCGCGCAGCAGTTTGTCGTGCAGTTCCCGATTAAATACCAGGCGCGCGTATTTTTCTGCATAAAATACTTTCGCCATCAGGTTCGTGCCGTGAGATATCTCGATCGCTTTTTCGAAATGGGCTTTTGCCCGTTCGGGTTTGCCACCCATCGCGGGCGGTATTAATGAATCGAGCACACCCAGATAAACATGCGCATCGCCATTACTGATATTCTCATCGAGTTGTACGACGCGTTTCAGTACGGATTTTACTCGCGGTAAATCGGCCACTGCATTCCAGTCCGAGCTACTGGCTTCAATTAAACCTGCCCAGGCAGCGCCATAGGTAAATAAAATTTCTACATCTGCTTTTTTAAACAGCTTGAGCGTTTGTTCGTATTGATGATACGACTGTTTTTTCGCACCACAGGCAAGCGGTTTTTGTATGCACAATGCATGGCTGGCATAGTCATAAGCGTGCTGCGCCAGTACACGCTGCCGCTGCTTGTTTTGTACAAACGCAGAAGCATATGCACTATACAGTTTTGAGCCGGATACCAGCAGGTCCACATTATCAGGCTCAGAGCGGATCATACTGCTCACCAGTACCATGTAGGCAGGTAGTGCCTGCTCGATGGTTTCCGGGTCGTCAGACTCGGATATCGTTGCCGACAGGTTGTCCGCAAAATCCTGCCTGGCGTTCGACACCAGTGTGCCGCAGCCGCCCAGCATCGCGCCCAGCATGCACATGCAGAGCACGCTCGCGTTTTTTATTACTCGTAAATAGTCGTGGCTTCAGTGACATGATTTGAATATATATGCGCAATAAATTTAGAGCGAATACTAACGCTTTATGCACCATCCTGGCCAGTTTTGGCAATTATTGAATACCCATAAAAAAAGGCCGGCAAGCCGGCCTTTTTTAAATTCCAGATCAGTTTACTGTTTAACGACTTTCTGCAAACCGGCAACTGAACGTACCCAGGGCTTGCTGCCTGTTGCACTTGCCACGTCGCTGGCAGCCGCCTGAGCCGCACTGCGGGTAGGATATGTTTCAACAAGCACATAGATGGTCTTGCCATTGCGATCCGTTTTGACTGCCATCATCTTATCGTCGAGATTTTTATCAGATTTGTACTGCTCGACACTCTTGAGGGTTGACGCAGCGTATACCTGAACCGCGTAATAACTGCCGGGCAAAGCCATAATGCGTTGTTCATTATTGATGTCTGACACCACTGATTTCGCCTTGTACTCGGCCGGCGCCGGGACTTCTGTCGGTGCTGAGGCAGCTGGCATGGGTTCCATTGTTGACGCTTCTGCCGGTGGTGCTGCTTCTTCCTGAGGCTCTTCCGGCAGGGCTTCAGCAGGTGCTGTCATTTCAGGCGCCTGAGTGATCGTATTGTCGGCAGGCACTGTACTGCTTTCTGCATTATGCTTACTGTCCCACGGCGATGTATCAGGACGGCTCCATGGTGCAGGCGTACTCGAGCAGGCTGCCAGCCCTACAGCCAGTAAATTCGTCAGCAGCACAGCCTTAAATTGATTTATTGTTATTTTCACTTTTTGCTCCCCATATATGTGCTTTAGGAGATTGTAGTTCAAATGCCAGAAAATCACTGACAGACGGTACTTTTGTACAGACCAGCAAAAAAAAGGGGCCCTGAGGCCCCTTTTTTGCTGGTCTGGTCTGCCTAGCTGTGATCAGGCAGCAGCCTCGTCTTCGACCGCTTTCATGCTGAGTCGAATTCGACCCTGACGGTCGATTTCCAGCACTTTCACCTTGACCACATCGCCTTCGGAAAGCTTGTCGCTGACATTCTCAACACGCTCTTCGCAGATCTGTGAGATATGCACCAGACCGTCTTTGCCCGGCAGAATCTCAACAAAAGCACCGAAGTCCATAATCTTCTTCACTGTGCCGTTATAGACCACGCCAACTTCAGCATCAGAGGTAATCTGTTCGATGCGGCGTTTCGCTTCTTCTGCTGCTGCCAGATCGCTGGACGCAATTTTCACGTTGCCGTCGTCATCGATATCAATGCTGGCACCGGTTTCTTCGGTCAGTGCGCGAATCACCGCACCGCCCTTGCCGATCACATCACGGATCTTGTCGGGATCGATTTTCAGTGTCAGGTAACGAGGTGCGTACTGTGACATTTCGGTGCTAGGCGCAGAAATCACTTTCGCCATTTCACCCAGAATATACAAACGACCTGCTTTGGCCTGTTCCAGTGCTACGTGCATGATCTCTCTGGTGATACCGGTAATCTTGATATCCATCTGCAGCGCGCAGATACCATCAGCAGAACCGGCTACCTTGAAGTCCATGTCGCCGAGATGATCTTCATCACCCAGAATATCGGTGAGCACAGCAAATTTGTCGCCTTCCTTGATCAGACCCATGGCAATACCGGCCACCGGTGCCTTGATCGGAACACCTGCGTCCATCAGCGAAAGGCTGGTACCGCAAACCGAAGCCATCGAGCTGGAACCGTTGGATTCGGTGATTTCCGAAACCACGCGAATGGTGTAAGGGAATTCTTCTTCCGAAGGCATCACACCCAGCACACCGCGCTTGGCGAGACGGCCATGGCCGATTTCACGGCGCTTGGGGCTGCCCACCATGCCGGTTTCACCGACACAGTATGGAGGGAAGTTGTAATGCAGCATGAAGGGCTCGCGGTAAGAACCGCCCAGCGCATCGATAATCTGAGCATCACGCGCAGTGCCCAGCGTGGTCACTACCAGCGCCTGGGTTTCACCGCGGGTGAACAGCGCCGAACCGTGGGTGCGAGGCAGAACACCGGTGCGTACAGTAATATCGCGCACATCGCTGGTGGTACGGCCATCGATGCGTTTTTCGCCCGCGATGATGCGGCCACGCACGATTTTCTTTTCAACTTTATAAAATGCATCAAGAATCTGCGCCCTGGCTCCAGCCATCATCGGATGCCAGTGCTTCAACAGCTGCATTCTTCACTGCTTTGACCGCATCCTGGCGCTGCATCTTGTCAGCAATCTGGTACGCATCGGTGATCGCTGCGGTGTAATCAGCCGTGACTTTATCGATCAGGCTTTCATCAGCAGCAGGTGCCTGCCAGTCCCAGGAAGGCGTGCCGACTTCAGCAGCAAATTCAGTAATCGCATTGATCACGGCCTGCATCTGTTCGTGACCGAACATCACCGCGCCCAGCATGACATCTTCGGACAGCATTTTGGCTTCCGATTCCACCATCAGCACGGCATCTTTGGTGCCGGCAACAACCAGGTCGAGATCTGATGTCTGCAGTGATTCTTTGGAAGGATTGAGCAGATATTCACCATCGCGGTAACCGACACGGGCGGCACCCAGCGGACCTGCAAAGGCACACCTGAAATGGCCAGCGCTGCAGAAGCACCGATAATGGAAGGAATTTCAGAATCCATTTCGTTGCAGATGGACACCACGGTGGCAACGATCTGAACTTCATTGTTAAACGCTTTGGGGAACAGCGGGCGAATCGGACGATCAATCAGGCGAGAAATCAGGGTTTCATTTTCGCTGGGACGACCTTCGCGGCGGAAAAAACCACCTGGAATCTTACCAGCCGCATAGGTGCGCTCCTGGTAGTTCACGGTCATCGGGAAAAAGTCTTTGCCCGGATCGGCGTCTTTCATTGCGACTGCGGTGACAAAGACCACGGTATCGCCCATGCTGACCATCACGGCGCCGGAGGCCTGACGTGCTATTTCACCGCATTCCAGGGTGACAGTGTGTTCGCCGTACTGGAATGTTTTCTTGATTGCTGTAGGTTTCACTAGTGTTTTCCCGATGTTATCGTTGACGCTACCGCGATGTTTATCTACGCAGACCGAGGCTTGAAATCAGATTTTTATAACGTTCAGCATCTTTGCTCTTCAGGTAATCGAGCAGTTTTCGACGCTGGTTGACCATACGCAGCAGACCACGACGCGAATGATGGTCGCCTTTGTGGGTCTGGAAATGGCCGGTCAGCTGGCTGATGCGGGTGCTTAAAAGCGCAACCTGAACTTCAGGTGAGCCGGTATCTCCTTGAGCGCGTTGATATTTTTCAACGACATCGGATTTTTCAACAGTACTTAAAGCCATGGATACTCCAAAAACAATTACTTGCGGTCAGTAAAAAGGTGGGGGATTTTATCACTTATTCCGGGCAGGCAAAAGCATTGTTCTAACAACATCTGCCTGAGAATTATTAATTAATAGCCTCATGAAAGGCCCTGTATCATGCGCCTGGGCGCAACCCGGCCATCATCCTGGATCTCGCCCACACCCATGAATTCATGGTGATGGTAGATACGGACATAGCCACAGGTGGGCGCGTGCGGCACCAGAATCGGCTGGCCCTGGCGCATATAAAAGGCCGAGTCATTGTCCAGGTTCACGTCCGGCCAGTCGGCGATGCCGCTCTCGATCGGCAGCAAACTGGCATCCAGCTCAGCCTGGCCCTGCTCGGCCAGCGCCTGCAACTCAGCCATGGTGACCATGGACTCGCGGTACGGGCCGACAGCGAGGCGGCGCAGCGCTGCAACATGGCCGCCACAACCAAGCGCATTGCCGATGTCTTCCGCCAGGGTACGCACGTAGGTGCCCTTGCTACAGGCGACCTCGAGGTCGATCACGCCAGTATCAACATCATAGCCGTGCAGAACCCACTCGTAGATGGTCACGGCACGCGGTTTGCGCTCGACTTCGATGCCTTCGCGGGCAAGTTTGTACAAACGCTCACCCTTGTGTTTAAGCGCGGAATACATCGGTGGAATCTGTTCGATCGCACCGCTGAACTGCGGCAGAACCGCTTCTATATCCGCCTGCGTGACGGTGCTGAAATCGCGCTCCAGCAGGACTTCACCATCGGCGTCACCCGTGGTCATGGTTTTACCCAGCTGGCAGAGCATGCGATAGCGTTTGTCAGAATCGAGCAAAAAAGCCGAAATCTTGGTGGCCTCGCCGAAGCAGATCGGCAACATGCCAGTCGCGAGCGGATCGAGACTGCCGGTGTGCCCGGCCTTGCAGGCACCGAACAAGCGCTTTACATCCTGCAGTGCATGGTTCGAGCTCACACCCGCAGGTTTGTCTAACAACAGAACGCCATTCACATCACGTCCTTTAAATTTACGTTTAGCCATGTAAACACATTACCTTCAATATTTTATTCGGGTGCAACATCGTCATCGCCTGCATCCTTCTGTTCGGTCGATGATTGCTGTTCTGCCTGTTGCTCGCGTTCGGAATCACTGCGTAGCGCCTTGTTGATCAAATCATCCATGGCAGCGCCACGTATGCCGCTGTCATCGAGCACGAACTTCAGCGCTGGCACAGTGCGCGCCAGTAATCGGCTCGCCACCTTGCTGCGCAAAAAACCGCTGGCGCGATTCAATAATTCAATCGTTTCCTGTTGTGCACTTTCATCCAGCACCGAGCAATAGACTACCGCGTGACTGATGTCACGACTCAGTTTGACTTCGGTAAACGAGCACAGGCCTATGCGTGGATCTTTCAGCTCCGCACGCACGATCTCGGCGAGGTCGCGGCGAATCTGCTCAGCCATTCTCTGACTTCTGGAAAATTCTCTTGGCATTGCTCAGACTTTAAAGTATTCCAGTATGTATAAACCTGGATAGATCATTATGGCATCCGTCTGCATCAATATTTACAGCGCAGGCGGATGATGGTCAGCACCAAACTCAGGCACTGAGATCGTCTCAATTACAATGTTCGCTGTACCTGGATGCGTTCATATATCTCTATCTGATCGCCCACTTTGACGTCATTGTAATTTTTCACTGCAATACCACATTCACTACCGCTCTTCACTTCTTCGACGTTATCCTTGAAGCGGCGTAAAGATTCCAGCTCGCCTTCAAAAATAACCACGTTGTCACGCAATACTCGAATCGGTTGTTTGCGTCGAATCACACCTTCGGTCACCAGCGAACCTGCCACCTGACCAAACTTGGGTGAATTGAATACTTCCTGCACCGTGGCCATGCCAATGATTTCTTCGCGATACTCAGGTGCCAGCATCCCGACCAGGGCCTGTTTAACATTATCAATCAGCTCATAAATGATGCTGTAATAATTGATCTCAACACCACGCTCACCCGCCACACGTCTGGCTGCTGCATCCGCGCGCACATTGAAACCTATCACCAGTGCATTGGTTGCGGCTGCAAGACCGATATCGGTTTCATTGATACCACCGACACCAGAACCTACAATCGCTACCGCGACTTCTTCATTGTCAGCCGCAAGTTTATTCAGGGCATCGCGAATTGCTTCCAGCGTACCCTGAACATCCGCCTTGAGCAGTATATTCAGTTTGTTCACTTCACCTGCTTTGATCTGATCAAACAGGGAATCGAGTTTTGACGTCTGCTGACTGGCAAGACGCAGATCACGGGTTTTATGTTTACGTCTGGCAGCCACATCACGCGCAGTACGCTCGTCTGCAACCACCAGCATTTCATCACCTGCGCTCGGCGGATTCGACAGCCCAATCACTGCTACTGGAATCGAAGGTGTGGCCAGTTCAACATTGTTACCATGTTCATCGAACATCGCACGCACACGACCAAACTCTTCGCCAGCGAGCATGATATCGCCTTTCTTCAGGGTACCTTCGCGCACCAGCACCGTAGTGACAACACCGCGACCCTTATCCAGTGAGGCTTCCAGCACCGCGCCTTTGGCCATGCAGTTCACCGGCGATTTCAGCTCCATGATTTCGGCCTGAACATTGATGGCATCAAGCAGTTTATCGATGCCTTCACCGGTGTGCGCCGATACATTAACGAAAATGCTGTCACCACCCCATTCTTCAGGGATGATGTTGTGAGCACCAAGCTCGGTCTTCACTTTTTCCGGATTGGCGTCTTCTTTGTCAATTTTATTGACCGCGATAATAATCGGTACGCCCGCCGCCTGTGAGTGCTGAATCGCTTCGATCGTCTGCGGCATCACGCCATCATCGGCCGCGACTACCAGAATCACGATGTCAGTAATATTGGCACCGCGTGCACGCATATTGGTAAACGCAGCATGGCCGGGCGTATCGATAAAACTGATCACGCCTTTATCGGTTTCTACATGATACGCACCGATATGCTGGGTGATACCACCCGCCTCGCCCGAAGCGATTTTGGAGGTACGAATATAATCCAGCAAAGAGGTCTTGCCGTGGTCAACATGGCCCATGATGGTTACCACCGGAGGCCGGGTCACCAGTTCCTTATCTGCATCATCACGTATCAGCAGTGCTTTTTCTGCATCGTCTTCGCTCACCAGTTTCACATTGTGACCAAGTTCTTCCACCACCAGTACAGCGGTATCCTGATCAATGACCTGGTTGATCGTGGCCATCACACCCATTTTCATCAATTCCTTGATCAGGTCTGCAGTTTTCATCGACATGCGTTTAGCAAGCGAATCTACGGTAATGGTTTCTGGAACAACAACATCATGGATGATCGGCGCATTAGGTTTTTCAAAACCATGACGCGTTTCAGCAACGACGCCTTTGGTCTGAGAACGATGATGTTTTTTCTTTTTACGCTGGCCACCACCACTAACGTGGAGTTCGTCACGGCCATACAGTGTTTCTTCTTTCGGTTTGCGTCCTGCATCGTGGCGTCCCTTTTTACCGCCTGATTTCTCGCGACGGTTTTCTGCCGCCTGCAGTTCGTCTACGGTTAAAACTTTTGGTTCTGCAGCCGCCTGTTTTTCTTCTGTCTGTTTTGTGACTGCTTCACGACGTGCCTGCGCCTCACGCTCTTCCTGTTCGCGTGCTTCTGCGCGTTCGCGTTTTTTATCCAGTTCCTGCTGACGCTCCAGCTCTCGATTTGCCTGATCAGCGCGCAGACGTTCCAGTTCTTCCAGCTCTTTTGGTTTTGCTGGTGCTTCATCTGCCGTCGCAGCTGTTTCAACCGGTCGGGTGATATTGCGTTTTCTGCGCACTTCTACCGCAACGGTTTTAGCACGGCCCGGGCTGCTACTGCCGACCTTGAGTTCACTGACCGTTTTGCGTTTCAGTGTAATCTTGCGTGGCTTGGCTTCACCCTCAACACCGGCAGCAGCGCGTTTGCCATGCTGGTTGCGCAAATGCTGCAACAACTGCATCTTATCTTTATCAGATATCAGCGCATCTTCGTTATCCGCCGTCAATCCTGCATCCTTGATTTGCTCAAGCAAGCGATCGATGGGCGTACCCACGACTTCAGCAAGTTGTTTTACGGTGACTTCTGCCATGCATCTAACCTCTATCTTATAAGTACACTTGATATGTGTGTGCTTATGATTGTTCCTCGGCTGCAAACCAGGGTGCGCGTGCAGTCATAATAAGTGCCGACGCACGCTCTTCATCCATCTCATCGATTTCCATGAGCTCATCAACAGATTGCTCTGCCAGGTCTTCCATACTGCAAATACCTTTGGCTGCCATGCGCTCTGCGGTTTCCTGGTCCATGCCTTCCATGGTCAGCAAATCTTCTGCAGGCTGATGTGCATCGAGCACTTCTTCCTTCATGATCGCCTGGGTCAGCAAATAATCGCTGGCGCGGCTGCGCAATTCGGCAACGATATCCTCATCAAATTCTTCGATGCTGAGCAATTCGGCCTCGGGAACATAGGCCACTTCTTCGATGGAAGTGAAGCCTTCATTGACCAGGATGCCGGCGAGATCTTCATCGACATCAAGATGGTCCATAAATATTTTGACGTATTGTACGCTTTCTTCTTCGCTGCGTTCTTCGGCTTCCTTCTCGGTCATCACGTTCAGTTCCCAGCCCGTGAGTTCTGATGCGAGACGGATATTCTGGCCGCCACGGCCGATCGCCATCGCCAGTTTATCTTCTTCAACCGCAATATTCATGCTGTGGCTTTCTTCATCCACCATGATCGATGTGACTTCAGCCGGTGACATCGCATTGATCACAAACTGCGCAGGATTTTCATCCCAGAGAATAATATCCACGCGTTCGCCAGCGAGTTCATTCGATACCGACTGTACGCGCGAGCCGCGCATACCCGACGCAGGCACCGACCGGATCCAGCCTTGGATCGAGCGACTGCACAGCAATCTTGGCGCGTGCACCCGGGTCTCGGGCGCCGCTGAGAATTTTGATCAGGTTCTGGTCCACCTCGGGCACTTCGAGTTTAAATAACTCGATAATAAATTCCGGCGCGGTACGGCTGACGAATAACTGAGGGCCGCGCACTTCGGGGCGCACTTCGGCCAGATAACCACGCAGACGATCGCCGGGGCGCACAGCCTCGCGCGGAATCATGTCTTCGCGTGGAATAAAGGCTTCCACATTGTCACCCAGATCCAGATAGACATTGCCGCGTTCAACACGTTTCACCGTGCCCATCACCAGCGTGCCTTCACGATCCTTGAAGGCTTCGACCACGTGCGCACGCTCAGCTTCGCGCACTTTCTGCACAATCACCTGTTTCGCGGTCTGTGCAGCAATGCGGCCGAAAGCCACCGACTCGATCTGCTCTTCGATGTAATCGCCGGGCTGGATATCGGGGTCGTCGATCTGAGCAGCATCCAGGGTGATCTGCGCCAGTGGATTTTCCATCGGCTCATCACTGTCCAATCACCTGCCAGCGGCGATAGGTATCGTATTCGCCGGTATCACGGTGGATATCGACGCGCACATCGATGTCTTTGGCGTGCTTTTTACGCGTCGCTGTTGCCAGCGCCGCCTCAATCGCCTCAAAAATAATCTCTTTCTCGACGCCTTTTTCGTTGGAAACGGCATCGACAACATAGAGAATTTCGCTGCTCATTGGCTTATCCTCAATCGCTTTTACCTTCGCCTTGGCTCTGGATTTCGCTTTTGCTTTAGGTTTTACAGTAGTTTCTTTAGTCAAAATTAGGCACCAACCTGGCTTTGTCGACCGCGGCATGCGGCACGCGTATCTGTTTGTTGTCACAGTTGAGCACGAGTTCATCATTCTCAACCGCTAATAACTGGCCTTTAAAATTACGTTGTCCGGCCAGCGCCATCGATGTTTTCAACTTCACGACTTCACCGATAAATCTTTGAAAATCCTCAATTTTCCGCAGAGGTCGATCCATCCCCGGAGACGACACCTCAAGATTGAAGCGCCCCGGCAAGGGGTCTTCAACATCCAGCACCGCGCTGATCTGGTGGCTCACCGCGCTGCAGTCTTCGAGCTGGATATCACCGTCCTCACGGTCGATATATAAACGCAAAACTCCGTGTTTCGGATTCGGCTGGTATTCGATTTCCACCAGCGCATAGCCCAGCCCCTGTACCACAGGTTCAAATAACTCCCACAACTGGCTCTGGCTACGACTCATTGCTCACTTTTCTTTCACTAACAAAAAGGCCCCGTAAACGGAGCCTCTAAAAAAATCATTGGACTTCGATACTCACAGCCAGGCTTACACCCGGATCCGCGTACCAGAGTCACTCTTTACAGACCAGTCAGAAAACTGACCTGGATTCTCGCTTCACAACAGCTTTCTACGAGAAAAACTGGTAGCGGGGGCAGGATTTGAACCTACGACCTTCGGGTTATGAGCCCGACGAGCTGCCAGACTGCTCCACCCCGCAACAACGGCGGAGATGATACTGACTTAGTCCGCCAATTGCAAGGTATCCCGACACCGGGCGCTGATTGATGGCTAAAACATCGCCTCGGCAACAGCCCGACAGGCTGAACCATGGCGCCCGCCAGGGGTTTTGAAGCCCGATAGTCTACACTTCTGTCATCTGCCGTCTACGGCCGGTAAAATTAAACGAAGGATCTTTACGTGAAAACCATTATTCAGTGTATATATCTGGGCCTGCTCGGATTTTGTAGTGCCGCCAGCGCCAGTATCAGCCCGCTGGTGGTCAGCACCCAGTTTCACAACGAAAACTGGTTTCCGCTGCCAGCAGAGCAGATGAAAAGCGCGGCGGTCGATACCGCTCTGATGCGGCTTTCCGAAACCGGTCAGTTTGCTTTTCTCTATGCTGCCAAGGGACCGCTCGCCGGCAAGGCCGGTTCGCTGCGATCTTGAGGTCAGCCTGGTCGAACCCGCCGAATCAGCCAAAATTGCTATACGCCTCAGCCTGCCAGACAACCAGGGCACCTATGTCTCGACATCCTCGGTGTCGCTGCACAACAAAGATTACAAAGGCATTTTCGACGCCCTGCAACAACTGGGAACCGCCGGCGCAGAACAGATTACAGCCTCTCTGAAAAATATCGAAACGAAATCGAGCAATACGACTGACATTGATATACGCAAGCAAATCATCGATCTCAACCTGCACGTGATCAAGCTGGGCAGTGATATCAGTAAATACCAGCAAACGGGGCACGATAAAGAAGTGGCGGAGCAGTTAAGCAAACTGGACATCATCATAAACAAACTGGATGCCCAGAGCGACTACGCAAAAAAATCGGATGCGGTTAAGAACCGTAAACTCGATGCGATTTATACAGAAATCAAAAAACTCAATATCGGCAGCAATACTGACAATAAACCACCGAGCAGCGATGAACTTACTGATTATGATATTGCCCAGCTGCCACAGCTAAAAAAAGCACGCGAACTCAAGTTTGACAAAAAATTTGACGCTGCCAGAATCATTCTCACTAAAATGACAACCGATGATCAGCTATCGTCAGGGTTCCGCGCAGCCATTGTCGAAGAACTCAATATCAATCTCCCATTGTATGAAGCCGAAATTGTCAAAAACAGTGTATCAGGCTCATTCATGAGTTATCTTAAAAATGATGAGTACAAGAAAAAACTTGCGTATGTGAACAGCCTTTATGACAGTGTGCTCGCACAAAATGATCTTGCATTAAAAACTCGCGTGGCGGTCAATCAGAAGAAAGACCAGCTCAACCTCACTGGCGATAGCATGGACACAGCAAGCATGGCAATACACAGAGGCGCACTGGAAAGCATGAAAATGGCTTTGCGTAACGAACAGGCACGCCATTATATGATGAATGGCAAGGGGGATTGCCCTGCCCGTGAAGCCATAGAAAAACTGATGAAGCGGGTACACCTTAGTGGTCCGATAGTAAGCTACACCTCACACGAACAAAACTGCGAGCTGGTACTGGAAGAATCGCGAGACAAGCTCGTGGTATTCAACTTCAATGAAGAAGAGACCCGTTATGAACACAGGCAACGCTAGATACCATGATCAGGGTTTGTCTCACCGAGCAGGGTAAAATATATATCAGCAGTGCTGATTACCTCCCATGCTGATCGTCGGAATCCTGCGTCGGCAGCAACCATTCGTCTGATCCTCTGATTTTTTAATATTATCTTATGATATAACAATGTCACTGGCTGGGATGCCACTGTGCATAGCCAGCTTTAACGCATACGACTACCACACAGAACAAGGGATCTGCTCATGAACTTCAAAACTCTGCAAAAAACATTTCTCTGCATTTTCATTTTAATTTTCAGCCCGGCACTGCTGGCGCTGGACATCCACAATCCCAAAGAAGCGCTTGAAGCCTACGTCAAACAGGATGACGGACAATTCAGCTACCAGTATATAACCAGCGTGCCCGCCAATGGACTGACCCTCTATCTATACAACATGGTCTCGCAGGAATGGCGTAGCAGTGATGAGATCAACCGTACGCTCTGGCAACACCAGCTGGTGATCGCGGTGCCCGACACAGTCATCAGTACAACATCTATGCTGTTCGTCGGTGACAACGATAATGGCGCGCCACCACCTGATGCAAATGACACTATTATTCAGATCATTTCGCAACTTGCCATGGGTTCACACACCATCGTCAGTGCGGTGTACCAGATCCCCAATCAGCCCTTTACCTTCGCCGATGAACCCTTCAGCCACAAGGAAGATCAGCTGACAGGCTACACCTGGGCCAAATATCTCGATACCGGAGATACCACCTGGCCGATACACGTGCCGATGACCAAAAGCGTGATCAAGGCGATGGACGCGATACAGCAAATCGCGCCCACACTCGGTACCTACCAGATCAATGACTTTGTCCTCACCGGTTATTCCAAACGCGGTCTGGTTACCTGGCTGGCGGGTGCGATTGATCCACGAGTGAAAGCGATCGCACCGGGCGTGATCGATTTTCTGAACGTGGTGCCCAGCATGGAAAACCAGTTTAAAAGTTACGGCGCCTATGTCGATGTACTGAGCAGCCTGGTCGATCGCAATGTTTTAGCCAGATTACGCACGCCCGAGTTTAAAGATCTGGCGAGCATTGTCGATCCTTATGAATATCGCGATCGTCTGACCATGCCAAAGCTGATTCTCAATTCTTCCGGCGATGATTACTTTCTGCCCGACTCGTCACAGTTTTACTATGATGATTTACCGGGTGAAAAACTGATTCGCTACGCGCCGAACACCGATCACTCGCTGCAAAACTCGGTGACCAGTGTCTACGATACGCTTTATACCCTGCTGGGCTGGTATCAGACATTACTGCTCGATCTACCACGTCCCGAGATACACTGGTCACTGCAGGGCAATGAACTGATCGCCAGCACCAGCCTGCCGGCACAGACGGTGCGCGTATGGCACGCAAGCAATCCACTGGCGCGTGATTTCAGAAAATCCAGCATTGGTGAATCCTGGACAGATGAAACCATTTCACCTGACGCCAACGGTGACTACCACACACCCCTGCCACAACCCGACAGCGGTTACGCAGCCACCTATATCGAGTTCGTGTATCAGGGCCCGTCAGGCCTACCCATGAGCTTCAGCACCCAGGTATACATCACACCCACCAGTTTTCCGTATGCGCTCTATGCTGCGCCAGTCACCCATCCGGAGCACCCGAAATACTGGGACAAACAACTGGACATTGCACGTAGCACAGATACCGGTGACGTCTCTCTGGCAGAGTTCGAAAGCTATGTACCCGTCCCGGTGTTTGATCATTATTATTCAGACCTGGATGCACTCGACGGCGGACTCAGCAAAACAGGTAACGACAGCAAAATCGAAAAGGCAGCGCAAAGCCAGTGCCTGGCAACCCGGCTCAATATCCGCAACGCAAGAATGGGCTGGTACAGCACTATTGACTTCGGAATTTTCGGCAGCGGCCCATTGTGGCAATATTATCAGCTCGCCGACAGCGCCGAAGAAAAGGGTTATCCATTATTAGCCAATGCAATTTGCTACGGACTCAATCAGCAATAAAAGCAAAAACGGCACAGGCTTTTGGCCTGTGCCGTTTGTCTGTCAAATTTTTCATTACTACAATAACCGGCTGTCGCTTGCGTTCAACGCACTTACTGTTGATTTTTACCTGTATCAGTCGCGTATCATAAATCGCGCCAGTGAATCAGGCAAACACCGCAACACACAAAGCCATCAGACCGGCGGGATACAAACCCAGCGCGAGTATCATCAAACCGTTACCACTGAGCACGTAGCGCATATCGGTGCTGCATTGTAAAACGCTTTCATCTTCTGGCTCATCGAAATACATCAATTTAATAATACGCAGATAATAGAACAGGCCAATAATCGAGAAGAACACGGCCACTGCCGCCAGCCAGGTTAGATCGACATGCACCACAGCCTTGAGCACAGCCAGCTTGGCCCAGAAACCCAGCGTCGGTGGTACGCCCGCCATGGACAGCATCAGAATCAGCATCATAAACGCGAACCACGGGCTGCGTTGATTGAGGCCTTTGAAATCGCTTAACTGGTCGGCCTCAAAGCCTGCGCGCGCGAGCAGCATGATAATACCGAAACCGCCCAGTGACATCATGGCATAGGAAACGGTATAGAACATGGCAGACGAATAGCCGGTAGCGTTACCAGCAATAATGCCGAGCAGAATAAAACCCACGTGTGAAATCGTGGAATATGCCAGCATGCGTTTGATATTGCCCTGCGCGATAGCAACAATATTACCAATCGCCATCGATAGCACCGCGATAATAATCAGCATCTGTTGCCAGTCGGCGTGCAAACCACCCAGCCCTTCGACCAGCAGACGCATGATGATGGCAAAGGCCGCCAGTTTGGGTGCAGTCCCCAGGAACACGGTGACTGCGGTAGGTGAACCTTCATAAACATCGGGCACCCACATATGAAATGGCACGGCACCCAGTTTGAACATCAGTGCCACCAGAACAAAGACCAGGGCAAAGACCACACCTACATTAATCTTGCCTGCATGCGTGACCGCATTAGCGACATCGCTGATCAGCAGACCGCCCGACAATCCGTACAGTATCGACATACCGTAGAGCAACATGCCTGAAGCGATGGCACCGAGCACAAAATATTTCATCGCGGCTTCAGACGCATTGCCATTATCACGGTGCAAAGCGACCATGGCATACAGACACAGCGACAGCAGCTCCAGGCCCAGATACAGCATCAACAGGCTGGCGGCTGAAATCATCAGCATCATGCCCAGCGTGGCGAACATGCCGAGCAAATAAAATTCACCCTTGAACAGATCACGATCTTTAAGATAATCGCGCGAATAAACAAACACCACCGCCACGATAGCAATCACAAACAGTTTCAGAAAATCGGCCATGCCATCCTGGATAAACATATTGTTGAATGCATACACCGGCGTGTCGGTTCTGCCAGACATTAACAATGCGAATGTGCCCAGCAATCCCAGCTGCGCCAGCACATAACTGACATTGCGCTGTGCATCGCGCAAAAACACGTCCACCAGCAAGACCAGGCAGGTCATACCCAGCAGGAATATTTCCGGCAGCGCGGCTGTATATTTGAGTGCGTCGAGTGTCATTACTGCGTTACCACCAGGCTGGTTAACTTGGTCATTGAAGCGTGCTGCAACAGATTTTCAACAGATACATGCATCACGTTGATCAGTGGCGCCGGCCACAGACCCAGCGCCAGTACAGCCACCGCAAGTGTAGCCATGATGACAAATTCGCGCGAACTGATATCCTTGAGCACACGAACATTATCGTTGGCGACCTCACCATAGAACACGCGTTTCACCATCCATAAGGTATAGGCTGCACCAAGGATCAGAGTCATCGCCGCCAGGAATGCGTACCAGAAATTCGCATGGAAGCTGGCAAGGATTACCATGAACTCACCGACAAAACCCGAGGTGCCCGGCAAGCCTGCATTGGACATGGCAAAAAATACCGCAAAGCCTGTGAACACCGGCATGACATTGACCACACCACCATAAGCGCTGATGTCGCGCGTGTGCATGCGATCATAAAGCACGCCGATCATCAAGAACAGCGCGCCCGAGATAAACCCGTGAGACACCATCTGCACCATGGCCCCTTCGAGCGCGAGCACTGCACCACCCGCTGGATTACCTGGATTAGCCATGATCTGGAATATCACGAATATGCCCAGTGTGACAAAACCCATGTGCGCAATCGATGAATACGCCACCAGTTTTTTCATGTCCTTCTGCACCAGTGCGACAAAACCGATATACACCACCGCGATCAGCGACATCGCGATCAGCAACCAGTCCAGCGCGTGACTGGCGTCGGGCGTGATCGGTAAACTAAATCTCAGAAAACCATAGCCACCGATTTTCAGCATGATCGCCGCCAGAATCACCGAACCGCCGGTCGGCGCTTCAACGTGCGCATCCGGTAACCAGGTATGCACCGGCCACATCGGCACCTTGACCGCGAACGCCATCAGGAACGCCATGAATATCCACAGCTGCTCGTTCATGGTCAGCTTTAATTGCTGCATATCGAGAATGGAAAAGCTGCCGCCCTTGTAATACATGTAGATCAGCGCGACCAGCATGAATACCGAACCAATGAAGGTATAAATGAAAAACTTGATGGTTGCGTACACGCGCCGTTCCCCACCCCAGACACCGATAATAATAAACATCGGCACCAGCATGCCTTCCCAGAACACATAGAACAGCATGGAATCGAGCGCGGCGAACACGCCGACCATCAAACCTTCCATGAACAAAAATGACGCCATGTATTGCGCGGGTTTCTTTTTAATCACTTCCCAGCCAGCAATGATCACCAGGATGGTGGTAAAGGTGGTGAGAATAATCAACGGCATCGAAATACCATCAACACCAAGATAGTAATACACATTAAATGCAGGAATCCAGGCACTGCGCTCGACGAACTGCATATCAGCAGTGGTGCTATCAAAGCCAGTGTACAGCGCCAGACTCAACAAAAAGGTAACGACCGAAATCAGCAGCGCAACCCGGCGTGCACCACTGCTGTCTGTCTTGTCGCATGTCAGCAACACCGCAACCCCACCCAGGATGGGCAGCCAGATGGTCAAACTCAAAATTGGCCAGTCGCTTAACATCATTTATCCTACATAATCACAAAGGCGGTGAGCAAAGCCAGCACGCCGATAATCATTGCAAACGCATAGTGGTACAACAAACCGGTTTGCAGGAGCCGCGCTTTTGATGAAAACCACGCCACCATCTTTGCCGAGCCGTTCACCAGCAAGCCGTCGATGAAAGCAACGTCACCCATTTTCCACAGGCCGTTGCCCAGCAATCGACTACCTGCACCAAAAACAATCTCGTTTGCTTTATCAGCAAAATATTTTTCTTCCAGCAGCTTATACGGCCACGCAAATACCTTCCTGAAATAATCCGCACTCGCTGTATTGCTGATGTACATGTACCAGGCCACGAACACGCCGGCCATGGAGATAAAAAAGGCCTCGCTGCCAAATCCTTCCTGCATAAAGCTAATAGCGCTATGAAACTCCTGGCCAACCAGCTCCAGGCCACGATGCTGATCGGCGATATAAATCGCGTTACCAAAATAATGGCCGAATACCATATGGCTGATGGTGAGACCGCCGATAAAGAAAGAAGGTATCGCCAGTGCGATCAGTGGCCCGGTCACTACCCAGGGAGGCTCGTGCAGGTGATCCCTGGTGTGCTGATCCATGCGCTCTTCACCGTGAAACACCATGAAGAACAGGCGGAACGTATAGAGTGCGGTGATAAACACACCCATCAGCACTGCCATATAAGCAAGCTCATGGCCCGGTGTACTCGAATGATGCACTGCTTCGATAATGGTATCTTTGGAGAAAAATCCGGAAAAGCCGGGGAAACCGATCAGCGACAGGGAACCGATCAACGAAGTCCAGTAGGTGATCGGCAGATATTTTTTTAATCCACCCATCTTGCGCATGTCCTGTTCGTGATGCATGGCGATAATCACCGAGCCCGCAGCGAGGAACAGCAGTGCTTTGAAAAATGCGTGCGTCATCAGATGGAATACAGCTGCCGAGTAGGCAGACGCGCCCAGCGCCACAGTCATATAACCCAGCTGCGACAGCGTTGAATACGCGATCACGCGTTTGATGTCGTTTTGCACGATCCCGACCAGGCCCATGAACAGCGCGGTGATCGCACCGATGATCATGACAAAGCTCAGCGCCGCATCGGACAGTTCAAACAGCGGCGACATTCTCGACACCATAAAGATACCCGCGGTCACCATGGTTGCAGCATGAATCAGTGCAGAAATAGGCGTCGGACCTTCCATCGAATCCGGCAGCCAGACGTGCAATGGCACCTGCGCCGATTTACCCATCGCGCCGACAAACAGCAAAATACAGATCACTGTTACCAGGCTCCATTCGGTGCCGGGAAAAATACTCACCGTGGTGGCGGCCAGTTTATCGGCACCGGCAAACACCTGGTAATAATCCAGGCTGCCGCTGTACATCACCACCGCTGCGATACCGAGGATGAAACCAAAGTCACCGACGCGGTTGACCAGAAAGGCTTTCAGGTTGGCGTAGACTGCGGTCGGGCGCACCGACCAGAAACCGATCAGCAAATACGAAACCAGACCTACCGCTTCCCAGCCAAAGAACAGCTGCAGGAAGTTGTTCGACATCACCAGCATCAGCATGGAGAACGTGAACAGCGAAATATAACTGAAGAAACGCTGATACGAATTTTTGCCAGCGAGTGACGCTTTCGGCCAGTTGTGCTCATCATCGGCCATGTAACCGATGGTGTACACGTGCACCGCAAGCGAGACCCCGGTGACCACCGACATCATCATCACGGTCAGGCGATCGATCAGAAAACCGATTTCAAAATGAATGCCGTCAGCGACCATCCAGGTGTACACGGTCGCGTTGTAAGTTTCACCACCGGCGAAAACAAGATGATAAAGCGCGACCAGAGACAGCAGGAACGAAAGACCAACACCAACGATGGTGACAGTGTGCGCCCCGATACGGCCGATTTGCGCAGAAAACAGCCCGGCGATGATCGAGCCCAGCAGTGCCGACAGGGGGATAGCGAGGTAGAGTGTTTCCATATCTAGCCTTTCATCTCGCTGAGTTGCTCGACATCAATACTACGACGATTGCGGAACAGCACCACCAGAATCGCCAGGCCGATCGCAGCTTCTGATGCGGCTACGGTCAGAATAAAGAACACGAACACCTGGCCGGAAAGATCGTTCAGATAATGCGAAAATGCGACAAAATTGATGTTCGCTGCGAGCAGCATCAGCTCGATGCACATCAGCAGCACCACCACGTTTTTGCGATTGAGAAATATACCCGCGATACCAATCGCAAATAAAATCGCACTCAGGATCAAATAACTACTCAGATCGACCATCATTCTGACTCCTTTGAGGTGGCGTCCATACCTTTCACCACACGCAAACGATCTTCACGTTTCACCTTAACCTGATTGCCAGGCGTCTGGTATTTGGTTTGCGGACGACGGCGCAAGGTCAACGTGATCGCGGCGATAATCGCCACCAGCAGAATAATCGCAGCAACTTCGAACGGCAAAACATAATCGGTGTAGAGAGCACGCCCAAGCGCTTTGGTATTGCTGTAATTTGCGGCGTGATGCACCGCCTGCTGCAAAGCAGTGGTATCAAATATTTTGGCGCTGAAATCCCCGACCACCCAGACCATGATGCCTGCCAGGCAGAGCGCAAAAAAAGCACCAATCGGCAAATAACGCACAAACCCTTCTCGTATCTGCACCAGGTTGATATCGAGCATCATCACAATGAACAGGAACAGCACCATGACAGCGCCGACATATACCAGCACCAGCACTATCGCGAGAAATTCTGCTTCCAGCAGCAACCACAGCGCAGAGCAACAGAAAAAGCTCAGCACCAGAAACAGCGCTGAATGCACCGGGTTGCGCGCAGTGATCACCGCCAGTGCTGAAGCAATCAGCAGTGCAGAGAACACATAAAATATAATGTCTGTAAAGCTCATACGAGTCTCATATCATTAACGGTAGCGAGCATCGGTCTGTCGATTAGCCGCAATTTCGGCTTCGTATTTATCACCAATCGCCAGTAGCATGTCCTTGGTCATGATCTGCGTACCGCGCTCTTCAAAGTGAAATTCAAAAATATGGGTTTCGACAATCGAATCGACCGGACAGGCTTCTTCGCAAAACCCACAATAAATACACTTGAATAAATCAATGTCATAACGCGTGGTGCGGCGCGTACCGTCAGCACGCTCCTCTGAATCAATCGTGATCGCCAGCGCAGGACACACTGCTTCGCAGAGTTTGCAGGCAATACAGCGCTCTTCTCCATTAGCGTAGCGACGCAACGCGTGCAGACCACGAAAACGCGGCGACTGTGGTGTTTTTTCTTCCGGGTACTGCACAGTCACTTTACGTGAGAAGAAATAACGTCCGGTCACGCTCAGGCCCTTGAACAGTTCCCACAGAGTAAAGCTCTTGATGAAATGACTCAATGATTTCATAACGATCGCCTCATCCTGCCCACGGTCCAACTTTGAGCACAACCATAATGCCCTCGACAAATAACCAGACGATGGTCACTGGAATAAACACTTTCCAGCCCAGGCGCATGATCTGGTCATAGCGATAGCGCGGGAAGGTTGCGCGGAACCAGAGAAAACAGAAAATAAAGAATGTCGTCTTGGCAAGAAACCACACGATGCTGGTGCCAGTCAGGAAACTCAGTGATGTCCCTCCAAGAAACGACCAGCTTTCAAACGGCGACAGCCAGCCGCCAAGGAACAGTAGTGAGGTCAGTGCCGAGATCAGAATAATATTGGCGTATTCCGCCAGGAAGAACACCGCGAACGCCATGCCCGAATATTCGACATGAAAACCGGCAACGATTTCGGATTCGCCTTCAGCGACGTCGAATGGGGCACGATTGGTTTCCGCCACGCCCGAGATAAAGTACACCAGGAACAATGGCAACATCCAGATGATAAACCAGTGTGAAAAACCACCCGCCTGGGCTTCAACGATATCACCCAGATTCAGACTACCACTGCCCATCAATACGCCTACCAGAGCAAAACCCATGGCGATTTCATACGCCACCATCTGGGCACCTGCGCGCAGCGAACTCATGATGGCGTATTTCGAATTCGATGCCCAGCCCGCGATAATCACGCCGTAAACACCGATCGAGGTCAGTGCCAGTACATATAACAGACCGGCATCCACATTGGACAGCGCCATACCACGATCGAACGGAATCACCGCCCAGGCCGCGAGCGCCGGGCCGATCGACAACACCGGCGCGATCAAAAACAGATATTTGTTCGCCTGGGTGGGAATAATAATTTCTTTGAACAGCAGCTTGACCGCATCGGCGATCGGCTGGCCCAGGCCCCAGAGACTGAAACCAAAAAAGCCAACCCGGTTGGGACCAATACGCACCTGCATATAACCGATCACCTTGCGTTCGGCATAGGTAACGTAGGCCACCGATAGCATCAGCGGAACCAGAATCAATATGATCTTGCCAAGAATAATCAGCAAGGTCTGGGCATCGGCTGGAAACCAGTTCCAGAATGCGATCAACCAATGTGGTAAATATTCAATCATCAGCATCAAACCCGACTTATGCTCACAGCACCAAATGGATCGCCCAGTGTTTCGTTACCGCTGACCGCCAGTGGTATCCAGCAACAGCCATCCGGGATTGAATCATCAATTATCAACGGACACTGCGCACTCAGTTCGTTCTGCTTTACCTGCACTGTCTCTGCATCAACCAGTTCCAGGCGCCCTGCTTCACGACTATTGATGCGCGCGCAAAACGTTTGCGCATCAGCCGTTTTCTGTAATGATGTAGCGCGTCTTAGCACCGGGTCTGCCGCATACATCGGCACATCACCGGCACGCATCAGCTCGGCATCTGCTTTGGTCATTTCCAGTGCGACCGTATCCGGAACCGTATTGTTCAGTTCAATATCAGCGCACAGTGCACGCAGTTCATCGCGCACCTGTTCGGAAGAAACATAATCAAAACCTTCAAGACCCAGCAAATTACCCAGCACACGCAGTATTTTCCACGCCGGGCGCGCTTCACCTTGAGGTGAAACACAACCGGCAAAACTTTGCCAGAAACCTTCGATATTCACATAGGTACCCGAGGTTTCAGCAAAACTGGCCATCGGAAGTAGAACATCGGCATTCGCCAGCAATGCGTCTGACGTAAACGAGGTGATCGCAAGCACCAGTTCACATTCCTGCAAAGTACTTAATAATGTATGACTGCTGGAAACATCCAGATCCGGTTCGATATTGAGTAATACCGTTGCCGCAGGTGCAATTGTGCTGACTCGTCCTGCATGCTCACCCGGAACAGTGCTTGCGCTGGCCGCCGGGCCACGATGTGGAACCGCACCCGCCAGCCATGCACCCGGCGGTGTTGGCACCCGCGCTGAGATAACCAAACGTGCTACCGGTCTGCTCGGCAATCGCGGAAGCCAGCGCGCGCAATACCGAGAAATCAGGATGCATGCTTGCCTGCTCGCCCAGCAAAATGCTGCTGTTGTCAGCTTTTGATAATTGCTTCGCGATTTCTTTGTAATATTTTTCGCTTACCGCGGTAGCAATGATTTTCGACAAATGTGCCGGTACTGTTTGTTTGCTTGCAGCGAACGCGGCTTTGGCGATCGCCGCCAGATGCGCAACCAGCTGTTGCTGCGCGACCGCAGTATTGCTTTCCAGCGGAAAATGGTGCGGATATTCGCGGGTATTGAGCAAATGAATTTTGGCGCCATTCTTTATCGCTGCCTGCCGCAAACGATGCGCAATGATCGGTTGTTCCTTGCGCACATTGGAAGCGATCAGCAATGCGGCATCAAGCCCGGACAGGTCTTCGATGTTCTGCCCCAGCCAGGGCATCACCGGCGCGCTGTCCTGGTCGCTGAAATCTGACTGACGCAGGCGATGATCGATGTTGCCGCAGCCCAGAGCACGCAAAAGCTTCTGTGCAAGATAAAGCTCTTCGGTGGTCGAACTGGCTGACAACAGTGCCAGCACTTTTTCAGCGCCGTGATCTTTGATGACAGCTTTGAGCGCTTCTGCAGAAAAGGTCAGAGCAGTGTCCCAGTCGACTTCCTGCCAGGCACCGTCGCGTTTTAGCATTGGTGATAACAGGCGCTGCTTCGCTATGAATGCCTTCATAACTGAATCGATCACGATCAGAAATCCAGGCTTCGTTAATGGCTTCGTTATCACGTGGCACCACGCGAATAACTTCGTTGCGCAAGGTGTGCACAAAAATATTGGAACCCACACAATCGTGTGCTGCAACGACAGGATGCTGCACCATTTCCCAGGCGCGGGCAGCAAAGCGTGAAGGCTTCGCGACCAACGCACCGACTGGACAGATATCGATAACATTACCCGACATTTCCGAAGTGACCGCTTGCTGCATATAGGTCGCGATGCGCGCGTGCTCACCACGACTGGTCATGCCGAGTTCACGAATACCGGCAATCTCTTCACCAAAACGTACGCAGCGCGTGCAATGAATACAGCGAGTCAGCTCGGTTGAAATCAGCGGCCCAATGCTACGGTCCAGCACCACGCGTTTGCCTTCAACATACTGTGACACATCCATGCCATAGCCCATAGAAACATCCTGTAATTCACACTCACCACCCTGATCACAGATCGGGCAGTCCAGCGGATGATTGATCAACAGAAATTCCATCACCGATTGCTGGGCCTTGCGCGCATACTCCGATTGCGTGTGCACGACCATGCCATCCGATACCGGCGTTGCGCAGGCTGGCAATGGTTTCGGTGCTTTTTCGACTTCGACCAGACACATGCGGCAATTGGCCGCCACCGAAAGTTTTTCGTGATAACAAAAACGCGGCACGTGAATGTTCGCCTGATCGGTAACTTCGATCAGCATCGCGCCCTTGCGCGCCTGCATCTGCTGGCCATCAACCGTAATCGTGACGAATTCTTCTGACATTATTATTAATTATCCGCAAATGAACGCGAATAAACGCGAATGTTTCTGGGCACTGGCTTTCACATTATCGCTAAGCTTAACGTGCAAAACATTTCGCATCGCTCGATTATGCATAATTCCTGATCAAATCATATTTGCGTTCATTTGCGTTCATTTGCGGACTCATGCTTTTACGCAGCCCTAACCATGCTGCGTTTTTTTTCAACATAATATTCAAATTCTGGCCTGAAGTGTTTCAGGAAACTGCGCACCGGCATCGCTGCGGCATCGCCCAGTGCACAAATGGTGCGGCCTTCGATCTTGCTGGCAACATCATCCAGCTTGTCGAGATCAGCATAGGTGCCCTTACCTTCGATAATGCGAGTCAGCATACGATACAACCAGCCCGTACCTTCACGACAGGGTGTGCACTGACCACAGGATTCAGAAAAATAAAACCGTGAGATACGACGCAGCGCCTTGACCATGTCAGTGGTTTCATCCATGACTATGACCGCACCCGAACCCAGCATCGAACCTGCTGCGACCACCGAGTCATAATCCATATTGGTCTGCAGCATGATTTCACCGGGCACCACCGGCACCGAGGAACCGCCGGGAATCACCGCTTTGAGTTTTTTACCACCGCGCATACCACCCGCCATCTCGAGCAGGTCTGCAAACGAAGTACCCATCGGAATCTCGAAATTGCCCGGCTTGCTGACATGTCCAGAAACCGAAAACAGTTTTACCCCACCGCTGTTGGGCACGCCCATATCATTAAACCATTTCGCGCCTTCGCGCATGATCGCCGGCACCGATGCCAGGGTTTCAGTATTATTAATCGTGGTCGGCTTGCCATAGAGACCGAAATTGGCCGGGAACGGCGGTTTGAAACGCGGCAGGCCGCGCTCACCTTCAAGCGAATTCAGCAGCGCGGTTTCTTCACCGCAGATATAGGCGCCCGCACCCAGCGAAGGATACACATCGATCGTCACATCGCTACCAAGAATATTTTTTCCCAGATAGCCCTGCGCATAGGCTTCTTTTAATGCCTGTTCAAAACGTTGCGCAGGCTCATCCATAAACTCACCGCGCATATAGTTGTAACCGACTGTTGCGCCCATGGCATAACAGCCGATTGCCATGCCTTCGACCAGTGCGTGCGGATTGAATCGCAAAATATCACGGTCTTTGCAGGTGCCGGGCTCAGACTCGTCAGAATTACACACCAGATATTTTTGTACCGGCGCATTGCGCGGCATAAAACTCCATTTCAGGCCGGTGGGAAAACCCGCACCACCACGACCGCGCAGGCCCGACGCCTTGATCTCTTCGATCACGGTTTCAGGCGGAGTTTTTTCTTCGATGATTTTGCGCCACGCCTGATAACCACCGATCTTGAGATAGTTCTCGTACGACCATGGACTGTCATCAAACTGCAGTGTGGCGAAACAAACTTCGTTAGCCATCAGTCTTTAACCTCCATGCATTGAACTTGCAGTCTAGCGACCAAAAAATCATCCGCAAATAAACGCAAATGAACGCAGATGCAATTTATTTTTGTCATCGGATGAGCGCATGACCGCTCCCTGAAATTCAAACACGCAATCACAACTGACAGGCATATGCAAATTAAATCTCGCGTTTATTTGCGTTCATTTGCGGACTCATCATTATTATTCCAGCTTATTCAGCGCATCAAGAATCTCATCGACCTTTTCAGGGGTGAGATTCTCGTAGTATTTATGATTGACCTGCATCATCGGGCCACCGGCGCAGGCCGCCAGGCATTCTTCTTCGACCTTGAGATAAATCCGTCCATCGGCTGTACTCTCGCCCAGCTTGATGCCCAGCTTGTTCTCGACATGCTCGACAATACTCTCAGCCCCCATCAGCATGCAGGAGATATTGGTGCAGATCGCAACATTGTTGCGTGCCACCGGCTTTAATTCATACATCGAATAAAAACTGGCGACTTCGTAGACTTCAATTTTGGCCAGCTCAAGATAATCAGCCACTGCGTCCATTAACTCGTTGGTGAGATAACCCTGGTTATCGTGCTGCACAACATTGAGTGCGCCGAGTAAGGCGGATTTTTTTCTATCCGCGGGATAACGTGAAATCAAAGCATCGATTTCCTTGCGGGCGTGTGCGCTCAACAGTGTTACTGAGTCTTGCCTCATCTGTCTATCTCACCAAAAACAATGTCGGATGTACCCATGATTGCCACCACATCAGCCAGCATGTGGCCTCTCGCCATTTCATCCATCGCTGCCAGATGCGCAAAACCGGGGGCACGAATCTTCAGTCGATAAGGTTTATTGGCGCCATCGGAAATAATGTAAGCGCCGAATTCGCCTTTGGGATGCTCAATCGCTGCATAGGCTTCTCCCGCGGGCAGGCAATAACCTTCAGTAAATAATTTGAAATGATGGATCAGCGATTCCATATCCGCTTTCATGGTTTCACGATCGGGCGGTGAGATCTTGTGGTCTTCCAGCCACACCGGGCCTTCATTTTCTCGTAGCCAGTCGATGCACTGCTTGATAATACGATTCGACTGGCGCATTTCTTCCATGCGACACAGATAACGATCATAGCAATCGCCGTTGGTGCCCACGGGAATATCAAAGTCCATACGATCATACACTTCGTACGGCTGTTTCTTGCGCAAGTCCCATTCCACACCGGAACCGCGCAGCATCGGGCCGGTAAAACCCAGTTGCAGTGCGCGCTCTGCAGTCACAATAGCAATATCAACCGTGCGCTGTTTCCAGATGCGATTATCGGTGAGCAGGGTTTCGTATTCATCGACATAGGTCGGAAAACGATCAGCGAGCCCTTGTACAGAGGATCTCCTCAGCTGGAGGGAAGTCGGCCGGATTTCGGCTCCTTTAACGGCGAGCAACCTCTCGGTGTTGCTGAACAAATTTGTCAGCATCGGTCAGTTCTCCCACTGTAAGCGCTCAGCCCTTTGAAGTCGAGTCGGTGTTGGGACGGCTGCCGCGGGAAACAACACTCTGCTCTTCAAGGGCCTCACTCACGGTGATTCCACCGTGTTTCTCAACAACGTGGAAGTTGGCTACGCAGAGCCTTCGCAATGGGCAATCATGCTGATCGGCTTGGTGAGCATCGGCCTCGCCGGCGCCCAGGAGAACGTCGCGTCGCGACTGCCATGTGATGTATGGACATCTCGCTGACTTCGGATCTTCCAGGATCTGGACGTCTCTCGGGCCCCTGAACCTGCTGACCTGGAACATCCAGTGGTGCCGCGGTATCGACGGACACGTGGACCCGGCGCGCAGTCGCACCGACGGCGACGTTGCAGGTCTGCGACTTCGACGTGCTGTGCATTCAGGAGGTCGCGATCCACTTTGCGGGCCTGGCGGGCAGCGGCGGAGAAAGCCAGGGATTGGCGGAACTGTCGAAGGCTCTGCCTGGCTACACGCCGCTGTTCGGCGCGGCGACCGACCTGAAC
>CAVRHW010000035.1:0-58018 GCA_963721085.1 uncultured Gammaproteobacteria bacterium
TTGAAAATGATGTACATATTTTAGGCGTTTCCTCACTTGCCGCCGGACACAAAACCCTGGTGCCACAAGTGATCGAAGAGCTCAAAAAGTACGGTCGCGAAGACATTATGGTCATCGTGGGCGGAGTAATTCCGTCTCAGGATTACCAGTTCCTGTTCGATGCCGGTGCCGCAGCAGTATTTGGCCCGGGAACAAAGATCAGTGACGCCGCAATACAATTGCTGGAGATCCTGATCGATGAACCCTCCGAGGTTTAAGGTTCAAAGTTCCGGGTACTAGGATCAATGTCCCGGAAATGAGACCTCAAAAATGTCATTTTTGAAAGGTATTCAGGAGCATTAATATTCAAAAAGGCATCGGTGCATCTGTGGCTAAAAATTCACAATTCAGGATTTAAAATTCAAGGTTTTTGGTTTGTCGTCGAACAAAGAACAACAAACCACAAACAACAAAAATCTAACTTCTAACTTCTAACTTACAATATGGATTACACAAAAAAAATGCTCAGGGATGATGCCTTAAAAGGAAAAACCATCGTCGTTACCGGCGGCGGCAGCGGACTCGGAAAAGCCATGACCAAATACTTTCTCGAATTGGGCGCAAACGTGGCCATCACTTCCAGAAACCTGGAGAAATTAAAGAACACAGCCAAAGAGCTGGAAGATGAAACCGACGGAAAATGCTTTCCAGTGCAGTGTGATGTAAGGCATTATGAGCAGGTGGAGCAAATGCTGGAGCAAACCCTGCAGGAGTTCGGAAGTGTAGATATTCTGCTAAACAATGCTGCAGGAAATTTCATCTCCCCTACCGAACGCCTGAGCGCCAACGCTTTTGATACCATTATAGATATCGTATTAAAGGGCAGCAAGAACTGTACGCTGGCCTTTGGAAAACACTGGATAGACAAGGGAGAAAAGAACAAGACGGTATTGAACATTGTCACAACCTACGCCTGGACCGGTTCTGCTTATGTAGTGCCAAGTGCCACGGCAAAAGCCGGAGTGTTGGCCATGACGCGGTCGTTGGCCGTTGAGTGGGCAAAGTACGGCATCAGGTTCAATGCGATCGCACCCGGTCCTTTCCCAACAAAAGGGGCTTGGGACAGATTACTCCCGGGGGACCTGAAAGAGAAATTCGACCTCTCAAAAAAGGTTCCGTTGAAAAGGGTTGGTCAGCATCAGGAGCTGGCAAATCTGGCGGCTTATCTGGTATCTGATTTTTCAGCTTACGTCAATGGCGAAGTGATCACCATAGATGGTGGAGAGTGGCTTAAAGGCGCTGGGCAATTTAATCTTCTTGAAGCTATTCCGGAGGAGATGTGGGATCAGCTGGAGGCAATGATCAAGACCCGGAAAAATTAAAAGAGTTAACAGATGTAGTGTTTTTAATTTATTTAAACTTAATAGATTATGGTATAATGGAGAATTGAAATGGAAGTTTCAAGATGGGGATGAAAACTACGAAAAATATGGAGTTTCAAATTACCTTGAAATTGTAAAGTGAAAAATTTCACAATTGATCTATATAAAACAAAACCTATGATAGTTTAATCATAGGTTTTGTTTTTACCGCCACACCCCAGAAGAGGAAGGTTTTCTGAAACAGCTTCCTCGAGAAATCGTGACCAAGTCGAAGCGGTGATAGGAGCTAAAAGCAGGGGTAGTTCTATTCCACATACATTAGCATGAAAAAAGAGGGATTTTACTCCCTCTTTTTTTACCTAATAATTTAGTTGAAATATTAATAATTGTGCTATATTGAGACACTACTAATCTTTTAACAAAACCATTGATGAAAAAAATTATTATTGGTTCTCTTTTCGCATTCCTTTGCTTCCCCTACAGCAATATCAATGCCCAGGAACTTCAGGAACGAACAACAACTTCCCAAATTCCAGTAGATCCCAATGTCAAGATTGGAGTTCTGGACAACGGACTCACCTACTACATTCGCAACAACGGCAAACCTGAAGACAAGCTTGAACTTCGTCTGGCTATCAATGCAGGTTCCATTTTAGAAGAAGACGATCAACAGGGGCTTGCCCACTTCATGGAACACATGAATTTCAACGGGACCACGAATTTTAAAAAGAATGACCTTGTAGATTACCTTCAAAGCATTGGCGTAAAATTTGGTGCAGATCTCAATGCCTACACCAGCTTTGATGAAACTGTTTACATTTTACCTATCCCCAGTGATGATCCCGAAAAACTCAACAAAGGTTTCCAAATCCTGGAAGATTGGGCGCACAATGCAACCCTTACAGAAGAAGCCATTGATGGAGAACGTGGAGTGGTCATGGAAGAATATCGACTTGGCCTGGGACCAGATAAGCGCATGATGCAGGAGTATCTTCCTAAGCTAATGTATAACTCCAGGTATGCCGAAAGACTTCCTATAGGAAAAGAAGATGTTATTAAAAATGCAGATTATGAAACTGTGAGACAATACTACCGCGACTGGTACCGGCCGGGGCTTATGGCCGTGGTCGCAGTGGGAGATCTTGACGTTGACAAAATTGAAGAAAAGATAAAGGAACATTTTTCGAGACTCGAGCCGGTAGACAACCCGAGGGAGCGGAAAGAATACGGGCTACCAAACCATGAGGAGACTTTTGTCTCAATAGCTTCAGATAAGGAAGCGCCCTTTAGCCGAGTACAGGTTTATTACAAGGACCGTGAGAAGGCCGAAGAAGTAACTAGTTTAGACGACTACCGGGAACAGGTGGTGGAAAGCCTTTTTTCCACCATGATAAATAACCGGCTTGAGGAGCTAAGGAACAAACCTAATCCTCCTTTTAACTTTGGCTACTCCTACCACGGCGGAACTTTTTCCCGTTCTAAAGAAGCTTACCAATCTACAGCCATGACCGGGGAAGGTCAACAAATGCAGGCGCTTAGAGCTTTACTGGAAGAAAATGAAAGGGTGAAAAGATATGGTTTTAACGCTTCTGAACTGGAGCGAGCCAAAAAAGAATATCTTGCCCGCCTTGAACAGCAGTACAAGAACAGGGACAAAGAAGAAAGCGGACGAATTGTAAACCGCTATGTGAGCAACTTCCTTGATAAAAATCCTATCCCCAGCGTTGAATGGCAGTATGATTTTGCTAAAGAAAATTTACCCAAAATTCAACTTGAAGATGTCAACGGATTAATCAAAAATTTCCTTCACGACGACAACCGCGTAGTCATTCTCACAGGACCAGAAAAAGAAGGTCTCGAACAGGTGAAAAGAGAAGAAGTACTTGCGCTTCTTGAGGAGGTGAAAAAGGAAGAGCTTGAGAAATATTCCGAGGAAAAACTGCGTGAAAATTTGATTACCCAGGCTCCAAAGGCAGGAAACAGTTAAGGAAGAAAATAACGACCAGATTGGGGTAAAAACCCTTACCCTAAGCAATGGTGCTAAAGTCGTTTACAAAAAAACAGATTTTAAAAATGACGAGGTATTGTTCTCCGCCTACAGCCCTGGAGGGACTTCCCTCCTACCCGACGAGGTATATCTTAAGACCGCCCTGGCCAGTAGTGGCCTTTCGGAAGCAGGAGTAGCAGATCTTTCAAAGAATGACCTTAGTAAAATGATGAGCGGCAAGATCGTCTCTGCACGTCCACAAATTTCTTCTTATTCTGAAGGCTTCAGCGGCTCGGCTACACCTAAAGACCTGGAGACCATGTTTCAACTGGTCCACCTGTATTTTACAGATCTTAACAAAGATGAGGAGGCTTACAATTCCTTTGTAGCCAAGCAGAAAGGATTTCTAGGCAATCTAATGTCAAATCCTAACTTTTATTTTCAAAATGAAATAGGGAAGCTCATCAATGAAGGAAATCCTCGCTACATTGGATTTCCCACTCCTGAGAAATATGACCAGCAGGATTACACACTTGCTTATGAGAAATACCAGGAACGTTTTGCTGATGCCGGGGACTTCACTTTTTATTTTGTAGGAAATATTGACGAAGCCGAGCTGAAGCAGTATGCCAAAACTTACCTGGCCAGCCTTCCTTCTCAAGGACAGGAGGAGCATTTTGAGATTCCCGACTTTAGACCGGACAATTCCTACCGCAAAGAGGTTGTCTACAAAGGTACAGATCCTAAGAGCCAGGTCAACATGAGATGGGCCGGAGAAACTGGAATACGACAGATCTGACGACTTCGCAATGCAGGCCCTTGGGGAGATCCTTTCCATTAAACTGGTAGAGGAATTCCGGGAAGAAGAAGGCGGAGTTTATGGCGTAGGAGCAAGAGGCGGTCTTAGTAAGATCCCGTTACGGTTCCTACAACTTTAGTATTTCATTTCCCTGTGGGCCCGAAAATGTTGAAAAACTGACTACAAGCTGCACTGGCCGAAGTTGCAAAGATCAGGGAAAATGGACCTACAAATAAAGACCTGGCAAAAATCAAAGAAACTTATCTGGTTGAGCATAAAGAGCAAATGAAAAAAAATAGATTTTGGATTCAGCAGCTGGAAGTAGCAGATGTGGAAGGCCAGAATATAATGAAATAACAAAATTTGAAGAAAAGCTTAACAACCTTTCTGCCGATGAGATCCAGGAGGTTGCCAATAAATATTTGACTGAAGATTATCTTCTTGGCATTCTTATGCCCGAAAAAGAAGCTGCTGCAGGAAAATAGAATTCCTTTAGATCCCGGAAATATTTACCGGAAAAAGCAATGTTAAAACCGATGCTTTCCTAAACAGGAAAATCATCGGTTTTTTCTGTATAACCTGTTAACAAATTAGCTTTCGTAAACCTATAATAAATTGTATTTTTACCCTTTAAATCCAAGAGAATTTAATGGGTAAGATAATTGCCGTTGCAAATCAAAAAGGAGGAGTAGGAAAAACCACGACTTCAGTAAACCTGGCCGCATCCCTTGGGGTGCTTGAGAAAAAAGTACTGCTTATTGATGCAGATCCACAGGCGAATGCCACTTCGGGTTTGGGAATAGATGTAGAGAGCGTTGAGCTGGGAACCTACCAATTACTGGAACATTCCATAAAGGCAGAGGAGGCTATCATGAAGACCGAATCCCCCAACCTGGATATAATTCCTGCACATATTGATCTTGTTGCCATTGAGATTGAACTGGTTGACCAGGATGAGCGGGAATACATGCTCAAAAAGGCCATTTCTCACCTTCGGGAGATCTATGATTATGTGATCATTGACTGTGCACCTTCTTTAGGACTGCTTACTCTGAATGCACTTACCGCTGCAGATTCTGTAATAATTCCAATACAGTGTGAATATTTTGCTTTGGAAGGACTTGGCAAATTGCTTAATACGATTAAAAGTGTTCAAAAGATCCACAATTCCAAACTGGATATTGAAGGTTTGCTGCTCACCATGTATGACAGCAGGCTTACGACTCTCCAACCAGGTAGTGGAAGAGGTGCAGAAGCATTTTGACGAAATGGTATTTACAACAATCATTCAGCGAAATGTGCGTTTAAGTGAAGCGCCCAGTTATGGCGAGAGTATTATAAATTATGATGCAGGCAGTAAAGGCGCAAGCAATTACCTAAGCCTCGCACATGAGATCATAAAGAAAAACAGTTAGGAGAAGATGGCGAAGGCGACCAAGAAACAAGCTTTGGGAAGAGGGCTTTCAGCATTGCTGAAGGATCCTCAAAATGATATAAAATCGGCAGAAGACAAGAATGCCGATAAGCTGGTGGGACACATTGTAGAACTGGATCTGGCTTCTATCGAGGTAAATCCTTTTCAACCCAGGACCAGTTTTAATGAAGAATCTTTACGGGAACTGGCTTCTTCGATCAGAGAATTAGGTGTGATCCAGCCAATTACTGTAAGAAAACTTGATTACAACCAATACCAGTTGGTATCTGGGGAACGAAGATTTCGTGCTTCCAAACTTTAGGCCTGGAAACCATTCCGGCGTACATACGAATTGCCAATGACCAGGAATCCCTGGAAATGGCATTGGTGGAGAACATTCAGCGGCAGGATCTTGATCCTATCGAGATCTCCCTTTCTTATCAGCGCCTTATCGATGAGATCAATCTCACCCAGGAACAACTGAGTGACAGAGTTGGGAAAAAACCGTTCTACCATCGCAAATTATTTACGATTGCTGAAGCTGGATCCGATCATCCAGACCGGAATGCGGGACGGATTTCTCTCATATGGGTCACGGCCGTGCTTTGATCAATATTGAAGATCCACAGCTGCAGCTCGAGATCTATGAAAAGATCCTGGCCAATTCCTTATCGGTACGAGAAACCGAAAAGCTGGTGCGCAACCTGCAGGAAGGAAAACCGGAAAGTAAAGGCTGCTGCTCCTGCTATTCCACGCAACATCAAGAAAAGCATCAAAGAATTTTCTGAACGTCTTGGTACCAAGGTGGATGTAAAGGTGGCAAAAAAGGGAAATGGAAGGCTTATTATTCCTTTCACTTCGGAAGCTGACCTGGAGCGACTGAAAAAAATAATTCAGGGTGAGGAGTAGCAAGACCATACTGCTCGTATTTTTTGTACTTTTTGCCGGACAATCTCTTTGCGCAACAGGATTCACTTCTTGTAGATCCACAGCTGGTAGTAGAAGAACCTGCCTATAAACCTTACGATCCTCTTTCCCCTGCCCGCGCCGCTTTTTACTCGGCTGTTTTGCCGGGACTGGGCCAGGCCTATAATGGTAAATACTGGAAAATCCCAATAGTTTATACCGCCCTTGGAGTAGGAGTGTATTTCTACTTTAGAAACGACGATCAATATGACCGCTACCGGGACGCCTATAAGAGCAGGCTGGCCGGGAAGACCACTGATGAATTTTCTGACGAGAATGGCACCCCAATCATCTCCACCCAGGGATTAATTGAAGCCCAGCGCCTGTATCAACGCAATAAAGAGATCTCTGTTCTTGTCACGTTGGGATTATATGCCCTGAATATTATAGATGCAAACGTAGATGCTCACCTGCAGCAGTTCAACGTAAGTGAGGATCTGTCTCTAAAGCCGGCGCTGGATTATGACCACTTTTCCGGGAAAAACGGGATACGGCCTTAGTTTAAATTTTAAATTCTGATGAAAATTGCCCTTTTAGGATACGGAAAAATGGGAAAAACCATTGAACGCCTGGCGCAGGAACGCGGGCATGAAATTCTTTTCCAAATCAAAGATGATGTTACCGCCTACGATCTAAAAAAGGCAGATGTGGCTATAGATTTTAGCATTCCCGATGCCGCTTTTAAAAATATTACAAGCTGTTTTGAACAGCAGGTTCCGGTAATTTCGGGCACCACAGGATGGCTGGAAAGGTATGAGGAGGCTGTGCAGCTGTGCAAACAGCATGAAGGGGCGTTCATTTACGCCTCTAATTTTAGTTTGGGAGTAAACCTCTTTTTTGAACTCAACAAGAAACTCGCGGGAATGATGAAAGGATTTCCCGACTATTCCGTAGGAATTGAAGAGATCCATCATACCCAGAAACTTGATGCTCCAAGCGGTACTGCCATTACTCTGGCCGAACAGATCATCGAGAAACTCAAGATAAAAAAGGATGGAAACTTGAGGGCGCCGGGGAAGACGAGATCCCGGTGACTGCCAAAAGGATCGAAAACGTTCCCGGTACTCATGTAGTCTCTTATAAGTCTGCCGTAGACACCATAAACATTGAACATATCGCCCACTCCCGCGATGGCTTTGCTCTTGGAGCTATTGTGGCTGCAGAGTGGCTTCAGAATAAAAAAGGAGTCTATAGCATGAAAGATGTGCTTTTTTAAAATGTAACAAAATTCCGGCAAGGTATACCTATAACGCAAATTACAGCTCATGACATTCATACATTGGATCCTGTTTTTCCTGATCATTCAACTCATTCACTTCCTTGGAACATGGAAGCTATATCAAAAAGCCGGTCGAAAGGCCTGGGAAGCTGCAGTACCTGTATATAATGCCGTGATCCTAATGAAGATCATCAACCGGCCATGGTGGTGGGTGATACTGCTTTTTATCCCTATTGTCAATCTTATTATGTTCCCGGTGATCTGGGTGGAAACCATAAGGAGTTTTGGCCGTACCTCTACAGCAGAAACTATTCTCGTGATCGTCACCCTTGGTTTCTATATCTACTATGTGAACTACGCGATCGATGCCAAGTACAGGGAAGACCGTAGCTTACAGCCGGGTAGTGCAGCCGGGGAATGGATTAGCTCCATCCTTTTTGCTGTCGTTGCTGCAACCATAGTGCATACTTATGTCTTGCAGCCTTTTACCATACCTACCTCCTCCCTGGAAAAGACCCTTTTGGTGGGAGATTACCTTTTTGTGAGCAAATTCCATTACGGCGCAAGAACACCAATTACTTCGGTAGCCTTTCCTATGGTACATGATACCATCCCAGGGTTCGGGATCAAATCCTATTTCAAAAATCCTCATATCCCATATTTCAGACTCCCCGGTTTTCAGCATGTCGAACGAAATGATATTGTCGTCTTTAACTGGCCCGTGGATACCGTAAGAAAGTTCAGAGATGCTTCACAGCAACATTATGACAAACCTATCGACAAGAAGTCGAATTATGTCAAAAGAGCTGTTGGGCTGCCTGGAGATTCTTTGAAGATCGTAGACGGAAAGGTGTTTGTGAACAACCAACCTTTAAACCTTCCGGAAAGGGCAAAACCACAGTATTCTTATAGCGGCTACACCAAAGGTGAAGGCTTCGATCCCTATACGCTTTATAAAGTCTACGGAATTACAGATGCCTTCTACTACGATCCAAACACGAACCAGTTCTTTATACAATCTTTGTCTGAAGAAGCTTATCAAAGGCTAAAGAACCACCCGAATGTTGCCTCTATAGAACGACAGATCACTCCGGCAGGAAAGCAGGATCCGGGGATTTTCCCGAACAACAAGAAGGTCGACTGGAATCGAGATAATTTTGGCCCTCTTTATATTCCGAAGAAAGGAGCAACCGTAAAAATGGATTTGAAATCCTTTGCGCTTTACCGGCAGAATCATCGAGACCTATGAAGGTCGTGAGATGGGACAGGACAATAAGCTCTCGGTGAACGGTACTCAGGTACTTTTAAACGGGCAGCCTATTGACACTTACACTTTCAAACAGGATTACTACTGGATGATGGGTGACAACCGGCATAATAGTGAAGACAGCCGTTTCTGGGGATTTGTTCCCGAAAACCATATCGTTGGGAAGCCTGTATTCATCTGGTTGAGCACCGGCATGGCCGGCTGGGCACAGCAGGTCGACCGGACGATGGCGACATATTAGAACACATCAAAACATTAGAAGCTTGAACCACAGAGACACGGAGAACACAGAGGATGTCAGGTTAAAAGCATACAATCGAAGCTAGACGACTAATGTTTTAAAACTAAAAGTATTTGTTTTTCTCTGTGTTCTCTGTGCCTCTGTGGTTCCAATTTTTTATGGTTTCGCCTTTAAGTTTTGTCTTTCCCTTAAACCTCTGGATGAACTAGTGGCTGAACTGAACATCAAAGCTTTCCTGAAACCGCGCTTCTGGCCGATGTGGCTGATGTTCGGTTTTTTGCGTCTGGTCAGCCTGTTGCCGTTAGCCATGATCAATTTTATCGGCAGGAGCATCGGCTGGATCATGTATCGGCTGACGCCTTCGCGTCGGCGCATTGCACGTATCAATATCAGGCAGGCTTATCCGGACTATTCTGATTCGCAGATCAAACAGCTGGTAAAAAAAAGTTTCCAGAGTGCAGGTATTTCTATTTTTGAACTGGCGCTGGCATGGTGGGCGCGGCGCGACTATTTACGCGCGCACTGCACCGTGGAAGGCATGGAACATTTACAGACCGCGCTGGCAAAAAATAAAGGTGTGATATTATTGACCGGGCATTTTTCCACGCTTGAAATCGGTGGCATTCTAATGGCATTGTACACGCCGCTGAACGCGATTTATAAACGCGCGCACAATCCAATGTTTAACACATTCATGCATCATTATCGCGACCGGCATCTAAATAAAGCGATTCCGAATAAAGATGTGCGCGCATTTATCAACGGGCTGCGCGAAGGCAAGGCCACCTGGTATGCACCGGACCAGGACTTTGCCGACCAGTCGATCGTGTTCACACCGTTTCTCGGTGGCATCGCGTCAACGCTCACGTCCACCGTGCGCATGGCGGAAAAAACCGGCGCGGCCGTGGTGCCGTTTTACCCGGTCAGGCTGGCTAACAGCAAAGGCTATAAACTGGTGATTCTGCCCGCGCTGGAAAACTTCCCGATGGGTGACATCACGCAGGACGCGACGCGCGTCAACCAGGTCATTGAGGACATGGTGCGACAGAATCCCGAGCAGTACAGCTGGATACACAAACGATTCAAGACGCAACCACAAGGAAAGGCTTCTATCTACCAATGATACTTTACCGTGCAATACTGATTTCGTTTTCACCACTGATCATGGCGCATGCAATCTATAAGGGCCTGCGCTTTAAGTCGTCTGTGTATATCCGGCAACGTCTCGGCTACGGTTTTTCCGATTTGCCGCGTGGCTGTCACTGGTTCCACTGCGCTTCGGTAGGCGAAGCCAACACTGCGATGCCACTGATTGATGAATTACACAGACGCAATCCTCACCAGATATTCCTGGTCACTACTAACACGGTTACCGGCGCCTCGGTGATCAGGCGCCAGATGGCGACGCGCAATTATTTATTTCATGCCTTCATGCCCATCGACTGGTGCGGCGCGGTGACGCGCTTTCTGATTCGCGCGCTGCCCAAACGACTGACGATTGTTGAAACCGAGCTCTGGCCTAATCTGATGGCTATCGTGAAACAACACGGGGTAAAAATCGTCATCGTCAATGGTCGATTATCTGCACGCACCACGATTCGCAATCGCTGGGTACGTTCGGTCTACGCCAGAACACTCGCGCGTATCGACAGCATTTATGCGCGCAACGAAGAAGACGCGAACGCCTTTATTCAACTTGGCGCTGATCGTGAAAAAGTATCGGTGATTGGCAATCTTAAATATGCGCCACCCTCACTCGATGTGCCCGCGCAGACAATTACCAAACGCGCCTATGTGCTCCTCGCGTCAACCCACGAAGACGAAGAGCTGCAGATCGCAAAACGCTGGTTTGTGATGCAGCGCGAGGAGCTGCTGGTGATTGCACCACGCCACCCCGAGCGCAGCGACAGTCTTCTGAAACAGCTTGAAAAACTCACACCCATGATTGCGCGACGCAGTCATGACGGCCAGGTGAATGCAGCGACCGGCATCTATCTGCTGGACACGGTGGGCGAACTCACGAGCTGGTTTGAATCGGCCAAACTGGTGGTGATGGGCGGCTCTTTCGTCGAAGTCGGTGGCCACAACATTCTCGAACCCGCACACTTCGGCAAAGGCGTATTGTTCGGCCCGCACATGGAAAACTTCACCGAGGAAAGCGAATACCTGTTACAACAGGGCGGCGCTATTCAGTGTGAATCTTATGGTGCTTTGCGCCTGGAGATAAAACGCCTGCTGAAGGACTCCGATGCATTGCACACCCTGGACCTGAAAGCCAGAAACGCAATGCGACCGTATGAGAATGTGATGAAAGATTATGCGGATAAACTGGTGTGAAAACTTAGAACAAACTCTTAAAACCTGAACCACAGAGGCACAGAGAACACAGAGGAAACATGCTTTTTGTAAAAGTCAGGAACTGATTTTCAAAGTGGACGATTGTCACTTCGAACACTGCAGCTCCTAGCTTTAACCAAAAATATGTTTTCCTCCGTGTTCTCTGTGCCTCTGTGGTGCAGTTTGTAATCTTTTAGCTTTTAGCTTTTATATCCCAACAACAACTGCTGCCAGTTTTCCTGGCTGTAGTTCATATCGGGGTACGCTGCCTTGAACTTGTTCAACGAACGTTGCAGCCGCACCAGGTTGAGCTGTTTCCAGCCTTCGCTCAGCAGCCGCACTCGGCCCTTGTCGAAATCGATCAGGTAAAACTGCTTAGCATCGAGCAGAATATTGCGCGCATTGAGATCGGCGTGATAAACACTTTTTTCGTGAAAACGCGCCAGCACTCGTCCGAGATGTTGCCAGCGCTCGTCGGCCAAGGTCTGTGTGAACAGATAATCGGCCAGCGGCATGCTGTTCGGGATTGCAACCGTGATCAGGTCGGCACGGTAACTGAACAGACTGGTCTTGCTGAAACTGGCCAGTACCGGTACCGGGGCCGGCAGTTTGAAGCGTTGCAGAGTCTTGAGCAAAACCCATTCGCGAAAGCTGCGGGTTTTTTCCGGCACATAACCGAGATAACGGTCGCCCATGATGGCGGCCACCATGCCGCCGCGGTGATAGTGCTTGAGCACCAGCTGCAGATTATTGTGCTGGTAGAACACCGCCTCACCTCGGCCCGGCGCGGTCACGCTGCTGGCCGGATGAAACAGTGACTCATCCGGATTCTCAATCAGTGCCGCATCGTATAGGATAGTGCGCTCACCCAATCGCTGGATTTTTACATTCTGCTCTGATGACTCTGTCACTCTCTACTCCGCCTCGGCGTGTCTGTATTTTGCGTCTGTCGGCACTCGGTGATGTCAGCCATGTGCTGCCGGTGCTGCGCACGCTGCAATATCACTGGCCTGAGACTCGCATCAGCTGGATTATCGGTAAATCCGAGTTTGAACTGGTGCGGCACATCACTGGGGTCGAGTTTATCATCTTTGATAAATCGGCCGGGCTCTCGGGCTATCGCGCGATTCGCCAGCAGCTGCGCGGTGAATCATTTGATCTGCTGCTGCACATGCAGGTAGCGCTGCGCGCTTCGGTGATCAGCTTATTCGTCAAAGCAAACATCAAACTGGGTTTTGATAAAGCGCGCGCCAAAGACCTGCAATCGCTGTTCTGCAATCAGCAGATCACACCCGATTCGAGCCGCCAGCACGTGGTCGACAGTTTTCTCGAATTTCCCAAAGCCTGTCGGTCTGTCGCCGCAGCTGCGATGGGACTTGCCGGTCGCTGAAGACTGCGATCAGCCGGTATGCGTGAAAAACTGGGTGGATGAGCAGGCGATCTTTGTGATCAATCCCTGCGCGGTGGCCAAATCACGCAACTGGCGTAACTGGCACGCCGAAGGCTATGCCGCGGTGGCCGATAATGTTGCGAGCACGACACGGCCTGCGCGTGGTACTCACCGGTGGCCCATCCATGGAAGAACGCGCGATGGCCGAGCGCATTGTTGAGCTGTGCCAGCACAAGCCGCTGAACCTGGTCGGCCAGACCAGCCTGGGCGAACTGACCGCGCTGCTGAAACTGGCGAAAGCGGTGCTCGCGCCCGACACCGGCCCGGCACATATCGCCAGCGCGCTGGGCACGCCGGTGATCGGACTTTATGCCGCCACCAATCCGCAACGCGCAGGGCCGTATAATTTTCTGCAATACGTGGTGAACCAGTACCCGCAGGCACTGCAGAAATACAATGGCGTGTCTGTCGACGATGCCCCCTGGGGCACGCGCGTGCGCAATGACGAGTGCATGTCGCTGATCAGAACAGAATATGTGATCGAGATGGTGGCGCGTGTTTTGCTGGAAAACCCATAGGCGAAAACCTTAAAGACTGAACCAGACTGAAACAGAGCACAGAGAACACAGAGGAAAAACAAATTAATTGTTAAAAACACATGATTACACATCAGGTGTCTGCTTTTAACCCAGATATGTTTCTCGCGGGAATCCTACTGTGCCTCTGTGGTTCAGCTTTATAAGCTTCTGGTTTGAGTTTTTAGTTTTTAACCCTGATAACGCTTTTCTCTGTGGTTCAGCTTCTAAAGTCTTTCGCTTCTGAATCTTATTTTTTGCAGCCCTGATAGGCACTTTTGTAGCCCGCTTCTTTGCGGATGGTGAAATGGTCTTTCACTTCGCCCTTGTCATTGATAAAGCGTTCGGTGAGCGTGTCCCCGTCGATATCGATCACCAGGGTACCGGTTTCGTGGAAGTCGATCGGCAACGCAGGATGATCGAGCTTGCCGGTATCGACCTTGGAGGCAGAACCGGCGACCACGTACACCGTGCCGGTGTGCGGCGGATTGCCGAGCTGGTTTTATATATTCTCTATTTTTGTGATCGACACCATCGGAGACCACGTTTTTCGCCTTGCTGAAGGTGTCCGAGGTGCCGTACTGGCAATCGAGCAAGTACGAACGTTCGTACATGTGGCTGTGACCGGACAGCACCAGGTCCACACCCCCGGCTTCCAGAATCGGAACGATATTCTCGCGCATTTCGGTCATGCGGCCACGGCTGTCATGGGGGTTGTCAGAATTGTGCGTGCCCTTGCTGTACGGCGGATGATGAAAGGCCGCGATGCGCCAGCGGCTTTTGTCCTGCGCCAGGTCGCGTTTCAGCCACTGCGCCATGGCGCCATCCGGTGCACGCGAGCTGTCCATCGAATCGAGCACGATGATATGCACCTGGCCATAGTTGAAAGAATAATAGTGCTCGGTGCCCGAAGGGACGCCGCCGGCTTCGCCTTTTTCTGGCAGCGTGAACACTCTGAAATAGGTCCAGCGTCGGTCATCATGGTTGCCGTACACCGGCCACAGCGGATGGTCTCTGAGTTGCTGCGCATAGGTGCCGAACAGGCTCTCCTGAAACTCCTCATTGGTCCCCGCGGTGTAGGCGATATCGCCCAGCGCCAGCCAGACGTCAAAATCGGGATAGCCCGGCCTGGGATGGGCAGCGATCCAGTTCATCGCGGCATCACGCACTTCGTTGGCTTTCGGGCCGGCATCACCGGAATCGCCCATCACCCACAGACGTGTGGGTCGCGGGCTGCCGGCCAGCGGCAAAGTTCTGAACCAGCGCGGCTTGCTACGGTCAGAGCTTGAGTTTTTAGCAAGCCCGTCTACCGCGTAGTAATAACGCGTATCCGGGCTCAGACCATCGAGCTCGACGCTGTGCAGGGTGTCCGGGTGTTTCTCGGCAACCACGTGGTCGAGATGATCGAGCCGGGTTCCAAAGCGAACCTGGCCTGCGACCTCAGCATTGGTTTGCCAGCGCACCAGCATGCTATGACTCGTGGGCATCTGCAGATAAGGCGCCCGGGCGCCGCTGATTTCGCTACCGGTGTAAACCACGATAAAACGCGCCACAGCATAAAAAACAACAAGCCCGAGAAAAGACGTTAAAAGAAACCTTAAAATGCGCTTTATCCAGATTTTCAATACCTTACTCCGCAAGAGCCCCTGAGGCTCTATGTTACACTACGCCGCATTTATTCGGCATCGAAATGCTCTACCTACTACTCACCATCACCAGTCGAAAAAACATGAAATCCATAATCAAAATAATCCCCAGATTGCAGCTGTTCTCCCTGGCAGTCGTTTTATTATTCTGGGTCGTCCAGACCGTGCTGCGACTCGCCTTCTGGGTTCGTTTTCACCAGCCTTCAGACCCGGTACCCGGCAAAGATCTACTTGAGGCATTTTATCTGGGACTGAAATACGATTTACGTGTTGCTATATTTGTAGCCATCCCGATATTGCTGCTGGGCTGGATCAAACCGTTTCACCCGGTGTACAGTCGTTTTGGTCGCAGGCTCTGGCTGGGCTATGCATCTATATTACTGTTTATGCTGCTGCTGTTTTACGCGTTTGATTTCGGGTATTACGCCTATTTGCAAACCCGCATCAATGCGACTGCGCTGAGATTTCTGTATAACCTGAAAACCTCGGCGCTGATGGTGTGGGAAAGCTATCCGGTGATCGTCAGCTTCCTCGCACTGCTGGTAGCCACCGCCGCCGGCACCTACGTGTTGAGCAAGGCGAGCGCCCGTATCACGCCGATGCCAGAGCAATACAATCGCTGGTACAAAAAAACCGCGGTGGTCATTATCACCTTCTTCCTCACCATCTTCCTGGCCTATGGCAAATGGGCCTGGTTCCCGTTGCGCTGGAGCGATGCCTTCTTCAGTCCTCAGCCGTTTACCGGGCAGCTCGCGAGCAACCCGATCCTGTATTTTTTCGATACCATGAAAAACCGGGGAGACAGCTATAAGCTCGCCGAAGTTCAAAAAGCATATCCCCTGATGGCGCATTACCTGGGTGTCAAAAACCCTGACGTCAACACCCTGAATTTCCGTCGCGATTATCATTTTGATAAGGACCCCAATACTAAACCGATCAATGTCGTGCTGGTGTTTCTGGAATCGTTTGCCTCATATAAAAGTACGCTGGAAAACAACCCGCTCGACACCACGCCTGCGATGCAGTCTCTGGCGGACAACGGTTATTTCTGGAAAAACTATTTTTCACCACAGACCGGGACCGCGCGTTCGGTGTGGGCCCTGGTCACGGGCAGCCCTGACGTAGAAAAAAATAAAACCTCTTCACGTAATCCGCTGATCGTGCATCAACATACGATCATCAACGATTTCAAGGATTATAAAAAATTCTATTTCATCGGCGGCAGTGCCAGCTGGGCCAATATTCGCGGTTTGCTGGCGGGCAATATTCCCGGTATCGATATTCTCGGAGAGCTGGACTACACCAGACCGCGCGTCGATGTCTGGGGCGTTTCGGATATGAGCCTGTTCGAGGAAGCCAATGAACGTTTTGCGAAACTGAACAAACCGTTCGTGGCCATTATCCAGACCTCGGGCAACCATCGGCCTTATACCATTCCTGATGATCATGGTGATTTTAAAATCTGGAAGGCTTCCGACCTGCCAGGAAAAGTGACTAAATATGGATTTGCCTCGATGGAAGAACTGAATTCATTCCGCTTCCTGGATTATAGCGTCGGCCATTTCATCAAGATCGCGAAAAAAGAACCGTATTTCAAACACACGGTGTTCGTGTTTTACGGCGACCATGGTATTCATGCACCGACCGGGGACCACGTTCCTAAATCAGAAGCCCAGCTCCGTATCCAGGGCCTGCGCGTCCCGCTGGTGATGTACGGCCCGGGTGTGATCAAGACACCCAGGGTATTCGATGAGGTGGCCAGTGAGATGGACGTGTTGCCAACCGTGGCCGAGCTGACCAGAACCGACTATGTCGACACCACCATTGGGCGCAGCCTGCTGGATCCGGAGTTTAATGACCGGCGCGATGCTTTTACCATCGAGCACCACGGCACGCGTACGATCGGTCTGCTGAGCAAGGATTTCTATCTGCAAATGCCCTATTACGGCGGCAAGGCGACCCTGCATGATCTGCATTCCGATCACGCGCGCGACGATGTCTCGGCCCAGCACCCGGAACTGGCAGCCTCACAGGCCAAACTGCTGCAGTCGATGCGCGCCACCGTTCAGTATATGCGCGAGCACAACCCAAATCTCGAAAATTCAACGACTAAGGTCAGCACGGAAACCGATAACCAGCAAAAATAGTGGTAAAATCACGAACCACAGAGCACATCCCATGGATGTGCTCTGTAGTATTATTGGCACCTACAAATTCAAGGAAGCTCTGATTAAGTCAGAGCTTCCGCGGTACATGGATGTACCGCCATTCTCGATGGCTGATAAGCCATCGAGAATGCAAAATAAAGCAAAATCGCATTTTGCTTTATTTTGGGCCTGATAAGTCCCGGACGGACTTATTCAGACCTTCCTTAACAACAAACGAAGACGAATTATTTAAATGAATATATCAGTCATAGGGACCGGCTATGTCGGGCTTGTCACCGGGACCTGCTTTGCCGAGATGGGCAACCAGGTTATCTGCGTCGATATCGATGCGAAAAAAATAGAAAACCTGAAAAAAGGCATTCTCCCCATCTATGAGCCCGGCCTGGAAGAGATGGTGCTCAAAAACATGGAAGAAGGCCGGTTACACTTCACCACTGATATTGCGGAAGCCGCCTCCGTGTCCGGCATTCACTTCATCGCTGTCGGCACGCCACCCGGCGCCGATAGTGCCGCCGATTTAAGTTTTGTGCTCGAGGTCGCCAGACAGCTGGGGCAGAGTATCGAACAGGAAAACAATGTCATCGTCGACAAGTCCACCGTGCCCGTTGGTACCGCAGACAAAGTTTCAGCGATCGTTCAGCAACAGCTGGATGCACGTAAAGCCACAATAAAATTCGACGTTGTCAGCAATCCTGAATTTCTCAAGGAAGGCGCCGCCATCGATGACTTCATGACACCCGACCGTGTTGTGATTGGTGCCGACAGCGAGCACGCGCGCAAAATCATGCACAATCTGTACGCACCTTTCATGCGCAATCATGATCGTATCCTGATCATGGGCGTGCGCGATGCGGAAATGACCAAGTACGCCTCCAATGCGATGCTGGCGACCAAGATCTCCTTCATGAATGAAATCGCTGAAATCTGCGAACGTCTTGATGTCGACGTCGAACAGGTCAGGCTTGGCATCGGTTCGGATTCACGTATTGGCTATAATTTTATTTATCCGGGCTGTGGTTATGGCGGTTCATGTTTTCCCAAAGATGTAAAAGCACTGGTGCGCATGGCGGTCGAATGCGAAGTCCCATCCGATGTATTGCACGCGGTCGAGCTGAGAAACCAGCGCCAGAAAGAACGCATGTTTGTAAAAATCAGCAAGTATTTCGATAATACGCTTAGCGGAAAAACCTTTTGCTTATGGGGACTGGCATTCAAACCAGGCACCGATGACATGCGCGAAGCGCCCTCCCTGCAGATCATTGCTGATCTGATCAAAGCCGGTGCAAAGATCAGGGCCTTTGACCCTGTCGCCACTGAAACCGCCACTGCGGCATTACCCGGCGAATGGTTTGAGAATAATTCGGTACAGTTTTTTAATGATCAGTACGAAGCGGTAAAAGGCAGCGATGCCCTGGTGCTGGTGACCGAGTGGAAACAGTTTGCCAACCCCGATTTTTCCAGAATCAAACAACAACTCACTCATGCTGTGATCTTTGATGGCCGTAACCAGTACGAGCCTTCGCGGATGCGTGAACTCGGCTTCGACCATGTTGCAATCGGCCGGGGCAATGCATGAGTCAAAAAACGATTCTGGTCACCGGTGGCGCTGGCTTTCTGGGTACGAATTTATGCGAACGCCTGCTTGCTATGGGCAACAAAGTTATTTGTCTTGATAACTTTCAGACGGGTCGTCGCCAGAATCTGACGCAGCTGGAAAGCCATGCTGATTTTAGCCTTATCGAACATGACATCATTAATCCGATCGATCTCAAGGTAGACAGCATTTACAACCTTGCCTGCGCCGCCTCGCCTCCTCATTACCAGGCAGATCCAATCCACACCACCAAGACCTGTGTCTTCGGTATCATTAACATGCTGGACCTGGCGAAAAAAAATAAGGCGCCCATCATGCATGCATCCACCTCCGAAGTGTATGGCGATCCCGAAGTCCACCCACAGACAGAGTCCTATCACGGTAATGTCAATCCCGACGGGCCACGTGCCTGTTACGACGAAGGCAAACGCTGCTCTGAATCATTGTGTTTTGACTACCAGCGGGTTCACGGTGTCGATATCAAGATCGCGCGTATTTTTAATACTTACGGCCCACACATGGACCCCAATGATGGCCGCGTGGTGTCGAATTTTATTGTGCAGGCGCTTTCGGGTAAATCGCTGACTATTTATGGCGATGGTTCACAGACCCGTTCGTTCTGCTATGTTGATGACATGATTTCCGGCTTTATAAAATTGATGGCCAGTGGCAATTTTCATGGCCCGGTAAATCTTGGTAACCCGAATGAGTTCACCGTCAAAGAGCTGGCTGAAAAAACACTGGCGATGACCGGTTCTCAGTCAAAAATCGAATATCGGCCGCTGCCCGATGATGACCCGCGCATGCGCTGTCCGGATATCAGCCTGGCAAAAACCGCGCTGGACTGGTCACCCGAGATCCCACTGGAGCAGGGCCTGGTAAAAACCATCGAGTATTTTAGCGCCCAAATCAAGTAAGCTAAGCCATGGCCAAAATCAGCGCATGCGTTATCTCCTACAACGAAGAAGATAAAATCGAGGACTGCCTGCGCAGTCTTGAGCAGGTGGTCGACGAAATCATTATCGTTGATTCGCTGAGCAGCGACCGAACGCTAGAAATTGCGCGTCGATATACCGATAAAATATTCGAACAGAAATTTCTGGGCCACATCGAACAGAAAAACCTGGCCATCTCAAAAGCCAGCCACGACTGGATACTCAGCCTGGATTGTGATGAACGTCTCACCGACGAACTGAAACAGTCGATACTGTCGATCAAAGACACGATCGAACAGGCGGATGCGTATAGCATGAACCGCAAGACCTTCTATATTTATCGCTGGCTGGATCATTGCTGGTACCCGGACACCAAAACACGGCTGTTCAACAAGAACGTCGCGCGCTGGGGCGGCACTAATCCTCACGACCGGATCATGGTCGATAGCGACAGGATCAAACATCTGCACGGTGACATCCTGCATTATTCGTTCAACTCAATTTCGGAACATCTATCCACGATAGACAAGTTCACTGAAATCGGCGCTGACGAACTGATCAGAAAACGAAAGTCATTTAATATTTTCAGCCCACTGACACACGCGACCTGGACCTTTCTGAAACTGTACGTGTTCAAACTGGGTTTTCTCGATGGTTTTGCCGGCCTGGTGGTATCGGTGCTTTCATTTATGCACGTGTTTGTCAAATACAGCAAAGCCATTATCAAGCGTCGCCAGGACAGCCAGAGCTAATGCGCATACTGGTGATACGCGTCGGCCGTGTCGGCGACACCATTATGATGACACCGGCACTCGCCGCGCTGCTCGATACCTATCCGGATGCAAAGCTGACGATTATCGCCAGCCCCGAAGGCAGTCGCCTGCTAAAAAATTATCACCCGCGCATTGAAGCGATCTGGATATGGAACCGTTATGGCCTGCGGTCACATTTCGACAGAAAACGCCTGACCAGACAGATTAGTGATGCCCATTTTGATCTTGCTTTCTGTTTTGACACCAATCCCGGTATCGCCAGAATCCTGGCTGACTGTGATGGCAAAATATTTATCCAGAAAGTCCTCGGCCCACCCGTGCACTGCGCCCGGCATTATCTGAATACTGTCGAGCAGGCCAGCGGTAAAAAACTCGAACAGTATTACAATAATATCCCGGTGACCGAGGCAGCCACGCAGAGCACAGCACAGGAGCTGTCACAACACGGGATTAGCACGGATGATACCGTGGTCATGTTGCACCCGAGCTACAGCGGCTATTCAAGGCTGGGCCTGCGCAAACGCAAGGCGCGTAAACGAAAACTGTGGCCGGCGCAAAACTATGCCGAACTTGCAGAGAAACTGCATCGGCTCGGCACCGATCAGAAACAGGGCGATAAAAATTCTAATGGTGCTGCTACCATCGGAGCTTGCACTCGGCAAAAAAATTGCCGGTTTATGCAAGAGTCCGATTACGCTGCTGCCTTCTGAATCAGGATTCGAGCGCTATCTCGCCATGATTCAACGCGCTGATGTTTTCGTTTCACCCGATACCGGTCCCATGCATATTGCGTCTGCGCTCAATACGCGCGTGGTGGCGATGTTTTCTGATAAAGACCCTTCTGACTGCGGGCCATACATGCCAGTCGACAGATTCAGCATTCTGCGTTCGGAGTTGATGAGTCATCCTGAAAAAGGAATTTCTGCAATCTCGGTGGAGGATGTCTATCAGGCCTGTGTGCAGCAACTCGCGGCTGCACAGGAAAGCTAGCGACATGCGCATAATGACCTTATGCCTGTCCCCCGGCCTCGGCGGCCTGGAGCTGTATGCACTGCGCAGCGCGGTTGCGCTTGCTGCAACACAGTCGGTACTGCTGGTTACGGCACCTGACGGCAAGCTCAAGGACAAAGCAGTCAGTGCAGGCGTCGAGCACATCGAGATACAGCCCGCGTTTCGCCCGTTCCCGCTGCTCAGCGCAGTCCGGCTTGCGCGTATCATCGATCAGTCTAAAATCGAAATTATTCACATGCACTGGGGGAAAGACCTGGCACTGGCATCGCTGGCAATCAAATTGTCACGCAGCAAGCCGAAACTGGTGTACACGCGGCAGATGCAGATCACCCGCATGAAAACCGACTTCTACCATCAGTTTCTGTACCGCGAAATGAGCATGATGCTGACGATTACCGAACAGCTGCGCCAGCGCTGCATCAGGATGCTGGGCCCTGATTTTTCCGACAGGGTCAAAACACTGTACTACGGTGTCGCCAGACCTGAAACATCTCCTGATGCCGGCAGCATCGCACAGCAAAGATCGAAACTGGGACTCGAACAGCGACAGCTTTGTAGTCGGCCTGTTCGGGCGACTCGAGGAACAGAAAGGACAACACTTATTGATCGAAGCCACGGCCAAAGCCCGAGCGGAAGGCAAAATTATTCATGCACTGATTGTCGGCCATGAAATGGAACACGGCTATCGTGATCACCTGGCTCAGCAAGCCACAGGCCTTGGCGTCTCCGAACAGATACATTTTCTTGATTTTGTCGACAAGCCACAGGCGATCATGCAGCTCTGCAATTGCATTGTGCTTGCCACCTACATGGAAACGTTTGGCCTGGTGCTACCGGAAGCCATGCGCGCGGGTATTGCGGTGATCGGCAGCAATGCGGGTGGTGTACCCGAAATCATCGAGCATGGTAAAACAGGGCTTTTATTCGAACCCAAAAATGCTGATGACCTGAAAGAACAGATTCTAAAACTGTATACTGATCGAAATTTGCTCGAGAAACTCGCCGCACAGGGCATGAAAAAAGCAGACACCGAGTTTAATGACGACAAACACTTTGCACAGTCTGCTCGATATTTTTCAGAATCTAATTCCTGCCAAAGCCTGATGCATTCGCCCAAAAAAATACTGGTGATACGCAATGACAAGCTCGGCGATTTTATGCTGATTTTCCCCGCGCTTTCACTGTTAAAAAAGGCATTCCCGGCGGCTGAAATACATGCTCTGGTACCAGAATACACTGCTCCGATGGCGAAACTATGTCCCTGGATCGATCACGTTGTGACTGATACCAGCGTTCATAAAGTTGAGTAATGTTTTTGAACTGGTTAGGCTGATTAAAAAATATCAATTTGACGCAGTGATAGACTTTCATCCCGAAACAGTCACTGGTTTAGCAGTATTTTTGTCACGGATTCCGCACAGGTTCGCCCCGGCATCCAGACTTGTGCAGCTATTCTACAACCGCAGGCTGACACAACGGCGCTCACATTCCCGGAAACCCGAGTTCGAATACAATACTGATCTGGCCAGGTTCATGATCGAACACTATGTTCCCGGTGATACTCACACACCAGCGCCGCCACCCTGCCTGGTGATCCCCAATCGCAGCGCGTGAATACTCGAAATCAATTCTATACATCACACCATATCGATAAAAACAAAAAACTGGTGGTGGTTCACCCTGGCAGTGGAGGCTCGGCAATAACGGTTGCGCTTGAAGAGTACGCAAAACTAATTTCACTCCTGGGATCGGACCATCGACTGCATTTTGTTATAACGGCAGGCCCCGGTGAAGAAGATATTGCACAGTCGCTATCCGGGATGATACATGGCTGCGAAAACACCGTTCATGTTTCATGTGACGGCATTGTTCGATTTACCGAGTTTTTATCGATAGCGGATTTATTTATAAGCGGATCGACAGGAGTGCTGCATATTGCAGGCGCATTAGATATACCCACTGTTGCATTTTACTCATCAAGGCAATCGGCGACATCACTGCGCTGGCAGACGCTCAATAGCAATGAAAAACGTCTTTCCTTTACCTCAAAAGATACAGACAGCCCCCATATTGTTGTAGACATGAATGACTGCTACCAGCAAATCACTAACTATTTGTTAGCCGACAGCAACCCCGACAAAATTGCCGGTGCTTCGAAAAAAGCCGATTGATGCTATTAAAATGAATCGCCTGACCTCAAGCATAATAGTTTCCGTCTATAAAGACATTGCCGCACTTGGCCTTATACTGAAGGCGCTTGAGTGCCAGGACCGCAATGACTTTGAGATCATTATCTCAGAAGACGGGGAAGATAAAGACATGCATGAATTTGTTCGCACCTGGCAGAAAAAAAATCATAACATCCATCATTTGTCACAGACTGACGAAGGTTTTCGTAAAAATCGTGCGCTGAACAGAGCAATTGCTCACAGCAACACCGACCACATTATTTTTATCGATGGCGACTGCATCCCACATCCCGGGTTTATCAAGGCCCACCAGACATACCGAGGTGTCGGGATAGCGACTGCAGGAAGACGGGTCGAACTTGGCCCTGGAATATCCGGCAGATTACGCAACAATAAAATGAGCCTCTACCGGCTCTTCAACAGGTTCCATTATTTTATATTGCTTCCGTGGCTGCTATACGATAAAACCAGGCACACAACATTGGGACTCGCTGCTAGCGTACTACAGCGTTTAACCGCCACTCGAAATATCAGAATTGTAGGGTGTAATTTCTCATGCAACAAGCAGGATCTGTATGAGATAAATGGGTTCAATGAAGAGTATACCGCGGCAGGATTAGGCGAAGACAGCGACATCGAGTGGAGACTGAGACACATAGGCGTTGAGATATTCAACACCAAGTTTTCAGCCGTTCAGTATCACCTGTATCACGAACGCTGGTATAACCCTGACGATAGAAATCGAGAAATTCTGGAAGAATCGCTCAGGGACAACAGGTACTACTGCAAATTCGGCCTGTCGCAGCACAGGGCAAGAAACATCAATCCTGAATAGCTCCGTTAACAACAGATAAAATCTCTTTTGCCCTGTGGACGTCCGTATGATGTTCCAGCAATTTTTGCCTGGCGTTCTCTGCAATCACTTTACGCCCGGACTCATTGTCCAGGTAATACTGGCATAAGTCGACGAGATCATCGATATTGTCGTTGCAGAAAACAACTTCTTTGCCATCAATAAAATTATTTTTTATAACGATGCCAGGACGTTGCGAAATCATAAATCCCGTCACCGCGGGAACCTCCCAGTATCTCAATGTATCCCAGCCACCACCACAAAGTTCAGCACTATTCTACAGCGAGCCAGCTCACGAAGGTAATTTGCTCCTTTTCTGGAGTAGTTACTGAATGTCTGGTTGAGCACCGTTCCATTTGAATCGCAGTCGAATTTCCCTTTTAGCAAGTTCAACACCTGTGTCCTGACCGGGTGAGATTCGATGGCCCAGAAACTAACATCGTAACGCGGAGTTTCAGCCATAGTCGGTATCACATCCAGATTACACGCAAATGATAGTGGATGAACATTCTCCGGGTAATCCCGATCAATCAGGTACTCTCGTTTGAATATATAATCAAAAGGCCTGATCCTGCAGGCGCGTTTATAAAGGTCGAGTCCACCAACCCGCGACAGATCTCCGGCCACATCCGGCCAGTCACCACCGTCTATGAATACCGTTGGCGCCAAGCCGGTATTTTATGATAAGATCAAGATAAGTCTCAAGAGTGACTGGATGGCATGATGCTACTACCACCATATCGAATTGTTTGACAAAAAGTCTCGAAGCCAGTGACTTTATCAAACCACCCTTCACAAGCCCGATGTTTTTTGGATACTGACCAGTATTGAGATGATAACGCACGTTCCATGGGTACTCGACAATATTCGACAGGCCGAGCGTTTTTACCAGCCCGGAAAAAACAACATCCTGCAGGTAATCGGGCTTGGGCGACTTATATAAAGAATTTTCAAGTGTTGGCCAGATGGTTTTGTATTATTCGTTAAAGCTGTTATTTTTTCTGAAACACGCCAATCCAGCTCTCTGCGTTACCAACAGTTCTGAATGACAGTCTGTATATCAAATGAAGAAGCCTGTTTACCGTACGAGGCAACCTGAATAAGGCAGTTTTTAGCGCCAGCGCCCTGAAATACTTTAGCTGATAGGCCATTCTTATGTAATAAAGATCATTCATAACGAGCCTGATTTTTGATTTATATGGCTCTGTACTCAGACTGTCACCGAAAATATTTAGAATACCAATATGTGAATACGGCTTAACATGATCGAATGCATCGTAGAATGAAGGATTGATAACCGGGGTAATAATAATCAATAATCCATCTGTTTTAAGGTAAGCCAGGTAAGTCTCCATAAAATTTATTAACTCCCTGTACTCAAAGTGTTCAATAATATGCGACATCAGGATTACGTCATAACCGTCCTTTTTATACACATTTTTGAAAGTATCAAATGAAACAACATTCAGGCCATTTTGCTGGCAGGCTTTTACTGACTCAGGATTGATCTCTACTCCGAGAACATCACTATATCCTGATTCACTTAGCAGCCTGATCTTGTCTCCCAGCCCACATGCGATATCTAAGATTGAGCTATTCTTATCAACATACTTATTTATTGTTTTTTTTATAATTCTGGTTTCATAGCTCGACATACATACGCCCCGACTTTACCTTGCCACCGTATAGCCATGGCCGATGGTAATATCTGTTGCTTATCAACTGAGAATACTCTCGTATTCTTTACACAAGTAATCTGTTACCACTCTCTCATGGTAGAGACGAACAGCCCTTTTTTTAGCATTAGTCCCAAGTTCTGCCAGCAGTTCCGGGTCATTCATCAACTGGCGTATATATCCGGCATACTCCCCAGCATTATCCTTATATGATACATAACCAACAGCGCCATCTTCAGCGTCATCCAGTAACTCTAGCTGAGCATTATCCACCTTGCTTATATGACTAATCACCGGTTTCCCGTGTATCATTGCTTCGGCTATATTCATTCCAAATGTTTCACCTTCCGTTCTATGGTGCAACAGAACATCAAGTGTATTATAAAACCTGGATAAATACTCCTCGCTACTTGTAGGTGGCAGGCATATTATGTTTTTATCTGCTTTAGAAAGAGATTCCATGGCAGTGGATCCCGCCAGAATTAGCAGGTAGACATTGGCCGATGAAATCTGCCGGTACACGCGGGTAATAAGATCATCATCAACCATATCAGGCCTTGATATTCTCCCGAGCACAAACGCTCCGTCGGGAATTGATAATTCGCTACGCAAACTGGACTTTGCTGCCGGGGACTTTATTGGGTTAAACAATACTCGACCTTTTTTCAGCTCCCCAACGGCTGGATTTATCGAGCAACCACCTACTTACAAAATAGACCCGTGCCAGACGATTCAGATATTTTGTAGATGGTTCGACCCCGAATATATTTGTCTCTACAATGGCCGTGCCTTTCGGTATTACAGAGCACGCCTGGTCATAGAACACTTCCCAGTTGCCTCTGTTAAAATGAACAATATCCGGAGCAGCATCAGTCAAACATTTTTCAAAAGTCCGCATGTCTCCAATAAAGACTTTATTAGCGCCTATGGTATCGTAAAACTGAGGAAGTCTTGCCACGCTATTAATATATTTTGTAACGTAACGGCGTTTGTGCTTACGAGATATTTTACCAAGCAGAAAATGTCGCAGCTTTCTTATAGAGGTGTATTGCTTTCGTACAAACAGAAAGACCTCATAGTCTTCTTTGTTAATATTCTCACAGAAGGTCAGGATTGCCTTTTCAGTTCCCCCGTAGCCTGCCTGCTCTAAATGAAAGAGGACTCTCGTCTTTCTCGGCATCCTGTTTTCCTTTCGCCCATATAAAATATTTACGCTATCGGTATCTATCAATTAGATACTGCTTATTATGAAAAGCTATCCACACTTCGAATCTGGCTGTCCTTCCGGCAAAAGAAAACGTCCATTTGAAAAAGTATATGTTTTGAATTGGTTCTTTTTGTATTTACAATATCGTATACAACAAATCCCTTTTCGTTCATATAGGATATTATTTCCGAAAATAGTGGCGCACCCTGATTATACTCAACAGTGCTTACCTCAAGAAGCACGAGTTCCGCCTTATTCAATATTTTCTCTGCGCCCTTCATAACAGCCAGCTCCAGTCCCTGCACATCTATCTTGACAAATACCGGACTATTCATGGCGGTATGACTAAGCAAGTCATCGACCGTGGTCATTTCAAGTTCTATTTTTTCACGCTTGTAGTCCGTGTTTTCCGCAAGCACCGATGAACCTGTCTCCATCAGATAATACGGCACTTTCTCCAGTTTTTTCTCTCCGACAAGTGCAATTGAATATTCTATATTCTCAGACCGCATCATTTTAATTTTTTCCAGCATTGGCGTCTTACCTGGCTGAGCTTCGATCATATATATTTTTGATTCAGGATATATATCTATGACCGCTTTTGTCCAGTTCCCTTCATATGCGCCGATGTCCAATATCGTTTCAGGGTAGAAACCATTGCTCTTGATGTTGTCTATACACATGAACATCTGATCATGAGGTCCGTATAAAAACAATTCCAGTTTAAATGTTCTGATAAAGTAGTTATAGGTCTTCTTTCTTATTCTATTTATAATTTTATTCATGGTATAAATATCACATCAAGTTTGTGTCAATCGTACAGGATTTCATGTTTCTCAATCTGGATTAACTCTCTCCACTTGATGGGATATATTTCATACTTGCCAGTGCAATAACATACGCAATAAAGACCGAGATTGCCGGTGCTCTGAGCATCCATGATTCTGACAGGCCAAAAACCGAATATGACACTATGACAGTGGCGCCCATCATACCCCACATTCTCAACAGGCCGCGATCGGCACAAAATAGCCGCAGCGGCGCAATCACCAGCGCATAACACAGGGCCACGAAGCCAATAATGCCCGTACCCACAAGCGCCTGCATGTATATATTGTGTGTACTGCCCATAACTTCAACATTTGGATATTCGCCTTTTTTCTGATAGCGAATCATATCTTCATCAAAATCGCCCAACCCTGTGCCAAACACCGGGTTCTCTTTCCACACACTGTATCCAATAACCCACATCGCAAACCTGCCGCCCACAGAAGTATCAGCACGTTGACCATCCACAAACTGTGTAATTTCAGTCTTCGCCTCGGTCATATCGCTTGTCAATAATTGTTCCCACTGGTGACAGCATAGTGACCACGCAGGCGACAATAACTACAACCACAAGCCGTATAGCGTAGGATTTTTTCACGGTAGAATAATATATTAGTGCTATCAAAAAATAGATCGGGAGCATGAGCCACGCGCCTCTCGCCTGTGATAGTAAGGCAGCGTATATCGCGCACGCCATTGATACACCAATAATACTCTTGATCAGCGGCTTATCTCTCAATAAACAGCAACATCACCACCATCAATCCTGCACTCACCATGGCCGCATCACCAAATGTAATATGGTGATAGTATCCCGTTGCTGGTAAATCCGGTGACTTATAAACACTATGCAGAGCAAACCCAAGATATATGAATCCCGATATCATCACACCTGCAATCAAATATTGGGACAAGTTCAACTTCCTGTAGCGCAGAACAAGGTAAACCGGAATAATTAATGTAAACCGAATATAGCGTCCAAACTGCTTCACAAATTCATGATGATCACTGGCATTTACCCATGAAAGCAGCCCTGACAACGTATACAGTGCGAACCCGGCCAAGAGTAATTTCTCCAGCTTGCCCAGGTTCTGCCACGACATTTTCCACTTATTCATGTATGGAAAGCTGCTAATAAACATTATAGCAAGCGCAGTGCTCGCAAGATCACGTGCAGCACCGCCCGCCGCAGCTATCGACAACACACAAATCCCCATGATGAACTCCAGCGGGTTTTGTTTGATGCTATCCAGCCATGCCTGCATATACGTTTTCAACCTTTATATTGTTTAAGCAATTGGTATGGCCCAGCGGGCACACGCGTTTAAAACAGGGACTGCATGACAGTCCCAGGTATATAATTTTTTTTCGTTCTTCACTGGTCAATGGTGGTGTATACATGGGCGTTGATGAGCCGTAGATCACATTCACCTTCACACCCACAGCTGCTGCAACATGCATCAGACCGGAATCATTACTCACCACCTGCTCGGCACACGAAATTAGATCGATTACATCGACAAGATCTGTTTTACCACAGAGGTTTATTATTTGTGAGTGATGCTGCGAGATTATATCGCCGAGCGTTTTTTCTTTATCCGAGCCCAGCAACCACACCTGTTTACCATCCTCAATCAGCCTGGCCGCCAGCTCTGCATAATAAGTGACTGGCCATTGTTTGGCTGGCCCATATTCAGCACCCGGCATCATACATATAACTTCTTTTTCGTCATTTAAATCCAGAACGCTCAACAGACGTCTGCGGTTTTCAGTATCGACATTCAGCATCGGGTACGGTATTTCCGGGACAATTGTTACGCTACTGTCTTCGCCCAGTGCAACATAGCGCTGCACCGTCTGTATCAGCAGGCCTTTATCCAGCGCTCTGATATCGTTGAGCAGGCCGTAGCGCTGCTCACCTTTATACCCTGCTCTCTGCGGCACTCCTGCAAAAAACGGCACCAGCGCCGATTTCCACGAACGCGGTATCACGATTGCGTGGGTATATGCTGCGCCCTGCAATTGTTTGCCCTGTGCGTATCGCTTCATCAGACCAAGCTCGCCATGACTGGTTTCATCCTTGATGCCTGCATTCACTTCGGGCATACGCGCTAGAATCGGCAACGACCAGGCCGGCGCCAGTACATCTATAATGCAATCGGGGAACCTGTTTTTTAGAGAAATGAACAGACTCTGCGCCATTACCATGTCGCCTACCCATGACGGTCCAACGATCAGATAGCGTCGCGGCTTACCCATCAGCAGCACCCGTCAAAAGCTCGTTCACTATCTCGGCATTACTACGTAGATGTTGTTGATTGATGGTACCCACGATCATGCTGCTGACACCTGGCTGCATCAGCACGTATTTGAATGCTTCATCGACACTTTGTGCATGGCCGCTTTGCAGTCCTTTCTTGACCACCACGCCCTTGTTGAGCTGGTGCGCATGCTCGATCACAGGCCGATCCGCATCGGTTTCCAGGTTAAGCGTGGCCATTACCACATCACAGTGATCAACCACCCATAAACCGCCTTCGACGGTTTTGGTCGACATTCCAAACGCACGTATCAGGCCCTGTTGCTTGAGTTTTTCCAGCGCATCGAACGCGCCTTCGTTTTGAATAATATCCATATCATTGCCATCGGAATGCACCAGCACCACATCGATCATATCGCGTTTCAAATTGCGCAGACTCTGCTCAACACTGCTGCGCGTGTGTGCATAGCTGAAATCAAAACTGGATTCGCCGTTTTCGAAAATCTCACCCACCTTGGTCATGATCACGCAATCGTGGCGATTGGGTAACAGCTTGCCGATGCGCTGTTCGCTGTTGCCGTAAGCTGGCGCGGTATCAAAAAAATTAATCCCCAGTGACTGCGCCAGCTCGAACAATGCCTGCACCTGTTTGTCATCAGGGATTTCAAACCCGCTGGGGTATTTCACCTGCTGGTTGCGACCGATTTTTACCGTACCCAGGCCGAGCACGCTGACATCAATACCGCTGGAACCCAGTGCGCGTTTTTTCATGCTCGGCTCCAGCGCTCTTGTTCGCACCAGGGAAACTGTGCAAACCTGGCTGCGGGCCAGGACGGTAGCCGAGACTGGCCCGGCGTGATACCCGAGTCAGTAATTTTTTGCAGCACATCCCTGGCGAGCTGTGGCGCCAGTGCCAGCTTGGTCGGCCAGGCCGTGATCACATTGCCATCCTGCTCGGCATAAAAAGTATCGGGGCGTGAACCGTCCGGCTTTGCGCACTTCGGCACGGTCGATATCGAGCACCGCCCATTCGCTGCTGGATAAATCCAGCCAGGGAATCAGTTCTGCCAGCTCGGCTTTTGCCTGTTTGATCTGCTCTTCATTGCTGCGTTTGACACCGTCTTCTGCGAGCTGGCCGCCGAGGTACCAGACGATATTATTGTTTTCATCATAATGCGAGGTGATGGTCACGCGCGGATTAACACTGGCGCCGAGGCAATGTGCATACACGGTATCGCTCAGGCCACCGCGCAGCATCACCATTTTCAGTGGCCGTAATTGCATCTCGGGTTGCGACCGTCCGAGCTGCGCGAGCAAGGCCTGGTTGCCACTGCCCGCCATCAGCACCAGTTGTTTATATTTGAACTGATAGCAATTACCGGCATTGTCACTCACGCTCAGTTCTTTTTCATTCACCCGATAACTGCTGGCATCCACCTCAAGTATGCTATCCATATACGGTTCAGCGAGTGCGCGCACAACACTTAGAGTATCGAACACCGGTTCGTCGAGCTGGTAGATCTGGCCGTGGAATTGTGGATGGGAAAACAAGGTAGGTCGCGCACTATTATCCAGCGACTGCGTTCGCGCACGCATGACCTTGCTGGCAAAAAAACCGGAGATGCGCGAACTCAGGCTGGAGGTCGACCAGAGATAATGCGCATCGGATAATTTTATCGCGCTGGACAGATCGAGTTCGCCCCGGCCTGCATGGCACTCGCGCCACAACGCAGGCATGGCTGCGACCGCTTCGGATGAGGCAGTGAGTTTGCCGGTGAGCGCGTATTTGGTGCCGCCGTGAATGATCCCTTGCGCATAACGTGTCTGCCCGGCACCGAGTGCGGCCGATTCCAGCAACACCGCCTGATAACCCGCCTGTTTTAATTTTGCCAGGGTCCAGAGCCCGGCGACACCACCACCGACAATCAGCACGTCAACGGCGAGCGTATTCTCCACGGTCATGCGTGTTATGCCTTGCCGCGGATGGTACCGATGATTTGCGTAGTAGACACTCCATCTACGTATGACAGTACTTTGACTTCGCCACCTGCTTCGCGCACACAGTCACCACCAGGGATTTCGTTCGGATCATTGTCGCCGCCTTTCACCAGAATATCGGGCAACAACTCACAGATCAGTCGCGTCGGTGTATCTTCTTCAAAACTTACCACCCAGTCGACACATTCCAGCGCGGCCAGCATGCGCATGCGAAAGTCGACCGAGTTCACCGGGCGGTCTGCACCTTTCAGACGACGCACGGTTTCATCGACATTGACTGCCACCAGCAAACGATCGCCCAGCTCGCGCGCCTGCTGCAGATAAGTCACATGACCCGCGTGCAGAATATCGAAACAGCCGTTGGTCATGACAATGGTTTCACCCTGCTCGCGACACACTTCCAGTGCAAGCGCGAGTTCGCTTTCGTTCAGCACACCACGTTTGACCACAAAATGTTCGCGCAGCGCGGTGCGCAATTCAGCCACGCTGACACTGGCCGTGCCCGACTTGGCCACGACCAGACCGGCAGCCAGATTGGCCAGCGCGGTGGCCTGCACCAGTGATTCGCCCGCAGCCAGCGCAGCAGCCAGCGTAGACACCACGGTGTCACCGGCACCGGTGACGTCATACACTTCACGCGCGCGTGTCGGTAAATGGTGTACTTCAGTACCCTTGATCAAACTCATGCCATGTTCGCTGCGCGTGATCAACAATGCCTCGAATTCAAACTGTTTGCACAGCGCCTGCGCCTTGCTCACCAGCTCTTTATCGTCAGCGCACTGGCCGACCACTGCTTCAAACTCGGCAAGATTAGGCGTTACCAGGCTGGCGCCTTTGTAACGCGAAAAGTCGGTACCCTTGGGATCGACCAGCACCGGAATATTTTTCTGTTTACACAAGGCAATCAGGGCCTGCACATCACGCAGACTGCCCTTGCCGTAATCCGAACATACCACCACGTCGTGAGCATCGAGCAGTTCAGTGAATGATTTTTCCAGCGCGGATACATCCTGACCGACAAAACCATCTTCAAAATCCAGGCGTATCAACTGCTGATGCCGGGACATCACACGCAGTTTGGTCACAGTCGGATTATTCGCCAGACGCACGAAATGTGTCTTTACTTTTGCCTTGCGAAGACTGATTTCCAGCGCATTGGCCGCATCATCATTGCCGGTGAGACCGATAACACTCGAAACTGCGCCCAGCACTGCAATATTGAGCGCCACATTCCCAGCACCACCAGGACGTTCTTCGATTTCGTTGACGTGCACCACAGGCACCGGCGCTTCAGGAGAAATACGCGAGGTCGGGCCGTGCCAGTAGCGGTCCAGCATCAGGTCGCCCACCACCAGCACGCGGGCGGAAGAGAAATCAGGAATGTGAATACTCATGCTTCGGTTAATCCTTCAGCACATACTCCGTGCCACAGTAGGGACATTTCGCATGCCCGGTTTCTTCCACAGGAATATACACCTGCGGATGTGAGTTCCATAATGAACTGCCCTTCATTGGACAGTGGATCGGCAGAATACTGCGCGATACTTCCAGACGTGCGTCCTGATTCGGCACGTCCATATCAGTTTTTGTTGAAGTATGTGGATTCGGCATTAATATTCCTGTTAAGTCTTAAATATTTTTCCGCAAATGAACGCAAATAAACACGAATAAATACTCAGTCAAAATCAATTTCGCAAATTTCAAAGATGACGATATCTCATAAGTCGATTATTGACGTACTTTATACATTCGCGGCATTTGCGTTTATTCGCGTCCATTTGTGGACTTATTCTTTTACCAGTGTTAACCAGTCATCATGACCAGCGAGACGACCGTGCACCAGATCAAAATACAGCGTTTGCAGTTTTTCGGTCACCGGGCCACGACCGCCATTGCCAATCGTGCGATTATCCACTTCGCGTATCGGTGTCACTTCCGCAGCGGTGCCGGTAAAGAACACTTCATCGGCAACATACACTTCATCGCGGGTGATACGTTTTTCACGGATCTCGTAGCCTTCCTTGCTCGCCAGTGCAAATAAAGTATTACGTGTAATACCATTGAGCGCCGAGGTCAGATCAGGGGTATAGATCACATTGTTTTTTACCAGGAAGATGTTTTCGCCACTGCCTTCGGCAACATAGCCTTCGGCATCGAGCAACATCGCCTCATCGTAACCATCGGTAACCGCTTCGCGCAGCGCGAGCATGGAATTAATATAATGCCCATTCGCTTTCGCCTTGCACATGCTGATGTTCACATGATGACGTGTGTACGACGAGGTTTTGATGCGTATACCTTTTTCCAGGCTATCTTTACCCAGATAAGCACCCCATTCCCAGGCTGCAATGATGATGTGAGTTTTCAGATTATCCGCGCGCAATCCCATACCTTCAGCACCATAAAATACCATCGGCCGGATATATGCGGTTTCTAAATTATTTTCACGCACTGCAAGTTTGTGCGCTTCGTTGATCGTTGCTTTATCAAACTGCAACTTCATCTGCATGATGTGCGCAGAATCGAACAAACGATCGGTGTGCGCCTGCAAACGAAAAATCGCGGTACCCTTGTCGGTTTTATAGGCGCGCACGCCTTCAAATACACCCATGCCATAATGCAGCGTGTGTGTCAGAACGTGTACCTTGGCTTCACGCCAGGGTACCAGCTCTCCGTCAAACCAGATAACGCCGTCACGATCGGCCATGGCCTGCATATCTATCTCTCCAGTCAACAATATTCAATTAATGATTCAGGCTGTCGGTGTCTGCTCTGCGAACAGTCGTTTCCAGACAGCGCTGACACGTTCACGGTAGTGCTCGCTTTCGCGCAGTTCCTGCTCCAGGCTGGTCGCCTGTAACGCCTTTCGATTCAGTTGCTGACGATACAGTTTGTACGCCGCAGCCAGTACTTCGGCTTCTTCATTCTGCAGCCAGCCGCAGGCGCCGAGGCCCTGTAATAAAACCAGGGTTGAAGTACTGTTCAGCAGCTCAGGTTCGGTTTCGGCCCGAAGCAACACCCCGGCCTGGACGATGAACTCGATATCAACAATACCGCCAGCGTCCTGCTTCAAATCGACTGTCTGTCCACTCACGGCTGGCCAGATGCTGGCGCATCTTGCTGCGCATCTCGGCAACATCGCGCAACAGGCTGGCGGGTTCGCGTTTTACTGCCAGGACAGAATGGCGAATTCTAGCAAATTCCTCAGCCACGTGGTGATCTCCTGCAACACTGCGCGCCCGAACCAGCGCCTGATGCTCCCAGGTCCAGGCCTGGTTGCGCTGGTAAGCAGCAAAACCATCGACACTGCTCACCATCAGACCGGCACGGCCTTCCGGCCGCAATCGGGTATCGATCTCATAGAGCATGCCGGCATAGCTGCGCGTGCCCAGAATATGCAGCGCGCGCTGCGCTACCCGGGCAAAAAAGCCGCCGTTGTCGATGCTGTTCACACCCGTGGTCATCTGCTGCTCACCACGGCTGTTGTGCAAAAACACGATATCCAGATCAGAACTGTAGCCGAGTTCATAGCCACCCAGCTTGCCATACGCGATCACCGCCATGCCTGGCTGTTGCAGGGTTCCATCCACTTCACAGCGAGGCTCACCATAGCGCTGCACCATTTCCCGCCAGGCCAGCTGCAGGGTTCTTTGCAATATCTCTTCGGCCAGCGCACTGAGCACATCGCCCACACCCATGACATCGATCACGCCGCTGACATCCTGAGCCGCCGTGCGCAGTAACTGTGCATTGCGAAACTGGCGCAGGCGCTCCATGTGCTGCTCAAGATCGTCTGCGGATAATAAACCCAGCAGACCATCCAGCTCAGCAGCCAGTTCATCGCGGGTCGCCACCCGATAGAGTTCGTTGGCATCCAGGAGTTCATCGAGCAGCAGTGGCTGGGCGATCAGTTGCCGTGCGAACCAGTCGCTGGCAGCGCAGAGCTTGAGTAGCTGCTCACGCGCACCGGGGTATTCCAGCAACAGATTGATATACACCGTGCGACCGACGATCGCGCGTAGCAGATCCAGCACCCGGTCGAGCACCAGCACCGGCTGCGAAAGCTCCGCCACTTCCTGCAACAGATGCAACAGCAAACGCTGCAAACGCCCGGTCGCGGCCTCGTTCAGCTGGCTGACCTGGGCATGCCTGATGAAAGCCACGAGCCTGTCGACGCTGTCTGCGGCATCGGCATAACCCAGCTCACCCAGCCAGTGCAGCAGATGATCAGCGCTATGACGTATCATGCCAGAACTGCTTCAGAATCCGCAGACCGGATGTATCTGTTTCCGACTCCTCGGTGCTCGCGGGCACGATACTGCGAAAAACCTCGTTCACCTGTGCCCGTCTCGCTTCCAGCTCACTCGCCAGCGCCGGCCAGTCGGGCAGGTTCATGGCACAGGCGAGGCGCGCGCGATCCAGGTCATTTTTCGGTACCACATGGGTCTGTTGATCGCGCAGCATCTGGATGCGGTTTTCCAGTCGTCGCAAAAAACGATAGTTCTGCGCCAGTTGCTCGCTTTCCTGCTGGCTCAGACAATGCTGGTCCACCAGTTCGGCCAGCACCGACAGAATGCCGCGTTGTTGCAGACTCGGTTCACGGCCACCTCGGATCAGCTGGAAGGTCTGGCCGATAAATTCGATCTCGCGGATACCGCCCAGGCCCAGTTTGATGTTGTCAGCAATACCTTTGCGTGCAACTTCGGTCTCGATCATCGCTTTCATTTCCCGGATCGCCTCGATCGCGGAGAAATCCAGATAACGACGATAAACAAACGGTTTGAGCAAGGCATCCAGATACACGATATCGGCCTCGCGGCCGGCAATCGCGCGCGACTTGACCATGGCGTAACGTTCCCAGTCACGCCCCTGCGACTGATAATACTGTTCCATCGCGGCAAAACTGATCGCCAGCGGACCACTGCTACCGTGCGGCCGCAGACGCGCATCAACACGATATACAAAACCGTCTGCAGTCACCTCGTTGAGTACACGAATCAGCCTTTGCGCCAGGCGCACAAAAAATTCATGGATACTCAGCGTGCGCCCACCGCGCATTTCACCATCCTCGGGGTAACAGAAGATCAGGTCGATATCGGACGAAAAATTCAGTTCATGGCCGCCAAGTTTTCCCATCGCCAGCACCAGCAGATTTTGCACTCTGCCGGACTCATCCAGTGGTTCGCCAAACTGGACACTGGCCTGGGTCTGCAAATAGTTCAGGGTTTCCGACACCACGGCCTCGGCGAGTTCGCTGAGTTCGCGCAGAATCTGTTCCAGTTCTGCAAGTTCGCCAATATCGCGCAACACAATGCGCAGCATTTCGCGCTGGCGTAATAAACGCAGGCTTCGCATCAGCGCGGGCTCGGCTGCAGCTGCATCGACAAACCCTGCCGTGCTGTCCGCGATCGCATCAGCCACCAGATGCTGATAATCGCTCAGCTCACGCGGACTCTGGATACCTTCTTCGATCAGGCCACGCAATACTTCGGGTCGGCGCGTACTCAGTTGTGCAGCAAATTCGCTGCAGGCCCAGACCTTGCACAGCAGAGAATACTCTTCGGTGGTAAACCTCGGCACATTGTCTGCAGAATCACCGGACTGCAACCACTGCTCCCAGACCCGCTCCAGCGGCGCGCGCAGGCTATCAGGAAGGTGATCGCAGTATTCGACAGGAACAGTAGGCATGTAACAACTCTAACAGGAAGTACCGGGGAAAATCAGCGTTTCAAAAACACTGCCATCACCACTATGTTTGATTACTGGCGAGCATGAAACCGGCGCACTGACTGTATGAATGTTTTTTCGGTTTCCTTGCTGCGCGCCAGACCATAGACCAGTGCCTGGTACTGTTCAATAATCGCAGCGGCCTGGCTGGCGACTGCGGGCAGGGTCTGGCGAATTCTGGCCAGCAGTTCCTGCGGCGTATCCTGTTCGGAAATAACAACGCCTTTGCGCGCGAGACGGCGTCGAAACCGGTGGTAGGCCTTTCGCACCCGGTCCCGGTTTTCATCGCCGCGAAAACGAATCACCCACCAGGCAACCAGCACGCCTGCGACACTCATGGCGAGCACCAGCCACAACATCAGCGTGCTTTTCGCAACATCACTAATGCCCAGTTTTTTGAACAGGGCAAGCTGGCGCTTGTCATCGAAACCCACCACCCACTGGTTCCAGCCATTCTGAAAACTGTCCCAGACAAATCGCGCACGATTGATGAAAGCATTACTGACCAGTAGCATGCGCGGTAAATACTGCGGATTTAATCCTGCATGACGGATGCCCTTTTCAATGCGCTGTGGATCAACCACGGCGGTGGGATCAACCCGTAGCCAGTATGTATTGTCCACCCAGACTTCGGCCCAGGCGTGTGCGTCCGACTGGCGCACCACCATATAATCGTCCACCGGATTTAATTCACCCCCTTGATAACCCAGCACCACGCGCGCAGGAACACCGGCGGCGCGCATCAGATAAACAAAGGCGCTGGCATAATGTTCACAAAACCCACGACGCGTATGAAACAGAAAATCATCCATGGCGTCCCTGCCTAATATGGGCGGCGTCAGGGTGTAATAAAAAGACTGTTTGGAAAAATAGCTGTAAAACTTCGGCAATAATTTTTTGATCATCACCCGCTGCCGTATTGCGCATCTGTCGACCCAGCTCCAATGTTCTGGGGTTATACCCGGCGGGCAATTCAAGATTCTTGCGCCGCTCGGATGGATACAAACCGGTATCATGCGCAGTAAACGAAGCGCTGGCATCATAACTGATGACATTGCCAATGCGATTTTTAGCCAGCAGTTCCAAGTTCACGCGTTAACCTGTAATGTTGGATCATAAGACAGTGACCAGATCAAGCGTATAAAGCCATTTTTGCTGGTGCGGCTCCAGAGTTACACGATAACGAATATCATCGTTCACACCTTTCACATAACTTATTTCCGGTTTAGTCCATCTCGGCGCATCATCACGGCGCCAGGTTTTACCATCATAGTTAGACAGCACCAGCCCACGCCAGTAAAGTTGTTTATTATCAGGAATTTTATTTTCAAACTTCACCCGAAAAGCAACATCGTATGAAGCCACCAGCTGGCTGACATTACCGGGCGTCATCTCATCAGTTAGTCCTGTAGTGGATGACTGCGCATCTTTGGGCAGCGCCCACAAAGGGCCGGGGATGCGCGGAAACAGCACGAACATGATCAGCATCAATGGCACTGACTGCAATACCATGCGGCCGGCGTAGCGCATTCTTTCCTGCCAGCCAACACTGCCTTTGCGATCAGCGACCAGTACCAGCAGGCTGGTAAAATAAATCGCGAGCACGAACACATAAAGCGCGATCCAGAATGACTGGTTGTGAAAAAAAATGCTCGAAGTTAAAAAATAGCCAACATAGATCAGCATGGTGATATCACGTTCGCCTTTGATCTCAAACAGCTTGAGATAACACAGCAAAATCACCATCGATGTGCCCGGGATCAGGCCAAAGACAACGTGATACGAAAAATACAGTGACCCGATCACCAGTATTGCGAGCACAAACCGCAGACCTGCCTGCGGCGCCCTGGTTTTACCCAGTGCTACCAGCAGGCTCCATACCGTAAGCACAAACACATACCACAGCACCAGAGGCGCCAGGTACTGGTACAGCGGCAGGCTCACCAGCACTATGCCCAGCAACGCAGGCATCAATGCGTCCACACGAAGTTGCTCGGCTGTTCTGATCTCAGAGGCCATACAATGCCAGCGCTCGCAAACATTGATGGTAATGCGCCTTACCTGAATCCGGATCGATTTCAACAGTCGGCAGGCGTAAGCCATAGCGTTCGCCCGCAGCTTCAGCATCGATCACCAGCCGCGTCATGATCGACAGCGCCTGCTCGACATCTTTGGCGACAATGGTGTTCATGTCGATCCAGACCAGGTCCGGCTTGCCACCGGAAAACTCCTTGGTATAAAGCGATTCGCTGCGCGCTGATGTTTTCCATGAAACTCTGCGCCAGGAATCACCGATCTGGTATTTACGCAAACCCGAAAACTCTTCGAGGCCGGCACCCTGGTGTGCATCGTCACCTTCATGCGAGATAGCCGCGATGGGTATCACTGCTGTGTCTGCAGGGCGCGGGTACACTAACGCTGACATATTCAGCTCGATCCAGGTCCAGGCCACAAACAGGCCCGTCGGAAAAGTGGTGTAAAGCCGAAATCGGCCGGCAGGCTGTAAACCGCGTGAAGTCGCTGGCGCGCTGAAATGGATTTGTGCCAGGCCATTGTGCGGCACATCGACAATGTCGTGTTCGACCTCTTCATAACCCAGCGCAATCGAACGACGGCTACTGTTATCTTTATTTTCGAGCTGAACAGAAAACTGGACCTTTTGACCAGCAAACACTGAACCGCCCGTGCCGGCACGCAAACATAAACCTGCCAGGTTCCGCCAGGTGGAAAACATGGCCACATTGCCAATGCCGACCAGCAAAAAGGTCAGCATGAAACCCAGGCTTTTGGTGTAATTGATCGAACCGACCAGCAGCACTAATAGCACCAGCGCAAAGACCAGGCCGCGCTTTGTCGGCAAAATATAAACCCGGCGTCGATCAAGCACGATCGAATCAAAAGGCCCGCTGCGTTTGAGAATGAATTTGAAATAGGGCCTGCGAGCAAACTGAAAGGGGTTGAAACGCGATGCCTGCGCCTTGAGCACGCTCATCAGGGCACGGGAACAGAAGCTGCAATAAACTCTGCAGCACTCGCCCCTGTTTTACTGGCATCATCCGTATTCAGGACCAGACGATGATCCACCACCGAAGGCAATACCTGTTTAATGTGCTCGGGCAACACATAATCACTGCCTTCGATCAAAGCCAGCGCACGTGCCGCATTGAGCAAGGCCAGACCGCCGCGCGGTGACAGGCCCGACTCAAACATGCTCGACTGGCGAGTAAATTCGAGTATTGCCTGCACATAATCCAGTAGCGCATCAGCAGCGTGCAGTTTGGCGGCCAGTTTCTGTATGGTGAGTAATTTCCCGGCATCCAGCACCGGTGTCAGGTGCTCGATCATGTCGCGCCGCTCTTCGCCTTTGAGCAGTTCGCGTTCTGCATCACGATCCGGGAAAACCCAGATGCAGCCGCATCAAAAAACGGTCCAGCTGTGATTCCGGCAAAGGATAGGTGCCAATCTGATGCGACGGGTTTTGTGTCGCGATCACAAAAAAAGGTTGTGGCAATTTACGCGTTTGCGATTCGATAGTGACCTGCTGTTCTTCCATGGCTTCGAGCAAGCGCACTTTGTGTTTTCGGCGTGGCGCGATTGATTTCATCAGCAAGAATAAAATGACTGAACACCGGGCCGGGGTGAAATTCAAACGCGCCACTGTCACGGTTATATACCGAAACCCCGAGCACATCGGCAGGCAATAGATCGGAGGTAAACTGAATGCGCTGAAACTCCAGGCCCATGACCTGCGCAATCGTGTGCGCCAGCGTGGTTTTACCTACACCGGGCAAATCTTCTATCAGCAAATGACCACGTGCAACCAGACAGGTCAGCGCCAGACGGATCTGTTCATCCTTGCCAAGAATGACCTGCGAAATCGCCTGCGCTGCTTTCTCCAGCATGCCGGTGGCCGCATTGCGTAATTTGAGTTCGGGTGCATTCATCAGTATCCACAGACTCCTTTAGTATTTAAGTTATTAGCACGAAACCAATACAGCACGACTTGTCTGTAGTATCAAGCACTATTTCGCAGAGCATGGCTACAGATTTTGACGCATCTGGCCGCGGTGCCAGTTCAAGTAAAAAACTTTAGTCCGCAAATGAACGCGAATCAACGCAAATAAAAGCAGTCTTGCATGCGTGCTCTGACCACAGGCGTGATATGAATATTTGCGTTCAGCGTTCATTTGCGGACAGGTTCTCCTGTTCACACAGGTTAGCCTTTTAAAATAGTCCAAACAGACCTTTGCTTTTTTTATGTTCCGCGATCGCCTGTTTGATCGCGGCATTACCGTTTAGCTCAGCCAGATCCATTGCCTGCTCGCGTTTGTTGTTGCGTATACTGATATCCGCTCCTGCCGCCAGCAGACGTTTGACTGCTTCGATGCTGTTGGCGTCTATCGCCAGCATCAGCGCGGTATTGCCAACATCATTCTTTGCATCGACCTCCGCACCGCTGGCCAGCAATTTTGCCAGTGGCCCGGAATTACCACGAGCAGCCGCGATCATCAGTGGTGTATTACCGTCGCTGGCTCTGGCATTCACCGGCACGCCCTGCGCGATCAATAATGCAGCTACATCACCCTTTTTCAGCATGGCCGCGTGATGCAATGCGGTCATGCCGTGACTGTCCCGATTCAAAGGTTTCACCCCGGCAGCGAGTAATACTTTTACATTCTCGAGTCTGCCCGCTTCGATTGCATACCATAGAGCATTGTGCCCCGCATCATCCTTGATGGACGTATCCACACCGGCAGTGATCAGGCGCTTGACGATCTGTGGTGGCATGGTCGACGACGCCAGCATGAGTTCATCACGACCGCGCAACAGAGTTTTACCCGGTTTTGCGCCCGCATCCAGCAGCACATTAGCAACGCCCTGGTAACCACCCGCAAGCGCATAGAGCAAGGCGCCGTGGTGCTGCTGATCTGTAAGATTAACTTTGGCACCAGCGGCAAGCAGGTGTTGCACGGTTGTCAGTCGGTTATTTTCCGCTGCCCAGATCAGCGCGGTTTTGCCATCCTTGCCCGGTTGATTGATATCGGCACCATGGCGTAACAGACTGTCGACCACTGCATCGTGCCCCTGCAGGGCAGCGCGGGTTAACGGTGTGTGTCCTTCGGCGTCTGTCTGGTTCGGTTTGGCGCCTTTTTTCAGCAACAGCTCTGCCACATCGCCCTGACCCCGCCAGGCTGCAATCATCAGAGGTGTCCAGTTTTTATAAACACCCGCTGCGCCATTATTCAATGCAGCCAGTTTCTGTTGTGCTGTCAGCCCACCGCTGTTTGCACGGGGCAGACGTGCGCCACTTCCACTGAGGAGCGCTACAACATTGTTGTGTTTATCTCGAGCAGCCAGTTCGATCGCGGTTTCACCATCGTGGTTTTTCAGCGTATAGGATGCACTGTGGGCCAGCAGCAGTTTGACAATATCCGCATAACCCTTACGCGCAGCCAGCATCAGCGCGGTATTACCATTGGCATCCTGATGATTCAGATCTGCATGATGCTGCAACAGGCTGCGCACCATATCTGCATTCCCCTGGCTGGCCGCAAGAAATAATGGCCTGTCCTTGTAAGTGTCGGCTGCATTCGCATCTGCGCCATGGTTGAGAAGCATGTTGACTATCTGGCTGTTTTTTCGCGCCACCGCTTCCAGCAATACCGGCCGTCGAGCGTCATCACGCGCATTGGCATCTGCACCCTGTGCAAGCAGTGTTTTAACTGTGCTCGCATCACTTTCGATGACTGCCTCGATCAGACTCTGCCCTGGATCTGAGGAATGACTGCGTGTTTTCACGCTACTGGATAATTGCTGTAACTTTGTATCTGCTCTGTGGTAACCCTGTTTCGCTGCCTGGCTGTACCACTGAACTGCTTTGTCATTATCTTTTTGCGTACCGATACCGTCTTCACAATACGTTCCCAGTGTGTATTGCGCGCGCGCATAACCCTGAACAGCTGCTTTGTGCATCCAGATGAAAGCCTGTTTATCGTTTGCAGCGGTACCCTGACCATTGTGATACATCACTGCGAGCTGGTACTGCGCCTCTTTGTCACCCGATCTCGCCAGACTGTTCAGTATCATCACCGCTTTTTCAAAATCGCGCGTTCGAATCGCCAGTTTGGCATCCGCCATACTGGCCGCCTCTGCGGATAACATGGTAAGCAACAAAATACCGGCGATTAAATATCTGAACATCACTCTAAACATCACGCGGTTCCAAATTTGGTTTCGACACTGATGCCCATCTCTTTCAGAAACGGGGTCGGCAATATACCACCAGCGCATACAATTACGGCATCATTGCCGATCTTGTGCAGCTGGCCTTCTGCATCGATCAGCACATCGTGATCACCAATCTGTTTCACGGCCGATTTCAGCATCACCTGCAGGCGGCCGCTTTTTTCTGCCTCCGCCAGACGCACGCGATTTTTTTCTTTGGCGCGCGAAAAGGCATCACTGCGATACGAAATCGTGACCTGGGTACCGGCTTCTTCGGCAATACTGATCGCCGCTTCCAGCGCACTGTCACCACCACCCACCACCAGCACCTGCTGGTTGCGATATTGCTCGGGATCGATCAGGCGATACACCACCTTGGATTTTTCTTCGCCCGGCACATCCAGTTTGCGCGGTGTGCCGCGGCGGCCGATCGCCAGCAGCAGTGCGCGCGTCTGATAGGTATTCTTTGATGTTTTCACTGTAAAGCCTGTTTTTTCCTGGGTGACACTTTCTACACGCTCCCGAGTATTTATCTTCAGGCCTGCGGTTTCGATGATGCCTTCCCAGAATGCCATCAAGGCTTCCTTGGTGGTTTCCTTGAAATGCATTTTGCCCACAATCGGCAGCACCACGGGTGCGGTCATCACAATTTTCCCGCGCGGATAATGTGACACCGTGCCGCCCAGAGAATCCTGCTCCAGCGTGACAAAACGTAGCTTTTTATCCTTTCGCTGCCAGCGAAGCGGCGATCCCGGCCGGGCCGGCACCCACAATCACCAGATCCAGCGGGTGCGACTTGCCGATTCCGGAAAGCTTGCTGATCGAGGTCACGGCCTGCACGCCCTGGGTCACCGCGTTTCTGATCAGGCCCATGCCGCCGAGCTCGCCAGCAATGTATATGCCCGGCACATTGGTCTGGTAGTCCGGGTTCACTTCGGGGATATCGAGACCACGCTTTTCAGTGCCAAACACCAGCTCGATGGCATCAAACGGACAGGCGGTTTTGCACGCGCCATGACCAATACAGTGACTGGGATTGACCAGCTGCGCCTTGCCATTGAGCAGGCCGAGCACACTGTTTTCCGGGCAGGCGCTGATACAGCTGGCGCAGCCCAGACAGCGCGCCGGGTCGATCAGAGGGTGCAAGGAGGCCGGCTCGGTCATCCCGGAGGCGATCGACTCTTCCAGCACACGGCGGCTGGCTATTGTCCCTGCGGCGGCCTCTCCACAGGTAAAAACCCACAATCAGACCAGCGGGGATTAAATATATCCACAGGCTCACATACATCGCTGTCCTCGTCTATAAATCATCTATTAAGGTCAAATACCAGGGAACAGGGACTACCTTGCCGGATAAGGAAGGCGGGCTTTTGTGTCAGGAGTATAGGCTGGCTATCCCCTGACAGTGAAAAGAATTCCGACATAATCTGAGTTTAATGTGAACTGCATCACACCAGTATAGCTGGTATAAAATTAGTATCGACCTGGATGAGCCTGGATTGATTACGACTGATATCAGTGGAAATGAGATCATATGAACGCCAAAACCAGTAGATCGATGCCAGTCGGACAGGCCGCCGCTGTGCTAAAAAACAAGCCGCAACAGCGAGGTTTCGTGTACCGGCTTTTGCGCGGCCTGCAAAAACAGCTGTTTGCTATCAGTGTCATCGTCATCCTGGTCCTGGGCTGGAGCCACCGTGACAGCAATTATCTCAGCGCCGAAACCGGTGCCGGATATGCCCTGGGCATCATCGGTACCAGTCTGATGCTTATTCTTCTGCTCTATCCACTGAGCAAACGCGTCAAGGCCATGACCCGTCTGATCCCGATACGTTACTGGTTCGGATTTCATATGACCCTGGGTGTGGTTGGCCCGGTGATGGTTCTGTTTCACTCAAACTTTCATCTAGGTTCCACCAATAGCACGGTCGCCATGGTCTGCATGCTGACAGTCGCCGGCAGCGGTCTCATCGGTCGTTATATCTATACCCGGATCCATCACGGTCTTTACGGCACAAAAATCTCGCTCAATGAACTCCGACAGGAAACCAGCGCCGATCACGTCGCACTCAACTCAATCGAGGCGATCGATGCCAGCATGGAAACCGATATCAACAGACTGGAAGCGGCCGCCCTGCAAATCCACGACAAATATTTTTTCCAGCCTGTGGCATGTCAGCGCACTGGGAATGAAATCGCGGCGATTGAAAAAGCGTATTACCAAAGCAATCCTGGCCAGCGACACAGCCAATAAAAACCAGGCGATCAGACACCGCAAGAACATATCTGCTGAAACTGAGACAGATAGCGGCATTCCAGGTATATGAACGACTGTTTTCACTCTGGCACGTGCTGCACCTGCCTCTGTTTTTTCATGATGATCATTGCAGCCATCATCCATGTCTTTGCAGTGCACATGTATTAATCAGGGACGATTGAATGTCAGCCTGTATGTCCCCTTATGAAAAGCTGGTTATCATTCTTGCGCTCATGTTTTTAGCGCAACTGGTGCATGCAGACTCTTTACGCTCGTTGTTGATGCCCGGGCCTGTCACTGCAGTGCACCAGAAATTCGAGCAGGACTGCGGCCTGTGCCACGAGACCGGAAGCAAAAAACATCAGGGGCAGCTGTGTACAAACTGCCACAGTCACACCAATATCAAAAATGACATCGCACATAAAACCGGGTTTCACGGTCGATTGCCCGGAGCGATCATGGACAATTGCAAGCATTGCCATACAGAACACAAGGGCCGGGACACCAAAATCGCTTTATTCAATACATCCTCATTCGATCACAAAAAAACTGACTTTGAACTACTGGGAAAACATGCAAAGATCAGCTGCACCGCCTGCCACAAATCTGGCAAAAAATATGCGGAAGCGCCTTCGCAATGCTATGCATGCCATAAAAAAGACGATGTTCACGACGGCAAACAGGGCAAGGATTGCGGTAGCTGCCATGCTGCCACCGGCTGGAAAAATACAAGTTTTGACCATGACAAAAAAACCGACTTCCCACTAAAAGGCGCGCACAGAAAAACCAGCTGCGATTCCTGCCACATTAATCAAAAATACAAAGGCACACCCGACACATGCGATGGCTGCCATAAAATTCAGGACGTACATAAGGGTGGCTACGGCACAAACTGCAATAGCTGCCATTCAACAGTAAAATGGGCTCAGGCAAAATTTGACCACAACAAAAAAACAGACTTTCCGCTGTTCGGCGCCCACCGCACTGCGCATTGCAATGACTGCCATAGCTCGGGCGTATTGAAAAAAACCCTGCCGAAAAACTGTTATGGTTGCCACAAAAATGATGATGCCCATAAAGGTCGTTTTGGAGAAAAATGCGACCAGTGCCACACGACAGCACATTGGGCAAAGTCAAAGTTTGATCATGGCAAAACGCATTTTCCGTTACGCGGAAATCACGCCAAGCTGTTATGCGCCGACTGCCACAAAAACAGCCTGAAAACAAAATTAAAAACCGAATGTGTCGCCTGCCACCAGAAAGACGATGTTCACAAAGGCAAGCAGGGCAAGCACTGCGCCAGTTGTCATAACGAGAAAAGCTGGAAGAATAATGTGCGGTTTGATCACGACCTTTCAAGTTTTCCATTGATCGGAATGCATGCGGTCACCGCCTGTGATGAATGCCATGTTTCCTCGGAGTACAGTTCGGCACCGAGCGCATGTAATGACTGCCATGCCAATGATGATGTTCACAAAACAAAATTGGGTACAAATTGCCAGGACTGCCATAACCCGAATTCCTGGAAAACCTGGTTATTCGATCATGACAAAGCTACAAAATTCAAACTCGACGGCGCGCACAAGAAACTGGGTTGCTATGATTGCCACAACACTCCGTCAAAAGGAAAGTTAAAAGCTTCATCCGAATGTATTTCATGCCATCGTCGTGACGATATTCATAACGGTCAGTTCGGTGGTGATTGTTCTCAGTGCCACAACACTCAGAATTTCAGAGAAATTCATATTAACCGCTAACAGGGTCGGTAATCATGAAAACAAATATGATGCAGGCAAAACATTATTCCGGACGTCTCCTGGTATTGCTGTTCGCGGTATTATTTCTCATCACCAGCCCATCTGCGATCGCCGCCAAAACAAACGAGTGGCTTTGATCACTTTTCGACGGGTTTTCCTCTTACCGGCAAGCATGAGTTTATTGATTGCTCCAGCTGCCATGTTAACGGACGCTTCAAGGGCACACCGATCAACTGTGGACAATGCCATAACAACATTCTGGCACCCGGTAAAAATGCTAATCATATTACCAGTGATGATAATTGCGATGATTGCCATACTGTCAATTCCTGGCGTGATGCGCACTTCGATCACAGTACAGTGGTCGGTGCATGCGCCAGCTGCCATAATGGCAGCACTACTGTCGGCAAATCACCTTCACACATACAAAGCACCCAGGCCTGCGACGACTGCCACAACACCATCAGCTTTACCCATGTGGGCACTGTCGATCACGATGCTGTCATTGGCACCTGCACCTCATGCCACAATGGACTCACTGCAACCGGCAAACCAGTCAGCCACCCGGCAACAAATGATGAATGTGATTCCTGCCATGACACCCGCAGCTGGCACGCAGTGCGCTTTGATCATGCCAATATCACCCAGCCCTGCAGCAGTTGCCACAATGGCAGTACTGCGCCTGGAAAACCACCGACACACACGCCGACGACCCAGGAATGCGATGATTGCCATCACTCTACCAGCACATGGCTGGGTGCAAGCTTTGATCACAACAATATCACCCAGCCCTGCAGCAGCTGCCACAATGGCAATCCCACCATTGGCAAGAGCGCGTCACATTTTGTTACCACGGTAGAATGTGATCGCTGCCACGACACCAAGTACTGGACCCCGCTGATACCGTTCCGACATGATTCCGCCAACTATCCCGGCGATCACAACACAGGCGTCACCTGTAACGATTGCCACACCGGTAATAATCAGGTCATCGCCTGGCCGTATCCTTACAAACCTGACTGCGCAGGGTGTCACGCCAATGTCTATAACAGTGGGGAAACAGCCAAGCCATCATAAAAATACGCCATTGGCCGAGCTGACAGACTGCGCTGGCACCTGCCACTTCGATGGCACCAAATCTGGTGTGCATAGAGTCAGTGCCAGCAGATGGGGAGATTAAATACTCTGCTGGCAATAGCTAATGATGAGTTCGCGAAGACTATCGAGCTCGAATATAAACACGCAAACGGAATAATTTATTAATGTTACGCAAATGTATTTCTGAAAACACAAAATATTTCTTGCTGCTATTTTGCGCTGTTTATATGAACGCCAGCCATTCAGCAACTTCAGCAGGTGATGTATATGCGATTGTGCTGGCGTCAACGCCCGGTACAGGTAATCACTGGCAGCCGAAAGACAGTAGCCTGATCACAGGTCACACGATATATGTCACACAGACTCTGGTTAAAGGCAGTGCCTGGGAACGACTGAATCTGGGATTTTTTAAATCACGCAAAGAGGCCGCTGCGTACGCGCAAAAAATGCAGTCACTCTACCCGGGCGCCTGGGTCAATACAATAAACAGCAACGAAGTTTCACTTGCAACTAAAACGGCAATAGTACTTCCGTCCACGGCCAGCGCATCTGACACCAAAAAAACCTCTCTGCTCGCACCACGTCAGGACTAAGCGATGAGCAGCTTGACAGCATGATGCAAAGAGCCAGGGCAGAATTCACCAACAAAGAATTACAAACAGGCGATACGCTACTTCAGCGCCATCGTATCGGTTGGCGAAAACAAATACTCACGTGAAGCGCTTGAACTACTTGGACTTTCACGATATCGAAACGGCCAGCAGGCACATGCTGTTGCTATTTATCAAAAATATATCGCCCTGTATCCCACAGGCAAAGCCACCGAACGTGTCAAACAACGCCTTGCCGGTCTGTTAACAGAAACCGCAGCACCAAAAGAGAAAATTCAAATGACTGCTGCCAGCCCTGCGGCAGAAAGCGAAACCTATGGTAGCGTCTCTCAGTTTTACAGCAATAATGTCACCACCACGTCCGATGCCGGTTCTTATCAAAACACTATCGCGGCTGCTTACCTTCTTTGATGTAACGAATATTACAAAAAGCAGTAATTATGAGCACCGCCTCCAGTTTACAGCTGATGATTCCTATGATTTTTTAAACACCGGCAATAAAAATGAATTTCGCTTTATCGAAATGTATTACGACATCGCTTCCAGAAACACAGGCACTTCCGCCAGGATAGGCAGACAGAGACTTCGTATAGGCGGTTTACTAAATCGTTTTGATGGCGCTTCACTCGGCTATCAGTTCACACCCGACCTACGAATAAGTCTGCTCGGGGGCTCAGGCCGGTCGAAACCGATGACAAGTCAACCATAAACACTCACAAGAAATTCTACGGTGGGGTCATTGAAACCGGCACTTTTCTTGATCACTGGAATATGAGCCTGTATCACTTCAAACAGACTGTCGATGGCATCGACGATCACATCAGTACCGGCACCGAAGTACGCTACCGGGATAAATCCTTATCTGCCATTGGTCTTATTGACTACGATTCTCTGTTTAAGGTCGTCAATATCGCCCAGTTCAATGCCAACTTATTAATGGCAGGCGGTCGAAGCGCTTATATGAGCGCTTTCTGGCGTAAAACACCCGTGCTGTCTGCCAGTAATGCACTCATCGGAAGAACCGAAACCAGCATTGATGAACTACTCAAGACACTCAATATCGAGCAGGTATATCAACTGGCGCGCGACCGGTCCGCAAATAGTCAGACCATTACTCTGGGTGGAAGCCAGCCGCTCAACGAAAAATACCAAGTAAGCACCGATATCACATTTTCAAATATTGGAAGCACTGCAGGATCGGGTGGCGTGCCCGCCACTGAAAGCACAGGCACGGATACTTACCTGGGAGTACAACTTGTGACCAGCGGCCTGATAACAGGCAGGGATACCACTGTATTCGGTACCCGATATCTAAGCACCAAAATATCAGATACGCTTTCGTTGATTGTCAACACCCGCATACCGATCGGTCGTGAATGGCGCGTCAATCCCAGACTGCAGTACGACATGAGAAAACTCAGCGATGGCCGCAGACAGAATAAGATACGCGCATTACTGCGAACGAACTATCGCTATCAAAGAAACGTACGGTTTGATTTCGAAATTGGCTATGACAATACTAACGAAACTTCAAGCGCAACAGCGGACAACAGCAGCAATAATCTGTTCTACGATCTTGGTTATCGCTATGATTTTTAACGCGTCTGTGCGACCGTATTGCGCGCACCAATGAAATCATAAAAATCCTCAGTTTTTCCAGAAAATAACTGGTCCTGAGAATACGACGTAAACGCCAAAGATTCCAACGACAGCGTCTTACCAGGTGTGCTGCAGGCGGTGGCCGGCGCATCCAGCAGACCGCCTGAAATATCAAAACACTTGCCACTATCAGGCTTATCAATACTGGTCCGAACCAGTAAATTATTTTCCAGCCAGTACACCGACCCTGCATCATAAAAGTCCGCAAACTTGATTCCACCTGGATTATTCCAGAACGATTTGCCACTGAATGACAGCGATGGATCCAGGCCAAGAATATCGAGCACTGTTGGCGCAAAATCACGCTGGGAAACATAGCGGTCAAGTTTTTTGACCGGGGTCAATCCATTCGAGTAAATCAGGCCCGGAATCAGGTAACGCGAAAACTCTCTGTAACCGGGGCCCGGTGGAATGGTCTGACATAAGAACAAATATGGTGTGATCAAAATACGGTTTCTTGCGTACCTTTTCAAAAAACTCCGCCATCGCTGCATCAGCGAAATGCATGACACTCAGTTTACTGTGCCGTATCGTGTCCGAACCAAAAACCGCTTTTACGCCTTCGGGAATTTCAACGCTATGCGTACTGTTGGTATTGACGCCTATCATGAAAGGTTGCGGCATTGTATCCATCTTGCTAAGAATAAAATCGTATATATCCGGGTCTTCCGCACCCCAGTCGCCACGCTTGTAACGTCCTTTGGGCATATCTTCCTTGCCATAGCTCGCAGTAAAACCAACACGCTGTGCAAACGGGCCAGTACCACTGGTGCCTTTATGCGTTCCCTGGAAAAAAGCCGTTGACCAGCCGTTCTTTTTCAGGATTCCGGGCAAACATTCATAAGGCAGGTTTTCCAGATGCGTTCTTGCCACCGTCTGTCCCAACGGGTTTTGTTGCGAGCACATGCTCGCAAAAATGCCTTCGGTAGTACGGCGACCACCGGCTATCACGCCACGAGGCGTGAATGACTTATCTAATAATGAATCAAAAAATGGCGTAGTGACTTTATCGAATCCATACGAGTGCATAAGCTCTGCCGGCCAGCCTTCCATCAGAATAAACACTACATTGTAGTTATGTCTCTCGCTATTATGTTTTTCAGGTAGTCCTGGATAGAGGGACAGCATCTCATTACGCATGTTTACATTCTTTGGCAGCTGTATCGCAATGTGTTGTGCGTCCTGGGCCTTGCTAAACGCGCCATACATAATATTGTAGGCGCCGCTCATTGCTATCACCGCCTGTTGCGGATCGCCGATCTCGTATGCAGATACCGCACTTTGTGGCACGCCTCCGGGCCCGCCACGAATACAATAGACCGCAATAATCACCACAACGATCATCGCAATTTCGTGTTGCACACCAAAAGGAAGCGTCCATGACTTTGTCAGTTTTGACTGAATGATATTAGCCAGTCGCAATAAGCCTGCAATCAGGAAGCCGCCGCCGGCAAAACACATAAGGATAAACAACCAGTGCTGGCCAACCGCAGTGAGAAAAAGCGCCGACGCATCGGTCAGAACATCGCGTATTTCGTAACTGACGTGCCGCCCTGCGTCGGCATAGTACATGGCATCCCCCAGCTGCAATAACAGCAGGATCGCCAGCGATACCGCCATGAAGCCTTGCGTCAACTTCAAAGCAGACAGCCCTGTCACCAGGCGAAAACGCAGCAACAACCAGTATATCGTGGTAGAATATCAAGGCAATGAAGCCAGCCGCTGCGATATCGAACCTCAGACCCCAGGCTAGCGCATACACGACTTCGCCCGCAGCGGTTTCACCCATGGCTGCCGGATTGAACAACAGAAACACCATCCTGCCCAGCAGGCCAGCGCAGACCAGTAGCAGCAGTAATACAGTGAAAAACCCTGCCACACCAGGTGCTGACCTGGTCTCACGACTAGTATTATTCGACATCAATGATGTTTCTCCGAATTGATTAATATCCTATGACCAGAATGACACGGCATTTATCTTCACTGGCGGGCATTTTACGCTTTTTTTACCTGAAAAAAACGGGCTCAGGCCCGTTTCATATCACCTGAAATTAATCACGACTAGAACAGGTAACCAATGACAGCACCGATGCTGTTGCCGCTGGCAGAACCATACTGATTTTTATAATCAATTATCGTGACACGGCCACCTACATACCAGTCGTGTTCAAAATGACCTTTGCTGTTGTAATCAAATGCCAGCACATAACCGAGCGCGTTATCAAAAGTATCTGTTCGGGACAGACCGATCGAGCTTGCATCTGCAGTAAATTTGGGTGAAAGGTGGTAAGCAAGGCCACCGCCAAGTAACCAGTTACTGTTCTGATCCATCAGCAAAAACTCAAGCGGGAACCGGGAAAATTTAAAGCTGCCGTTACTGGCATTGATGTCATCGACTTTGTAGCCCAGAGATATCCGGCCCTGTAAGCGACTGCCCGAGTGCAGCATGTAGCCCTGCAGCCACACTCAGCAACTGCCCGGCTTTGACCTGCTGACTGTCTCCATTGGTAAAACTGACATTCACTCAGAGAATCACCACCAAAGTGAACACCGCCTTCAAGAAACAGGCTCGCCGCTGCTGCGGGTATCGACATGCAGGCCAGGCTGGCTGCACAAATCAACGCTTTTGTTTTCATCATTCCCTTTCCTTTTTTGTTAAAAACACTGAAAAAATCATTCGCCTTTGTCGGTCACAGCCCCTTCGGAAGCCGAGCTGACAAAACGCGCATACTTGAAAAGCACACCGCGTTTTTCTTTTATAGCAGGCGGCGTCCACTTTGCTAATCGCGCGTCAAATTCTGACTGCGGAATATCGAGTGTTATTTCGCGCTTTTCTGCATCGATGGTAATACCGTCACCATCCTTGATGATCGCGATCGGGCCACCCACCGCGGCTTCCGGGGTGACGTGGCCGACCACAAAACCATGGCTGCCGCCGGAGAAACGTCCGTCGGTAATCAGCGCCACATCTTTACCCATGCCCTTACCCATAATCGCACCGGTAGGACTGAGCATTTCACGCATCCCCGGGCCACCCACCGGTCCTTCGTGGCGAATCACAATGACATCGCCCTTGACCACGGTGTCATCGAGTATCGCCTGCAATGCGGCTTCTTCAGATTCAAATACCCGCGCCGAACCGGAAAAACTCAGGCCTTCCTTGCCAGAAATCTTGGCCACTGCACCAGTCGGAGCCAGATTGCCGTAAAGCACCACCAGGTGACTGTCTTTTTTGATCGGATGATCCAGCGGGTACACAATATCCTGGCCGGCAGGATACGGTTTCACATCGGCCAGGTTCTCGGCCACGGTTTTTCCGGTCACGGTCATGCAATCGCCGTGCAACAGACCAGCGTCGAGCAGGGTTTTCATCATGGGCACGATGCCGCCGATAGCGATCAGCTCGGACATCAGGTACTTGCCGCTGGGTTTAAGATCGGCCAGCACCGGCACGCGTGCACCGATGCGGGTGAAATCATCGAGTTCGAGTTTGACCCCGGCGCTATGCGCCATCGCCAGCAGATGCAGCACCGCATTGGTCGAACCGCCGAGCGCAATGACCACGGTGATCGCATTTTCGAACGCTTCGCGGGTCATGATATCGCGTGGCTTGATATCTTTTTCGATCAGATTCATCACCGCTTCACCCGCACGATGGCAGTCATTTTTCTTGGCATCGGACACCGCTTCCTGCGCCGAGCTGTTGGGCAGACTCATGCCCAGCGCTTCGATCGCCGAAGCCATGGTGTTCGCGGTGTACATGCCACCGCAGGAACCGGGGCCCGGGATCGCGGTGTGCTCAACTTCGCTCAGTTCAGCTTCAGAAACCTTGCCGCTGGCACGGCCACCGACCGCTTCGAACACCGAAACGATATCGCGGTGCTGCGCACCCGGTTTGATGGTGCCGCCATAAACGAATACCGCGGGGCGATTCAGGCGAGCCAGCGCCATCATGCAGCCCGGCATGTTCTTGTCGCAGCCACCGATCGCGACCACACCGTCAAAGCCCTGGGCGCCGGTCACGGTCTCGATCGAATCGGCGATCACTTCACGCGATACCAGTGAATAGCGCATCCCCGGCGTGCCCATGGAAATCCCGTCGGATACCGTGATGGTATTGAAAATCACGCTCTTGCCGCCGGCCTCGTCGGCCCCGGCAGCGGCATCTTCGGCCAGCAGGTTGATGTGCATATTGCAGGGTGTCACCATGCTCCAGGTCGAAGCGATACCGACCTGCGGTTTTTTGAAATCGGCATCATCAAAGCCCACCGCGTGCAGCATGGCGCGGCTGGGCGCCTGCTTCATGCCGTCGACGATGATCGAGGAAAATTTGCGTTTGTTGTCGTTTTTACTGTCGTTAGCCATGTTAAACCTGCATATTCATATATTATGTGTGTATGTCGTCGCGCACTGAAGGCGCATATATTACAATCTTCTGCCGCGCCTGACGAAGGCTTTCAGCAAGATAGCGCGAGTTAACACCAGCAGACACATAACAGGAACCGTGTTCATTGAATAAAACCACCACAGAATCGAGCATTGAACAGAGCCACGTAGACTGGTTCCGCCAGTCTGCGCCGTATATCCGCGCGCACCGTGGCAGCACCTGTGTGATCCTGTTCGGTGGCGAGGCGGTCGAAGACGAAGCGTTTCGCCCACCTGATCCACGATATCGCCCTGCTCGGCAGCCTCGGCATGCGCCTGGTACTGGTCCACGGTGCGCGGCCGCAGATCGAAGCCCAGCTCGAAACCCTGGGCAGAACATCCAGCTTCAAGGATGATCTGCGCATCACCACCGCAGAAGATATTGCCGCGGTCGAACAGGCAGTCGGCCAGGTGCGCATGCGCATCGAAGCCCAGCTTTCCATGGGCCTGCCCAATACACCGATGTCCGGCGCGGCCATTCGCGTGGTCTCGGGCAATTTTGTCACTGCGCAGCCCTATGGCGTACGTGATGGTGTCGACTATTGCCAGACCGGCAATGTGCGCAAAATCGATGCCGCCGCGATCAACGACCAGCTCGCGCAGCACAATATGGTACTGATTTCTCCGATCGGTTATTCCACCACTGGTGAAATTTTTAATCTGCGCGCCGAAGATGTGGCCACCGAAACCGCGATTGCGCTCAAGGCGGACAAGCTGATTTTTATCATGGAAAACCGTGGCGTGTACGACGCCGATGGTGAACTGCTGCAACAGCTCAAACTGCCGGAAGCCGAAGGCTGGCAGCGCACAGCATGCAGATGACAGCCAGGCCAGTCGTGAAACCCAGTCACATCTTTATAATGCCGCCCACGCCTGTCGTCGGGGGGTGCGTCGTGTGCACCTGATCAGTCGCAAAATCGACGGCGCATTATTGCTCGAACTCTACACCCGCGATGGCACCGGCACGCGGAAATGGAGCGGCTGGCTTCCTCTCTTTCCGCCCCCCGACCGGCTGAATCACGAGGGGTTTCACCTGTACAGAGCAGTTCCGGCCGGAGGTGCCGTCCGACGAGCGCGGCTGGGGAGCGAAGGGCGTGCTCAACGTGGCGAAAATCCGTGCACTCAGCCAGGGGTAACCGGTTTACGTCTGGCTTCCCGGCGCCGTTGATGCGGGGCTAGGAGTGATGCGAGTTGTTTGGGGGCCTGCCACCGAAAAAGTTGCGGGCCTGTGGCACCGCCAGGTTCACGAGAAGCGTCTCGGCTATAGACGAGCGCTAGCTCACGCACCGCCGAGATAGGCGACCGCGTTCGCGAGGACGACGTAGAAGAGATGGGAGTTGATCGATAACCGGCTGGTTAGTTGTACTCCCTTCCATGAATGTCGCCCAGCCCGACGAAAACCTTCGAGCAGAGGCGAATTGGCCAAGCTAGCACCCGCCAATCAGGAAGAAGCCGACGCCTGCCGTCGAGTAACGCTCGTGGGCTTCCAGCAAGTACGCGAGCTCTCGTTTCTTCGGGGACGCCTTTACCTAGAAAGACTACCCCGCCGACGCTAGCAATACATC
>CAVRHW010000036.1:0-4380 GCA_963721085.1 uncultured Gammaproteobacteria bacterium
CCGGTAACAAATAAACCGCGCAATAAAACAGTCACCTGCAGGTTATCGAAGCGGCCTGCCATACAGTTTGCGTAATTCCTGTTTCGCGTGTTGCAATATTTCGTATTCTGCTCCTGCGGCAGGTTTTTACCGGCACGATTGATGTAGAACACCAGCATCGACATGGCCGAGCGAAACGGCTCGGCTTTACGTCGCGTGCTGCTCTCCGCCGATCGCTTGAGCGACAACGCAATTTTGCGTGGGTTCTTCCAGGTAAACACACCCTCTTCCAGATCAAGCGCATTGCTTTCATGCGTGACCTTCGATGACCAGTTACTCGGCGATGATTTCGTCATACTCGCGGGGACCTGTGCAGTTCAGCGTCATGATGTCAAAAACAAGAATATGCGCGCGATCACAACACAGTCAACCGCCGGTGATCAATCGATTGACGATCACGAGTCGCCGCGGATGCAGACTGGCCCGGCAGCAAAAAGCCCGGCCAGCCCGCAGCACCGCTAACAAACTTGATCCAGGCCATATACTCCATACCGTGACAGTGGCATGCTAATAAGCGGGAAAGTAAATGGGAGGTGGTTCTATGACAAAGCATGCCAAAGATAAACGCGTATACCCGCCGACGCACAAAGACATTTACCAGAGCAAGGGCAAATACCCGGAACCCGGTGTTTGCAGCGGCTGCGGCGCTGTCTACCACAAGGGCCGATGGCAATGGGGCAATGCAAAAGCCGATGCACACAAACATTTATGCCCGGCCTGCCAGCGCATACATGATCGGATACCCGCCGGTGTTGTCACCATAGGCGGCACGTTTTTTGATGAACATCGCCAGGAGATCCTGGGCCTGATACATAATATCGAAGCCAGGGAAAAAGTGGAGCATCCCCTGCAACGCATCATGAGCATTCACAGTGATGATCACGGCACCGAAATTGCCCTGACCGATTTTCACATCACCCGCGCCATTGCAGATGCGCTGACAGATGCTTATCAGGGAACGGCTGATATTGTACACACCGAAAAGAATGATGTAATGCGCGTCAACTGGACGCGGTAGGTGTTAACTACTGAACAGAAACTTTGCCAGATAGTGTCAGGTATGAGAAATAAACAGAGCCTGACCTCGTTTAGTTCTCAAAGGCTTGTGATTAAAAAATGAGCTGGAGTAGAATCCTGAAACACTGACATCATTCTAAGACAGGAAGGGATCGATATGAACAATCAGATCAGAAAGGCAATCTTACTGGTATTAGCAGCGCTGACTCTGGCGGCCTGCGCGGGCCACAATCCTTACAACGACCCCGGCGCACAGCGTGATCGTTCGCAAGGTGCGCAGGATGAAATGCGCAGGGACACATCAAGGTATTAAGTCTTCAGCAGCAGACAGCGACTGAAGGTGAACCACAGAATCAGTTGAGAGCGACGAAATCGCCTTGCGGTTGCACTTTCTGCGTCACGTCTCGCAATGTGAGCTGATTGGGCTGGGTAAGCTGCTGGTAAATCATCGCATACACCAGCACCGAAGTGACATAGTCACGGGTTTCCTTGTACGGGATGGTTTCAATCCAGACATCCACCGGCAAGGCTTCATCGGCAGCCACTGTTTTACCCGGTTCGGCCCGGCATTGTAGGCGGCCAGCGCGAGTGCATCATTACCATTAAACTGCGTCAGCAACTGGCGGTAATAATACGAGCCGTACTTCAGGTTTTTCGCCGGATCATACAGGCTGTCACTCCCCCGCCAGTGATCATGCAGGTTCCTCGCAATTCTGCGCGCGGTACGCGGCATCAATTGCATCAGTCCACGCGCACCGACAGGTGAAGTGGCATCTTTGTTGAACACGCTTTCACGCCGGATCAGGCCGTACAGCATCACCGGGTCGAGCTGGTACTGCTCAGCAAGTGCATTGATGGTTTTCGCATAGCTCATCGGGAAACGCATATCGACATCGTCCCAGTATTCCACCTTGGCGATCGTCAATACCGGAATATCATCCCACTGCCATTGTTGCGCCAGCTTCGCAGCGACCGGAATCTCGCTTTTATCGAGCTGATTCGACCGCATGCCACCATTGCAATTTGGCCTCCCTTTGCCTGTCCAGCGCGAGAAACTCGTGCACAACAAGAAATGCCTCACGCTGCTTCAGTGCATCGATCTGCTGCGCACTGATATCGAGCGGCTTGTCCTGTAACTGGTACTGGCTATTGATGCGATCGGCAGCAAGGTAACCGTAAAAATCACGTTTCTGCGCAAGCTCGCGGAACAGATCATCGGCCACCAGGGGATGCCCGATCTCGTTATAGGCACGCGCCAGCCAGTATTGCCATTTCTCTTTTTGCTGGTCGGCAGGGTCCATCGCCTTGATAGCCGTAGCAACACGTGGCCAGTCCTGCGCAGACAAAGCGATACGAATACGCAAGGTTTGCGTGTTGTAATCCGGGTTTTTCAACTGGCCCAGTCGATCATAAGCACTGGCATCATTATTCAGCGCAAGCTTCACCACCAGGTGTTTTTCCAGCTTGTCGGCGACAGCGCTGTCGATCGAAAAATCCTGTTTGTGCGCATGCCAGAGTTCGACCGCCTGATCCAGATCCGAACGGGCAAGCCGCTGAATGGCATCGGCAAACATCAGCGGTGACTGCGCGGTTTGTTTGTACTGCAGTAGCCGGGACATATAACGCGCAGGGTGGCGGTGCAGGTTCAGCCACAGCTGGGCGGTTTTGGCATCTGCTTTAGACAGGTATCTCTTCAGGTAGCGCGCCAGCCGGGTGTTGTTTTCATCCATGGCCGCATCGAAACGCTGCCAGTGCAGGTCTGCATTGAACAGCCTGGAGGCTTCAAGCTGCTTGAAAACAGGGTTGCAGGCTTTGGGTTGAGAATGCCCCACTGCCCACAGCTGCGCAGCCCCGATGAGCGCATCTTTTTTATCACCGGTGTTCCATTGTGCCCTGCGGAAATAGCATTGCAGGCCGGTGTCGCCACCGGGTGTATAGAAGTTCAGAAAAGTACTCCACTGCCGCTTGCTGGCCAGGTGATACAGCCACTTGCGCTTCAGGATGCGGGCATAACGGGATGCGGGATACTGCTGGAGAAAGGCTTCCACCCTGGCATCCTGGCCCAGGTTTTCCTTCAGCCATTTGAACTTGAGATAAGGATACAGCGGGTAGTCTTTCAGCTTGTCGACCAGCTGGAAATATTTCGCCTCATGACCGTTGTCGAGCGCGTCTTCCGCCTTCACGAATACATCGCGCAGCGCGGCCAGTTCGTCATCAGACAATGCGGCCGGCTGGCTCGAGTGGTGCGATATTTGACCATCCGCTGCGGTATGACCGGGGGTGATGCTTTCTTTGCAGCGAGGCAACCTGAGTGCTCCAGGGGGGTCTGATCGCCGACTGGAATGCGACCAGTGTATTCTGCGCGAAGGCAGACGAAGAGCCAAGCAGGCCGGCTGCACATAACAGCAGACAAACCTTCTTTATTTTCCTCGACTTATTGAGCGCACCCACTATGGCCGGCCTCGTTTTTGCTAAGTGTCTGGGATGATAAACAACCGGCTTTTTTCACATTTATCAGTCCAGCACCCACCGTCCATACTGACTACGAGGCAGACATTTATAAAGTGTATGTCACGACAGGGCTAATGCAATCGAATTGGAAAATTGATGAAAAAATAACTGGCAATCCGTTGCTCCAGGTCAAAAATGGCTCCGCCTGTCAATCCTGGTGGCCGGTAGATTCAGCCGCATTGCGCGGCCCGGACCTGCCTGGCCAGGATAAATCTATTTTGATCCGGCGGCGATAATCACCTCGTGCATTTCCAGCTTACCCTTACCGTCAAACGCCTCTTTTGGCATGGGGTTACTGTGCGCCAGTTTGAAATCATCACTACCGACCCAGGCATCGAAGGCGGCCTTGTCCTGCCAGCTGGTTAATACCACATAGGGCGTGTCATCAGTCTCGGGTTTGAGAATCTGCATACTCACAAAACCGGGCTGCTTGTCGATCTGGCCGGCACGCTGACGAAAGCGTTCTTCAAAAGTCTCTTCCCAGCCCGAAGCGACAGGAACACGATTGGCAACGATGAACATAATGAATACTCCAGTGGTTCGATGATCAGCGGTAACAGAAAAAACAGAAATATAAGTAACCGTAGAGTCCGGCCAGCGCTGATGATTCAGTTTTTATTCCGAACTCGATATTGTGACCCGGTATTATGATCTAATTAACACAGCATAGGCTTCATTGATCGCCTGTATTTTATCGTTATCACCGCCCTTGTCAGGATGATGCACACTCGCCAGTTTGCGATAGCGTTTTACAATTTCGTTGTCAGTCACCGGATCATTCAGACCCAGCACGCTCAACGCATCACCGCGTTT
>CAVRHW010000037.1:0-11091 GCA_963721085.1 uncultured Gammaproteobacteria bacterium
GGTGACAGGAACAAACTGAACTTCCAGTTCGGGATTTTCGTTTAATGTTTCAATAATGCCGCGTAATTTTCGCGAGCGCTTGGGGCGCTTTAACAGCCAGGCCTTGAACGGCTGGCTGGGCGCGATGGTATACACCGAGTGCCAGCGCTTGAGGTCAGGGTGGTTAATATGATTCAACGGTGAAGGCAGGCCGAGACGCTGGCATTCATGTTCCAGTACCAGCAGGCACGACCATGCGCGTGCATGGAGAACATAAATAACCGGTTTATCAGGGTCGAGCTTTATTTGGTCGGCGTTGCCTGGCAGTGCTTCTGAGCGTACCCAGAGATAGAGAATCTTACGCGCGATAAAGTTAAGTGACTGTTGCAGCAACATTTAACCAGCTCCATCCTGAAGGATAAGCCGGGCATGCAAAACAGGATAGATGCACGAAAGAGCCATCTCGGTAGTGTAGCAGGCGAAGCTGGCTTAGAGGTGGCGCTTTATCGGTAATAAAGAGAATAACCAGTTACTAATGTTTTGTCGAAGGCCGCGGCTGGGCTGACGGTTCAGGCAGGTTGTGGCGCCGTGCCAGAATATGTGGTGGTTTTTATCCTGAGTCAATTTCCAGTACTCACCAAAAGACTGCTGTTGTTGTATGTACTGGGTGATTTCAGATGCAAGTTCGGCGCTGTCAATCAACAGTCCCATTTCCGTGTTGAGATGCGCGGAACGCGGATCAAGATTAAGCGTGCCAACATAGACGCGGGAACGGTCATAGACAATGCATTTCGAATGCAAAGCATAACTTTTTTTAGAATCCTTGTTCGATCTATTTACAATACGCTTTTCATACAGCTCAACACCCATCGAAAGTAAAAGCGGACGATAAAGCTGGTATCCGGAAAACGCTGCTGTCACATCAATTGATGACAATGAATTTGTAAACACCTTGATTCGTGTTCCGTCATGTATCAGTTGCCGCATGGTTTCGAGTAACCGCTCATCTGGAATAAAATAGGCGCTAACAATAATAATTTCTTTGCGCGATTGCAGCAGGCACTCAAGCAGTATTTCAACAATGCGCTTGCCCTTGTTGCCATCGAACTCCGGGGGGTCGTACAGAACATCCACTTTGGCAGTAACAGGCAGCAATCCAGTTTTTGAATTTAGTTGCAGTAAATTAGTGATGTGATAATTGATGACCGCAAGTTCGTTTGCTCTTTTTTTGAGGCGCGTATCAATTTGTTTGCGTAAGTGTTTAAAGTCGAGTGTACGCGGGCGCAGGCTTATCAGTTTGCGTACAGCAAATGAAAGCTTGTGGTTCCAGAAAGCGTCAAAACTGGCAGACAGGTCTTCTACACAACTGCCCGCGATTAACAAATCCAGGTCGCGGAATACCAGCGAGTCGTGCATACCCAGATATTCATCGCCTATGTTTCGTCCGCCGATGATGGCGACCAGATTATCAACGACCAGTAGCTTATTGTGCATGCGATGGTTCAGTCGACTGAGCTTGAACAATAGTTCCATCAGTCGTACCAGCTTAAATCGTGAACGATAGGTGAAAGGATTGAATAAACGCACTTCTATATTATTGTGGCGATTGAGAGCGGCAATCTGGCGATCAAGGCCGAAGGTATGGATATCATCGAGCAACAGACGTACACGTACACCCCTGTCGGCAGCCTGGATAAGTTTGTCGATCAGCGCCAGCCCGGATGTGTCCAGATGCCAGCTGTAATATTGTGCATCGATACTGTATTCAGCCTGATCAATCAGCATCATGCGCCAGGCCATGGCATCGGTATTATCATGCACCGTGCGCAGACGCGAGTATTCGCCATCGTTCTGCAGTTTAAAGCGACGCGCTAATCTGGCATCGTAGTCCGGTCTGAGTGCGGAACTGGGGCGGGAGTGTTTAAGCAGGCGCATGATGGCGATATATAAGGGTTGTCATAAATCCGAGCGCTGACATGCGGCCATCCAGTGGGTGCTGAGTTTATACCTGATTATTATATGCGATGAAAGAGCTGCCAAGATGTTCGATGAGTGCCGTGTTGATTAGTTGCACATCAGAGGCGATATAAGGTATTCGATGTGATGTGCCCCAGACAACACCCGGCCAGCAAGGGTCATCGTGACGTCGGCCTATTATATGTATATGTAGCTGGCTGACAATATTGCCAATGGTGGCAATGTTGAGCTTGTCGCTGGAAAACTGCTGTTTGATAAAATCGGACAGGGCATTAATGCTGGTCAGCAAAGCCTGTTGCTGACCGAAGTCGAGCTCATACAGCTCGCTTTGTGAACAATGCGGCACCAGTATCAGCCAGGGAAAGTGTGCGTTATCCATCAATAGCAGTTCCGCGTCACCGAGCTGGCCAAGCCGGTGACAGTCTGCTGCCAGACGCGGATCCAGGTCAAAACTGTGTGGCATCAGGCGGCCTGTTTTCGAGACAATAAGGGCATAAAAAATTGTGCTGCGAACTCGATAGCCTCAGCCAGCGTGAACAGTTCATGCTGGTCCGACTGTTGTTGCCACTCATGGGCACATTCTGTGCCCTGAATAAAATTCATCTGTTTGCACAGGCTGTTGGCGCAGCATGTGGTGCCGGATGCCGCCGCCCAGTTCATCGCCAGAAACAGCTCGGTGCATTGCTGCGGATTCAGAACAGCGTGACCGTTTTGTTCGATCAGCACCGGCTCTGATGTCAGCGCGCACTGTGAATTAATCTGCGTGGCGCAGTCAAACATGGGGCTTATCGCCAGCGCGTCCAGTGCGCACATGCAATGCACATAATGACCGTTTATTTTGACTCGATGCACCCGGGGTTCCGATGTGAAAGGATAAGCGCCGAGGATTTCTGCGTTATCGTCGAGCACAATTAAATCGAGCTGCTGCAGGCGCGCCAGCATGTTCGCGGCATTCTGGTTTACCATCGCCAGTTCGCCTGTTAGCGGGGGTGCCCCGGTATTGGCATAGCTATGCAATATCATCTGGTGCATATGCACCGCTTCAGGTTCAAGTGTGCCTTGCTGACTGGCCAGAGGAAGTATCTGGTTTAAACGAACAAGCGCGTGGCTGATTTTTTCATTCATAATTAATTCTGGTTCTGATTGCCGTCCTGTATCAGTACCCATGGTTTCACGACCACGGCCCAGACCAGCGCATCGCTTTCATACCAGTTGCGCGCCTGATCATTGCTAACATGGTCGAGTTTTCCACTTTCCAGCCAGGATTCCACAAGCGCTTTATCATCATTCGCAATATGGTGGGCAACGCTGACCAGGTCCAGTTCCTCGGAAACGTAGACCGCGTGGCCAGCGGCAAAAAAATACTGAAGCTCTTTCCAGGGAATCCTGGCGGTCTCGAGTAAAAGCTTTTCCTGTGAGTTCAGTTCAGGTTCGGAGTGTTCGGTCATGAGCGCCTTTGCGGGTGAATGCGATACCATTCTAACCGCTAAGCGTACTAATGCCCATATCAGGATTCATGGTTGCAACTGGCGACCAGGTCAAAGCCCTGCTGGTAGTCTTTGAAAGTCACTTTACTGATGCAGCACTGTTCCAGCCGCGCCAGATGCATTTGTACCAGTTCGGAAAACCGGCTCAGTGAAATCGCCATTTGAGTATAATTCAGGTTAACACTGCCTTTGGTATTATCGTAGTGCAGCTCAAAAACCTGGCCGTCAGTATCAATCAGAATATCCGTGTCCTGGTATAAGTAGGCGCTTAGTGCGGGATCTGCCTGCCAGTCTGAAAGCGAGGCCACATAGGTCAGTTCATCATCGCCATCATGCTTGATAATGGCGGGCCAGACCGGTATTACGGGTGGCGTAGGCGTCATCGCAGCGTCTTGTCACAGAGATGACTCGTGAATGTTGCAACGATTGCAACAGAGTATTGAATAGTGTGTAGCTTGAAATCCAGCATCAGATTATTGAGGTTATTTCGCTTCGACTCTCAGCTCGCCATGGCTGCTTTTGCTCATATCCACTTTCAATCTATGAGCTGTCCAGCCATGAACCTTGTCGTGGGCTTCAACATATATAGTTGAAATGCCTTTCGGAAGTTCGACACCACCCAGGCCTCGGGTAAAAGGCTGTTCCTCATGAGGATGAAACAATACGCGGTCAGCGAGCACATTGCCTTTGTCATCCACCAGCCGCCATTCGTCAGCATAATGATCCCAGCCAGTATCATCATGTTTCAGGGTGACCTTGATGGTCCAGCGATTATTGCTGTTGTGATGAAAATCAGCCGCCAGGATTTTGACATCATTTGCATGTGCGATACCGACCATGTTTAGTGTCAGAAGACCGGCGAATAAAACAGTAAAAACCCTCATGCTCATGCGATACATGTCCGGAGATAACTTTTACAAATCGCAGCAGGATTAAGATTGAAATGTGAAACCGACTGCTCGCCTTAAGTCTACTATGCCACCGGTCAAAACAGAACCGGTAGCCAGTGCGCACCGACGAATGCGATCGAAGGGTAAGACGGCTGTATTAAAAAAGCACCGCTATTTTTGAGAGGGGTTGTGCATGCCTGCTTTCGCTGTGGATGACGTATCCTCGCCCCATTTCCCGCCCAGCGCCTGAATCAGCGCGATATTGGCGGTCAGTCGCTGACCCGCGATCTGCAGCGCATTGTCATGCGCGGTATAGGCTGCGGTTTGTGCATTGAGTACATTTAGATACGATACCGTGCCGGCTTTGTAAGCATTGGTCACCATGCGTAGCGCATCGTCCGCAGCACTGACCGCCTGTTGTTGCAGCTTCGCGGTATTCTCCAGAATACGCATGGCCGCAAGCTGATCTTCTACTTGCTGGAATGCCTGCAGACTGAGCTGACGATATTGCGCAACCACCTGCTGATAGGCGCCTTTGCTTTGTGCAACCTGTGCGCTGCGTGCACCGCTATCGAAAAGCGACACGGCCAGTGCAGGCCCGATGGACCAGAAGTTATTCGGTGCGGATACCAGACTGGAAAAAGTATTGCTGCGCCAGCCGTCGCTGGCAGAAATGGTCAGCGATGGAAAATAGGCGGACTCGGCAACACCGATCTGCGCGTTTGCTGCGGCCACCTGACGTTCCGCTGCGAGCAAATCCGGGCGACGTAATAACAATTGCGAGGGCAGGCCGACCGAGATTACCTGGGGCTCGGGCAGGCCGGGCGCCTCTGGCAGGGTGAACTCGGAAGGTGTTTTGCCGATTAATACCGCAATCGCATGCTCCAGCTGCGAGCGCTGCACGCCAAAACGAGAGAGACTTACTCGAGCGTTGGCCAGTTGCAGTTCTGCCTGGGCGACATCAGATTTGCTGACGACGCCAGCAGCGTAACGATTTTGTGTGAGCTGCAAGGATTGTTCATAAGCCGTGACGGTGTCGCGCTGCAATGCGATCTGGCCATCGAGCTGGCGAATCAGGAAATAATTTTGCGCCAGGCTGGCCTGCAGACTGAGCTGGGCGGCCAGCATGTTCTCTTCGCTGGCCTGCGCGCTGGCTTCGTTGGCACTGACCTGTTGCCGGACCTTGCCCCAGAAATCCGGTACCCAGCTGGCGGTGAGCGAAACACTGTCTTCGGTAATTTTGCCGGTGGCGGGTGATTTTGATCGTGTCGATGAAACACTCGCGCCCAGTGTCGGCCATTCCCCGGCCTTCGCCGAGTCGGTTAATGCCAGCGCCTGCTGGTAGGCGTAATACGATGCGCGCAAACTCTGATTGGCTTTCGCCACCTGCGGCTCCAGTTCATTGAGCGTGCTGTCTCCGAATACGGTCCACCAGTCACCGGCGGGTTGCGGAGCATGGTGCGCCACCTGTAACCAGCCTTTATCCTCCTTGAACTGCGCGGCCGAGTGAATCTCGGGACGCACATAATCAGGCCCAACCGTGCAGGCGGAAAGCAGAACCGCAAACACAGCGAGTAGCGAAGCGGGTGCACTTTTCTGCTGAGGTAAAAAAGATCGAAGTGTTTTCATGGTCTTTATGATAAACCGTTACTGATGATCCTGCGTTGACTACGCATCGCCCAGCGGCGATGCCCCCATTGACGAAGTTTGTCCAGTTCCAGATAAATCACCGGTGTTGAATATAAAGTGAGTAACTGGCTCACGATCAAACCGCCCGCAATCGCAATACCCAGTGGCTGGCGTAGTTCGGCACCGTTACCGGTCACCAGTGCCAGCGGCAGCGCGGTGAACAATGCCGCCAGCGTGGTCATCAGGATCGGACGCAGGCGTAACAGACAGGCCTGGTGAATCGCTTCGCGCGGATCGGTAATACCTTCGCGTTCAGATTGCAGCGCAAAGTCGACCATCAGGATCGCATTTTTTTTCACAATCCCCATCAGCAGGAACACACCGATCAAAGCGATGATGGAAAAATCGGTATTAAATAACATGAGCGCTAGCACCGCACCCATGCCGGCCGAGGGCAAAGTCGACAGAATGGTGATCGGGTGTATCGTGCTTTCGTATAACATGCCGAGCACGATATAGATCACCAGAATCGCGGTGAAAATATACAGCGGCTGATTGTTAAGCGTATCCTGAAACAGTTTCGCTGTTCCCTGAAAACTGCCATGAATCGTGCTCGGCAATCCGATCTGCGCCATCGCAATATCAATCAGTCGTTGCGCCTGGCCAAGTGAAACGCCATTGTCGAGATTAAAAGAAATCGTGGATGCAGCAAACAGTCCCTGGTGATTAACCACCAGCGGAGTGCTGCCCAGCTCATAATGCGCCAGCGCAGACAGCGGCACCTTTTGCTGGTCCTTGCTGTATACATAAATATCGTTGAGTGATTCCTGTCTTTGCAAATAGCGTGGATCCGCTTCCATCACTACGCGGTACTGGTTCAAAGGTGCATATATGGTCGATACCAGCCGTTGGCCAAAAGCGTCGTTCAACGCCTGGTCAATGTTAAGTACCGGAACGTCGTAACGCGCTGCGGCCGCGCGGTCAATCACCAGTTCAACCTGCATACCTTTACTTTGATGATCGGAATTAACATCATTGAGGCCTTTAATGTGATTAAAGGCTTCGAGTACACGCGGTTCCCATGTTCGCAATTCGTTTAGATCGCTGGACTGCAAGGTATATTGATACAGTGCGGGCGAAGGCCTGCCGCCAGCGCGAATGTCCTGTACCGGCGCCATGAATACGCGGACGCCTGGTACTGTATTCAGTTTATGTCGAATGCGCGCGATCACGGCGGTTGCATCCGGGCGCTGTGAGACCGGCTTTAGACTGGTATAAATAAAACCACTGTTGCTGCTGCCGCCACCGGTGAAAGCAATCACGCTGTCAATCGCCGGGTCGGCTTTAATGATGCCCACAACGTGTTCGAGTTTTTTCGACATGGCCTGAAAAGAAATTGCCTGATCAGCCTGTATGTTACCGATCACCATGCCGGTGTCCTGCGTTGGAAAAAATCCTTTTGGTACAATTTTGTATAAATATACATTCAGTGCGATGGTGACAAAAAACAGCAATAGCATCAGTCGATAATGATCGAGCGCCCAGCACAGAGTGACATCATAACCATGAAGTAATCTGGCATAAGTGCGCTCACCGAAAGCTGAGATGCGACCGGGTTTGCTATGCGAGCGTTGTTTCAGCAGGCGAGATGCCAGCATCGGCGTGACCGTCAAAGATACCAGCAGAGAAATAAGAATGGCGATAGAAAGTGTGGCAGCGAATTCACGAAACAGGCGGCCAATGAGGCCACCCATTAATAACACCGGCAGAAACACGGCGACCAGCGACAGGCTCATCGAGATGACGGTGAAAGTCACTTCGCGTGTACCGATCAGCGCGGCCTGCATGGGCGACTCGCCTTTTTCGATGTGGCGCATGATGTTTTCCAGCACCACAACCGCATCGTCGACGACAAAGCCGGTGACCACAATCAACGCCATTAGCGATAAATTGTCCAGGGTGTAATCCAGTATATACATGGTTGCGAAAGTGCCAATCAGTGAAATCGGCACAGCAATGGCCGGAATCAGGGTGGCGCGTGCGTCACGCAGAAAAACAAATACCACCAGGGCGATCAACACTACCGCCAATATCAGAGTAAATTCTGAATCATGTAAGGACGCGCGGATGGTGATCGTGCGGTCGGATATAACATGTAAGCCGATCGCATTCGGAATCGAAGCCTGTATCTCGGGAAGTTCGGCCTTGATTGCATCCACTGCTGCTATGATATTGGCGCCGGGCTGACGATAAATAATCAGCTGTACCGAATGCTGGCCGTTGGCGAAGCCGATATGATATGAATTCTCCAGACCTTTGCCTACGTGCGCAATCTGGTCGAGCTTGACCGGGACGCCGCCCGCAGTGACTATCGACAAATTACGGTATTCCGCTGGCGTGGTGAGCTGATCATTGGCCAGTATCTGCCAGCGATGTTCTGAATCTTCGAGCGCACCTTTAGGTGCATGGCTGTTACCGCTAACAATTGCATGGCGCACCTGTTCCAGACTGAGACCCATGCTGTTCATCTGAGTCAGATCAAGATCAATGCGCACTGCAGGCAAAGCCGAACCGCCAATTCTGACCTGGCCAATACCTGGAAGCTGCGAAATTTTTTGCGCCACGATGGTCGAAGCAACATCGTAGACATCACTGCTCGACAGGCTTTTTGATATGAGCGATAAAATCATCACCGGCGAATCGGCCGGGTTCACTTTGCGATAGGTCGGGGTGCTCTTCATGCCCGAAGGCAACATCGGTCGCGCGGCATTGATCGCGGCCTGCACTTCGCGCGCGGCATCGTTGATGTTTTTAGATAACTCGAATTGAAGCACAACCCGGGTTGAACCGCGCGTGCTATCCGAGGTCATTTCAGAAATTCCCGAAATACGACCGAGCGCGCGCTCCAGGGGTGTTGCCACGGTTGCGGCCATCACATCCGGGCTGGCACCCGGCAGTTTGGCCTGCACTCTGATCGTGGGGAAATCCACCTGTGGTAGCGGCGCCACGGGCAACAAATAATAAGCAATCCCGCCTACCAGTACCACGGCCAGCGCCAGCAAGGTGGTGCCCACCGGGCGGTGGATAAAATGGGAGGAAAAACTCACTTCACGCCTCCCTGTTCAGGCGCTGTGTCACTAAATCGCGCTTTCCATTTTACTGCCAGCTGGTCAAAGGCAAGATATATCACCGGGGTTGTGAACAAAGTTAACAATTGTGACAACAGCAATCCGCCCACCAGGGTGATACCCAGCGGTTGTCTTAATTCTGTGCCCATGCCGCCGCCGATAATCAACGGCACCGCGCCGAACAACGCGGCAAACGTGGTCATAAGAATGGGTCGTAAACGTAGTTGAGCGGCCTGCAGGATGGCTTCTTTCGCAGGCAGGCCTTCAATGCGTTGCGCATCGAGTGCAAAGTCGACCATCAGGATCGCATTTTTTTTCACGATGCCGATGAGCAGAATAATGCCGATGATAGCGATCACGGTCAGATTGTTGCCAGAAAGCATCAGGGCCAGCAAGGCGCCGATACCTGCTGATGGCAGAGTGGAAAGAATGGTGACCGGGTGAATAAAACTTTCGTACAACACACCCAGCACGATGTACATGGTGGCGACAGCCGCCAGCAATAACAATAACTGATTGGACAGCGCGGCTTCGAATGCGGAAGCGGCACCCTGCAGTTTCACCTGCACCGATGCTGGCAAATTTAATTCGCTTTGTACTTTGCGTATGCTGTCAACGGCAGCGCCGATGGAAACGTTCTTCGCCAGACCAAACGATATCATGGCAGCCGGAAATTGCGCGAGATGATCGATTTCCAGCGGCCCGGTTTTCTGCACGATATGTGCCACCGCTGACAGTGGCACGGGTTGCCCGTTTGTAGATGAAAGATAAATATTATTGAATCCGTCCAGACCTTTTCTATCCTGAGGATGAAGCTGTAACACCACGCGGTACTGCGCGGACTGGGTGAAAATCGTTGAAACCAGTCGTTGACCGAATGCGCTGTACAAAGCGCTGTCGATAGCGCTTGTCGTAATGCCGTAACGTGAAGCCGCATCGTGATCAATTTCAACATATGCCTGCAGCCCATCGTTCTGTAAATTACTGCTTACGTCTACAAGTTGCGGCAGAGATTCCAGTCGATCGAGCAACTGCTGGTTCCACTTCTGCAGATCATCTGCATTGGTCGCGCTGATACTGAATTGATAGGGGCTGCGGCTGATAAGATCATCGATAGTGAGATCCTGTACGCTCTGCATAAAAATTTGAATATCAGGTAAATGGCTGGCGCGTTCTTTGAGTCGTTCGATGATGGGGCCAACACGGTCATCGCGTTGCGACAGGGGTTTCAGGTTGATATACATGCGCCCGGTGTTGAGCGTGGCATTGCTACCGTCCACACCAATAAAGGACGAAATACTTTGCACTGCAGGATCTTTCAGCAGTGTATCGGCCAGGGTTTGCTGCTGTTTATTCATTGCCTGAAACGAAACATTTTGCGGTGCAACAGTCACCGCCTGAATCAGACCGGTATCTTCGTCTGGAAAAAATCCCTTGGGGATTGCAATGTATAACAGAATAGTCAGTAGCAGTGTGCCGACGGCAACCATCAGTGTTGCGCGCTCGTGATTTAGCACCCAGCGCAATGTTCTGCCATAAGAGGCGACCAGGTTGTCGAACTGAACCTGGCTCCAGTGCATCCAGCGATGCTGCTTTTGTTCAGACGCAGATTTCAGCAAACGCGCGCTGAGCATCGGGGTGAAGGTCAATGACACTGCAGCTGAAATCAGGATCGCAACCGCCAGGGTAATCGCAAATTCGCGGAACAGGCGGCCGATGACATCGCCCATGAACAATAATGGAATCAACACCGCGATTAATGACAGTGTTAACGAAATAATCGTAAAGCCGATTTGTTTTGCGCCTTTGAGCGCAGCCTGCAATGGCGGCTCGCCGTTTTCAATATGACGCGCGATGTTTTCGATCATCACAATAGCATCGTCCACCACAAAACCGGTGGCGATGGTCAGGGCCATCAGGGTGAGATTGTTGATGGAAAAGCCGACAAGATACATCACGCCGAATGTGCCGATCAAAGATAGCGGTACCGCCATCGCTGGT
>CAVRHW010000038.1:0-13220 GCA_963721085.1 uncultured Gammaproteobacteria bacterium
CTCGTCCGAGCAATACAATGATGTAAGCGAACGAAATAGATGTAAATAGGAACATAACCGTTAATTGCTCGAGATTACGGCTTACATCCATGTAGGCCCCCTGCGGGATGCGCATACAATGCGCGTTCAAATTTGCTCCTTCGAACTGAGGAGTTCTAACCAGGTTCTCCTGACACGCACTCACCTTTATTTATTGCTGAGACTCACCAAACTCGTAAAGAATACGCTTCTACTACTTTTTTGTATTATAGTATTGCCTTGACCAGTTGAGACCGCCGCTCAATACGGATGTTCGTGCTTGAAACAGAAAGCATTATATTCACCAGATTTTTCATTAAGTAAGATATTGATAGAAATCAATCCCAGTTATCTGATTAATTAGTACATTATTTGAGGCGCCTGACGTATAGGTATATTCGGTACATTAAATGGAGAAATATTATGATTTTTATTTCAGTTCGATTAATTGCATCTTCCGTCATAGCGATGGCTTCTTGTTTATTCGCACCTTTATCCCAAGCTTCAGTGGTGTACGACGTCAGTCAGTATTACGGAACTAGTGGTCAATATATGTATTCATTCACAATGACCTTGTCCGATGCTTGCGCAACCACGACGTGCACATCATCTTCGTTGCTGGGAGTTTCGAATGCCACGTTCACGTACTATGGCACCCCATGGTACCAGGCCACCGCCAACTATGGTGCACCCGACCTTTATAACGAAAGTTTTTCGTTCAACGGGACGGCACCGGGAGATATGGTGTTCCAGGACAGAGGATCATTATTTATCGACAGTGGTACAACAACGTTCAACTCACAATACATAGCTTCCTTGATGTCAACGGCCCCCGACTCTTCGCCATATTTCTCTGGAGTAGATATCTGGATCAATAGCCTGGACACTGACATTGTATATTTTTCGCAAGGTCAGCCTAGTGTGACCTGGGTAAGCGGTACTTCACCCTCACCAGTGCCTTTACCACCGTCCCTTGCTTTACTGTGTAGCGGCCTGGCGGGTCTGTGGATCAGCGGCAAACGTAAAAACAAAACACAGGTCAATTAAATCCTGCAACGCGGTGAGTGGATTGTCCCTTAATCGGGATGCGATTCTCGCGCTTCGAAGTGTTCAAGGACAAGACCGGCGATGGTGCTTCACCTATGAGGGAAAAACGATGAAGCAAATTGGCAGTGCATGGAAGCGAGCATTAGTTAGAGCGAATATCGAGAACTTTCGTTTTCACGACCTGAGACATACTTGGGCATCGTGGCACGTCATGAACGGTACAAGCTTGCAGGAGTTGATGGAGTTGGGTGGCTGGAAATCGTATGAGATGGTTTTGCGATATGCCCACCTTGCACCGGAACAACTGGCTAGTGCAGCAGCACGAATCGAACAACGTATCGAACCTGTGGATAAAAATGCTACGTTTTTGCTACGTTAGAAACACAAAAGGCCTGCACGAAAATGCAAGCCTTTGGTTTATTTGGTGCGCCTGGAGAGATTACGGCCTACTTCCTTGTAGGCCGCCCTGCGGGCCGCGCATACAACGCGCGTTCAAATTCGCTCCCGGCAAATTTGTCGAACTTTGGAGTTCAAATCAAATTCTCCAGACACACCCAAACAAAAAAACCCGCCATAGGCGGGTTTTTTTGTTTGGTGCGCCTGGAGAGATTCGAACTCCCGACCGCTCGGTTCGTAGCCGAGTACTCTATCCAGCTGAGCTACAGGCGCGTATTCTGTGAGGGGCGGCATTATCAGGGTTTAGCTTGATGCCGTCAATTCTTATTCTATTCTGGCTAACCAGGGTTCTCACCATGGCCTCGTTCACCCCAATTTTCATATGAATGGGCATAAGCCCATTCACTTAAAACCGCTCGGGATTACAAAATACATCCCTGTATTTTGCCCTGCGGGCCGCGCATACAACGCGCGTTCAAAATTGCTCCCGGCAATTTTGTCGAACCAGGGTTCTCACCATGGCCTCGTTCACCCCAATTTTCATATGAATGGGCATAAGCCCATTCATATGAAAATGGCGGAGAGCGAGGGATTCGAACCCTCGATGAGGCTATAAACCCCATACACCCTTAGCAGGGGTGCGCCTTCAGCCGCTCGGCCAGCTCTCCTGAATTCTATTTATATCCGCTATCACACTATGGTACGTATGTATGAGCATGGCGCACTGCGCGTTACTCCGGGCTCCTGCCCTTCGCCCTTCGGGCCATCAGCTAAAAACGCTGATGTTCAAATCGCTCCCGGCGATTTAGTCAGCCACTCGGCCAGCTCTCCTGAATTCTATTTATATCCGCTATCACACTATGGTGTGAATCTGAGCATGGCGCACTGCGCGTTACTCCGGGCGTCCTGCCCTCCGCCCTTCGGGCCATCAGCCAAAAACGCTGATGTTCAAATCGCTCCCGGCGATTTAGTCAGCCGCTCGGCCAGCTCTCCTGAATTCTATTTATATCCGCTATCACACTTATGGTGCGAGTCTGAGCATGGCGCACTGCGCGTTACTCCGGGCGTCCTGCCCTCCGCCCTTCGGGCCATCAGCAAAAACGCTGATGTTCAATTACAAATACCATCCATGGCATTTGCCCCTTCGGGGCCAGCTAAAGCTGTTCAAATTCATTCCCGATGAATTTGTCGCTCCTGGTGTTAGTCAGTCAGCCACTCGGCCAGCTCTGCATAACAAAAAAATACACGGCGATCTACTAATCAGCGCGCTATTTTAAAGTCTGTTTATTCGGGTGCAAACACAAAAAAATAAGCTTGCGCACGCGAGGTGCGAAGCTTACCTTTGTTACGTCAATGGGTAAAGCTATTCAGTAGTAGCCGTATTACCTTGCTCAGCTTTAATACGCTCGTAAATTTCTTCACGATGTACAGCAACATCTTTGGGAGCATTGATCCCAATACGCACCTGATTACCTTTTACACCAAGCACCGTTACTGTTACTTCATCACCAATCATCAACGTCTCACCTACACGGCGCGTTAATATCAACATATCCTTTCTCCTTTCTGCATATATTAAGTCAGAGGTTCAAACAGCGCGTAAGTTCGACTTCTCTCACCCTTCCCCAAAATTGTCCAGACATGGTGGGGACCGTCATGCCTGAAATAGATTATGACAAATTTATGACCCTCTTACTATCACAGACTGTCAGGTTTTCCGTCTTTTTCAAGCCCGAAAGCTGCATGCAGCGAGCGCACAGCGAGTTCGAGGTATTTTTCATCGACCACGACCGATATTTTGATTTCCGAAGTAGAGATCATACGGATATTGATGCGCTCTTCCGCCAGTGTTTTGAACATGGTGCTGGCAATGCCCGCGTGCGAGCGCATGCCCACACCCACGATCGAAACTTTGGCGATAGCATCGTCGCCGATGACTTTTTTCGCACCCAGACTGGCAGACGTTTTTTCAAGTAAATCAAGCGCTTTCTTATAATCGTTACGGTGAACTGTGAAGGTAAAATCGGTACAGCCATCGCTGCCGATGTTCTGCACGATCATATCGATTTCGATATTGGCATCGGTGATCGGGCTCAAAATAGCAGAGGCCACACCCGGCTGATCGGGTACACCGGCGATGGTCAATTGGGCTTCATCGCGGTTGAACGCGATGCCTGAAATCAGTGCCTGTTCCACTTCGTCTTCCTCCAGCGCTATCAGCGTGCCTTCACCTTCCTGAAAAGAGTGCAGCACGCGCAACGGAACATTGTATTTACCTGCAAATTCGACCGAACGAATCTGCAGCACTTTGGAACCCAGGCTCGCCATTTCGAGCATTTCTTCGAAGGTAATCTTGTCGAGCTTACGTGCTTTGGGTTCTACCCGCGGGTCGGTGGTGTACACCCCGTCCACATCGGTATAAATCTGACATTCATCGGCTTTCAGCGCTGCGGCGATCGCCACGGCGGTGGTGTCCGAGCCACCACGACCGAGGGTGGTGATATTGCCGTCTTCATCGACGCCCTGGAAACCGGCGACCACGACTACCTTGCCTGCGTCCAGATCACGCATCATGCCCTCGGCCTGGATATCGCGTATCCGTGCCTTGCCGAATGCGCTGTCGGTCAGCATCTTGATCTGGCCACCGGTGTAGGAACGCGCCTGACAGCCACGGTCGATCAGCGCCATGGTGAGCAAGGCAATGGTCACCTGTTCACCGGTGGATATCAGCACATCCTGCTCGCGCAGATGCGGTTGCTTGCTCATCGCATTGGCGAGTTCAAGCAAACGGTTGGTCTCGCCGCTCATGGCTGACACGGTCACCACGACCTTGTCGCCACTTTTCGCGAGCGCGCACACCTTGTCGGCGACCTGACCGATTTTCTCGATACTACCGACCGAGGTGCCACCGTATTTTTGAACGATTAGAGCCATAGTCCTGAAAGCTTACCTGCAAAGGCTGCGAAGTATATAAGGGCGTACTTATGAGAGCAACAAAGATTCTGGGCAGCAGTTGAAAACCTTCAGTTGGCCGCTTAAAGCATAAAGACCATAGTCCGCAAACAACGCTAATAGCGACAAATGTAGTTCTTTGTTCACCGCCTGTCTGGCGACATACATGATTCTAGCTATTTTTGTTCGCGTACATTATGCGTTGTTTGCGGACTGCAAAGCCTAGTTTTTGTGCTTTATTAACTTAGCTTTGTCTGTAGCCAGGCTTTTGCCGCGGCCACCGCCTTGTCGATATGTTCCGGCTGATCGCCGCCTGCCTGCGCCATATCAGGACGTCCACCGCCCTTGCCGCCGACTTCGGCCGCGGCCACATTGACCAGGTCACCCGCTTTTATGTTTGCGGTCAGGTCCTTGCTGACACCCGCGATCAAACGCACCTTGCCGTCTTCGATACTGGCGAGTAGCACCGCGCAGCTGCCCAGTTTGTTCTTCAACTGGTCCAGCGTATCGCGTAATGCCTTGTTATCTATATTCTCAAGTTTAGCTGATAAGATATTGATTCCATTTATTTCTTCCGCCTGAGAAGACAGATCGCTCCCGGCCTGAGATGCAAGTTTTGATTTCAGCTGCGCCAGCTGTCTGTCCTGATCGCGCAGGCGCTCTGCCAGCTGTTTCACCTTGTCGGTGACCTCTTCCCGGCTGCTGCGCACAACTTCGGCGATCGTATCAAGCTGCTGTTCCCTGTCGGTCACCCAGGCCAGCGCGGCTTCACCGGTAACCGCTTCGATACGGCGTATACCTGCTGCAACCCCGCTTTCAGCCACGATCTTGAAAAAGCCAATGTCGCCGCTGCGATTCACATGGGTGCCGCCGCATAGCTCGGTGGAAAACTCGCCCATGCTGACCACGCGCACCACCGAATCGTATTTTTCACCGAACAGCGCCATCGCGCCTGCTGCTTTGGCGGCTTCCAGCTCCATTTCGGTGTCGTGGGTTTCGGTGTTCAGCATGATCTGCTGGTTCACCAGCTGTTCGATGCGCTGGATCTGCGCCCGGCTCACCGGTTCGAAATGGGCAAAGTCAAAACGGGTGCGTTCAGCATCGACCAGCGAGCCTTTCTGCTGCACGTGATCACCGAGTACAGAACGCAAGGCGGCATGCATCAGATGCGTCGCGGAATGATTGCGCACGATGGCCGCGCGGCGTTTGAAGTCGATCACCGCGTGCGTGGCATCACCAACCGCGAGTTCGCCCGATTCGAGATAACCGATGTGCAGCACCGACTTGCCCTGCTTCTGCGTGTCTTCCACCACAAACACCGCATTGGCGGTGATCAGCTGACCGCGGTCGCCGACCTGGCCACCGGACTCGCCGTAGAACGGGGTTTCTTTCAGGATCACGATCGCAGGTGTTTTGCCTTCCACTCGCTCGGTGGCTTTGCCATCGACAAACAGCTGTTCGACCACGGTATTCTGCTCGACTTCTTCGTAGCCGGTGAACACGGTTCTGGAGTTCACCTGGATATCGCGTTTGTAATCAGCGCCGAACTGGCTGGCGCTGCGCGCGCGTTCGCGCTGCGCGTCCATGGCGATTTCAAACCCGGCGTGATCGACCTGCAGGCCACGCTCGCGCGCGATATCAGCAGTCAGGTCGATGGGGAAACCGTAGGTATCATACAGTTTAAAAGCGGTCTCGCCCGCGATGGTCTTGCCGCTGAGCGCTGCGATATCGGCTTCCAGAATGCGCATACCCAGATCCAGAGTTTCGGCAAAGCGCTCTTCTTCCAGCTTGAGCACGCGCTCGACACTGGCCTGCGCCTGTTTCAGCTCGGGATAGGCCTCGCCCATCTCTGTCACCAGCGGTGCGACCAGGGTGTAGAAAAAGGGATCGTTCATGCCCAGCTTGTGGCCGTGGCGCGCTGCGCGGCGGATGATGCGGCGCAGCACATAGCCACGGCCTTCATTGGACGGCATCACGCCGTCGGTGATCAGAAACGCACAGGAACGGATATGGTCCGCGATCACCCGCAGCGACTGGTTGTCATCCTTTTTGACCTGCGTGGCTCTGGCAGCGGCCGCGATCAGGTTCTGGAACAGATCGATTTCGTAATTATTGTGTACGCCCTGCAGAATCGCGGCGAGCCGTTCCAGCCCCATGCCGGTATCCACCGACGGTGCCGGCAGCGCGTGCAGAGTGCCGTCGGCACTGCGGTCGTACTGCATGAACACCAGGTTCCAGATTTCGATATAGCGGTCGCCGTCTTCTTCCGGTGAGCCCGGCGGGCCGCCCGGAATGTCCGCGCCGTGGTCGTAAAAAATCTCGGTGCAGGGACCGCAGGGACCGGTGTCGCCCATTTGCCAGAAATTATCTTTCGCGCCGATGCGGCCAAAGCGCTTCGGATCGACGCCGACCTTTTTCAGCCAGATATCGGCGGCTTCATCGTCTTCTTCGAATACCGTGACCCAGAGACGCTCGGCGGGCAGGCCGACCACCTCGGTGAGAAACTCCCAGGCATAAGCGATGGCGTCTTCCTTGAAATAATCGCCGAAACTGAAATTGCCCAGCATTTCAAAAAAGGTGTGGTGGCGCGCGGTGTAACCGACATTTTCCAGGTCATTGTGCTTGCCACCGGCGCGCACACAACGCTGCGCGCTGGTGGCACGGGTGTAAGGGCGTTTATCGCGACCGAGAAATACATCCTTGAACTGCACCATGCCCGCATTGGTAAACAATAAAGTCGGGTCATCGACGGGCACCAGCGAGCTGCTGGGCACGATGGTGTGTTGCTTGCGCTGGAAAAAATCGAGGAATTGTTGGCGTATTTCAGCGCTGGATTTCATCTAGTATTTACTTTAATAATATTGATTAAGTATTTGTTTTTAATTATTTTTTATTCTGAATCAGAAACCACCTGGTGAATCGCGTCCAGGCTAAACCCCCGGTATTGCAAATAGCGCATGCGTTTCGCTTTCTCGGCATAATCGCGGTACGGCGCACCGCGGTATTTCTTGCGGTATTCAGCGCGCAGGGTTTCCAGCCAGTGTTCGTCCTGTTCAGCAATACAGGCGGCCGCCAGCGATTCATCCACCCCGCGTTCTTTCAGCTCCATCGCGATGCGTACCGGGCCATAGCCTTTAAGGCGACGCGAACGCGTGTAGGCCTCGGCGTAACGTTCATCCGACTGCCAGCCATCGCGCTGCAGTGTGGCCAGCGCCTCCGCAATTTCGCGCGGATCAAAATCGCGCTGTTGCAGCTTGTGCTGAATCTCGCTGGCTGAATGCTCACGACGCGTGAGCAGTTTGACCGCTGCCTGTTTGGCACTAAGCTCGGGCAAAGGTCAGGCAACCTGCCCTGACATCGACCCGGGCGTCATCAGATCAGGCTTCTTCCATCAAGGCTTCGTCGACGACCTCATCCAGATCCTCTTCACCACGCACTCTGGGTTTCACCAGCAGCAGCTCACGAAGTTTTTGATCGATCTCCTGCGCCATTTCCGGATTTTCTTTCATGAACTGGCGTACTTTTTCCTTGCCCTGGCCGATGCGATCACCGTTATAGCTGTACCAGGCGCCGGCCTTGTCGATCAGGTTGTGCGCCACGCCCAGGTCAATCAGCTCGCCTTCGCGTGAAATACCCTGACCGTAGAGAATCTCGAAGGTGGCCAGCTTGAACGGTGGCGCCACCTTGTTTTTCACCACCTTGACCTTGGTTTCGTTGCCGACGACTTCGTCGCCCTGCTTGATCGCGCCAATACGACGTATGTCGAGACGTACCGAGGCATAGAATTTGAGCGCATTACCGCCGGTGGTGGTTTCCGGGCTGCCGAACATCACACCGATCTTCATACGAATCTGGTTGATGAAAATCACCATGGTGTTGGAACGCTTGATATTGCCGGTGAGCTTGCGCAGCGCCTGCGACATCAGACGTGCCTGCAGACCCATGTGTGAATCGCCCATATCGCCTTCGATTTCAGCCTTGGGTGTCAATGCGGCCACCGAGTCGACCACCACGATGTCCACCGCACCCGAGCGCACCAGCATGTCGGTGATTTCCAGTGCCTGCTCGCCGGTGTCCGGCTGCGATACCAGCAGTTCATCCACATTCACGCCGAGCTTTTCAGCATAGCCCGGGTCGAGCGCGTGTTCGGCATCGACAAACGCTGCAGTGCCGCCAAGTTTCTGAACTTCGGCAATCACGTGCAGGGTCAGTGTGGTTTTACCGGATGATTCCGGACCGTATATCTCGGTCACACGACCGCGCGGCAGACCACCGATGCCGAGCGCAATATCCAGCCCCAGCGAGCCAGTGGACACGGCCTGTACATTGGGAATTGCGCCATCATCGCCCAGACGCATGACAGATCCTTTGCCAAACTGCTTTTCGATTTGAGATAAGGCCGCTGCGAGCGCCTTTTTACGATTGTCGTCCATTATGTTCCCCCAGATTGTAGTGTGACGATATACCAGAAATCGCAATGATTATCACATAGAAGACGCACGCCTCCTAGCCCGTTTTGTTTGTCGTAGTGATACTGTCGGACAATATTCTGGCCGGATCTTAACTGCGTTAGAATAGCGCCATGTCCACTCTGCTATCGGTTATCGAATCCCCTACCCATCCGGTTTTTACTGCACTCTACCGTCGCCTTGGCTGTAACGAAACCCGGGTCAGCTCGATGCGTAAAGCAATCAGCCAGATCAAAAGCCGGCCACCGGACATCATCGTGTGCGAGTTTTTTTACGGCTACAGCAATAATTACGCCGGGGTCAATATCAGCAATCTGGATGTCATGCTCTACAGCCTGCAAAAATACGCGACTTCGACACCGCGTGATTGTGCTGGTCGACAAGAGCGAGCAGCAATACGTGAGCAAACTTGAAGAGATCTTTCCGCTGCACGCAGTGCTGGTACAACCGGTGAGCGAGACTGCAATGGCTAAAGCGCTGGCGGAATAAGTGGCCAGCGTTGCAGTACCTGATAAGTCACACCATCCGCAGTATTGATCGATTCCACCAGAGCGAACTCGTTCACGGGCCAGTGGATCAGCAGCGCAGCTGGTAGCTGTCAGGCAGCACGGCTGCATGTTTGCACAGGCTGATATGGGCTATAAAATTGTCGCTGCCGACTTTTCTGCTCGGGCAGGACTTTTGCCACCGCTACTTCCAGCGACTCAACCAGCTGCTGCAGCGCAGGCTGCGGTGTTTTCAAACCCAGCCAGACAATGCGCGGCGCGACAAAATAACCAAAACCCTGCAGCTGCAACTCGAACGCGGCTGTGTTCAACCCTGGCCAGTCGGGAACATAGCGCATCCATCTGATCTTCAGCGACTTCTCCCAGAAAGCGCAGGGTGAGATGTAAATTTTCCGGCTTCACTGGCTGCGCGCATCGCCCCGGATCATTGTGAAATTCCAGGCTTTGCTGACAGGCGCTGATCTGGCCACGCACCTCAGGATCGGGCCAGAGCGCGAGAAAAAGACGACGAGATTTAGTCTTTGACTTTTTCAATCAATATCTTAAGTGAAGTTATTAATGTACTTTCTCTTACCTGAGCACGGTCTCCCGGCAAATGTAATAGCCGGGTTTCAGGCATTGCACCACGCTGCCCATAGCTGAGCCAGACCGTACCCACCGGTTTGTCCGCACTGCCACCGCCGGGCCCGGCAATACCGCTGACCGCAATACCGATATCAGCGTCGGTGTTATCGAACAGGCCCTGCAACATCGCCAGCACCACTGCTTCGCTGACCGCGCCGTGTGTATTGATCAGAGCCTCGTCCACACCCAGCAGACGATGCTTGCTGGCATTGCTGTAACTCACGATCGCGGCTTCGAACCAGTTCGAGGAACCTGGCAGATCGGTGCAGGTTTTGGCGATCAGACCCACCGGTGCAGGACTCGGCGCTGGCCAGTTTCAGCTGTTTCGCCTGCAACGCGGTTGCCAGCTGCTGGCACAGTTCGGGGACGGTCTGGTTTGTGTTCTGGCATCATCACAGAATTGTCACACAGCCAGACGCATACATCTATATTACGCTGCCAGCTTCCAGTACACTTGATGCCCATGTCAGAACTCGCTGAACCGTCCGCCGACGCCACCAAACATACCCCGATGATGCAGCAGTATCTGCGCATCAAGGCGGAGCATCCCGATACTCTGCTGTTTTATCGCATGGGCGATTTCTACGAACTGTTTTTCGATGATGCGCGCAAGGCGGCGAAGCTGCTCGATATCACCCTCACCGCGCGCGGTCAGTCGGGTGGCAAGCCGATCCCGATGGCGGGCGTACCCCATCACGCCGCAGAAAATTATCTGGCGCGCCTGATCCGTCTTGGCGAATCGGTGGCGATCTGCGAACAGACCAGTGATCCGGCGACGTCCAAAGGCCCGGTCGAGCGTGCGGTGCAACGCATTGTGACCCCGGGCACCGTGACCGATGATTCCTTGCTGGAAGATCGCCGTGACAATCTGCTGGTGGCGGTGCATCACAGCGGTTCGGTGTATGGGATAGCAGCGCTGGATATCAGCGGTGGTCGTTTCAGCGTGCTCGAACTCGATTCCAGCGAACGCCTGCTCGCCGAACTGCAACGCCTCAACCCGGCCGAGCTACTGTATGCCGAAGATGCGGCGCAACTGGAAACAGTGTTGCAGAGTTTTTCCACGCCTGCGCGACGCCAGCCGCCGTGGTGGTTCGAAGCCGACAGCGCCGAGCGCATGCTGTGTGAACAGTTCGGCACCCGCGATCTCGCCGGGTTTGGCTGCGAGCAGATGAGTGCGGCGATCATGGCCGCAGGCTGTCTGCTGCAATACGCGCGCGACACCCAGCGCAGCGCACTGCCCCATCTCAGCGCTTTGCAGGTGGAAAATGTCGATTCCAGCGTGGTGCTCGACGCCGCCAGTCGGCGCAATCTGGAAATCGAATACAATCTTTCCGGCGGCAGTGAGAACACCTTGTGCGCGGTGCTCGACCACACCACCACCGCCATGGGCAGCCGCTGTTTGCGGCGCTGGCTGCACCAGCCGCTGCGCGATCGCGAAATACTGCAACAACGCCATGCTGCTATCGGTGAGCTGATCGGCTCCGGGCATTATCACGATCTGCAACAGGCCCTGCATCACATGGGCGATATCGAACGCATCATGACCCGGGTCGCGCTGCGCTCGGCGCGGCCGCGGGATCTCGATACGCTGCGTCAGTCATTGCAGTTATTGCCCGAGATCCAGCAGGTGCTGAGCATCAGCCACGCGCCATTGATAAAAGAGCTTGCTGCACGTATCAGCGAGCATCCGCAAACCGTGACCTTGCTTCAATCTGCGATCCGTGAAAATCCGCCAGTGCTGATCCGCGATGGCGGCGTGATTGCCGACGGCTTACAATGCCGAACTCGATGAGCTGCGTGCGCTCAGCCAGCACGCGGACAATTTTCTGATCGAACTGGAACAACGCGAACGCGAACGCACCGGGATCAAAACCCTGAAAGTGAGTTATAACCGGGTGCACGGTTTTTATATCGAAGTCAGTCGTAGCCAGTCTGAAAAACTGCCCGATGATTATGTGCGCAGGCAAACCCTGAAAGGCGCCGAACGTTATATCACTGCCGAACTTAAGTCCTACGAAGATAAAGTGTTGAGCGCGCGCGAACGTTCGCTGGCGCTGGAAAAATCACTTTACGATGCATTGCTGGACATCCTCGCGCAGGATCTGACTGCGCTGCAAAACGCAGCGCGCGCACTGGCTGAACTCGACAGCCTCGCCTGCCTCGCCGAACGTGCAGACCATCTCGATTACTGCTGTCCCGAGCTCAGCGATAAACCCGGCATACATATAAAGGAAGGCCGACACCCGGTGATCGAGCAGGTGCGCGAAGAGGTCTTTATCGCCAACGACACCCTGCTCAGCGACAGCAAGCGCATGAACATCATCACCGGCCCCAACATGGGCGGCAAGTCGACCTATATGCGCCAGAGCGCACTGATCGTGCTGCTCGCCTGCATCGGCAGTTATGTGCCAGCGAAAAAAGCGGTGATCGGGCCCATCGACCGAATCTTCACCCGCATCGGCGCCAGTGACGATCTCGCCAGCGGACGTTCGACCTTCATGGTGGAAATGACCGAAGCAGCGAATATTCTGAACAATGCCACCGAACACAGCCTGGTACTGATGGACGAAATCGGCCGCGGCACCAGCACCTTCGACGGGCTTTCGCTGGCCTGGGCCTGCGCTGCACCACCTGGCGCAAAAAAACCGTTCCTATTGCCTGTTCGCCACCCATTATTTCGAACTCACCGCGCTGCCGGATGAAATCGCGGGCATCACCAATGTGCATATCGATGCGGTTGAGCACGGCGAACGCATTGTGTTTTTGCACAGCGTCAAACCCGGGCCGGCCAACCAGAGCTATGGTCTGCAGGTGGCGCAGCTCGCCGGAGTTCCGGCCAAAGCCATCGAACTGGCGCGCAAAAAACTGGTCGAGCTGGAGCAACAAAGCGTCGATGTGCATCATCACACCGGCCAGGTGGAAATGTTCAGCAACCGTGCACACCCGGTGCTGGAACGCATACAGGAACTGGATGTCGATGCGCTGACCCCAAAACAGGCGCACGACCTGCTGTATCAGCTTAAAAAAGACAGCCACAAATGATGGCGGACTTTGACTGACGTGATAATGTAAGGCGATGCAATTTCATACTATCGGCATTATTGTTAAACCCGACGCAGCAGTGGTCAAAGATACACTGACCCGTTTGCTCGCCTATCTCAAAAACAAGCAGCTCACCGTGCTGCTCGACGAAAGTGCACGCGAAATT
>CAVRHW010000039.1:0-51817 GCA_963721085.1 uncultured Gammaproteobacteria bacterium
AACGGTCCAGCGATGGCGGCCGGTGTTCAACAACAATGCGTGCGTCCAGTGCCATGACACCGTTTTCATCGGCAATCAGAGGGTTGATATCCAGCTCGCTGATTTCCGGTAGTTCACACACCATCTCGGAGACACTGCGCAATACCTGTACTAATGCTTCAATATTTGCTGCAGGCAGATTGCGGAAGGCACCTAGCATATGCGAAATTCGGGTCTGGCTGATGACTTTTTCTGCCAGCAATGTGTTCAGTGGCGGTAATGCAATCGCACGATCGCGTAATATTTCTGCCTGAGTACCACCGGCACCAAAAGTTATTGCAGGGCCGAATACCGGATCACGTATCACGCCGACCAGGAGCTCACGCCCATGAGCTGGTGAGTACATCGATTCAACGGTTACGCCTGCAATGTTCGCATCGGGATATTTATTATGGACGCTTTCGATAAGGTCCTGATAGGCGCTTCGCACAGCATGCGCATTGCTGATGTTTAGCCTGATACCACCGACATCGGATTTATGTGTGATATCGTGGGAATTGATTTTCATCGCCACAGGAAAGGTCATCGATTCTGCTGCAACCAGTGCTTCGTTGGCGGTATGACATTCGATACTCGGTGTCACCGGGATAGCAAAGGCATGCAACAGCGCTTTGGATTCTGCAATCGACAGCACACTTCTTTTTTCCGCTAGCACACTATCAATAATCAGGCGTGCACCCTCGACATCCGGTTCACTGCGCGATTTCAACGGGCCGGGCACCTGCATCAGTAATTGCTGGTTCTGGTAGTAACTGGCCAGATACGCGAAGGCTTCGACAGAAGATTCAGGGTTAGGAAAACTGGGCATATGATGTTGCGCAAAAATCCTGTTTGCGGCTTCCATTTGCTGCGCTCCCATCCAGCATGCCAGCACAGGTTTTTTACTGGCTTGCTGCGCATCAATAACAGCGCGAGCACAGGCTACGGTATCAGTCATCGCCTGAGGTGAAAGCATGGCCAGAACACCATCCACGCCCGGATCGCTCAGACAGGCATCGACCGCTACTCGATACCGCTGTTCCGAGGCATCACCCAGAATGTCGACCGGATTTGCATGCGACCACTGTGCTGGCAGGTGTTCGTTGAGTTGAGTTATCGTGGCATCTGATAAGGTCGCAATGCTGACACCAAGATCAATCGCACGGTCGGTCGCCATCACTCCCAGACCGCCGCCATTGGTCACAATCGCCAGTCGATTACCGCTGACTCGATAGGGTGTCGAGAGCTGTTGTGCGGCGGCAAACAGTTGCTCGATGGTCATGGCACGGACTACGCCTGCGCGTTGCAATGCGGCATCGAACACATCATCGGCACCGACCATGGCACCGGTATGTGTGGTGGCAGCGCGTGAGCCTTCGGCATGTCTGCCTGCTTTGATCACCACCACTGGCTTCATGCGTGCCGCTACGCGCAGCCCGCTCATAAAACTGCGCGCATCGTTGACACCTTCCACATAGAGAAGAATGCTGCTTGTTTTCGGATCCTGTGCCAGATAATCGAGAATGTCACCAAAATCAATGTCCACCGCTTCACCCAGAGAAACGATGGCGGAAAACCCCACATCGCGCTCGGCAGCCCAGTCGAGAATAGCTGCACACAGTGCGCCGGATTGAGAGATCAGTGCAAGCTGCCCCGGCTTCGCGGTATTCTTGCTGAAGGTCGCATTCATGTTCACTGCAGGGCGAATCAGGCCAAGGCAGTTAGGTCCAAGAACACGCATCTGATACTGGCGCGCGGCTTCCAGCATGTTTTTCCTGAGAGCTGCGCCGTGATCATCGTTATCATTAAAGCCGGCAGAGATAACAATAGCAGCACGTACTCCATGTTCGCCGCAGGCTGTGAATAATTTCCGGAACGGTGTGTGCAGGTGTTGCGATGACAGCGAGATCAACCGGCTTTCCAATGTCTGCAATAGATGCATAGCACGGCTGGCCATGCAGTGTTTTGTATTTTGGATTGATTGCGTACGTGGGGCCGGTGAAACCACCCTGACGCAGGTTATCGAAGACTCGACCTCCGACCGCCTCGGGGCGTTCGCTGGCACCGAAGACCGCGATGGCCTCCGGTGAGAAAAGACGATCTAGAAAATGTGTTCCCATATCCGTTTCAGCGTCAGTCGGTTAGTATCATTCGTTACAATATGCCTCTGTCACAGCAGACAGCCGGAGTTTTATGACGATTTCCATCATTTCACATCCTGATTGTGCACTGCATGAAATGGGTGAGCATCATCCGGAAAGCCCGGCACGCCTGAGTGCGATTCAGGACCAATTGCTGTCCAGTGGGCTGGATCTGGTTTTGCAGCACCATGATGCGCCACTAGTAACGCGTAAGCAACTCTGCCGAGTGCACGATCCTGAGTATGTCGAACAGATCTTTCACAGTGCACCCGAGCAGGGTTATGTTGCGACTGGATCCGGATACCTCGATGAATCCATACACCTTACCCGCAGCGCTGCGTGCGGCAGGTGCAGTGGTGCTTGGTGTTGATCTGGTGATGACTGGAAAAAGCAGTGCCGCGTTTTGTAATGTGAGGCCTCCTGGCCATCATGCCGAACATAACAGGGCCATGGGCTTCTGTATCTTCAACAATATTGCTGTAGGTGCAGCGCATGCACTACAGCAATACCGACTGGAACGAGTGGCCATTGTCGATTTTGATGTGCACCATGGTAACGGCACTGAAGATATTTTTAAATATGAGCCAAAGATTCTATTTTGTTCGACCTTCCAGCATCCGCTGTATCCACACAGCGATGCTGAGAGCGCATCGAGCCATATTATCAATGTGCCGTTGCCAGCTGGCGCTGATGGTCGAGATTTCGCGAGGCGGTACAATCATACTGGCTGCCAAAGCTGGAAGCATTTAAGCCCGAACTTATACTTGTATCGGCAGGATTTGATGCGCATATCGAAGATGATATGTCCGACCTGCGCCTGCAGGATCAGGATTTTTCCTGGGTCACCAGCCAGATAAAAAATATCGCAGATAAATATGCACATGGCAGAATCGTATCAACGCTGGAAGGTGGTTATGCGCTTTCCGCACTAGGTCGTTGTGTGGCTGCACATATAAAAACATTGATAGGGTAGTTTTGTTAACAAATCAAACCTGAAACCAGCTGTGAGAATATCATTTTCAGGCGCCGGTTCATTCAGATTGATGATATGTTTACTACCAGTTTCCTTGAGTGATTCCCATCAGAATTTATATGCCGCGTCAAATGTATTAGTAAGTCCTTGATATTATGTGTAATACGTAGTAAAAACTATATCACCTTACTTTCGTTAATATGTAAGCAGATATTAACCTGAGATGCCATTTCACTATGATCAAGCGGATTATGAGAAACAGTATACGATTTGTTACCTCACTGTTGATGCTCGTTATGATCACTGCCTGCAGTTCGGGTACGAACTCACTCGATTCAATTCTTGCATCGAAAACATTGACTGTTCTGACCGTCAACTCGCCGACCGCCTATTATTACGATCGTGATGACCAACTGGCAGGGCCTGAGTATGAAATGACGCAATCGTTTGCAAAGCATCTGGGGGTTAAAGTTAAGTACAGGGTGTTTGATTCCACCAAAGAAGTGATCGATGCGTTGCGCAAGCATGAAGGTGATCTGGTGGCGGCCGGCCTTACTATCACCGATGCACGAAAAAAATATTTCGATTTTGGCCCTTCATACCAGACGCTGGACGAAATGTTAATCTGCCGACGTAGTGAAAGAAATATTAATGATAGCAGTGACATGAAAGGCCTTAAAGTGGTGGTCACTGGCGAGAGCAGTTTTCGTGATACTTTGAAAGGCTATCCTGAACTCACCTGGCGCACGGATAATGAACACAACACGCAATATCTGCTTGGCGCAGTTGCTGAGGGGAAAATACAGTGTACTGTCAGTGATTCTACCTTGTTCTATATCGAACGCCGTTATCATACTGAGTTACAGGACAAATACACATTGTCTGCTGACACGCACCTGGCCTGGATGGTGAACAAAGGTGACGATGATCTGGTCGATGCAATGAATGACTGGTTTGATGAATACAGAAAAGATGATCTTGGCCAGATGCTCGATAAGTACTATGGCTATGTTGAGATTTTCGACTATGTTGATACCCATAAATTTTTACGCAGAATACGAACCAGGTTAAAGAAATACAAAAACTATTTTATTGATGCTGCGAAAAAAAATGATCTTGACCCAGTCATGCTTGCAGCGCAGAGCTACCAGGAATCGCACTGGAACCCAAGGGCCAGAAGCCCTACTGGAGTTCGCGGTATTATGATGTTGACTCTGCCCGTCGCAAGATCGCTGGGCGTAAAAAGTCGCTTAAATGCAAAGCAGAATATTTACGCGGGTGCGAAATTTATCGCCAGGATGGAAGGTATTGTTGAAGATGTCGATGAACCAGATCGCAACTGGCTGGCGCTGGCGGCATACAATATTGGTCGCGGTCATTTCAGGGATGCGCAGACACTGGCAGCCAGTCTCGGTAAGGACCCTGATCAATGGAGCGACATGAAAGATGTGTTACCGCTACTGTCAGAAAAGAAATATTATCGCAATCTGTCCTATGGTTATGCACGTGGCAATGAACCCGTCACTTATGTTACACGAATACGAAATTACGAAAAACTTCTGCGCACGCACATAAAGGATAAAGACTGGCTATAACAGATATACAATTCCTTGAGCTTGTATCAGGTCAGCAAGTTTAAGGACCAGTTAACAGATGGATAAAATATGAGGGCAAGTGATGAAAATTCTGATTAAATGGCTGGTTCTTTGGCCCGAGTCGGTGGCTGCACATCTTCAGTGGCTGGCGCCTTTGTTTGCACGCATCGTTACTGGCTGGGTGTTTCTATGGAGTGGCTGGGGGAAGCTGCAGAATTTACCGGCTATGATCCAGAATTTTACTGAATGGGGCATTCCATTCCCGCATGTCCTGACACCCTTCGTTTCAGGGCTGGAATTTGTCGGTGGGATATTACTGATTATCGGATTATTCACCCGGATCGCTGCTGGTGGGCTTGGTGTAGTGATGATCGTGGCTATCGCTTCTGCACTCTGGCCGCAGGTAGATTCGCTGGAAACGCTGCTCGGTTTCTACGAAACAACAGCTCTGGCCGTGTTCCTGTGGCTGGCGATCGCGGGGCCTGGCACGATATCACTGGATCATGTTCTCGAGAGACGGCTGACATTCTGAAAAACCGCATCTACCAACTACTACATTAAATATGACTGATTTTGTCTGTTACTGCAGTAGTTTGCTATAAGTGACACCATGTTCCCATTCGAAATATTTAAGAGAAGAATAGACGCAACGAGCTTTCGCTAGTCTGTGGGTCGAATAGTGATCGTCTTGTTTGCTCTGTCGTATATGATTATCTACGGTAAGTATGGTCATGAGTACCCGAATCAGAACTTGGTCAACTCGATTATGGGGTTGTACGTTGTTTACGCAGTTGCCATGAATCTAATCATTAGATTGAATCCCACACCTGTTGTCTGGCGTATATATTTCGCGATAATTATAGATCTTTGTTCGTTGTCACTCGGATTTTATCTGGCTGGTCCGTATAGTGGTATTTTTTATCCTTTCATTCTCTGGGCAGTAGTAGGTAATGGCCTGCGTTTCGGTGAACGCTATTTACTAGTTGCTACGGCTATAGCAGAGACAGCGATGATTATTGCCATGTCGAATTCAGATTACTGGCAGCATCAATTCAGCTTTGCTTTCGCATTACTCGTTGGCGTCATAATATTACCATTATTTTATGTTGTAATTTTGCGTGAACTTGAATCTGCCAATAAAGAGCTCAAAAAACAGATCGATGTAACAGCCTACGCTGCAACACACGATTCACTGACAAGACTCTATAACCGGTTCATAATCATGGATCGGCTTTCACATGCTATCAAGCGGTCAGAAAGAAATAAAAACCGTATAGCTGTTTTGATTATAAATATCGACAAGTTTAAATACATAAATGATACATACGGCTACAATGCGGGCAACTGTATTTTGAAGAATGTCGCCAGTCGTCTGCAGGGCGTTTTACGCGGCATTGATAGTGCAGGGCGGCTGGGGGCTGATGAGTTTGTGATATTACTGAGCGATCTGAGCTCGCGATACGATGCCAGAGATGGCGCTGATCGTGTCATGGAAATATTCAACACGCCGTACAATATAGAAGACAGCACGCTGGATGTTACTGCGAGCATGGGCTTGAGTATTTTTCCGGACGATGCCGATGACGCGGATACTTTAATGCAGTGCGCTGATACCGCGATGCAAAAAGCCAGGAAAAGAGGTGGAAATAAAATCCAGTCTTTTTCCTACATCAAGTACCGCCTGAAACCTCCGGTATTTTGACCATTTTCCCTGTCGTTTACTGGTTTGCCAGAGTAGTTTCGATGTGTCTGGCTGACATATACGTATTGCCTTATATTTGATGATCATATATCTTCCAGTTTTCTTCGGCTGTTCTTCCCTGCGACGTAACCTTGTGCAAGCGCGCTCTGTCCTGAGGGCTGGATAGGTCCTGTTTTCGCTGATTTTGTGCTCAATGCCTGAATGTCAATGGACTTTTTTAATAACGCTTACCTGCTGAATTTCGGCATCCAGAATATCGTGATTACCATGCTGTTGTTCATGTGGGCAGGCTTTGTTCGCAGTGGCCTGGGTTTTGGCGGTGCTGCGCTGGCTTTGCCGCTATTGTTATTTATTCATGATCAACCTTTATTCTGGATGCCGGTCATTGGCGCTCATTTATTGTTTTTTTCTGCACTGACCTTGCGTACCCGGATTCATAATGTGAACTGGGCGTATCTCAAACAGGCGTCGTATTACGTAGTACCCGCAGCGCTGGCGGGTGTGTTTGGACTGATTACTCTGCCAAACCAGATTCTGGTGTATTTTATATACGGGATTACCTTGTTTTACTCGGTTATATGGTTGCTCAACATCCCCATCAGAAGTCATCAAGGCTGGGCGGATAAAATGTTTCTGTTGCTCGGTGGGTATGTGGCGGGGACTTCTTTGACCGGTGCGCCATTGATGGTGGCGGTATTCATGCGCAATGTTTCGCGTGCCCAGCTACGTAATACCTTGTTTGTATTATGGTTTATCGTGGTCAGCATCAAAATGACTACGTTTGTAGTGGTCGGCGTTCCATTGCATTTTGCTACTGCGCTAATGCTGTTACCAACTGCCAGTATGGGTCATATCCTGGGCCTGAAAGCGCATGATTATATTATGCGCAATGACAGGCGTTTTACCCAGGTGGTCGGTGGCTTTTTGCTGGTGATCTGTGTGCTGGGGATAGCGCATAACCTGCGCTGATATGACAGCTAGATGTGATAATTTTGTGATACTTTAGAAGACGAACTTTGCTACTGTCTGCCTGTCTTCCTCATTATAACGCGCTCGTTGAAGGATTATTATGGCCATTCTGATCAAAAAACCCACCGATATTCAGCCGTCGGAAATTACTCCAAAATCGATTTATCTTAGTCGTCGCAGGTTCATGCAAGGCTCTATCACAGGTAGTTTGTTGCTGGGTGCCGAGGCCATGCTACCGGCCTGGGCAAAACCCTGGGACAAGCTACCGGAAAGCCAGTACAACGCGCATGACAAGCTCAACACGCTGGACGAGATCACGCATTACAATAATTTTTATGAATTTGGTACAAGTAAAAGTGATCCCGCACGAAATGCAGGCAGTTTTAATCCCAGACCATGGTCGATAGCGGTAGAAGGCGAGTGCAACAGGAAGGGCACATTCGCGCTGGATGATTTCATCAAGCCATATGCACTGGAAGAGCGTATCTATCGGCATCGTTGTGTGGAAGGCTGGTCGATGGTCATTCCCTGGGTGGGTTTTTCACTGGCGAACATGCTGAAATCATTCGAGCCGACTTCAAAGGCAAAATATGTTGAATTCACCACGCTGTATGATCCGTCGCGCATGCCAGGACAGGAACGCCGTGTGCTTAACTGGCCTTATGTTGAAGGTTTGCGCATTGATGAGGCGATGAATGTGTTGCCGATAATGGCGGTGGGCCTGTACGGCGATATTCTGCCGAACCAGAACGGCGCACCGATACGCCTTGTGGTGCCGTGGAAATATGGCTTCAAAAGCATCAAGTCGATTGTAAAAATTCGTTTTACCGAAACCCAGCCAAGAACAACCTGGAACCTGGCTGCGCCGAACGAGTATGGCTTTTATTCCAATGTGAATCCGCACGTGGATCACCCGCGCTGGAGCCAGGCAACCGAAAGACGTATTGGCGATCCTTTCTGGAAGCCTAAACGTAAAACGTTAATGTTTAATGGTTATGGCGAGCAGGTAGCAGCGCTTTACAAAGGCATGGACCTTAAGAAATACTTTTAGAATTTTTCATTAAATGAAAAGTTAAAAGTGAAAAATGAATAAATTAAAAAACATATAAAATCTATAAATAAATCACCCATTTTGCAATTTTTCACTTATTAACTATTTAGTTTTTCATTATGCCAGCACCCTCAAGCAAAGCGATTAGCTTCATCATTAAGCCGGCAGTATTTCTGGCATGCCTGCTGCCATTTATCATGCTGGCATACGATGCGGCGATGGGATCACTGGGTATCGATCCGGTGGCGACCTTGACCCATGCGACCGGCGACTGGACATTGAGATTTATCCTGATCACGCTGACTGTTACACCATTACGAAAAATCACAGGACAAAGCTGGCTGATCAGGCTGAGGCGCATGTTCGGGCTGTTTACCTTTTTTTACGCGTTGCTGCATTTCACCACGTATATCTGGTTTGATCAGTATTTTGACTGGGTAGCGATATTAAAAGACATCCCGAAACGTCCGTTTATTACTGTAGGGTTTAGCGCGTTTGTGCTATTGATTCCGCTGGCGTTTACATCAACCAATAAAATGATGAAACGTCTGAAACGCAACTGGACCAAATTACACAAGTTAATTTATGTGATTGCAGTGCTGGGTGTGTTGCATTTTCTATGGCTGGTCAAGGCGGACACACGGGAGCCATTAATATATGCATGTATATTACTGGTATTGCTTCTGTATCGCGTGTATCAGCAGCGTTTTGCGAACAGAGCAGGCAATGTGCAGAAAGCACAAAAACTACAAACAGAAAACGTGTGAACGTGCTGTTTGCAGTTTTCGTGATTTCAGCTGTTAGCTTTGTGAACCGAGTTTTAGATCAGTTTTCCTTCGTAGTCAGCCACGCCCGGGTCATTTTTGACGCCGACCAGTGTGGGGCGATTGATTTTGGGTAAACGCAGGACGTTATCGGGGCTTTTGTTCTTAAGTATGTAATCGCGGACCACATCCCACATCATTCGGCCTTCTGGGACGCGATTGACCTGTGCCCAGCCACAAACTTTGTATTTTTCGTCGGCTTCGATTAAATGGCCGTTGTCGAGACGTGCATCGGTAATGCGTTCGTACAGCTTTTTCGATGGATCGATTGTGTAATCCATTCCACCGAGTCGTACCATGTCGCCACCAGATTGCAGATAAGGGTCGTCAGCAAATAAATTATCTGCGACCTGCTCGAGTATGCGCATCAGATCGTGGCCTGTCATCTCGGTAACATAGGTTTCACTATAAGTGGTCGAGCACTGTGTCATCACATCTTCCATGGTAATCCAGTCACCTTTGAGTGTGGTTGTGCCCCAGCGTACACCGGCAGACATGGCAATATCTGCATTATATTCTTCGCGTAGCGCATTACAGAGTATCTGGTCCCAGGTGCCGGTAAAGTTGCCGCGACGATAGAGCAGGCGATCGGCAATGGCGAGTTTTTCAGTGAGGATTTCATCGTATGTTTTGCCAAGCCGCGCCTTATGATAGAACCGGTCCGGAGCGCGGCTTTCGACGATCCTGGTATCGTATTTTTTACTGCGCATCTGCTTGATGTAAGCATCCATTTCCTGATCGGCAGGTAGCGCCTTGGTGAATACGGGCAGCATCTGATAATGCATTTCGACTTTTTCGCCTTTGGTGTTGATATCCATGACACCGACAAACTTGCCGTTAGAGCCGGCATTGGTTACCCAGCAGTCATGGCCGGCAACATTTTTGACTTTGATTGGTTCCGGGATGCCGTCGTGGGTATGCCCACCAAATACTGCATGCAGGCCCGGTGCACGTGAGGCCATTTTGAGATCGACGTCCATGCCATTGTGTGAAAGCAATATGGTGGCGTCGGGTTTTTCTTCTTCGGCGATTTTTTTGATCAGCGCAATCATGTCATCTTCGCGTAGACCAAATGACCAGTCCGGGAAGAACTCCGGTGGATTGGCGTTGGCGGTGCGTGGAAATGCCTGGCCGATGACAGCAATGCGCGCGCCGCCGATATTTCTAACGACATATGGCTGGAAGGCATAACCTGCATCCGCGTTGAACATGCCTCGTTTGCCCGTGCTGTCGTATTTATCGACCATGTCTTCATACGAATCGCTGAACAGGGCTTCGGGCTTGATGCGAACATTCTGGCCGATGAAGTCACCTTTGAACATGGCAACATTGCTCAGCACTTCCTGCTCTTTATAGGTGAATTCCCAGTGACCGACCATGACGTTGACACCGAGGATGTTGGAGGCTTCGACCATATCCACGCCGCGGGTCCAGAGCGAGGTGCCCGAGCCCTGCCAGAGGTCTCCACCGTCCAGGGTGAGCGTATTTTCAACACCACCCGCCTGCTGGCGGAGCATATCGAGCAGTGTTTTGGCGTGGGCGTAACCGCCCATCTGGCCGTATTTTTTCGCTGCTTCTTCGAAATTTAGATAAGTATAAGCATAGGCCTGTGGCGAATTAATGTGCATGCCGACTTTTTCGAGCATTTTTTTGCCGACGATATGCGGCAGGCGGCCATTGGCTGCGCCGACCCCGATGTTGACATTGGGCTCACGGAAATACACAGGCTTGAGCTGACCGTGGAGGTCAGTCATATGTAAGATGCGAGCATTGCCCAGCATGGGCACTTTGTAGAAATCTTTTGAGATGCCGGGTACGGCAGAATGGCTGCATCCGGTCAACCAGGGAGTGGCGGTGGCAGTGGCGGCGCTGGCAGCCAGCAGTTTCATAAAAGTTCGGCGATCAATCTTGGACATGCTGTTCCTCACAACTTGCTGATATTTATTGTCTTCTATCCGTGTGGTGATTTTTCAAGGCTAGACCTGTTTAGACGGGGCACGCCCTGATTTATTCAAAAAGGTTTAATGCAGCGAAAAATCGTGTCACATCTCTGGTGGCTACGAATTATTGCTGTATTATGCCCGTCCGATGCGACGATTTATACTCTTTATATGCCTGTTTTTATTTGCACCTGGTTACGTTTTAGCCGATGTAGTCAAGCCGGCGCTGGTTGAAATCAGTGTTTTCAAGGACGGCAGGGTGCAAATTGAATTGCGTGCCAGCATCGAAGCACTGCTCACTGGGATCAATGCGGATTATAAAAACACCCAGGATTCGCCCAGGGCGGCCGAATACGATGCGCTGCGCGCGATGCGACCCAAGCAGCTACGTGCTGCAATGGTGCCATTCGAGCCAGAGTTACTGCAGAAGGTCTGGTTAAAGGCGGACAACAAGTTAGTCAAATTAAAAATTGGCAAAATCGATATCCCTGAACCTGGCTACACCAAGGTTCCCAGGATAAGCGTGATCAATCTCAGCGGCACCATAGACCGTTCGGTGAAAACCCTGCAATGGTATTATCCAGCGCAATTTGGAGATCATGCGGTACGTGTGAGAGAGGTCGATGAAGCTAATCACAAATGGCACTGGTCGGAATGGCAGTGGATACGCAAGGATCAACCTAGCCAGGCATTCTCTTTAACCGATATCTTTACCGAGCGACCGCTCTCCGAAGTTATTTTCTCGTATATGAGAATAGGCTTTCAGCACATTGTGCCAGAGGGCAGTGACCACATTCTGTTCATTCTTGGAATATTTTTACTGAGTCTACGGCTGAGGCCCTTGCTGTCTCAGGTGACCATGTTCACCATTGCGCACACGATTACACTGGGTTTGTCGGTCAATGGAATTGTCAGCTTGCCTGCTAATATTGTACAGCCATTGATTGCGCTATCGATCGCCTACGTGGGTGTTGAGAATATTCTTACTCCTTCTTTAAACAAAAGCCGGTTATTTCTGGTGTTTGGTTTTGGATTGTTACACGGCTTAAGTTTTGCCAGTGTACTCAAAGATTTTGGTATGCCAACCAATTCTTTTGCCACGGCACTGATCAGTTTTAACGTGGGCGTTGAGCTTGGTCAAATTGCTGTGATTGCGATGGCTTTTCTCGCGGTAGGGTTGTGGTTTAGAAACCGCCCCTGGTACCGCAAGGTGGTGATAGTGCCGTGCTCGTTAATTATTTCTATTATTGCGTTTTACTGGATGCTGGACAGGCTGGAGTTGTTTCAATAAGCCACAGATAAACAGGCGGCCTATGCTGGCCGCCTGTTTATTAAATAGCAAAAAATTATGCTCTACGCCGCGCGACCCCAATCAGACCAAACAGGCCTGAACCGAACAGCCAGATAGCTGCAGGTACGGGTACTGCGGGAACGGCCGATAATACCTGTCCCGAAGAATTCACGGGAGCCCCCGTAACCTGATATCCCGTTACAGAAGCAGGCATGAGTCCCAGTGTCGTTCCCGCAGCAAAATCCAGACTGAAGGTCGGGTTAAAACCAAAATTGGTGTCTCCTGTTGCGGTGTCAGCAAAGAAACCATTACCAACCTGGGTCCAGGTGACGTGGTCTGCTTGATAGTCAATAGACCATTCGCCGCCGTTTGCGATGTTGTAGTTATATGTGCCATATCCTGAATCGAACAGAGTCATATAGGCAACACCGCCCCAGTAGGTCTGTTTTGTTCCTGCGCTATCATAGAATCCCTGAGGATCGAGTGCACCGACTACTGTTGTCCCGGGTGCGTAATTTACGGTGAAGGTATGTATGGTGTCGTTACCTGTATTATTGAGTAGATCGTACTGAACACGCTCGACGGGTATTGGTGTTGCTCCAGTCACCAGTCCACTCGAGCTCAGATAGCCTGTAATTCCTGCAGGGGTGTCAGCAGAGTAATTAACCTGCACGTCGCCCAGTGTACCTGTCAGATGTGTTTCAGTGCCGCGAACAAGCGAGATCGTCGACGAATGCGCTGCAAATGATGCGGATAGTAGAGTGAGAGAGGTGATAGTTATTTTGAAGAACTGATTATGTGTCATTTTTAATCTCCATTTATGAAAGTTACTTTATTCCAGGGTGTGTACCGTCCCGGTAAAAATTCATCCGCCAGACTCAGCTGGAACGATAATTCTAAACACTATTCGTCGTATTTCTGTGACCCGTATCAAAAAAATCGCGCGCCGGTGTCAGGTAAATGCCCAACTTTTACATAAATCAGAGTTTCTTCTTCAACACGAGGGTAGTGCCGACTCAGATGAGGGCTGCGAATCCAGCTACCGGCGGGATAGTCACCGTACTCATCGATAAACCTGCCACTGATAACCACAATTTCTTCACCGCCGAAGTGAGTGTGTGGCTGAAAGACTTCATTTTCCGGCCATAACACCAGTGCGGTGCTTTCTGTCTGATGCGTGTGTAGTGGCAATACTTTTAAATTACCGATGCCCGGCTGCCAGTGTTGTTGTTCTGGTGTTAAAACGACTGGTGTTAAATCATCTTTTTGAAACTGGTCCAGTTTAACAAACAGGAGTGCAACCCTCTCTGGTAAAGGGTTTATGTGAAGAGCCCGGTGGATTTCGTAATATAGGTGCCAGCAGGGTAATCACCGTTTTCATCAGAGAACACACCGTCAAGAACATATATTTCTTCACCTTGTGGGTGAGTGTGTGGCGGAAAATATGAGCCCGGTGCAAATTTTACGAAACTGGTGGTGTGGCCGCTTTCTTCGGCTTCGCGTTCAAGGTGCACGCGCGAAACACCATCGGATGGGCTTTGCACCCAATGCTGGTCTTCGGGCCGCAGGCAGCACGGCTTGGATAAATCCATGTTTAATGTATTATTCATAATTGTATCAGCATTCAAAATCCGTAAAAAGCTTACAAGCGAAACCGCAGAGACGCAGAGGTACGCAGAGAAAAAGCAATACGATTAAATTATGGATCAATCAAAGCATCGTTTTATGTTTTTAACAAAATATTCCTCTGTGTACTCTGTGTCTCTGCGGTTTTGCTATTTACATTAATCACAATGCATCGTGTTGTTTGTCGATATCCGCCAGTGCTTTGCGTAATTCTTTAAGTTGTTTGCTATAATTTTCTGCATCACCATAGTCAGCGAAATTTTTATAGCGCTCATGTCTGCCGAGAACTCGTTGTGCATGTTTAATTGGGCACCAGTATTGCTCGGTTCGGGCTATTATTTCCTGTGCGTAAGCCACGAATCCATTTCCGTAGCCGCAATAGACACAATTGAATTTTTCTATGATATTAAGATAGCTCAGCTGATGGCGATCAATAATAATATAGTCTCGGCGTTTAACGCGAGGAATGCCATAGCTCTGAAAGCATATATGTTGATAAATAGTAATACTCAGATCCATGAGTGCAATGGGCACAACCATGCTGTAGATAACCGGTGCAGTGATAATGCTGAGTGGCCTGGCTGTTATCAGATATTTGATTAGGCGCATTTTGTAGCGCGCATGCAGGCGTTTTATTTCCGCCTCAAAACGAACCTTGTGGCCTTCAATGGTGTAATTGAACTTCTGGCGCATATCCCTCCCAGCGTTTTTCAACCTCGTCCTGCAGGCGGTTAATTTCGCGAGTAGTTCGTTTAATTCTTTGTTCATGGTATAGCCTCGTAGATAAATGGGCGTTCTAAAAGCGAAACCGCAGAGGCGCAGAGATCGCAGAGAATGCTTTTGTTAAAAGCCTACAATGATATGTTGTTTGATCAATACTCAGATATTTTGTTTTTCTCCGCGGCCTCTGCGTCTCTGCGGTTTCGCCTTTAATTTTTATTTGTTATACATCTCAGGTTTGCGATCGCGCAGGAAGGTCCAGATCTCACGCAGTTCCGCAGTACGCGCCAGATCGACTGTCGCGGAAATAATTTCTTCGTGATCATCCGTCGCCTGCGCCAGCAATTCACCTTGTGGGCCGCAGATGAAACTGGATCCCCAGAAATTGATGCCATTTGATTGAGCCGGGTCGGGTGCGGCCTCGAATCCGACGCGGTTGCAACTGGCAACCGGAATTAAATTCGCGATTGCGTGGCCGCGTTGTATCGTGATCCAGGCTTCACGATCGCGTGCCTGCTGTGCTTTGTCGTCTGCAGGTTCATAACCGATCGCAGTGGGATAAATCAGAAGATCAGCACCGGCCAGTGCCATCGCGCGTGCGGCTTCGGGAAACCATTGATCAAAACAGATGAGCACGCCAAGTTTACCGATGCTGGTGTCTATCGGGTGAAAACCTTCGGTACTGGATTTGAAATAATGCTGTTCGTAATAGCCCGGGTCGTAAGGAATATGTGTCTTGTGATAAGTGCCCGCAAGTGTGCCGTCACTGTCGGCGACCAGGGCGGTGTTGTAATATTCGCCGTCGGCGGTTTTTTCAAACACCGAGCCAACAATCACAACCTGGTGTTCTTGCGCAAGCGCGCACAGCCATTGTGAGGTTGGGCCGGGTACACTTTCGGCACGTGCAAAGGCCTCATCGTTTTCCTGCTGACAAAAATACAGACCGTTGTGTAATTCCGACAATACGATCAGTTGCGGTTTGTCTTCCTGTGCGCAGGCTTTGGCGATATTGTCCGCCAGTTTTTTCTGGTTGGCAGTCAGGATCATCGCTGTACGATTGCTGTACTAATGAAATTTTTAGTTTTCGGCTGTTCACGATTTCAATGTGCCCTCGGTCAGTTGCATGCATAGACAATGAAAGCTGCCGCATTGTTCGACCACGGGCAGGGCATTGATGCCGATGATTTCGTGCTGCGGAAAAATGTTCTGTAGTTGCGTCATGGCGACCTTGTCCATCGGATCATCATACAATGGGCAAAGAATGGCGCCATTGATGATCATGAAATTCACATAGGTACAGGCAAGCGGCTGGCCTTCTATACCAGACTTTGGCGAAGGAATCGGGAAGGCGATTAAGAGTATAGGGCTCGCCATCGGATTTTTTCAGTGCTTTTAATTCGGCCTCCATGGCGCTGAGTTCTGCATAATTAACATCGCTCGCATCATTACAGCTGGCGTAAGCAATAACGTCGTTGGGACAAAAACGCGCCAGGGTATCGATATGGCCATCGGTGTCATCACCTTCGATGTGACCGTGTTCCAGCCATTGCACGGTTTCAACACCAAGAAAGTGTTTCAGCAATTCTTCCAGTCGATGCTCATCGTAGCAGCTATTGCGCGTGTCGCTGAGCAAACAGCTTTTAGTGGTGAGCAGGGTGCCTTTGCCGTTGCTTTCGATGCTGCCGCCTTCAAGAATCAATGGCAGTGACTGCATTTCGCAGTTGAACACATCCTGCTGTTGCAGGCGTGTGTTGATCTGATCGTCATCGCTGGAACTGTATTTACCGCCCCAGGCATTAAAACGAAAATCCAGCAGCTTCAGTGTGCCGTTTTCGATAATGCCGATCGGCCCAACATCGCGCATCCAGACATCATTGGTGGCTGCGATTTTGATGATGCAATTGTCCATTGCCACATTTCCGGTTTGCAGCAATGCGACTGCGTGCTGGCGCAGTGCTTCATCCTTGCATACCAGCAATACGCGCTGGCGCCGGTGATGGCGCGTATCAGTTCGACAAACACGGTATCGACCGCGGTCATGTCGCCAACCCAGCCGTTTGCGCGGTGCGGCCAGGCCAGCATGATCGCGTCCTGAGGTTCCCATTCTGCAGGCAAACGCCGGGGCGCGGCATTCAGTTCGCGTTGCCGTTCCAGGCCGGGGGTGGGATGTCTTTTTGTAGATGAACTCATGGCGTGCATTTTATGCTTTTTATGTCTGGTAAACAGAGGTTTTACCCGGTCGTTTAATATCAGGATGCGATATACTCACGCCAATTCAAAGAACAAAAGCCATGTTTCAACCTAAAGAACTTTTCATCGGTCTGCGCTATACCCGCGCGAAACGTAAAAATCATTTCGTTTCGTTCATTGCTTCGATTTCGATCGCGGGCGTGGCGCTGGGTGTCTTTGCCCTGATCGTTGTGCTCTCGGTGATGAACGGCTTCGGCGATGAATTACGAAACCGTACCCTGAGCATGACATCCCACGCCACCCTGACCGGTATCGACGGCACACTGGGCCACTGGCAGCAGGCAGCCGAAAAAACCCTGCACCAGCCCGGTGTGGTTGCAGCCGCACCCTATATCAGTAAAGAAGTCATGTTGACCAACGGCAGCCGTGTCAGCGGCGCTCTGATCAACGGCATTATGCCTGTCGAGCAGGTCACTGTGTCTGATGTGGGCAATAAAATGGTATCGGGCAAACTCAGCGACCTGGTGCCTGGCAAATACGGGATTGTGCTGGGTAGCGAGCTGGCGCGCTCGCTCGGTGTGTATGAGGGCGACCGGGTGACTGTGATCACGCCCGAAGCCAGCATCACCGCTGTTGGCGTGATGCCCAGACTGCGCCGTTTTCGCGTAGTCGGTGTGTTCGAAGTGGGCATGAATCAGTTTGACGGTTCCATGGCCTTTATCAATATGACTGACGCGGCAAAACTGTTTCATATGGATGACAAAGTCAGCGGTGTGCGTTTACGTCTGCAGGACCTGTTCCAGGCGCCGCGTATCACGCGCGAGCTCGACCGCGCGATGGGCGAAGATTACTGGGTGCGTGACTGGACCCAGCAGCACCGAAATTTTTTCCATGCGTTAAGAACCGAAAAAACCGTCATGTTTATTATTCTGCTGATGGTGATCGCGGTGGCTGCACTGAATATTGTGTCCACGCTGATGATGTCGGTGACCGACAAGGAAGCTGATATTGCCATCCTGCGCACCATGGGCATTCGGCCAGGCAGTATCATGGCCATTTTCATGGTGCAGGGTGCGGTGATCGGGTTGTTTGGAACGCTGATCGGTGTCGCGCTTGGTGTGCCCGTGGCCTTGAATGTGTTCGAGATCGTAAAAGGGCTGGAGCATCTGTTCCACACCGACTTTTTGCCCGCTGACGTATATTATGTCAGCGATGTCACTGCCGACGTGCGTCTGAGCGATGTCCTGACCTATTCCATATCCGCTTTCGTGATCACCATTGTGGCGACAATCTATCCGGCCTGGCGCGCTTCGCGTACGCTGCCTGCCGAGGCGCTGCGCTATGAATAAGCCAGACACCGACATCAACTTCAGTCTCGAAGCCAGCGGCCTGGGCAAGGCCTACCGTGAAGGCAGCGGCGAAGCCCTGCATGTACTGCGCGAGGTCAATCTTCAGCTCAAGCGCGGCGAAAGTATCGCGATCATCGGTGCGTCCGGCTCGGGCAAGACCACCTTGCTCAATCTGCTCGGTGGCCTCGATACACCCAGCAGTGGCAAGGTGCTGGTGCGGGGTCAGGATATCAACCTGCTGGATGAAAAATCGCGCTGTAAAATGCGCAACGCGCATCTGGGTTTTGTGTACCAGTTTCATCACTTGCTGGCAGAATTCACCGCGCTGGAAAACGTGGCCATGCCTTTGTTGATCGCGGGCATGCCACCCGAAAAAGCCAGCGCAGAGTCGGCCAGGATACTGGGTGAACTGGGGCTGGCTGATCGTTTGCAGCACAAGCCTGGTGAGCTGTCAGGCGGTGAGCGACAGCGCGCTGCGATTGCGCGTGCTCTGATTCATCGCCCCGACTGCGTGTTTGCCGACGAACCCACGGGCAATCTTGATCGCCGTAATGCCGAACAGGTGATCGATATCATCAGCCAGCTCAACACCGGATTTAATACCGCACTGGTGATTGTGACTCATGACATGCACATCGCAGAAAAAATGAATCGCATATACCAGCTCAACGACGGTGTTCTGGTGGCGGCTGAGTGAGTCTTGACCCTCGCTGATTTTACTTACATACTTCCGTATTGGCACTCTATAGCCCCGAGTGCTAAATCGATGTCACCCGGGACTTTCAACCACGGCAACCGACTGTAAGTATGCTGTATGACGTTAACAAATAAGCCCCAGATACTGAATGAACGCGCCGCGCAGTTGCTGAAAAAGCTGGTGCTGAGCTATATCAGCGACGGCCAGCCTGTGGGGTCGAAAAAACTGGCGCACGATGCGGGCCTGGACATCAGTCCGGCGACCATACGCAATGTGATGTCGCGACTGGAACAACAGGGCCTGGTGACCGCACCGCACACTTCCGCGGGACGTATTCCTACCGAAGAAGGTTTCCGATTCTTTGTCGATAGTCTGCTCGAAGTCACCCCGATCAAGCGCCAGCTGGTGAATCAGATGAAAAAGCAGCTGAATTCGGACAAAGGCACCGATAACCTGCTCAGTAATGCCAGCCAGATGGTTTCGCAACTGACCCAGATGGCGGGGATTATTACCATTCCGCGGCCCAATCAGTCGGCACTGCGGCATATCGAATTTCTGCCGCTGTCGGATAACCGCGTGCTCGCCATCATGGTGATCAACGAAAAAGAAGTACAGAACCGCGTCCTTCATCTGGAGCGCGAATACAGCGCCGATGAACTGCGCGTGGCGGCCGCTTATATCAATCAGAATTTCGCCGGCAAAGATGTATTTGAAATCCGTGAAAACCTGCTGAAGGAGCTGGAAAAGGCCCGCGGCCGCATGGACAGCATGATGCAGAGCGCGGTCGAAGTCGCTACCCGAGCGCTCGACAGCGATGACAGCGAGCAGGACCCCTATGTTGTCAGGGGCGAATCAAATCTGCTGCGTCACAATGCCGATTCTCAGCAGCTCCAGCAATTGCTGGAAATGTTCAATCACAAGCGCAAAATGCTGAGCCTGCTCGACCGATGTATTCAGTCCGAAGGCGTCAAGGTGTTCATCGGCAATGAAATCGGTGTTGAGGGGCTGGGCGACTGTAGCGTGATTACCGCGCCATACAGCGTCGATGGCCAGATCCTCGGTGTGCTCGGCGTGATTGGACCAACTCGAATCAAGTACGATCAGGTGGTTCCCGTGGTGGATATCACCGCGCGCATCCTCAGCGAGGCGCTGCGCTACTGAGGTGTTCTTGTTCGCCGAGGGCTTGAAACCTGAGAACACGCCCTTATATAGCGGGCAAACACGTATTTAGAAATCTGGAGCAAAGATGTCAGCAAAAAAAGCCAATAATGACCAGGCCACTGCGCAGGCCAATACAGATAGCCAGCAGAATGAGGCGGAACTGATGGAGGACGAAGAACAGTCACTGTACGAGGCTGAGGACGCTATTTCCGAGCAGCTCAAAGTGGCCGAGAAAAAGGCCGAAGAAAACTGGGAGCTGTTGCTCCGAACCAAGGCCGAAATGGACAATCTGCGTCGCCGCACCCAGAAAGACCTGGAAAGCGCGCACAAGTTTGCCCTGGAAAAGTTTGTCCAGGAGCTGCTGCCGATCATGGATAGCATGGAACTGGGTCTGGCCAGCGAAAATGTCGACGCCGAGTCGCTGCGCGAAGGCATGCAGCTGACCCTGAATATGCTGCAGAATGCATTCAACAAGTTCAATGTTGCAGCGATTGACCCTGTGAACCAGAAATTTGACCCTGAATTGCACCAGGCCATGGCGATGCAGCCCAGTAACGAGCTTGAGCCCAATACTGTGATGTCAGTGATGCAAAAAGGCTACACCCTGAATGATCGTCTGGTGCGGCCTGCCATGGTCATGGTATCGAAGGCAGGTGAGTAGAAAACATCAGGATCTGCATTGAAATAATGGTTTAAAACCCCACATAACAGTATATATAGAATTTATTAGAGATTTTTGGAGAAGAGCATTATGGCAACAATTATCGGTATCGACCTCGGAACCACCAACTCCTGCGTTGCAGTGATGGATGGTGGCAAGGCTAAAGTCATCGAAAACAGCGAAGGTGATCGCACCACGCCGTCCATCATCGCGTATGCGGATGGCGATGAAGTGATTGTAGGCTCGCCGGCGAAACGCCAGGCGGTCACCAACCCTCATAACACGCTTTACGCAATCAAGCGTCTGATCGGTCGTCGCTTCGATGAAGAAGTGGTACAGCGCGATATCAAGCTGGTGCCATACAAAATTATCAAGGCCGATAACGGCGATGCCTGGGTGGAAGTCAATGGCAAGAAAATGGCGCCACCGGAAATTTCTGCGCGCGTATTGCAGAAAATGAAAAAGACCGCAGAAGATTTTCTGGGCACCGAAGTCACCGAAGCAGTGATCACCGTGCCTGCGTATTTTAACGATTCCCAGCGTCAGGCAACCAAAGATGCCGGACGTATTGCCGGTTTGAACGTAAAACGTATTATCAACGAGCCGACCGCGGCTGCGCTGGCTTACGGTATGGACAAGAACCGTGGCGATTCCAAGATCGTGGTTTACGATCTGGGCGGCGGTACCTTCGACGTATCGATTATCGAAATTGCAGAAATCGACGGCGAACATCAGTTCGAAGTACTGGCGACCAACGGTGATACTTTCCTGGGTGGTGAAGACTTCGATATGCGCCTGATCGATTATCTGTCTGACGAATTCCAGAAAGACAGCGGTATCAATCTGCACAACGATCCGCTGGCATTGCAGCGTCTGAAAGAAGCGGCTGAAAAAGCCAAGATCGAACTGTCTTCGACTACACAGACCGATGTCAATCTGCCGTACATCACGGCCGATGCATCGGGTCCGAAACACATGAACATCAAGCTGACTCGCGCCAAACTGGAAAGCCTGGTGAGTGATCTGGTTGAACGCACCATCGCACCCTGTAAGCAGGCCATGAAAGATGCCGGTGTTTCAATCGGTGATATCAATGACGTGATTCTGGTCGGTGGTCAGACACGTATGCCCAAAGTACAGGCCGCGGTCAAAGATTTCTTCGGTAAAGAGCCACGTAAAGACGTCAACCCCGATGAAGCGGTTGCAGTAGGTGCTGCGATTCAGGGCGGTGTGCTCGGCGGTGATGTCAACGACATCCTGTTGCTCGACGTGACCCCGTTGTCACTGGGTATCGAAACCATGGGCGGCGTCATGACCAAGCTGGTCGAAAAGAACACCACGATTCCGACCAAGGCACAGCAGGTATTTTCGACTGCAGATGACAACCAGACCGCGGTGACCGTGCATGTATTGCAGGGTGAGCGCGAAATGGCTAGCGGCAACAAGTCACTGGGTCGTTTCGACCTGCAGGATATTCCGACCGCACCACGCGGTGTGCCGCAGATCGAAGTCTCGTTCGATATCGATGCTAACGGCATCCTGAACGTGTCGGCCAAAGACAAGGCCACGGGTAAGCAGCAGTCGATCGTGATCAAGGCCTCCAGTGGTCTGTCGGATGATGAAGTCGAGAAAATGATCAAGGATGCCGAGGCGCATGCGGACGAAGACAAGAAGCTGCGTGAAGTGATCGAGGCACGCAACACGGCAGACAATCTGATTCATTCAGCCGAGAAATCGCTGAAAGATCTTGGCGACAAGGTTGACGCGGATGAGCGCAGCAAGGTTGAAGCCGCGATTGCAGATCTGAAAGCGGTCGTCAAAGAAGGTGACAAGGCTGAAATTGAAGCTAAAACTCAGGCGCTAACCGAAGCCGCTGGCAAGATTGCTGAAAAAGCCTATGCACAACAGGCAGAAGCTGCGAATGCTGGAGAAGCCGGTGCAGATGCAAACGCAAAAGCAGACACCGGTGAAGAAGTGGTCGATGCTGAGTTTGAAGAAGTTAAAGAAGACAAATAACAACAAAAGTTATCAGTCTTCAGTTAACCGTCGTCAGCAAACGCACAGCCACTTCAGTGTCTGTGCGTTTTGCTTGTACGCTGTTCACTGTTACTGACAACTGCTAACTGAAAAGCTTATAGATATGTCGAAACGTGATTACTACGAAGTACTGGGTGTTTCCAGAGATGCTAACGAGGCTGAAATAAAGAAAGCCTATCGCCGCCATGCGATGAAGCACCATCCAGATCGTAATGCCAACAACCCGGAAGCTGAAGATAAGTTCAAGGAAGCCAAAACAGCCTACGACGTGCTTTCTGATCCCCAGAAGCGTGCGGCGTATGATCAATACGGGCACGCCGGTGTTGATTCTTCGATGGGCGGCGGTGGTGGTTTCCACTCTGACTTTGGTGACATCTTCGGCGATGTCTTTGGCGATATTTTTGGTGGCGGTCGTCGTGGCGGCGGTGGCAATCGCGCGTATCGTGGTGCCGATCTCAAATACAATCTTGAATTAACGCTGGAAGAGGCGGTGTTTGGTACCGAAGCCAAAATTCGTATCCCGACACTGGAAGCCTGCAACACCTGCGATGGTACCGGTGCAAAAAAGGGAACCAGTCCCAGCACCTGTACCACCTGCGGTGGTGTTGGCCAGGTCAGAATGCAGCAGGGCTTTTTTGCGGTGCAGCAAACCTGTCCGAACTGTCACGGCCAGGGCTCGGTGGTGACCGATCCCTGTCCTGACTGTCATGGCCAGGGGCGTGTGCAGAAACAGAAATCACTCTCGGTGAAAGTGCCTGCGGGAGTTGATAATGGTGATCGCATTCGACTCGGCGGTGAAGGCGAGGCGGGACTCAATGGCGGCCCGACCGGTGACCTGTACGTGCAGGTTCATGTCAAACCGCATCCTATTTTCAAACGTGATGAAGGCGACCTGATGTGTGAAATGCCGATCAGTATCAGCACGGCTGCGCTCGGTGGCGAACTCGAAGTGCCAACACTCAAAGGCCGTCTAAAACTGAAAATTCCACCCGAAACCCAGTCAGGTAAGTTGTTCCGCATGCGCGGCAAGGGTGTGAAACCGGTGCGCAGCGGTGTCACCGGCGATTTATTGTGTCGCGTCATGGTGGAAACTCCGGTTAAACTTAATGCCAGGCAAAAAGAGCTGCTGCGCGAATTCGAGGCATCGATCGAACATAACAGTAAGCAGCATAATCCGCAGAACGCGAGCTGGATGGATCGAGTCAAACAGTTCTTTGATGAATTAAAATCGTAACCGGGCTTTTCGTTACCCACGAACACAATCGGGGAAAACAATGTTGAATATCGCTGTCACCGGTGCTGCCGGTCGCATGGGTCGTTCTTTGATTACCGCCTGTCACCAGAATGATCATTGCCAGTTGACGCTGGCACTCGAGCACAGCGGTAATTCTCTGCTCGGTAGTGATGCTGGTGACCTTGCCGGCATCGGTAAATTGAATGTGGCCCTGAGTGATGATCTGGATGCAGGCGCCCCGGGTTTCGATACCCTGATCGATTTCACCCGGCCGGAAGCCACGCTGGCCAATCTCAAAACCTGCGTCACGCATAAAAAAAGCATCATCATCGGCACCACCGGTTTTTCCGACGCAGAAAAGCAGCAGATTGAGCAGGCTGCAAAATCGATTCCCATCGTATTTGCACCCAATATGAGCGTGGGCGTGAACCTGTGTTTCAAATTGCTCGATCTGGCGGCGCGTGTTCTCGGTGACGAGGTGGATATCGAAGTGATCGAGGCGCATCATCGACATAAAGTCGACGCGCCTTCGGGTACTGCGGTGCGCATGGGGGAAATTCTGGCAACAGCACTGGGCAGAGATCTGGAAGAGTGCGCAGTGTACGGTCGTGAGGGCATCACCGGTCCGCGCGAGCGCAAAACCATTGGTTTTGAAACCATTCGCGCCGGTGATATCGTCGGTGACCACACCGTGCTGTTCGCGGCCGACGGCGAACGTGTTGAAATTACACACAAAGCATCGAGCCGGATGACCTTCGCCAATGGAGCGATACGAGCGGCGCTGTGGTTGCAGAACCAGCCTGCCGGTTTATATGACATGCAGGATGTGCTCAAGCTTCGTTAAACGGTTACAATACGCACCCTGTAATCTGGATCTGTGGTTTTTAAAACCCGATAACAATAATAATAATCGTCAAAGGCGCGCACTATGAACATCGCTGTTGTTTTTCCCGGTCAGGGTTCGCAATCTATCGGCATGCTGGATGGCTATGCCGCAGACTGGCCTGTGGTCACCGAAACTTTTGCCCAGGCATCTGCCGTACTCGGCTACGATCTGTGGGAAGTGGTGAGCAAAGGCCCCGAAGAACGCCTCAATCAGACCGAGATTACCCAGCCCGCGATGCTGGCGGCTGACATCGCGATCATGCGTGTGATGATGGAACAGTGCATGAGCAAACCGTTTGCATTCGCGGGCCACAGCCTGGGTGAATATGCCGCGCTGGTGGCAGGCGGTGCGATCGAATTTAGCGATGCAGTGAAACTGGTCGCAGAACGCGGCCGTTTGATGCAAAACGCTGTGCCCGAAGGTCAGGGCGCGATGGCTGCGATTCTGGGCATGAACAACGAAGCGGTGCGACTGGCCTGTGCAGAAGCGGCCGAAGAAACCGGTGAGGTGGTCGAAGCGGTGAACTACAATTCACCCGGCCAGGTGGTCATTGCCGGTAATGTGGCTGCGGTCGACCTGGCGATTCTCAAGGCCAGTGAAGCGGGCGCCAAAAAAGCCATGCGTCTGCCAGTGAGCGTGCCATCACATTGTGCCCTGATGAAACCCGCGGCGGATGAACTCGCCAAAGTCCTCAAACTGATCGAGATCAAAACACCTGATATCCAGGTGATACACAATGTCGACGCCAAAAGTCACGACGAACCTGATGAAATCCGTGATGCCCTGGTGAAACAGTTGTACAGCCCGGTGCGCTGGGTACAGACCATGGAGATTCTGGGTTCGGCGGCGGATGATGCCATCGTCGAGTGTGGGCCGGGTCGTGTATTGACCGGGCTGAATCGCCGTATTGTCAAGGATGTGCCCGCATTTGCCCTGGACAAACCCGAGAGCATGCAGAAATTTCTCGACTCAGTACAATAAAAACAGTCGTCAGTTATCAGTTGGCCGTCGTCAGCAAAAAATCGAGGCTTCTACTGCAAACTGCCTACTATTACTTAAGATTGGAATACGGTTATGAACAAAATATTAGAAGGTGAAGTTGCACTGGTCACGGGTGCCAGCCGTGGCATAGGCAAGGCGATTGCCGAACAGCTGGCGGCGCAGGGCGCGACGGTGATTGGCACTGCGACTACGGATGAAGGTGCGGAAAAAATTGCTGCCTGGCTATCACCGCTCGGTGGTGCGGGTATGTGTCTCAACGTCACCAGTGCAGATTCGATTGCGTCAGTGATCAAGCAAATCAGTGATCAGTTTGGCCCGATCACGATACTGGTCAACAATGCAGGCATCACGCGTGACAACCTGCTGATGATGATGAAAGATGAACACTGGCATGACATCATCGAAACCAACCTGACCTCGATATATCGCCTGTCCAAGGCCTGTGTGCGCGCCATGATGAAAGCCCGCAAGGGCCGCATCATCAATATTGGCTCGGTGGTTGGTCTCACGGGCAATCCGGGTCAGACCAATTATGCGGCTGCCAAAGCGGGCATGCTGGGGTTTACCAAATCGCTGGCGCGTGAAATTGGCTCGCGCAATATCACGGTGAATGCGGTGGCTCCCGGCTTTATCGACACCGATATGACGCGTGAGCTGCCCGAAGAACAGCGCAATGCGCTGATCCAGCAGATTCCACTGAACCGTCTGGGCAGTCCTGAAGACATCGCGCAGGCGGTGGTATTTCTTGCCAGTCCACAGGCGGCCTATATCACTGGCGAAACACTGAATGTTAATGGCGGCATGCATATGCCCTGATAATCCGGGGCATACACAGCAATGAGGCTGTGTCTGTATCTATAAATTATGTTAACTATATATTGTAACTAACTGTAATACATATAATTAAAAAACAAAATCCTGCGCAATTTTGAGGGCAAGGATTTTACTGGCATGCTGTGCGCTAATTCACTACAATACCGCGCAGCTCTGATTGACGAAAACATAGAGGGTAATTAAATGAGCAGTGCTGAAGAACGCGTCCGTAAGATTGTGATGGAACAGTTGGGTGCCACCGAAGAACAGGCTACCAACGAAGCTTCCTTTGTTGATGATCTTGGGGCAGATTCACTCGACACCGTTGAACTGGTGATGGCTCTGGAAGAGGAATTCGAATGTGAAATTCCTGATGAAGAAGCTGAAAAGATAACCACCATTCAACAGGCTATCGACTACGTAAATGCCCACGCTGGTTAAGCCTAACGCCAGTTTGAATATACTGCAGCCACATTCGTGTGGCTGTACTTTTTAATCCCGGGTGTGCCTTGTCAAAACGTCGTGTTGTAGTGACCGGTCTGGGAATCGTATCCCCGGTCGGTCTAAATCTTAAACAATCCTGGAGTAATATTGTCTCCGGTGTCAGTGGCGTCGGTCTTATCGACGACTTTGACACCAGCGAATACCCGGTCAGGATTGCTGCCATGGTCAAGGACTTTGTTGCAGACGCTGTTATTCCACCGAAAGATCAGAAAAAAATGGATGCGTTTATCCATTACGGTCTGGTGGCAGCAGAAGAAGCACTGATCGATTCCGGTCTGGAGATTACCGAAGCCAATGCTGAACGTATTGGTACTGCGATTGGTTCTGGCATTGGTGGGCTGCCGATGATTGAAGCTAACCACGCCAAATTGATGGAAGGCGGGGCACGTAAAATCTCTCCGTTTTTTGTTCCCGGTTCGATCATCAATATGATCTCCGGTAACTTCTCGATTAAAAATAAAATCAAAGGCCCGAACATCGCGCTGGTCACTGCCTGTTCTACGGGCACGCACAGCATCGGTGAAGCTGCGCGTATCATTGCGTACGGTGATGCCGATGTGATGTTTGCCGGTGGCGCAGAGAAAGCCTCGTCACCGCTGGGGATTGCCGGCTTTGCTGCAGCACGTGCGCTTTCAACGCGCAACGATGATCCAGCAACGGCCAGTCGTCCCTGGGACAAGGATCGTGACGGTTTTGTCCTGGGTGATGGTGCCGGTGTGCTGGTACTGGAAGAATACGAACACGCGAAAGCACGCGGTGCCAGAATCTATGCTGAAGTCGCCGGTTTTGGTTATAACTCCGATGCCTATCACATGACCATGCCAGTGGCCGATGGCAGTGGTGCCGCGCGTTGTATGCAGCTGGCGCTGAAAGATGCAGGACGCAATGCGGATGAAGTGGATTATGTGAACGCGCACGGCACCTCTACACCTGCGGGTGACATCGCAGAAACCAATGCGCTAAAACAGGCTTTTGGTAATCATGCCGAGCAAGGTGGCAGTCAGTTCGACCAAGTCGATGACCGGGCATCTGCTCGGTGCTGCCGGTGGTATCGAAGCCGTGTTCTCGGTGATGGCGATTCACGATCAGGTCGCGCCGCCGACGATCAATCTTGAAAATCCGGGCGAAGGCTGTGATCTGGATTATGTGCCCAATACTGCACGCCAGATGAAAATCAATACAGTCATTTCAAATTCATTCGGTTTTGGTGGTACCAACGGTACTCTGGTATTCAGCAAGCTCGACGCCTGAGGCACAGGCAAGACCAGGTTCTTGCAATCAAAATCAGCGCGATGCACTATCAGACACACCCAATACACACCAGTTTAAATTTGCTGGACCTCTATCAGTTCAAACCGGAGCGTTATCCCGGTGTACTGGTGAGTACCGCGTCCAGCGATCTCAACGGCCGCTACGACATCCTGCCAGCATTTCCACAATATGAATTACGTCTCGACTCTGATTTTAATTTACATAGCACAGCGCCATTTTCGATTCGTACGGATAGCGGTTTTCTCACTGCACTGGAACAATGCTGGCAATATGAACGTGTTGCGCTGGATCCCGATGACGAAATCCCCTTCAGTGGTGGCTGGTTTGTGTATTGTTCGTACGAACTGGCGGGTGAAATCGAACCCTGCCTGAACCTGCCTGCATTACCTGCGTCGATTCCGATTGCACTGGCACTGCGCTGTCCACTGGTGCTGATTCACGATCGATTTGCAGACCGATCCTATCTTGTGGTCGAAAATGAATACGAACACTTAGTAAACGAACTGCACCAGGATATAGATCGTTGTCAAAGCCGAACAGACGCAAAGGTTCCGGGAATACACGCGCTGGTAGAAGATGATGACACGCGCTATTTGCAGCAGGTGGCGCGCATCAAGAATTATATTGTCGAAGGTGATATTTTTCAGGCCAATCTATCCCGCGGCTGGCAGCTGAGCATTGACGCTGACATTACTGACCGGGACATTTTTTCACAGCTGGCAAAATCGAACCCCGGCTGTTTTGCCGCGCTGTTCAGTCTCGGTACAGTCAGCGTGCTGAGTTCTTCACCCGAGCGACTGATCAGTGTACGTCACGGTATCGCCCAGACTCGACCGATCGCGGGCACGCGCCCGCGTGCAGATGACAGCATGACCGATGATGCGCTCGCCACCGAACTGCTCCAGCATCCCAAAGAGCTTGCCGAGCACGTCATGCTGATCGATCTGGAGCGCAATGATCTGGGGCGGCTGTGTGTGCCCGGAAGTATCGAAGTCAACGAAATGATGACGCTGGAAAGTTATCAGCATGTACATCATATTGTGTCCAATGTGCGCGGCTGTTTGCGCGATGAGATCACACCTGCAGACGTGATCCGTGCGGTTTTCCCTGGCGGCACCATCACCGGTTGTCCTAAAGTGCGCTGCATGGAAATACTGGCCGAACTGGAGCAGCAGCCGCGCGCTGCGTATACCGGTTCGGTCGGTTATATTAATCGCGATGGCAGCATGGATCTGAATATTTTGATCCGCACCATGATGCGACATGCGGGCGAAGTCACATTGCGCGCAGGTGGGGGCATTGTGGCCGATTCCGACGCTCAGGCCGAACTGGCTGAGACCCGCGCCAAAGCCAAAGGCTTGCTAGCCGTTTTCAGAACAGCAGATTCGACATGCAGCGTATAACTATCAACGGCGTCCAGGCAGACTATATTTCGGTCATGGACCGAGGTTTGCATTACGGTGATGGTGTGTTTGAAACCATCGCCTGCGTTAATAATCAATTACAGTTCTGGCCACAGCACCTCGCGCGCATGACCGCCGGTGCTGAAAAGCTGAAAATTAATTTTCCGGATGAGAGCCTGTGGTTACAGGATGTGCGGCAGCTGTTCGAAGAGCAGGTTTCTGACCAGCCGTGTATTATCAAGCTGATGCTGACGCGTGGTATTGGTGAGCGCGGTTATCGCCATCCCGCGAAACCGATACCAACCAGAATCGTCAATCAGATCAGACTGGCCCGGCGATATCCGCCAGGTGGCCGAACGAGGGGCGCGTATTCGAGTATGCGATACTCGGCTGTCTGTCAGCCCTCAGCTCGCAGGTATCAAGCACTTAAACCGGCTTGAGAATGTACTGGCAAGAAACGAATGGCAGGATGAATTCGACGAAGGACTGATGATGGATTTTCAGGATAATATAATCGAAGGCACCATGAGTAATGTATTCGCGGTAAAAGAAAATGTTTTATATACACCTGCTCTGGAACGATGCGGCGTCAGCGGTATTATTCGCCAGCAGTTATTATTGATTGCAAACGAATTAAACATGCGCGTACAGGAATCGAATATCACACAGACCGGACTCTCTGAGATGGATGAAATGTTTCTCACGAACAGCGTGATCGGTATCTGGCCAGTGGCCGAATTTGCTGAAACTCAGTACACGGTTGGCAATACAGGTCGATTACTTGCAGAACGACTGGCGGAAAGAGTGGAGCATCATGCGCAAACTGCGATCTAGTCTTAACTGGCTGTTAATTGTTCTTTGCGTCATCATTCTCTGGCTGGGTGTACAAACCTACCGCACCATGGACCGCGAGAATACCCTGTCTGAGCCTATCGTATTGCAGCTTGAACGTGGCGATAGTCTGCGTACGATCGGTAACAAGTTAGTGAAATTAAATTTGCTCAAAAACCCCGACCATTTTGTCTGGTGGGTTCGATTGCACGGTGATGCGAGGCATTTACAGGCGGGCAATTATGAAATCGTGCCGGGAGAAACACTGGCGCACTTGATGACCGACATGGTGTCTGGAAAAGTTCAGCAATTTCCACTGACTGTGGTTGAAGGCTGGACCTTCAAACAAATGATGAACCTGATCAATGATGATCCGCATATCCAGCACACCTTAAAAGGGCTTGATGATGCTGCCATCATGACTGCGATTGGTCATACTGGCGAACATCCTGAAGGGCGTTTTTTTCCTGACACCTATCATGTTCACATGAAGGAAAAAGATGTCGAATTGCTAAGGCGCGCTTATGATCGCATGAAACAGACGCTCGACACTTTATGGCCGGCAAGAGAACCAGGGCTGCCCTATAAAAATCCTTATCAGGCCCTGATCATGGCGTCGATTGTAGAAAAGGAAACCGCCGTGAGCGATGAGCGCGCACTGATTGCAGGTGTTTTTATAAACCGTCTGCGCCTGGGCATGCGCCTGCAGACCGATCCAAGCGTGATCTATGGCATGGGTGATAAGTATGATGGCGATATTCGTTTTCGTGATCTGCGTACCGATACCCCTTACAATACCTACACGCGCAAGGGCCTGCCGCCGACACCGATCGCGATGCCGGGACATGCTTCGATTGTAGCTGCCTTACATCCAGCGGTGACCGAGTATCTGTATTTTGTGGCCCACGGTGACGGTTCGGGTCGGCACATTTTTTCCAGGACGCTGGCCGAGCATGAAAAAATGGTTAAACAGCATTTGCTCAAACATCAGTGAGTGCACAACCCCGAGTTTATATGGCGAAATTTATTACCCTGGAAGGCATCGAAGGTGTTGGTAAAACCAGCAACCTTGAATTTATTCAGCAGTTGCTGACAAAGGCAGGGCAGGACTGTGTGGTCACGCGCGAGCCTGGTGGTACCGCGCTGGGCGAATCACTGCGTGCGCTTTTGTTACAGCATTCACAGGAACAGATGAGCGCAGATGCTGAATTATTGCTGATGTTTGCTGCCCGTGCCGAACATCTCAACAAGGTCATTCGACCGGCGCTGGCACAGGGTCGAACAGTACTGTGCGACCGTTTCACCGAAGCGACCTATGCGTATCAGGGCGGAGGCAGAGGGCTGGACCGCGTTAAAATCGCACAGCTCGAAGACTGGGTGCAGGCAGACCTGCGTCCAGACCTGACCCTGGTTCTGGACGCGCCGGTGGCGGTCGGTCGTGAACGTGCTGGCAAGCGTAGCGCACCTGACCGCATCGAAACCGAACAGGACGGGTTTTTCGAGCGGGTGCGTGAGGCTTACCAGCAGCTGGCGCGTGAATATCCGCAACGTATCTGTTTGATCGATGCTGCGCAGCCACTGGCACAGGTGCAGGAAACGATTTCGCAGCGTTTGCACGAATATAATATTTTAAATTAAGAACATTAAATATATTACTGTTTTTAAATGATATATCCATGGCAAAAATCACAGTGGCAACAGCTTATGCAGCAGCGCGGACAGGATCGCCTGCCGCATGCAGTACTGTTGCACGGCGATCCCGGCCTGGGCAAAGCAGAATTCGCCCACGCGCTGGCAGCCAGTTTGCTGTGCCGGGACAATGATTCCCATGGTCAGGCCTGTGGGGTTTGTAGTGCCTGTCAATTGCTCGCAGCCGACACCCATCCCGATTTGATGGTGCTTCGGCCAGAGATAGCGAAAAAGACCACCAGCAAGAAACCCATACTGATGATTCGCATCGATACCATCCGTGCACTCTGTGCCCGCATGGCGATGACCAGTCAGTACAATGGCGGCTACCGCATCGTGATCCTGGAAAACGCGGACCAGATGAATGCGGAAGCAGCCAACGCCCTGCTCAAAACGCTGGAAGAGCCGGGGCAAAACAGCCTGCTGATTCTGACCAGTTCGCGCCCCAGCCGTCTGCCCGTGACCGTGATCAGCCGTTGCCAGAACCTGCGTTTTCCACGCCCGGATGCCGCTCTGGCCCTGGAATGGCTGGAATCACAGGGCTTGCCCAGTGCAGAACTCAAACTGCGGCTGGCGCACGGTGCGCCGTTGCTGGCCATGGCGCAAAACGAGGAGCTCGCTGCGGCCAGGCAACAGCTCAACGAGGCGCTGCTGGCCAATATGAAACGCGTGGTGCTGAGCCACGCCGGTGCGCTGGCGGGCCTGCCCAATTATCAGCCTCTGAGCTGGATGCTGGACTGGGTGAGTGATCTGGTGCGTCTCCAGCAGCTCAGTGCAAATCAGGCCCCGCTGGTCAACGAGGAACATCGTGCTGCGCTGCAGAAATATGCTTCTCAGGTGAATACCCAGCGTCTGTTCAGGCTGTACGACCAGATCACAGAATATCTGCGTGCCGACGCGATCGCGCTCAATGCCGAATTGTTATGGGAAAATCTGCTATTATCCTGGCAGGGTTTAAAACAATAAGAGGTTTGTAATGACCGCACCAGCACGTCCTGGCATGCTTTCTTTGAGTATTAAAGACAAGGCATCTCTCTATGCTTCCTATATGCCGTTTGTGAAAAATGGCGGCCTGTTTATTCCCACACCAAAACAGTACAAGCTTGGCGATGAAGTGTTTATGCTGCTCACGCTGATGGACGATAGTGAACGTCTGCCGGTCGCAGGCAAAATCATCTGGATTTCACCTGCCGGATCACAGGGTAACCGCGCGGCTGGCATCGGTGTGCAGTTTTCACCGCAGGATAAAGGTCAGACGCGCAGCAAGATCGAAACCCATCTCGCGGGTGCCATGAAAGCGGACCGTATTACCCACACCATGTAACAATGCCGTCCTGTCATCAGGGCAGGCTGCTTAATCATCACATTATGTTTGTAGATTCTCATTGCCATCTCGATTGTATCGAGCTGGCTGATTTTGATAATAATTTTGCCACCATGATTCAGGGCTGCGAGGCGGCCGGTGTTGAACATATGCTGTGCGTATCGATTGATATGGATCGTTACCAGCAGATGGTGGAACTGGTCAGTCCCTATCCGAATATTTCAATCTCGGTGGGCGTTCATCCCATGGCCGATGAAAAACAGTCGCTGGATGCCGATGGTCTGCATCAACTGGCCAGCGCAAACAGGGTGGTTGCTATCGGTGAAACCGGCCTTGATTATTTTTACCACAAAGGTGAACGCCGCTGGCAGCAGGAGCGCTTTCGTATGCATTTACAGGTGGCCGTGGCGCAGCAGAAACCGGTGATTATTCATACCCGCGATGCCGGTGACGATACCCTGGCCATACTGAAAGACGAGCATGCAGACAGGTGCCGCGGTGTGATTCATTGTTTTACTGAAACCCAGGACTTTGCTCGCGCTGCACTCGATCTGGGTTTTATGATTTCGTTTTCAGGAATCACGACTTTCAAAAATGCGGCCAATCTACGCGAAGTGGCCAGATATGTACCCGAAGACAGCATACTGATAGAAACAGACTCGCCGTATCTTGCACCGGTGCCTCATCGAGGCAAACAGAACTGGCCAGCACTGGTGCCCCATGTTGCTGAATGCCTGGCAGAAGTCAGAAACACCAGTGTTGAGCATATCGCAGAAGTCACGCGCAATAATTTTTATCGATTATTTTCTGTCGATCAAGCTTAGTTCATTCAGCAGCGAGGCTGTTCCAGGCTTCGTCCGCTCTGAAACGTTCACCAAAATGTTTTTCCAGTTCGATCAGCTTGCGATGCAAGTTGCTCTGGCCTTCGTCGCGAATATGCCTGAGTGGGCCGCCACGGAAAGGGGCAAAGCCGGTACCAAATATAACACCGGCATCGATCTGATCTTCACCCTCCACAATATTTTCTCGCCAGCAGGAAAGTGCTTCATTGAGCAGACGAAACACAAGGCGGTCCTGTATCTCCTGCATATTGCCATATTGTGCTTTTTTGTTTTTGATCGCTTTGCCTTTGCTCCAGGTGTAAAAACCACGGCCTGATTTTTTCCCGAGATGGCCTTCCTCAACCATGTGGTTAAGGTCGGCGGGCAGGGCCAGACCCAGTGTATTCGCCAGAATAACTGCGACATTACGACAAATATCCAGACCGACCGTATCCGCCAGTTCGATCGGGCCCATGGGCATTCCATAATTGACCGCTGCTTTATCGATCGCTTCGGCCGGAATACCTTCCGTCACCATGATCACCGCTTCCATTAAATAGGGCATGAGGATGCGATTGACCAGAAAACCCGGCGAACTTCGTGTTGGTAATGGCAGCTTGCCGATGGCGCGGGTGAAAGCCAGTGCTTTTTGCATGACCTCGGGATCTGTTTGTTTACCATGAATGACTTCAACCAGGGGCATCAGGGCAACCGGATTGAAAAAATGCAGGCCGACAAGACGGCCTGGAGTATTTAAGGCAGAAGTTAAATCTTCGAGCATAATACTGGATGTATTGGTCGCGAGAATTGCATCTGTTTTCATTTTCGGTTCGATGCTTTGATAGAGCTTACGTTTTACCTCGGCATCTTCAAAGATGGCTTCGATCACAAGATCCGCCGTGGTGATACCATCACCGCGATGATCCATGATCAAACGATCATTGGCATCACGTATTGCGCGGCGGTCACGTTTAAATTTCTTTTTAAAGGATTCCTGCGCGCGTTTGAATGTGACCGCAAGTCGCTCAGGGTCCTGATCCTGTACTGTAACGCGGTAACCCTGTATCGCGCACCATGAAGCGATGTCACCTCCCATGATGCCGCCGCCTATCACGTGTACCCGCCTGGGCTGGTACTTTATCTGTTTACCAAGTCCTTTGAGTTGCTCCTGCAAAAAGAAAACACGTACCAGATTGCGTGCCGTCGGTGTAACTGCAAGCTCCGCTACAGTATTAATTTCTTCTGCCAGCATTTTTTTCGGCTGGTCAGCATAGCGTTTCCATAAATTGATCAGTGCATAAGGCGCAGGATAGTGTTCCTGCAGTGCTTTTTTCGCGACCTGTTTACGCATTTGCGATGCCAGAAGAGGCCGTATCATGCTGTGACTTAAAACGCGTTGCAGCAAAGGCGGTTTTTTTCGCTTTGGAGCGCGCATGACAAAGTGAATTGCAGCCTGCTTGAGCTGACGTAGCGGTACGATCTCATCGACCAGTCCGATTTTTTTTGCATTGCGAGCGGTCAGCATGCGGCCGGTCAGCATCATGTCCAGTGCAGGCACCGGGCCACAACGTTGCAACGAGCGTTGTGTGCCGCCGTAACCGGGATGGATCCCCAGCTTGATTTCGGGCAGTCCGATTTTGGTAACATTTTCGGTTGACGCCACAAAATAATCGCAGGCCAGCGAGAGTTCAGTGCCACCACCCAGGCAGATGCCATGTACCATGCTGACAGTAGGACAGGGCATGGCGGCCAGCTTGTTCATCAGGTCATGGCCACGTTGTAAAAATGCTCTGGCGTCTGCAATATCATTCAGCGTAGTGAATTCCTTGATATCCGCGCCGAAAATAAAACTGTCATGCTTGTCAGAGACAATAATGATCCCCTGTGGTGGTGTTGCAGCGAATGCATCCAGCACAGCACTGAATTCAGCAATGACATCGCCTGAGAGCAGGTTTACTTTGGAATTCGCTTTATCAATATGGCACCAGGCAATATTGTTTTCGTCTGTTTCGATGTGCCAGTTTTTATAATCACTCATCATGCGGCCTCGTTTTCCAGTAACATTGCGCCGCCCTGGCCGCCGCCGATACAGAGGCTGGCGATACCGCGTTTTGCCTGTTTACGCTGCAATACTTTTGCCAGGTGCAGCACAATGCGCGCACCGCTGGCGCCTACTGGATGGCCGAGGCTGATGCCGCCGCCATCGATATTTAGACGGTCCTGTGGAATTTCTCCCACCGCATCGTCCAGATCGAGGTGTGTCCTGCAATAGGACTTGTCGTTCCAGGCGAGCAGGCAGCCAAGTACCTGGGTGGCAAAAGCTTCGTTGATTTCCCAGTAATCGATATCACTGATACCGAACTGATGACGTTGCATGATAGGTGTCATCGCGTGCACCGGGCCCATGCCCATCACCGCCGGATCGAGTCCCGCCCACTGTGAGTCACGGATAGTGGCAAGTACCGGTAAATTATATTTTTCGACAGCATTTTCGCTGGCCAGTAAAACCCAGGCTGCGCCATCGGTGATCTGCGCGCTGTTGCCAGCGGTGACATTACCGTATTTTTTGTCGAAGGCGGGGCGTAGTCTTGCCAGGCTTTCCATGCTCGAATCTGTGCGCATGCCATTGTCGTGATCGTAGAACTTGCCCTTGGCATCGTACAGCACTTCAATTTCATCAAGATAACCGGATTCCAGTGCGTGTGCCAGGCGCTGATGACTTCGCACCGAAAATTCATCCATTTGCTGGCGTGAAATATCAAAACGGGCTGCAATGTTTTCAGCTGTTTCCCCCATGTTCAGGCCGACGATGTCGTCGGTCAGACCAAAGATCAGTGAAATGACTGGTTTAAGATGACCCGGACGAAATTTTGTCAGCACTCCGAGACGCTTGCCCAGACTGCGCGCACGCATCATGTCGCTGAGCCAGTTCACCATCGTCGGGTTATATAGAACTGGCGCACGACTCATGGCTTCTACACCGCCCGCCAGCACCAGTTCATCGCGTCCGGTGCTGATATTATGGTATGCAGAATCGATCGATTGCATGCCCGAAGCGCAATTACGTTGCACCGTCCATGCGGGCACGGTCTGAGGAATACCCAGTCGCAGCGACACGACGCGTGCGATATTTGCTTCGCGTTCGCCCGGCATCATGCAGCCTAAAATGACTTCATCGATCGCATCCAGTGGAATGTCATGGCGTGACAACAGAGGCCTTGCCGCGCTTACCGCGAGATCACCCGCACTGAAAGGACCAATTCTGCCAGTGCTTTTTAACTGCGGTGTTCTGCTGCCGTCGACGATATAGACTTTTCTTGTTGTGCCCATGTAGGTGTCTCCACTTGCCAGTCTTTAAAGCTGAATTCATCAACTTTGATTGCATTCTGTACTGCTGCGCGGGCTGCAACGAGCATGTCCAGTTCGGTATCATTGATGACATGTTTGGCATATGCCTGCGTAAGATCCTGGGGATCATCCAGTACACCATCAATATATTTTACGCGTAAATTCTTTTCGATTTCGTGTGTTTTAAGCACATGCTCAAATGCAAACATCAAGCGTCCAGTCGCATCTTCTGGATTATTGTTGACATAGATACCGCGAGTGAGCCGATCCAGTGAGGCAGAAGGGCTCATCAGCATACGTGCTACTTTATGGCCGAGTTCATCACTGGGTAACTGGTAAGACCTGGTCAATGAAAATATCAGAATATTAAGTAAACGGCCTACAAAAGGCAGAGGCAGATTTTTCATTACACCTTTGAGGGCTATTTGAATATTAAACAGGGCATCCTGCGCGGCCCATTGCATTAATGGTAAATCTTCTTTTGATTCACCATTATTTTCAAAATGTCGAAGCACAGCGGTCAGCACATACATATTGGACAGCGCATCAGCAAGACGGCCCGATATTTTTTCGCGACGCTTCAGCGTTCCGCCCAGTATGCCCAGGCAAACGTCAGAGATCAGTGCAAACGCAGAGCTCATCCGCACCAGCTGCTGATAATAATATTTTGTGTGCTGGCTGCCGGGTGCACTACGAATAAAGCGTCCACCTGTGATTCCCATGATAAAGCTACGCACCACATTGCTGATGACAAATCCTACGTGTGCAAATAGAGCATTATCAAAATCGCGCAGCGCTTTTTTGGCGTTCGGATTATGGAATGACTGGACTTCTTTTAATAGATAGGGGTGACTACGCAATGCGCCCTGACCAAAAATAATCATGGTGCGAGTGAGTATATTGGCGCCTTCGACCGTAATGCCGACAGGAATTAACTGGTAGCCACGACCCAGAAAATTATTCGGCCCCATACAGATGCCGTGGCCACCATGAACGTCCATGGCATTATTCATGACTTTGCGCATGCGCTCGGTGAGCTGCTGTTTAACCACACCAGAAAGTACCGATGGCATGGCGCCATTATCCAGGCTGGACAGAATCAACAGACGCGCAGCATCCATCGCGTACGTCTGGCCGCCAATAACGGCCAGCGCTTCTTCAACACCTTCAAAATACCCAATCGGCGTATGGAACTGAGAGCGAATTCTTGAGTATGCGCCGCTGAATTTGCTGCACACTTTGCCGGCACTGATACTCATCGCCGGCAAAGAAATAGCACGACCATCGGTGAGACATTCCATCAACATGCTCCAGCCTCTGCCGACATAGTCGACACCACCAATGATCTGATCGAGCGGTATAAACACATCTTTACCGCGGATGGGGCCGTTCATAAACGACTGGTTCGCGGGGAAATGTCGATGTCCGATTTCCACTCCGGGTGTGTCACGCTTGACCAGCGCCAGTGTGATACCGATGTCTTCCTTGTCACCAAGCAAATGCTCTGGGTCATACAGCTTAAAAGCAATGCCGAGCAGGGTGGCCACCGGAGCCAGAGTGATATAACGTTTTTCCCAGTTAAGACGAATACCGAGTACTTTGTCTTCACCGCCAAAACTGCCATAACACACCACGCCATTATCGGGCATGGCACCTGCATCGCTGCCGGCCTCAGGGCCGGTCAAACCAAAGCAGGGGACTTCTTCGCCACTGGCAAGACGAGGCAGATAATAATCTTTTTGTTCTTTTGTGCCATAGGTCATCAGCAATTTGCCGGGGCCCAGTGAATTGGGCACCATGACTGTCACCGCTGCGCTACCACTGCGACTGGCGATTTTCATTACCACTTCGGAATGCGCCAGTGCAGAATATTCAAGGCCACCATATTCTTTGGGGATGATCATGCCAAAAAACTTGTGTTTTTTAATATGTTCCCAGGCCTCTGGCGGTAGATCGAAGGCTTCATGGGTGATTTGCCAGTCATCAATCATTGCGCAAAACTGCTCAACCGGGCCATCTAAAAACGCCTGTTCGTCTGCATTCAGTGTTGGCGCGGGCAAGGTTTGAATCATTTTAAAGTTGGGTCTACCACTGAACAGCTCGGCTTCCCACCAGACATCACCGGCATCGAGCGCTTCCTGCTCGGTTTGCGAAATAGTGGGCATGACTTTTTGCATGCCGCGGAAAACGGGTTTGCTGAATAAAATTCTACGTAAAGGTTTAAAATTAAGCGGTACTGCAATCAGGGCGTAAATTAGCCAGAGAATAGTCAGGCTAACGATACCCAACCAGCTAAAGTAGGTGGCCACTGCAAGTAAGGCACCCGGTATAAACGACCACAGCATTAGTGACCAGCGGAAATACGCGACAGTCGCGACAAACGCTAAAAATAAAATCACCGAGATCATCAGCAACATCATATCGTTTTACCTCTGGCCTTTAATAGACTTTTGTTCTGTTCTGTCGTTTCAATGTCATCCGCCGAAGTAGTATCAGGGTTTTCCTGTTCAATTTCTATACTTAGGTTTTCTTCATGCTGATTCATTGCAGCATCAGCAATAAGTTCATCAGCTGTTTCGTTCCAGTGTACTCCAGTTTTATCCCATGGCAACTTGCGATAAACCGCGAGCTCATCAAAATCCATCAAAGGATATTTAATCACGTCAAAAAATGGTGAGTAATCGAAGTCGGCCGGTGTGATCAGTCTGGCATTTCGCTGATAAAGTCTGAGCTTTCCGGATTTATCGTCGATGCAGTACCGGGCGTATCGGAAAATGCACGCGTGCAAAAGCTTCTGCCATCATGGTTGAGCACACGGTTTGTGTCGGTTTACCTGCATTGTGTTCGAACAATGAAGAGCGCCAGCGACGTGGCAAAATGCCATACGGAAACATAAAACGCGCAAGATCAAGCAACTGGCGTACGTTGTAATCACTGCCCAGCTGGTTGATCGCATAGCCAATCACTTCCTGAGCATCATGACGGGTGAGTCCGCGAGGACGACAAATGCGCAGATGCTCACCGTTATAATTCTCAAGCGTATCAACAATAGTGCCCTTGCCGAGCAGAGATTCGATAATCAGCTGGTCGTCAGCATTGTCCGGGTAAAATTTCTCAATCTGTTTACGTAGATCCAGGTCATCAATATCATGTAAACGACCGACATATAGAAATGAGTGCGTCCAGCAGCTCTGGGTGATCATTTTAATGATATCGCTGACTCTGGAACGACCTTCGACCAGCAGCACATCACCGGGACGAAGTTCGTAACGCAGGCGTTCAAAATCCGAGAGTGAAACCTGCTGGATTTCTTTCTCGCGCGTCAGCCACTGGATGATTTTATCCCAGATGATATTTCTGACACCGGCGAACAGCCTCAGCATTGCGACCTCCAGTCACACAATAAATAAAACAGGATATGGGCTCGTTAAGTTAGCCTGAATTGTATTTCTAATTTAGATATCAGTTGCTTATATAGAGTGTAGTCATTTGTGGGACATTTGTCCGCATCCGCGGTTCGAGTGCTGGCCAGGATTAGCCTGGTCTCAGGCGCTGACAAAATCATTGATCCAGCGCAAGACCTGTTCCAGCTGCTGCTCGGAGGTATGAAAATGCGGCGATAGCCGCACGCCACCGCCGCGGGCAGCGCAGACAATGCCAGATTGCATCATCGCCTGATACATGGGAATCTGCTGCCAGGCGTTTGATGGCGAAAGGTCACAATCCCTGCATGGCGGCTATCTTCCAGGGGTGTCAGCAGCTCGATGCCCTGGATTTTTCCCAGTTCGTCCAGCAGGTGCGCGCTGTGGCTGAGCACGGTGTTTTCAACATGCTCCATGCCGGCTGAAAATAACACGTCCAGCGAGGCATCCAGCGCCACCACGCCGAGTGTATTGGGGCTGCCGCATTCAAAACGCTGGGCGGTGTCGATGCTTTCCCAGTCAGAACTGGAAAAATCACCCGGATGCTTCAGCATATGCCAGCCGTATTCGTGCAATTTAAGACTGGTGCGCATGGCGGCCGAACAATAAAACAGCGCCAGGCCCTCGGGGCCCAGCATCCACTTATGGCCATCAGCCACAACGAAATCGGCTTTGGCAGCGACCACATCAAAACGCCTCGCACCCAGCGACTGGATGGCGTCGACACAGAACAGAATTCCGCGTTCACGACAGGCGAGGCCCAGCTGTTCCAGATCCAGGCGCAGGCCCGTACTGTACTGCACCGAGCTGCAACTCAGCAGGCGGGTGTTTTCATCCATGGCCTTGATCAAATGCAGTTCCGGTTGCTCACAGTCATTGATTTCGACCAGGCGAACATCCACACCGTACTGATTGAGCGATTCCCAGACCACGCGGTTGGACGGAAACTCACTGGCCGGAATCACGATATTGTCTCCGCTTTCCCAGGGCAGGCCATAGGCGATAAAAGACAGGCCTTCTGAGGTACTTTTTAGCAGCGCAATATCATCAATCGAGGGCGCATTGATCAGCTGGCGTAATTTCTCGCGCAGACCGGTTTCGCGCTGGGTCCATTGCGGATAATGTCTGGCGCCAAGACGGGCGTTTTCCTCGGCAAATGCAATCACAGCATCACGCGTCGCAGTCGGCCAGGGCGCTACCGCAGCGTGATTGAGATAAATAATGTCCGGATCGAGATCGAAACCTTGCATGTATCCTGTATTTGCTCGTGGCCAGCATTCATAATACGAACGCAACGTGGAACTCCAGATTACAGGTTACAGTTAATAATGGCTATCGAGATCGAAAGAAAATTCACCCTGAAAAATGAATCCTGGCGAGTAGCATATCGCACGCAGCCACCGGATTCGTCAGGGCTACCTGGTCTCGGGCATGGAGCCAGAGCAGCCGTCTTCGGTCAGGGTCCGGATATCAGATGACAAGCGCCAGCCTGAACATTAAAAGTGTAGTCCTGGGCAGCGCGCGCCACGAATTTGAATATTCCATTCCGTTAGACGATGCTGAGTACCTGCTCAAACAATTATGCAAACCGCACCTGATAGAAAAAACGCGCCACATCGTAGTACACGCCGGGCATCGCTGGGAGATCGATGTTTTCGAAGGTGAAAACCAGGGTCTGGAAATCGCAGAAATAGAACTGCCATCGGTCGATACCGATTTTGAATTACCCGACTGGGCAGGCGAAGACGTCACTGACGATCTACGCTATTACAATATCTATCTGGTCAAAAAACCCTATACATTATGGTGAAACTACGCTCTTGCCAGGTGCATCTGCTATGATGCGCGACGAAATGACGCTACAGGAAAATCCAGGTGGCAAAACAAAATTCAGCTATCAATGTACTCGTTGTCGATGACCACGATCTGGTGCGTTATGGCATCGTCAGCCTGCTGAAATCGCAGGAGGGTATTCATGTACTGGCCGAAGCCAGTACCGGTGAAGAAGCGCTGGAGAAGTGTCGTGAACACCACGCTGCGCTCGATGTGATTTTGATGGACATCAACATGCCCGGTATAGGCGGCATGGAAGCCACCTCCAGAATCAGCAAACAATGGCCGGAGCTGGGCATCATTATCATTACCGTGCACAGCAACGGGCCTCTGCCCAAAAAATTGCTGCAGGCAGGTGCACGCGGTTATCTCACCAAAGGCGACGGGGTGACTGAAATCGTACAGGCGATACGTGATGTCAACGGTGGCGGACGTTACATTGCCAAAGACATTGCACAAAGCCTGGCGCTGTCGATGCTGCCTGGCGATGACGGTAATCTGCTCGACCGACTGTCCAAACGTGAACTGCAGGTATTGATGATGATCTCCCAGGGACAGAAAACCCAGGAGATTTCAGAAACGCTGAACATCAGTCCGAAAACCGTGAGCACGTATCGCGTGCGTCTGCACGAAAAGCTGGAAGTGGATACCGATGTGGAAATGCTGCATCTTGCTATCAAGCATGGTATTCTGGATGAATCAAATAATCAATAAGATAGAACACTTTCTTAAATTAAATAATAGATTATGTTGTGACAAAACTGAACTCCGGATTTGACCTTGAATGCCGCCGATGTCCGCGTCTGGCCAGCTTTCTGGACGATGTCAAACACGATTATCCTGACTATTTCGCACGCCCGGTGCCCGCGTTCGGCGATGCCGATGCACGGCTGTGCATCGTTGGACTCGCGCCCGGCATGCACGGCGCCAATGCATCTGGCAGGCCTTTCACCGGGGATTTCGCGGGCATCCTGTTATACGAAACCCTGCATAAATACGGCTTTGCCAGTAAACCGCAGTCGGTCTCGGTCACAGACGGGCTGACACTGAAAAACTGCCGCATCACTAATGCCGTGAAATGCCTGCCACCGCAGAACAAACCTGTCAGTGAAGAAATCAACACCTGCAACGACTGGCTACAGGCTGAACTGCTGGCCTTACCCGGAAATCATATCATCATTGCTCTCGGGGGCATCGCTCACAAAGCAGTGCTACGCGCGTTGGGCCATAAGCAGAGCGAGCACAGCTTCGGCCACGGCAACGAACACAGACTGGCCAACGGCCTGCTGATCGATTCGTATCATTGCTCCCGCTACAACACCAACACCCGGCGCCTGAGCACAAAAATGTTCGAACAGATCTTCGCTCGCGCCAGAGATTTACTGACAAAACCTTAAAAATATGCACCACAGAGACACGGAGAACACAGAGATAGAATCTGGTTAAAAACACTAACTATTAAAGCGCTGAACGAATTTCAGGTATGTGTGTTTTAACAAAAAGAAGTGTTTTTCCTCTGTGTTCTCCGTGTCTCTGTGGTGAAAGCTTTTTAATCTGTTTTTTCTTTATACTAGCGCGATGACTGAAGTATCCCCGCCAGCCTTTGACCACGTAGCGTTTCTCAAGACCGTGACCAGCCGGCCTGGGGTGTATCGCATGTTCGATGCTGATGACACCGTGCTTTATGTCGGCAAGGCGAAAAACCTGAAAAAACGCCTGAGCAGCTATTTCCGCAACACCGGTATCAGTGCCAAAACCGCCGCGCTGATTTCACATACTCGCAGCATCACCGTGACCGTGACGCATACCGAAGGTGAGGCCCTGATCCTGGAAAGCAATCTGATCAAGGAATTCAGCCCGCGCTACAACGTGCTGATGCGTGATGACAAAAGTTATCCGTATATATATGTTTCCGATACTCAGGCGTATCCGGGGATCGAAGTGCATCGCGGCGCGCGCAAACGCCCCGGGCGTTATCTTGGCCCGTACCCCAATGCCACCGCGGTGCGCGAGACCATCCATCTGTTACAAAGTACGTTCAAGATTCGTTCCTGCGAAGACAGCGTGTTTCGCAATCGCTCGCGGCCCTGTCTGCAATACCAGATCAAGCGCTGTTCGGCACCCTGCGTCGGTTATATTTCGGAGCAGGCCTACGGCATCGATATCAAACACGCGATGTTGTTCCTGGCCGGAAAAAGCACACAAATCATTAACGAGCTGGTCGAGGCCATGGAAAAGGCCGCTGCCAGGCGCAATTTTGAAAAGGCCGCGACCTATCGCGATCAGATCCAGCATCTGCAGGCGGTGGCTGAGCGCCAGTATGTCAGCGGTGACCAGGGCAATATCGATATCCTTGCCTGTGCCAGCGAAGCCGGACAGGCCTGTGTCCAGGTATTCTACGTGCGCAATGGCCTGAGTCTGGGCAACCGCAGTTATTTTCCGAAATTGCCGGAAGCCATGCCGCCCGAGCAGGTGCTGGAAGCCTTTATCCCGCAGTTTTATCTGAGCCGGGAAATGCCGTCTGAAATCATCCTGGCTAACCCACCAGAGGACACCGAGCTGCTGGAGCAGGTGCTGAGCGAGAACGCGGGCCACAAGGTGAGTCTGCGCCACAGGGTACGCGGCGAACGCGCGCGCTGGCAGGCGATGGCGCAGGAGAACGCGGTCAATGCCCTGGTCGCGCGGATGGCCTCGCGTAGTGGCCTGATGAAGCGCTTCGAGAACCTGCAGACGATCCTGGAGCTGGATAATCTGCCGCTACGGCTGGAGTGCTTTGACATCAGCCACACCCTGGGCGAAGCTACGATCGCTTCCTGCGTGGTGTTCACCCCGGAAGGCCCGCTGAAGAGCGAGTATCGGCGCTACAATATCAGGGACATCACGCCCGGCGACGACTATGCCGCGATGAAACAGGCGCTGAGCCGACGTTTTCGCAAAAGCGAACATCAGGAGCAGAAGCTGCCCGAGGTCTTGTTCATCGATGGCGGCAAGGGTCAGCTCCGGCAGGCGATCGAAGTTATGGACGAGCTTGAACTGCGCGAGATCCTGCTGGTCGGTGTCGCCAAAGGCGAGGGCCGCAAGGCCGGGCTGGAAAAGCTGGTGTTCGGCGATGGTCGCTCGGAAAAATATCTGGGCATCGAATCGCCCGCGCTCAACCTGATTCTGCAGGTCCGCGATGAGGCACACCGTTTCGCGATCAGCGGACACCGTGCACAACGAGGTAAAAAGCGCCGTGAATCGCCGCTGGAAGCGATTCCAGGGCTGGGCCCCAAACGTCGCCAGACCCTGCTCAAGTATTACGGTGGCCTGCAGGGAATTAGCCGTGCGGGAGTAGCAGATCTTGCTAAAATTCCCGGCATCAACAAAAAGCTGGCACAGCAAATTTACGATCAATTCCATGAAAACTGAAAGTGAACATACCTAACGCTGTTACCTTATTTCGCATTGTGCTGATTCCGGTGTTTATCGGCCTGTTTTACGTGCCTGATCGCAATGGCGCCTATGTGCTGGCGACCTTTGTTTACTGGCTGGCCTCGATTTCGGACTGGTTCGATGGTTACCTGGCGCGCAAACTCGACCAGCAGTCGGCACTCGGCGCTTTTCTCGACCCGCTGGCCGACAAGCTGATGGTGATTATCGCGCTGGTGCTGCTGGTTTCGCGCCATCCGGATAACTACTGGATAATGGGTTCATCGCTGATTATCATCGCGCGTGAGATCGTCGTCTCCTCATTGCGCGAATGGATGGCCGCGCAGGGCAAAAGCGAGCAGGTCGCGGTGTCTTTTGTGGGCAAGGCAAAAACTGTCGGCCAGATGTTCGCGATTCTGTTTTTGATTTATGAGAAAGACCTGTTCGGCATTCCTGTCCTCATTTTCGGCACCGGACTGCTGGTGTGGGCGGCCTTACTCACCATTTTATCGATGCTGGTCTACCTGCAGGCCGCATGGCTGACAATTAAACGCTCTACATAAGCGTTTTCGCGCAGTTTCAGCTTGACAGGCAAAAGTTCGCCGCTAGAATAACGGCCTCTTAGAAGCGCGGGAATAGCTCAGTGGTAGAGCACAACCTTGCCAAGGTTGGGGTCGCGAGTTCGAATCTCGTTTCCCGCTCCAAATTTAGTCAGAAACCCTCGCCAGAAGGGTTTTTTTGTTTAGGGCAGGTGGTACCGGTCACAGAAAGCGAGCCTCGCTGTCTGGATAAAACGAGTATCATAGCCCGTAGATTGCACCGGCAGTGCAACGCAAATATGGCGGGATGGCAGAATGGCTATGCATCGGATTGCAAATCCGCGTATCTCGGTTCGACTCCGGGTCCCGCCTCCATATCAAGCCTTACACTCCACCGCATTTTTCACTAGAATAGCCGCCTTTCAGCATATGCCCGAAACTGGCAGATATGTTTAAAAGACCACCCAGGTAAGAAAGCTAGGGTGGCGTTGTGGTAGACAATAGCCTGAAAGGCTATCTATCCAGTAGTGGCAAGAAGTTTAAAAGACCATCCATAACGAATTAGCCCGGGTGGCGTTGTGGTAGACAATAGCCTGAAAGGCTATCTATCCAGTAGTGGCAAAGAAGTTTAAAAGACCATCCATAACGAATTAGCCCGGGTGGCGAAATTGGTAGACGCAAGGGACTTAAAATCCCTCGGTGGCAACACTGTGCCGGTTCGACCCCGGCCCCGGGCACCACTATTAACTATACTGGTTTCACATCGCTCACCAGTTCAGTTCATTTTAATTATCCAGTCAGCCAGAGTTAATAAACGCCTGGCATATACCTGAACAGTTTCGATTCTCGAATTCTTGTTGCCAGTTTAATTGCAGTGTCCAGTCGACAAAAATGTTTTCAAGATTCTGCACACAAAACTTTTACACATCGACCAAAGGCACTTGTCGGATTTCACCCTTGATTCTGACTTGCACAATACTGCAATCAGGCCGACGTACGAGATTGCAATTCTCACCTTCAATTACCTGCCGTAGCTTACGATGTCGCTGTTGTTAGCAAGCGAATATTTCTCAGATTTTTGATAACAGGGCGCAAGCCTGACACGTCCATAATTTCTGTCAGACAAGGCCTTCATCAGATTTAATATCGAAATATTAGATATTAAATAGAAATAAATATCGTTTGTCAGTCATTAAATACACATATATTGTTCGGTTCAGCCTAGTAATAAGATTTTTTTATAGGCGATCTGGATGTGGATAAGCAGCTCAAGTGTATTGAAAAGCTCATGTGAACTGTCGTATTTCGAAAACTTGACTGTGGTGTAACTTCCGGAATCTCATGTCGCACACAATAGATCAGGTCCTGGTTACTTCCTAAGGGAGGAGGGCATAGACCAGGATCAAGAGGAGCAGTCATGCTAAATGAAAAAAAATTATGTCATGAGCCTGAGGGCGATTTGACACAGGACTCATACACTCTGGCGCCAGACATTTTGCGCGAACTTGCGGCTCAGGCCAGAATTAACTTTGACGGTGACCACCCCTGGGATATCCAGGTCTACGATACCGATGTTTACCGGCGTATTCTGACTAAAGGTGCGCTGGGGTTTGGCGAATCCTATATGGACGGTCAGTGGGATGCTCGGGCACTGGACGAATTATTCACCCGTATTCTGCGGTACGATCTGGACGAAAAACTCTCTGGTTGGGCGCGCGTACGTCTCTTAAGTGAAGTCGCTCGACAATCCTTGTTCAACCTGCAATCGACACGCCGTGCTTTCCAGGTGGGTAAGCAGCATTATGATATCGGTAACGACGTGTTCACCGCCATGCTGGACCCAAGCATGAGCTACTCCTGCGCCTACTGGCTTTATGCAGACAATCTGGAAAAGGCGCAATACGACAAACTGGACATGATCTGCCGCAAACTGGAACTGAAGGCCGGGGAGCACATGCTTGAAATTGGCTGCGGCTGGGGCGGTCTGGCCAGGCATGCAGCGAAATATTTCGGGGTCAGGGTCACCGGGATAACTGTTTCCCGCGAGCAACAACACCTGGCACGGAAACGCTGTGCTGGGCTACCTGTAGAGATTGAACTGATGGACTACCGTAATCTAACCGGGCAGTACGACAAGCTGGTATCCGTCGGTATGTTCGAGCATGTTGGACCGAAAAATTACACAACCTATTTTGACGCTGCCAGACGTTTACTGAAAGATAACGGACTGTTTCTGCTGCACACAATCGGCATATATGCGACATCACGTACTGTTGATCCATGGATCGACAAGTACATATTCCCCAATGGGAAACTGCCCAGCGCACGGGAAATCACTAGTACTATTGAAAATCGTTTCCTGATAGAAGACTGGCATAATTTCGGCCAGGATTATGACCGGACATTGATGGCCTGGTGGAAAAACTTTGACAACGCCTGGCCAGAACTGGCTACTAAATATGATATGCGGTTCTATCGAATGTGGAAATACTACCTGCTGAGTTGTGCCGGATTTTTCCGCTCTCGACAAGGACAATTGTGGCAGCTTGTATTGAGTAAACGTGGACGAAATGCTATTTATCGTTCCTGTCGGTAACTCGACGCCGAAGTAACCAGGAGTATCCATTACGCTCTCTTGAGGCGGTATTCAATAGATAGGTTATTCACGATCCACTCAATCAAACATCAGAGAAATGGACGGCTCACTGTATAACATCGATGGAGTCGAAGTAAAAGGTGAAGCAGAACTGGGATAATAATTATGCCTGTGCCTGATCAGGTCAGTGTTCTACTTCGCATTAGCCGAAGTCACAATCAAGTACGTCGTTCTTTTGTAGTTAATATGGTTTTGATGGTGTGTTCAACCGTGCTGGGATTAAAACACGCGTTTGACACCTGTTTTTTTCTAATATTGGGAAAGCGCTTGTATCAGGTGACTAATCTAAGGGTTTATAAATTTCGCTAGTTCTCACTTGCTGGATTCTTTAACGACAGTGTTTTATATGCAGCAAAGAATCCTTTTATGATGGCCGGTTGAACCTCATCTTGCAGATCGGATTCGAGAAGTGCTTTATGCACCTTGTGCAGCCGATAACAAGGAACTTTAGGATACATGTGATGCTCAAGATGATAGTTTGCACCAAAAAAGAACAATGCCATGAGCGGGGAAGTGCGGGAATAGGCATTTTTGTAAGGTTCGGCTCCCAGCCCAGCATGATCAACATAACTTTGCCAACTGGACATGATAAAAAGCACAGTCGATGGCATCAGGATGCCAAAAAGTCCGGCTTTCCAGTTAATAATCGTCACGGTCACATAGGCTGATAACCATATCATCGAATACAGAATATTCAGCCTGGCTAAAGATATCAGCTGCTGCGGCGAATAAGGCGTGTAATGATGTGCAACAGATTCAAGCCTGCCTAACGCCATATTGAATACCGACTTTGCATACAACCAATTGAAAATAACGCGTGAAAGAAGGAAACGCTCCCACCACGTATTCAGGTGTGCTGTTGGGTATAAGTCGGGGTCTTTCTCGGTATTCGTATATTTGTGATGGTCCCAGTGTCGGAGGCATAAACCTAAATCAAAATAAGTCATCACTGCCGAAGAGAAGAACATCCCGGTGACAAGGCCCCATTTAGGGTTAGGTAAAAGGCTCCCATGCATGCCTTCATGGCCAGCAAATGCCAGTGAATACAGGCCAGCCGCTGACAGGACTGAAAATAGTATCATACATGGGACTTTCCAGATGATATGCCAATGGCTGATGGCAACTTCATAGTTAAGCCAGCCGAATACAGAAAACATAGCCAAGCCATAGCCGATGTAGACGAACGACATAAATATATCTGGCTCATAGAAAGACTTATCCAGAACAGGCTTGGTGTATTTTTTTGAGTTCACAACCCCCTCTGCAGCTATAATAGTCATCACTATCCATTAGCAACAATATCATACGACAAGAGAATAGCACAAGCCATGAAATGGCAGAGTAAATGCAACACTTGAATACGCTGTCAGTGTATGACCTGTTTCTATTGTGTATCATGTAGTCTGGCGCATGCGCTCTATGGGAGTATGTCACTAAAACGATACTGATCGTTAACGGATATTTTGGCTATGGAATCTGTCGAGCATAGAGAATTTGTGGAGTAAACATTATGGTGTCCCTGAAAAGAATCGTACTCGATGTGCTCAAGCCTCACCAGCCGAATGTGCTTGAACTGAGTCAGGCAATTGCCGCAGTCGGCCAGGAGTATTGCGTGCATTTAACCGTTCTTGAAGTCGATGAAAGCACGGAAACGGTGCAGATCGAAGTCACTGGTAAAGCAATCGACTTTACAGCTATTCAATCAACCATCAGCGAAATGGGCGGTTCACTGCACAGCATTGATGAAGTCGAAGTACTCAGCGAAGCAGATACTGATAAATAGTCATGTCGCTATCTGAACAAGTCAGATTTTTACTGCGTATTAGCCGAAGCCACGATATCGTACGGCGTTATTTTGTGGTCAATGGTTTTGATGGTGCGCTTACC
>CAVRHW010000040.1:0-44738 GCA_963721085.1 uncultured Gammaproteobacteria bacterium
ATTAAGCAGATGCGTGAGCTTATTGTCTTCTACTGCAGCAATTGGCTCAATTTCTCAATTCTCAGGTAGTGGCTCTGTCTACATATCTCCCACTTACGGTAATCGAACATTTACATACACTGGTTCATCTACATATATCGGTGATGAAACTATCACAGTTCCATATGGCACATTTGATACTAAACATATTTCTTACAATATACAGATGACTGTGAATATTGATGGTCACTTTATTAGCTTGCCTCTATCTACAGAATTATGGCTTGCAGAAAATATTGGTATTGTACGTAGAATAGAATCAGGGCAGCTTCTTGAATTAACTAATTTTGTTGCACCAGATGCTGATAATGATGGGATACCTGATAGTCTGGACCCGTTCCCGTATGACCCTGCTGAATTTCTCTCAACTAGCCTAAGTGCTGTAAATGTGTCCGCGTATGAAGGGCAGGCTGCAGATAGTCAAACAGTCGTACTCACCCTCTGAAGGTAAAGCGGATGTTAATTGGACTGCGCAAATAGAATATCTTACCTCTGAGAAGGGCTGGCTAAACCTGTCGAAGTTATCTGGAGATTTACTGGGAAGTGATAGTATTAAACTTACATTTAATAAGATGCCTTTGGGGGCCTACTCAGCTAGAATAATATTTTCATATAATAAAGGCACTGATACAAAAATTGTAAATGTCACTAATCAGGTTGCCCCCGTATTTCTAAATCAACCTGCTATAAATGTATCACTTGACGAAACTGCAGCACGCTTCAGATCTTGCAAAAAACTTCGCTATTACCAACAATTTGTTTAGTCAGAGCGTTGCTGACACTTATACTGCGACCAGTAATCAAAAATGGCTTATAGTTACTAACAATACAGGTAATTTGTCTGATCTCAATCAGCTCTCGGTGGCGCTTGATGAGAGCCAAATCAAGGCAATGCCAAACGGAACTTATTTAGCCGATATTGTAGTCTCTACTAGTAATAACGATATCTTCCGCATGCTTTCCAGGTGAGGCTTGATTTAAATGTCGAATCCTGATGGTTCTCTCCGAGCCATCGATTAATTACTCGATTACGGAATCCACTACTAAATTCTGACCTGGTAAAAACAATTACAGTGTCAACGAACCTCGGTGAGGTGTTTGCAGATCAGTTTGACTGGACTATCAATTCCAGTAATACGCTCTATCAAATATCGCCACAATCCGGTAACACAGGCCCGAACAATCAGTTCGAAATTTCAGTAAAAGCAGATCAATTACGTTTGATGAGTGCAAGTGAGGATGATAGTAGCTTTGTATTAAGCATATCCAATCCTGCTTTTGCTGGCATTACTGTGCCGGTGAAAATTAGTAAGAATGTTAGTAAGCGATTAAGCTCTTCCGCAAATTCCGCTGACGTAAGCGTCAGGATGGATACAGCTTTAAATGAGTTGACTAAAACTTTCATTATCAGCACGAACCTGGCTGAGCGTATTTTATGAAAACATTCATTGGACCGCATCATCCAGTGCGCCATGGTTAAATATTCAAACAGCCAGCGGAGATACTGAGTCAGCGTCTTCTTTAACTGTTGATGTGCCCGTTGATAAACTGGAAACATTAGGTAATGGTGTTCATTATGCGACACTGACATTGTCACCAACTGAACCAGGTGTGGCCGGCACAAATGTTTTGGTCACTCTCGATGTAAATATGCCTCATATTACACACGTTGGCCCCTTTTGCGGAAGCCACTAACTCGCAGCAACAAATAATACTGAGAGGTTCTGGTTTTTATGCTGCAAATGGCCACGCTGTATTATTTGATGGTAAACCAATTAATGATTACAACATTATAAATGACACTGAAATTCGCGTAACACCGCCGGTTTTTTCGACTGAGTCAACAGTTCAGGTTAATATTGAAAATAACCTTCAATTTAAAGTTAAGTGATGCCTCACTAGAAATTATTCAATATCCGGATATGGCGCAGACAAGCTTCTCTACGCCCGCTCGATGTCATCTGTCTATTACCATCCTAAGCGAAAAGCCCTTATTATGGCGAATGATACAGGAGGGCAGATAGTTATCTATGATTATCAGAGTGATGGTAGTTGGTTGCAAACAACTAAAACAGTGACAAACTTACGTGATATAGCTTTGTCGGTAGATGGCAAAGAGATTCTCGCAGTAACGGATAATTTTGTTATACATTATGATGCATACACGCTTGATTTTTATAAAGCAATCCGATATTCGTTTAAATTTAAAATCAGGTTATTTTAGTAGTGGTTTTTACCTGATGAAGACTATTGAGATGACTAACGATGGCACGATGGTTATAGGCTCATCATTATATGGTAGCGGCTATACCCCAATATACACCTATGACCCGGTATCCGGCGACTTCAATTCGGTAAGTTCAATATACGGTGTCAGAATGCAAGGAAGCAATGATGGTAGTTTTATTATCATAGGCGGAAATGGCACATCACCACCACAATATATAAAGTATTACCTGGCGTCCGATAGTGCAGTCTATTCAACTGGTATAAGTAAAACAGCATTCGATGATTGGACAAACCGGATTGTAATAGAGCTGCTGTAGATGGTGGTACTGTGTATGATCGGGCACTTTCTGTCTGGGGCAGCATTCCATACTCAACTTGCATGGGGTTCTCGCCAGATGGTTCCGAAACTTATGGCTTTAATCTGACAGAGGATACTTTGCACGTTTATGATTCGTCAACTTATCTTGGGCCTGGTGTGCCGTATTTCCTGAACTAACAAGTTTCAATCTGGGAGCTTCAAATCTGCGTTACGTCAACAAAATTATTTCAAGAGACGATGGTAAAGTTTTGTTTTTAATTAGTAATGATGATGTGGTGATATTGCCGCGCTAATTTTGGTGATTGGATCAATGGAGCTTGACCTGGAGATCGGACTCTATTTATTCTAATCCCGGAAGATTATTGAGTGTGATGCCATAAATTGATAATGGATGTAAGTGCTCACTTCGTAGCCACATTCTTTCCACTTATATTTCACACCGTGATAATTACCACCATGTTTATACGGTATCGGTATCCAATATGGTCTATATCGATATTCCTTGAATATCTGAAATCAACCATCATATTACATAGTAACTAACCAACATAACGGAGGTTGCTATGTTTGATCCAATTAACATTCCTTTCGGTGGGGTCATGTTGTTCAACGTCGTCAAACTTAAGGAAGGCGTCACACCTGAAGATGTCGAGCTGGAGCTTGGTGAGATGTGCAACGTTGTCAAGGAAAGCTATGGTGACGACGATGGTGGCTTTATCGCCGGCCAGGTTTTCAGGTATAGCGGTTTCGTGTCTGACGAAGGCTCGCTTGCGCCAGACGGGAAAAAGCAGGAAGACCACATCGCTATCCTGACATACTGGAAGTCGTTCGATCAGCATGAAAAGTCACACGCCGACAAAGTGTTCCGGGAGAAATTCGGTGCATTGCTCGATAAGTGTGAAGAGACCTACGAGCTGGGCTACGAGATGCTCTGGCAGGGCGTACCGGAAAGTCGCATCAACGAGGCGGCCTGATCCGGTTAGCTGACCTGAATTAATAGCCCGGGCATCGGTAGCGCTAATATTAACTACGGAGGTGAGTCATGACTTTATTAACGACAGCCGTAGTACTGGCACTGCTGGCAACTATCGTCACCCTGGCCTGGGGCCTTGGCTCCATGGCTACGGGTGGGACATACGATGCAAAACACAGCGAAAAGTTGATGTTCGTCCGTGTGGGCATTCAGTTTTTTGCAATCGTTATGTTGTTGATTGCTGCCTTCCTTGCACTGTCCTGAAAAAAGGACGGGCGTAAGGTGAATGGGACGCCTGTATACACAGGGGATGATGTTCAACGGTCAATTTAAGGAGTCTTGCTAAACGCTTATTAATCCCGGGCAGATAAAAGAGGCCAGTGATCATGTCTCTAATCTGGGTGATGATTTAACTTCCGAGAGCGCTATTAATTTTACTGAGCAGTTCTTCTTTTGATGGCGGCTTAACAATATAGTCTGTTGCTCCCTGGCGCATAGCCCAGACTTTATCGGTTTCCTGGTCCTTCGTTGTTAGTATGATCACAGGGATGTGTTTGGTATCAGGGTTGGTGGTGATTTTTCTCGTCGCCTGAAAGCCATTGATGTCCGGCATGACGACATCCATCAGGATAAGGTCGGGTTTTCCGCTGGACGCCTTTTCTATACCCTCATAACCACCGCCTGCCTGTATTACCTCATGACCGGCCGCGGCCAGTATCTTGCATGTGGCTGACATCAGTGTAGGGGAGTCATCAACGACAAGAATTAATGCCATATCTAAATCTTCTTTTGTAATTGGATCTGATTAACTATAGACGATTTCACAACTAAAAGTGGCGGAGGAGCTGCTTTCTGGCTCATTGCCCAAACACAAGATCTGGGCACAGATGTGGCTGATTTAGAGCGATACTAAATTTCGATCGCCGACAGTATTGGCAGGGGATTCTGTTTTTTATAATGAACGGCCAATCACTGGCTGCACTGGTAAATATCAAAGACCATCTTTCCTTCTTCTATTGGCCCTTTGGCTACGATCGAATCCCCACCCATGATGCCGGCTCTGTTTTTTGCGAGCGTGACAAGGTCTTCCGTGGCGGCTTTGTCATCGAGTACAAAGATCCCTGTTTTTTGCTTGATGGAAACATGGGTCGTGCCCAGTTTCTTGCAGTCCTTGACGTTAAACGGTTTCACCAGAGTGACCCCTTTGCTTTGTTCGGTCGGTTTGACGTTGGCACAGCTGGCCAGGCTGATAATGGCCAGGGATAAAACAAAGGGCTTTAAATTCATTGGTGAGCTCCGGGTGTTTCGGGAATTGATAAATCAATCAGTTATGGCTATTAAGCAGTTAAATAGTTCAGTGATTCTCCATTTCAGTGTGCCGAGCCGTGGTGCTTTGGCAGCATAAATCAGGAAAAAGGCCGCCATTGTGTCTGCAAATAGCTCCCCTGCCTGAGTTAAGAAAAATTTAAGATTTCGTTAGGTTTAATTTAAGAAACCTGTGTAAAAAGGATGCCGTTTGCGCGTCGATCAAGGGCGGTTTATTGGCCTGCTGTGTCATGACAGAATCATAACAAAAGACGCTCGTCTCAGAGAGTAATTGTTAATAATATGCGCAGGTTCTAATATTAGAGTGTGTTCTATATAGCGCTGATTGTTCCCGATAAATCCAGGATGACATAATCATTATGAGACCTTTACTATGCGTTATTCTGCCGATCACGGTCTATTTTGTGGTTGCCTGTTCCGGACCCCATGATGCGGCTGTCTCGGTCGATCCTGCAGTGAACTTTGGCGCGTTTGATGAAGCGGCAAAAAAGCCTGATGCGAACATCACACATGATGGTGACTGGACGGTCGTTTCGCGGATGGAAAACGGCGATCGCGTGTACTGGTTTGTTGCGCCGGATGTGAATAAAGTCTCTCCCGCATTATTCAAAAAGACGATTCATGTTGCTGATAAAGGTGGAAAGAAAATCGTGATCGTCAGTAATTGCGAGGCGCCTAAACAGACCTGCGATGACCTCATGGCGAAATTCAAAGCCCTGAGTGAAAAATATAACTGATAAAGATAAATAGCGTAAGACAACGACCTGGTTATCTTTAACACCGCGCCAGCGTTTTAATCAATGTCACACCCGCCGCCTCGGGAGTCGTGCCGAATGCGACAACCCCGTCCTGATGACCGGCCATTGTAAAAATACCGCGACTACCTAGGTCGCTTTCACTAAACAGGCGATGTACTTCGGTGGCCATTTCCGGTGTGCCATAAGTCACGTTAGTGCCTGTCTGTGGAAGCGACAGGGTTGATGTTGCGTTCCAGATCTCCGGAGAATGTACGTGTAGAACGCAGTTCGCTGATTCGTCCAGTTGATAGATAACGCCATGTGTCATGGATTCTGAAGAGGGACGCACGAGGCCTTCTGCGACAACGTAATTTGTATTCAGATCAAATTCGGTAACCAGTGCGTAGTGATGTTCATTGACTTGTGCCAGGTGCCCGGTCTGGCTGCCACTGATAATGAACTGTTTCCCCGAACCCTGCCGCTGACTGACATTGCCGAAGTCACAACCGTTATAACGGTCCGGATCCTGACCGATCAGCCCGAGCTTCCAGAGAATGCCGCGCCATGCGTTAAGCGCAGACAGATCCGCATGGATCGGCGCTGTCTGCTGCCATTGCAGTTCGAACTGGATGACGCCTTCCTGTTCTTCCATAATATTTTTGATCACTCAATGAAAAGGGCCGGTGACGCATGATAATCATAAGTCACCGGCCCTTTTTTTGTAAGCCCGGTGCTTTGCACCAGGCTACTGAGGTGTCTATCCAGTATCCGTATTACGGACGAATGTAGCTATAACCCTGTTCCTGCAGTTCCGATATGCGTACTACACCGCCAGGCACCACTTGAACGCCTTTAGTAAGCACTGGCATCTTCCCTGTTTTTTTCTTGATCGCTTCCATGGTGTTGTGGCAGGCGCTAAAACGGATGTCCTGCATTGCCAGACTTGCGACACGGGCACTTTCTTTGCTCTTTTTCGTTAATATACTCAGTCCCGGGCCATAAGCGACCAGTTCAACTGTGACGTTATCGATACCGTAATGCTTTTGCAGGTTCACAACATTGTTCAGTGCAAGCGTCTGGGTTTGTGGATCGTTACTGCTGACCTGGATGACAACCTTGTGCTTTGGTTCCATAGCATCATCTGCCAGGGCCTGGTTTATGCTGAAGATCATAATGGCTGCGACGAAAGCAGCTTTAAAAAACTGGTGGCTTCTGGGTTTCATGGTACTGATTCCTCTGTTTTTAATTTAGACAATGGGTCGACTTATTTTTATAACCCGACACTATTTGACGTCAGATCGGGTAGTTTAATTCCCCTTTCTCTGAAATAAAAGGGAATCCGGTCTGGATGTGCAAAGCCTTTGGTATCGGGTTATATTAGACCGGCATCCGCAACCTATTTGGCATAACTGTGACCAGAAAACGAGTTTCCCTCCATTGGCGTAGAACCAAAATTATCGCGACGCTGGGTCCGGCGACGAACGATACGGCCAGTATAAAAAGTATGATTAAGGCAGGCGTCAATGTATTTCGTCTTAATATGTCGCACGGCACACAGGATCAGCACCGGGCATCGTTTGCACGGATACGCAAGATCGCAGCGGGCCTGGATGCGCATGTTGCGATACTGATGGACCTGTGTGGCCCTAAAATTCGCGCAGGCAAGTTCAGGAATGGCGGGATCACACTTAAAAGCAAATCCAGTGTGATCATTAGCTGCAACAATGTGATTGGTGATGAAGGCTTGATACCTTCGCAGTATCCGACCTTGTGCAAGGATGTAACAAAGGGCGAGCGCATCTTGCTGGATGACGGCAATCTGGAATTGCGTGTCATCAAGGTCATCGGCAAAGAGATTCACTGCAAAGTGATCTTTGGCGGCACGCTGAAAGACAACAAGGGAATGAATCTGCCCGATACCACTGTCTCGGTATCGAGTTTTACCGCGAAAGATAAAAATGATGTGACGCTGGCGATGGAGCTGGGCGCTGATTTTGTTGCACTCAGTTTCGTGCGGTCGGCGAAAGATATAAACAGCCTGAAGAATTTCATGAAGCGCAAGGGTGAGCCGATTCCGGTGATTGCCAAGATCGAAAAGCCCGAAGCAGTTGCTAATATTGACCAGATACTTAAAGTGTCTTACGGCATCATGGTTGCACGTGGTGATCTTGGTATCGAGCTTCCTGCCGAGCAGGTGCCATTGACCCAGAGAACACTTATCACCCGTGCACGGCACAGTGACAAGCCTGTGATCGTTGCCACCCAGATGCTTGAATCGATGGTAACGAACTCGAGACCCACGCGTGCAGAAGTCGGGGATGTGGCCAATGCCGCTCTGCTGGGAACAGATGCGGTCATGCTGTCTGAGGAAACAGCGATTGGACAATATCCTTTGCGTGCAATCAAGGTCATGGACAGTATTCTGCGTGAAATTGAAGCCAGGCAATGGGAGCAGAACCTGTTTGCCATCGATCACACCACCAGGGTTGTCGATGAGGCATTCAAAATACGAGAAGCGGTTTCTCACGCAGTGACTTCACTGGCGCAGGATTTGAAACTTCAGGGCATTATTGTGCCGACACGTTCAGGTACGACAGCCATGATTCTTGCAGCCAATCGACCTTCGGCGCCGTTGATAGGTGTGTCCACCAGCGACAAGGTCTGCAGAAAAATGATATTGCACTGGGGCATAGTGCCTGTGCAGGCCGAAGAAAAAGACACGCGTGACTGGAAGCTGCTGAGCACCAGGGTATCGCATAAATGCAAACTGACAGAATCGGGCAATTCGATTCTGCTGGTTTCCGGCTTCAGTAAAGTTCCGGAACTCAATGAGCCCGCACTCAAAATTATCAAGGTGTGAGCGCAACAGTCATCATCAATCAGCCCGTCGCTCAGCGGTCATTGAGAAAATAACAGGCGTGTTTTAGTTTCAGACCCGATCTAATACTATTTGCCATCTAACCCGGCAGATTTTTCATTTCATCGAACTCACCATTTTTCAGATTGCGATTCGACTAACTGACAAACGGTAATCGTTATTCGGAATAATTAAGTCAGTCGTCCGTCTTTTAATCTTGTATCAATTAAAAGCTGAATTCATGAAATCAACAAAACAAAAAATGTTATGGAGGATTTATTAAATGCATCAATGTAGTAAAAAAAATCTTATCGCGGCGGTGATGGCGCTGGGTGTGGCCACGCTTTCCAGCTCGGTCATGGCGGACAAAAGTCCGGTTAGTGAGGTCGAAGGCAGCCTGTCGGTGATGGTGCTGGGTTCGGGTGGTCCGATGGCTGTGGCCAACGGCCGAGCCAGCGCGGGTTATCTGATTTTCACCGACGGCAAACCGCGTATCCTGATGGATGTGGGCGGTGGCACCTTCAAAAGCCTGGCTATGAGCGGCACGGTCATTCCCAGGCTGGACACCATTCTGCTCAGCCACCTGCATATCGATCACACCGCTGACATGTCGGCCATGGTCAAGACCATTTATTTCCATGCTCGTGGTGCCGGCATCGCCCGTACCGCTCCCATCAATATCTACGGCCCGGATGCGAGTTCCATCAATGACAGCAATTTCTTCCCGGGCACCAGCGTGCACCAGTATCCGGCCACTAGCGAATACGCAGCCGATCATTACGCCATGCCCAATGGCGCGGAGCGGTATCTATACGCGTTTGCCCAGGCCATCGACACCACTGCATCGGGCGATCATGGCGCGTTCCACTGGACAGCCACCGACCTGCCTGCAGCACCGCTGGTTGCGCCCGGAACTCCGGCAGCAGTCCATACTGTGCTGGCTGAGGACGGGTCCGGCGCTACTTACGCTGATGGAGCTGCCTGTGCCGCCAGCGGTCGGGATGACTGCCTGGTGATCAAGTCCATCGGCGTGGTGCACGGCCCAGTGCCTGCAGTGGCTTACCGTATCGAGTACAAGGGCCATAGTGTTGTGTATTCGGGCGACACCAGCTCCAAAACCGGCAACATGGTTAGCCTGGCCCAGGGTGCGGATATGCTGATCTACGATACCTCGATCCTGGATGTGGCGCCGTCACCGGTGTTCCAGGCTCTGCACACCACGCCAGCGCGTATGGGCGAAGTGGCTGCTGCGGCTGGAGTGAAGACTCTGGTGCTGTCGCATATCACACCTATCACCGAGCCCAACCTGGATGCAGTGAAGGCCGAGATCGCGTCCGAGTTCAGCGGCCACATTCGTGCCGCTCGGGACCTGAAGGTCTATAACCTGGACGACAGTGACAAGTACGAACACGACGGCGACCACGACTAAGCGGTCACAGCCACCGTGCTGACAGGACGCCCGCCCGGTAAAACGGGCGGGCGTTTTTACGCCTGGCTGTGAATATTGTTTAAGCCATGTTTTTTGATGTTGTCCCTTTATAAATATTGCAACAACACTGACCGTCTTTTGTGGGGCGCGCAAATAATTCTGGGTTAAGAACGCGCTTTCCATTATTATTAGCTTCTTCTATAAGTAGTTTACACATTCAGAACACAGGAAAAGTATGCGATGACAGGATCTTACAAAATAGTTGCAATCGTGTTCCTGCTTCTTACTCCGTTTATTCTAATTTTGCCTGGTTGCGACCAGGTAGAAGCCGGCAGCAATGTACAGTCGGGTGATGCCAGAGCTGACATCTCGGCAAAAGACCAGGCCGTTATAGACAGCTATCGACGTTTGTGTGCAAGCCTGCAGGTCGGGCTGGATAATCTGGCCAGTGATATCCAGGACATTTCTGCTGTCGAGTCGAAACAGAATACGCCATCGGGTAATGGATCGCTGCTTTCGCTGAAGCTGGCAGACATGAGCCGCGGCTTGTCGGATGCATGTGATGATAAAAACAATCTGGATGTATCGCTGAATGAATTCAGTACTGCGGTGGCCAGCTTCGAGCACGTGTTAGAGAGGGTGCGGACTACACAGCCGGATAACACCGACATTGATCGAAGTCTTACCGATAGCTACCGTGAACTGGCAAGAAAGCTTTCAGGACTAACGGGTGACATGAACAGGCTATTATCGATTGCACCCGACTATAACTCGATAATCCACACCTCGAAGTAAGCCAGTGTCCGGTTCGAATAAAAAACAACGCGATCCCGATAAGCGCCAGCGTCAGGCACTGGAACGACGTATTCAAAACGCCTTAACAACTATTTATGATCCGGCAACACCGCGTATTGATCTGTTCAATATGGGCATGATCTATGAAGTTCGTATCGAGTTGCCCGGCAGGGTTGAACTTGATCTGGCCTATTCGAGTCCGCAACATCCCGGTAATGCGGGCCTGGTGGAGCTGGTTGAAGCTACGATCAGCGAGCTTGAGGGTGTGGAGCACTGCAAGGTTAATGTGATTACTGATCCGCCGTGGTCACTGGATCGTGTTTCAGATCATGCGCGCGTTAATATGAGCGTGGTTGATTAAGCGAGCAGGGCAGGGGGTGTAAGTCGTAACAGGGATCGTGTTCTGTTCTGGTTTGAATCTAGTTTACGCGTGCCTTGTAACGTTCGCATTCATTCAGAAAGTTTTTTGTGCTTAGCGGCATGGGCGTACGGGCGCGGGTGATAAAACCAATCAGGCGGACACCTTCTTTGAGCATGTGCTGGGCATCCAGCACATCAATTCGTTTTTTGCCATCATCGGGTACGATGGACGGGGTAAAGTCGGTGACGGATTCGCCGGCGACTACAAAATCGGCCCAGACATCGTAAATGTCATGGTCGGTGCGTAGCGTTTCACATTTGCGTTTCGCGGCTGTGGCGAGTTCCTGTATGAAGGTATCCAGTCCCGGGAAGCGAGGGTCACTGCTGACGCATCTGGACATGAATGATGCGACTTCGTCGATATTTTTCATGGTCATCGCGATTTTTGTATATCGGCTTTCGTAGAATTCATCGATTGGCATGATGAAGGCCTTGAAGGGTTCGCCCCAGAGTTCGTCGATGCCTTCGTCGCCATTGCGATGCTTGACCAGTTTGCCGAACTCGAGCGCTTCGCGCAGGCACAGACCGCAGGTGTGCATGAGATCATTGCCGGGTTTGATATCGACACCGCTGGCCTCCAGGTCGACCAGATGGGTGAAGATATCGGCCGCACGGTTGAACAGGGCGCCGGCGAGCATGGCGCCTTTGACGCGTTTTTTGCGAGGATCCTTTTCGGACTCGTAGGCAGCGCGGGTGTCATCGAGGTATTTGCCCGGAATATTGATGCCGTGTTCCATGTGATTGAACAGGCGGCGGGTCAATGACTGGATCAGGCGTTTTTTGGCCGCCAGAGTGTCCTGTGGCGGCTCATAGCACTTGATCCAGTAGCCTTCGTACCAGGCACGCGTGACGCCATCGATGATCTTACGGGTGCCGGTTTCAACAGGTTTTTTCATAGGTTCAGTCATAGCCATGCCACTGCTTCAGTTCTGAGGTACATGTATTAGAGTATTCAGAACGCGATGATATTCCAGTTTGGCACTAAATTTCCAGTATCCATAGTATAGATGGGGTTTCCGAAACACCCCAGTACGACTAGCTTTTGGTTTGAGCTGGATGACGGCACGCATATACAGAAATCCCGTATACTGACCGCCAGGCGTTTATAGTGCATTCAGGCGTTGGGATGTGCCAGTACTGCAGCCAGTAAAGTGCTTTGCCGGATTTTACACCTTTCTTGATCCAGGCCCGGTGATTTGTTTTAAGGCGCATGCTAGATTTTCGCCTCGTATTTCAACATCAGTGGTCGCTCGGATATGAGTCTGGTCATAGCCAAACAGATAGAAAAAACCTATCAAATGGGTGAGGTTGCCGTGCCTGCGATCAGGTCGGCGGATTTTGTTATCGAGCCGGCATCGTTCGTTTCTTTCATAGGGCCTTCGGGCAGCGGTAAAAGCACCCTGCTGAACATGATCGGCTGCCTGGATCGGCCGACGTCTGGAAGTCTCAAGGTGTATGACACCGAAGTCGCTGAACTGGACAGAAACAGTGCTGCGATATTTCGAGGCCAGCATGTTGGATTTATCTTCCAGGATTTTAACCTGATCCCGGTACTGACCGTAGCCGAGAACATCGAATACCCATTGTTGATGGTGCAGAACTGGGAATCGCAACGGCGCAAACAAAGGGTTCAGGAACTGATGGATGCGGTCGATATAGCTAACCATGCCGACAAGTATCCTGACCAGTTATCCGGAGGACAGAAACAGCGCGTTGCTATTGCGCGCGCGCTGGTTACGCACGCAAAACTGATACTGGCAGATGAGCCGACGGCCAACCTCGACCATACGACTGCCTTCCGCATTATTGACCTGATGAAAAAAATGCGCGATGAATACGACACTACATTTATTTTTTCTACTCACGATAACAAAATCATGGATGCGGCTGAAATTATTTATACCATTGAGGACGGCAAGATTAACCAGAGCAAAGGACTGCAGGCATGAACAAGGTCATCAAAATTGCTGCACGCAACCTGTTGCGCTACCGTCGGCGCACAGTGCTGACTACGCTACTGATCACCATCGGTGTGGTCGCAATGCTGCTGTTTGTCAGTACTTCGGGATCGTTCAAGGCGATGATGGTGGGACAGATCACCGATTCGATGCTGGGTCATTTGCAGATACATAAAAAAGGCTATGTGTCTTCGATCGACAGTTTGCCTTTGACCATGAACATGAAGCCGGCGATGGTCAACAAGGCGGAGGATATGCTTTCGTCCATGAAGAATGTTGAAGCATGGTCACCCAGAATCAAGCTGGGTGCGATGTTCAGTAACTTTGCGCAAACCACAAGCATACGTCTGAATGGTGTCGATCCTGAAAAAGAAATGAAAACCTGCCCCGAGCTCATCAAGCGGATTATCGCTGGTGATTCGAGCACGCTGGTTGAACGAGGCAAAATATTAATTCCCGAACTGATTGCCAAAGGACTCAAGGTGGGCCCGGGTGATTCCGTGGTGCTGGTGGCGACCAATAAGGACGGTTCGGTGAACGGTATTAATTTTACCATTCAGGGCGTGCTCGAAGGTATTTCCGGCCCGGGTGGGCGCGACGGTTATATGCATATCGATGATGCGCGCGAGCTGCTACGTATCAGCGATGGTGAAATCAGTGAAATTGCGGTGAGGCTAAAACAGCCTAAAGAACTCGCTCAGACCGTGCACCAGCTGGAAAACAGCCTTGGCAAGCTGACTAACCAGCAGGGCAAACCCGCCTTCGAAATTCATGACTGGACGAAGCTGTCACCGTTTTCCAGTATTGCCAACATGATCGATCTGATGACCCTGTTTATTAAAATCATGCTGGTTGCCATCGTGCTGATCAGCGTGATGAATGTGATGATCATGGCGGTGTACGAGCGTATTCGCGAAATTGGTACGATCGCTGCGATGGGAACGCTGCCTTCCAATATTTTAAAACTGTTTGTGATGGAAGGTTTTTTGCTGGGTCTGCTCGGCGCCATTCTGGGTACTCTGATTAGCGTGGTGATCATCGTTGTGCTGCAGCACGCCGAACTGACGTTTTCATTTGGCCGCCAGGCAGACCTGACGCTGCACCCGCTTATTTCAATCGGTGATATTGCATTTGCTTCCATCATGGTCGTGGTGGTAGCGGTGCTGGCCAGCCTGCAACCGGCCTGGAAAGCATCTCGCATGAATCCCATTGATGCCTTGCGGCATGTATAGGAGCATTAAAGTGAAAAATATTATCTTTGGTTTTTGCCTGATGCTGTATGTGCTGCCGTGCCTGGCTGTTGACGGAACGGCATTGCTGAACGATATCGACCGGCGCCTGCAACCTGAGTCGTACGAGATGTATCGCAAGCTGATCAACATTGAACCCGATGGTAAGCGTAAGGAATTCGTGCTGTACACGGTAAAAAAAGGCAAGGACAACGTGGTTGCATTGTTTCTCGATCCGCCATCCGAAAAAGGCCGAACCAGTTTGCGGCAGGGCGAGAACATGTGGCTGTATATACCCAACGTGGGCAAGCCGCTCCGCATCACCAGCCTGCAATCCGTTATTGGTGGTGTGTTCAATAATTCCGATCTGTTACGGCTGGATTACAGTGCCGAGTACAATGTAGAAAAGGTCACAGAAGAAGCGGGCCAGTACCGCCTCGATCTGAAGGCAAAAAACAGAACGGTTGCATATGACAGGCTTGTCATGTGGGTCGATCAGAAACAGAAAGTGCCGCTCACCATCGAGGCCTATGCCGCCAGTGGTCTTTTGATCAAGACCCTGCACTATAGCAAGGTGAAGGATTTCGGCGGTGGTATCGTACGGCCAGCCATGCTGGAAACAGACAGTCCTTTATACAAAGGATATAAATCCGTGATGCTGTTCGATGGGATCAAGGCGCGAAATTTCAACGATGAAGTGTTTACGCTGAACTATATGTCCAGAGTTGGTGAGCTTCGCAAGTGAAGTGGTGGTGTGCGTTGCTGCTGTGCCTGCCGCTCGGCGCGCAGTCTGAAGAATTCAATTTTGACATTTCGAATTATGAAAAGCCCCGCTATGAATTAAGCGGCTACCTGGAAGCGCTTACCAGTCGTTCTGCGCTCGATACCGATAGCGCGCTTTATAATCTGCAGACGTTTGACTCCGCTCAGCCGGATAGCCTTCTCCAGCGGCAGGCAGCCGCCCAGCTCGAAGGTGTGTACCGCTTTACGCATAGCCGGTTTCAGGCGCGCTATCTGGTACAGGCGCAGAACATGGATACTTTTGGTTACCAGACCCAGTCAGTATTCCATGAGGTGTATTATTCAGACAATCATTTTGAAAATTTGACGCTCGATATTGGCAAGCATGTGCAAAAGTGGGGCAAGGGCTATGCCTGGAACCCGGTCGGTTTTGTTGAAAGAAAAAAAGATCCGAATGACCCGGAACTGAGCCGTGAAGGTTATGTGATGCTGGATGCGGATTATGTTCGCAGTCTGGGCGGTGAATTGAAAACGCTGGCGATCACCCCGGTAATATTGCCAGTCACAAAAGATATCAACAGTGATTTTTCAAGCAGGCAAGATACCAATTATGCAGCAAAGCTGTATCTGCTGTATCGCGACATTGATCTTGATTTTATGATGCTTGCCAAAGGCAGCCAGAGCGCGAAATACGGAATGGATTTTTCTGGCAATGTATCCAGTAGTTTCGAGCTACACGGCGAGCTGGCCTACATAGCCGATCAGCCGATAGCGGTACTCGATAGTGCGAATTCCCTGGTGACGAGTTCACGGAATTCAATTCAGTCATTGCTCGGGTTTCGCTATCTGACCGAGAATGAAACGACTATTATCGGTGAGTATTATCATAACGGAGCGGGTTACAGCGAGCAGGAGCTGACACAGTTTTATAAACTGGCTGGCAGTGATTTTTCGTTTGACCCTTCGTTGCTTGTGCCGGCCGGACGCGCCAGTAATGCCGGTTATGGAAAAGCCAATCCCGGCCGCGACTATTTATATATAAGCGCGGTTGTCAAAGAGCCTTACCAGCTGGTATATCTCAACGTTGGTGCGTTCAGTATTGTAAATATCGCGGATCAGAGCTATTCCCTGACACCGGAACTCAGTTATAGTGGTGTCAATAATACCGAGTTCCGCTTACGCCTGACGATGCTGCGTGGCGGCGCCAATACCGAGTTCGGTGAAAAAATAAACCAGCAGAAAATCGAACTCCGGTTCCGGTATTTTTTTTAGTATCCTGCAAAATAAACAGAGCGAGATAAGATGAGTGAAGAAATCCTGGATCCTGTTGTCACCAGCGAGCAGCAGTTCGACAAAGCCAGCTTATATATCGAACACCTGCAAAGAGGCCTGGTTGGTTTTTTGAAGAACCCGAAGCGGACCTACATAGTCAATTTCCCGGTTGAGCTGGATGATGGCAGTGTGAAGTCGTTTTGCGGGTTTCGGGTTATTCATAATCGCGTATTTGGCCCCGGGAAAGGCGGTATTCGTTATCACCCGGATGTCACCGAAGGCGAAGTCGTTTCACTTGCGAAACTGATGACCTGGAAATGTGCACTGGTGAATATTCCTTTCGGTGGCGCCAAAGGGGGTGTTATCTGCAATCCGAAGGAATTAAGCGTCAATGAACTGAGACGCATCACGCGTCGTTTTACCTCAGAGATTTTCGATGTGATCGGGCCGAACACCGATATTCCCGCGCCCGACATGTATACCGATGAACAGACCATGGCCTGGATATACGATACCTACGATGTGCTGAATCCGGGCGAAAATAATCGCCCCGTTGTTACAGGCAAACCGATCAGCCTTGGCGGTTCGCTTGGGCGCACGGAAGCAACAGGGCAGGGTTGTCTGTATGCAACAGAACGTTTTCTGGCAAAAGGCCTGATACCGGAGTTGACCGATCTGGCCGGTGCTCGCGTTGCGATTCAGGGTTTTGGCAATGTCGGCAGTGTCGCGGCCGATGCTTTTGCCCGGCAGGGTGCGAAGATCGTCGCCCTGAGTGACAGTAGCGGTGGTATTTATGCAGAAGCAGGACTCAATATTGAAGCAGTAGTCGCGTATAAGCAGGAGCATGGTAGCCTGGTGGGTATGCCAGACACGCTCACCATCACCAATGAAAAATTAATTGAAAGTGATTGCGATATCCTTGTGCCGGCTGCCATCAGTTACCAGATTCATGAGGGCAATGCCGCTAAGGTGAAAGCCAGGCTTGTTGTAGAAGCCGCTAATAACCCGACTACGCCGTCTGCAGATGCTATTCTGCGAAATAATGGTGTGTATGTCATTCCCGACATTATTGCCAACGCTGGCGGCGTGACGGTCAGTTATTTTGAATGGGTTCAGAACCAGGCAAACGAGCAATGGGATATTGAACAGGTGAATACCCGAGCTCAAGAAAAAAATGGTCGATTGCATGGACGCTGTGTTCAAGCGCTGGCAGGGATTCGTGGTCGGAGAAGAAAAAGCGATCGCAGACACGGGTGAAGAGCTAGAACACCCGGATTTTCGGACAGTGGCGCTGGTGATGGCTATTGAAAGAGTGGCCAATGCTACCTTGATGCGCGGGATCTGGCCTTAAGCCTGCTAATCCAGCCACAGCTTATACCAGCCGTTTTTTTCGGTCAGCTGTACCGGCAGCTTGTACAACTCGCTGATTGTTTCATTATTCAGTACCGAATTTTTGGCGCCATCGGCAACAATCTTTCCTGCCCGCAGCAGGACAACGCGGTCGATTTCCGGAATAATTTCATCGACATGATGGGTGGTCAGGATCAGGCTGTTATCCGGCAGGCAGAAATCGCGCATCAGTTTGACTTACGGCACTCTATAGATATCGATTCTGGTGTTGCCGTTTACATATGGGCTTGTCATTAGATGGTAATATGCGTGAAAATAGCTACAGAATGACACAAGGATCACGAGGAATGTGCTGAGTCGGATATGTTGTTTGATATTACAAAGAAACTGGAAACCTTTTCTTCGAAGCTTTGTCGCGATAATTTCTCGTCAATTTTAAGCTCGTGCTCTTTTTTGTTCAGGATTGCCGTTGCGGCAACCGCACTACAGTTGATCGCATGTAGTGGTGGTGGCGGCAGCAGCAGCGGAAAAACTGTTGCTGAAGTAACAGGTTCTGGTGATGTTGATAATATTTATCCACTAGATATTGGTGACAGTTGGTGCTACCTGGTCAAGGGTAGTACGGATAATGGGGTTAATGGTCCGCAACCGTACGAGTACATAGTTACGGATCAAGTAACAGGCATGAGTCAAGTTTCAGGTGATTCTGCAAGCGTTCTACACGAAAGCTTTTCAGACACACGGCTGCCCACAGACTATTACCTGGAAAAAACTCTCGGCGGCGTCAATATGTTGGGGAACAGTGACAGCAGTGATTATATAACCCCTGCACTTGCACCTTATGCGGAACTTACATTTCCTGTTGACCCTGGTACCGGATTTAAGGAGCTTAGTAATATTCAAATATCTGTACCTAATACAAATGCCGTACTCGTTGTTAATTCAAGTGTGCAATATAAGTCCATAGAAGATATCGATGTATCAGGGGTCACGTATTCTCAGGTAAGGAATGTTAGCAGTAATCTGGTAATAAAAGGGGCGGGCTTAACTAGTACTGATGATATTGTGTCTTATTACGTACCATCCATTGGCCTGGTAAAAGAAACGGACACAAATACGACTGATTACGGAACAGGAAGCCCATCAACCGATACTTCTGTGCAAGAGCTGATTGGATACGATGTTGGGGGGGTCAAAAAAGGCGTGCAGCCAGTTATTCAATTTGAGGTTCCTGGCGTAGATAGCGCCAGCTTTCCAGATGTTGGCTACGACGGAAATAGATTGTTGGTAGTGTTTTATGGCCCATCAATATCCGGGTTCTTCCTGTCGAAGGATGGAACGATGTCAGATACTCTTTACTATCGTAGATTCATCTGTTTACCTCAGTGGGGTCAGTGCCCCATCACTTGCATTTGATGGAACTAATTATTTAATGGTTTACGATCGACAAAGCAGGATATATGGTATTCGAATCGCGCCAGATGGCACTGTGCTGGATCCGGGTGGGGGATTTCAGATATCGAGTGCCAGCTCTGAGGAAGATGCAGAGCCTACGTTGGCATATGATGGAACTAATTACCTTGTTGTTTGGCAGAGGGGGCGTTATTTGCAAGGCGACCGAATTCTCGGCGCGCAGGTGAGTCCTTCGGGAATTCATGGTACGGAGTTCTATATCGAATCTGATGCTAGTACATATAGTAGTACGCCTTCTGTAAGTTTTGATGGCGCAAATTATCTGGTTGCGTGGTGTGACCGAAGGAATGCTCCGAATGTGAATGCTACAAACATTTATGCTGCCAGGGTAACCCAGTCGGGTAGCGTTCTTGATCCTGAAGGCTTTCCAGTTACAGGTACTGCTTCGTTTAAACAGGGGACGCATACAATATTTGATGGTACCCAATATCAGATTTCCTGGAATGATATTGATTACACGCAATCTCCTCAACCTAATTATCCATCTATTTATCTAGACCGTGATGTATCTGTTGATGGTAGTGTACTCAATGGCTCTGATAGTATTGAAACCCTAAATATTTCAACTGGTGTGATAATTGGTGGCAGCACAAATTATGTTCTGTGGAGTGCTGCTGGTAGTATTGTCAATACTGGTGGGTTTTCCTTTGCGATTTGGGCTGATCCGTATAACTTTCAGAATAAACTGATGGGCGTTTTCATATACCCAAAATAAAAAACTAATACACGGGCACGGTTAAAGAAGATGCATTGCCAGTGGGAAATTTCAGCGTTATTTACATTATTGCAGCCACAGTTTATACCAGCCGTTTTTTTCGGTCAGCTGTACCGGCAGCTTGTACAACTCGCTGATTGTTTCATTATTCAGTACCGAATTTTTGGCGCCATCGGCAACAATCTTTCCTGCCCGCAGCAGGACAACGCGGTCGATTTCCGGAATAATTTCATCGACATGATGAGTGGTCAGGATCAGGCTGTTATCCGGCAGACAGAAATCGCGCATCAGTTTGAATAGATCGGCCGTGGCGCGGATGTCCAGACCATTGCAGGGCTCGTCAAAAATGAGCGCGGCTGGGATTGTGTACCAAAGCGCGGGCCAGTAGCAAGCGGCGCTTTTGTCCGGTGGACAGACGCTGGTACATGGTATCACGGTGTTCGTCCATGCCGACCAGATGCAGTAATTCATTCGCGCGTTGCTGCTGTGCTGCGTTCGCCTGCAGATGATCATATTGACCGATGGCGCCAAAAAATCCTGATAGCACAACTTCGAAAGCGGTGGTGTAAGGCGTGTAGTCTTCCTGTAATTCCTGGGAGATAAGACCGATCTTCTTGCGCAGATCCCACAGGTTAACAATGTCGCTGCCGAACAGTTTGACCCAGCTGTCGTTTTTCACCACCGGATAGATCTCTCGGCTGATCAGTTTCAGCAGTGTGCTTTTGCCAGCACCGTTAGGGCCCAGGATGGCAACTTTTTCGCCTGCCTTGATCTGCAGGTTTAAAGCGTCGAATACCTGGGTGTCATGCAGATAAGCGCTAACGTTATGGATATCTATCATTGGCCAATACTAACAGAGTAAATATTTTACTGATTTGGAGTGGGTGGCTGTATGGATCCATTATTATGATAGTCGATGCATTCGTCCAGAGCTTTTCGCAGGTGGATTGCTGTGACTTACCGGGTATGAAAATAATCAGGAGCCTTATCGATTCTAACTATTTTTGTCACGCACCGATGAAACTACAACACGGTTGCGTCCTGCCTCCTTGGCCTGGTACATCGCTGTGTCTACAGCGCTAATCAGGGTATCCTGTGTCTTGCCATCCACCGGGAAGGCGGCCACGCCGAAGGACGCTGTCACCTGGATACCGGGTTTCCCGATATGTTTCGCCGCAAGCGATGCGCGCAATTGCTCGGCGCGTTTATACGCGATGTCCAGCGACATGTCAGGAAGCATCAGCAGAAACTCCTCGCCGCCGAAACGACAAACAATATCACTGCCGCGTGAATGTGATCTGAGCAGTTCGGCGAACGCCTTCAAAACTTCGTCACCCACCAGATGGCCGTAGGTGTCGTTGACGCGCTTGAAATGGTCGAGATCGCACATCACGATTCCGATCGACTGACCATTGCGTTCAGCGCGGATGATTTCGTGCCCCATCGATTCTTCGAGGTAACGGCGATTGTAGAGACCGGTCAACGGATCTTGCAGGGCCTGTTCGCGTAGTTGTTCCTGTAATTCTTGTACTTCCGCCTCGGCACGCTTGCGCTCGGTGATGTCACGCACGATGTTCAGCACGTAGGGCTTGTCGAGGTTGACCAGTTTTGAACTGACTTCCACCGGGAAGGTCGAGCCGTCCTTGCGCCGGTGTACACTTTCAAATCGCGCCCCTCCGGTTTGTCGGACCTGTTGCTCGATCTCCTGGTTAAGGTTCGCATTAAATGCCGGGTCAATGTCTGTAATGCTCATGGACATCAGTTCTTTCCGGCTGTAGCCCAGTTCGCGGCATTGTGTTTCGTTCACGTCCAGAAAATGCAGGGTGACAGGGTCGAGCACCTCGATGGCATCGCTTGAATTATCGATGAGGGTTCGAAATAACTGGAGTTTTATTTCGTCCTGCTTGTGCTCTGTGATATCAAAAATCACGCCATCAATATAAAGTGGCGCGCCGTCCGCTCCGTAAACAGGCATACCATGTTCCGCCAGCCAGCGTATTCCACCGTCCTTGTGTTTCAGCCGATACTCCACCGCGAAGGCGCGTTTTTCTGCAATCGCGCGCATGACTTCAGTTTCCACGCCAGCGCGGTCCTCGTCCATGATCAGTGGCTCGATCGAGCATACCTTGCCGGTGGTCAGTTCATCCACTGCGTAGCCTGTTATTTGAACGGGCATATCGTTATAGAATTGCATTTGCCCACCTTCGCGAATGAGCACCCGGTAGACCATGCCGGGCAGGTTCTGCGACAAGGTACGATAGGCGAGTTCGCTTTCACGCAGTTCGGTTTCCATTTGCTTGCGTTCGGTGAAGTCGGTACCAACACCGACCAGATACTTGCCCTTGTCGGCGTCCGCACTCGTAGCACTGAACACATAGTCCCGGATGCCCGTTTTTGTGATCACGCGCGCATCGATGGTCGCCGCACCCTGTTCAAAAGCTTCCTGGATTTTCTGGGCGACCGCGGGACGATCCACCTCGTGGATCACGTCCAGCGCATTGCTTGCCGTCAACTGTGCGTCGGAATAGCCGAGTACGTCTCTCACCTTGTCGTTCCAGCGGATAAATCGTCCCGCCAGGTCAAGCACGAAGAATACGTCCGGCTGGCTTGCGATCAATGTGTTTGAGAAATTTCTTTCGTCCATGGCCGTCTGTTCAGCCTGTTTGCGTTTGGTAATGTCGCGATCTATGCCGCGGTAGCCACAGAGTTTTCCATCAGCGTCTACGACTGGAACGCCGCTGCTTTCAAACACGACTGGATGGCCATCCTTATGCAAGCGGGTGTTTTCGAGATTTATGATGGGTTGTTGCGCCGCAGCAAGCGGAGTAAACAGGCTTGCAACCCGTTTGGCCTCCTCGGGCGCCATCATCTGGAAAGGTGTTGTTCCAATCAGCTCTGTGGGTTGATAACCGGTGAGGGCGAACGCTCTTGGACTCGCATAGGTATAGACCGCGTTTTCGTCGACCTCCCAAACCAGATCGCTGGTGGTTTCCACGAGGTTGCGGTAGCGATTCTCGCTGTCACGCAACTCTTGCTCCACCTGTTTGCGCTCGGTAATGTCCTGTACCGTGCCGAGCATTTTCAGGGGATTCCCTTGAGTATCAAATACCAGCTTTCCCTGTCCATGTACCCAGCGCATGGCTTGATCATTTTGGCGGATTATTCGGTATTCCTTATCGAATGCCTTGCCCTGACCAAGAACTTCATTTCTCAAGTAATCGTCGATCATCGTGCAGTCATCGGGATGAATTAACGCCTCCCAACCTGACGCAGAGTGGTCGTATGCTTTATCTATCCCAAACAACCGCTCAAGCATATCCGAGCCTTCCCACAATCCAGAGTGAATATCCAGCACATAACTACCCAAACTTGCAATGATCTGTGCTTCTCTGAGGGATTCTTCACTATTACGCAGCTGAAGTTCGGATTGTTTTCGAATATGATCAAAAGCAATGCGCGATCTAATAAAAATAATTGCCAATGAACCGGAAATAGCCAGCAGCATGAACTGTATCAACTGCTCCTGCGTTATATCGACAATCTCAGGTATCTGCCTGAACACATGGATGCTGATGCTCATCCTTTGCCAACGTTCTGTTTGCCAATATACCCGGATGGTTTTCTTCATCGAAACGAAGCAACGAGGTATGCAACTGGCCAGGCCACGGTTTAATGGCTAAAACAGGAAATTCTTCGCGCTTGTAGCGGGCTCTACGCGTTTCCCTGGAAAGCCCGACGATGGCAGCATCGGGCAATGCATGCATTTCCAGTTTCGCATCGCTGGCAAAAATAATCACACCATATCTGATCCGCAATAAAGGTATTCGCCAGGTTGATCCACTGTGGCAGATCCGGCAAGTTGATCTTGGTGGTAACCACGCCCACGATATGTCCTTCGTTGACGATGGGAGCACTAAAGTACAAGCCGGGTATATTGCTCACTTTTCCCATGGCATATTGATGCCATGGCTTCCCTTCCATCGCCACCCGGAAATACTCACGGCTGGCATAGTTCGACCCGACAAAGCTATCGGGTTTGTCGGCATTGCTTGAGGCGATGCAATCCCCGGATGCGTTGATGATATATACGACATCCAACCCCAGAGAGGTATTTACCCGGTTCAAATAACGGCCGACAGTTTTTAGCTGGACATTCTTCGACCAGGTTTCCTTGCGGCGCTCGACATTCAACGATTTTGGGTAAGTTCCCGCACCGAAGCGGGATATGGCGCGCAAAACATCTGTGTCTCTTGATATTACCGATGCGATACCGTGAAACCGATTGAAACTATGAAATAAATTATTTTCAATATTATCGGCTTGCAGATTAATGTCGGCAGTTTTTTCCCTGACCAGCGCGGTGATGCGTGAAGTCATAATGTAATCTGTAACAAGCCACGATCCGACCAACCAGAATGCCAACGCAATACCAGACATACCCCATAGGAGTAACGTGTATCGGGATCGAGTTGATCGATTCTTCATGATATTTTTATTGTAATTATTACTCGTCGCCCGGCGTAAGCGGAGCCAGGAATTTTGCTTCGAAGATATCCGCCGGTACCGGTTTGCTGAACAGGAAGCCCTGTATTTCGTCGCAGCTCAGCAAACTGAGCAGATGCGATTGCTCTTCGGTTTCGACGCCTTCCGCCACCACCTTGAGTTTCAGCGCATGCGCCAGGCTGATGATAGTGGATACCAGCGCCAGACCTTCTGACCCTGCAGTCATTTCGATCACAAACGAGCGATCGATTTTCAGTACGTCCACCGGCAGTTTGGCTAGGTAGCTGAGTGAAGAAAAGCCGGTGCCGAAATCGTCGATGGCAATGCTGATACCCAGGTCACGAACCGCCTGCAGGTTGACGATATTATTCTCGACGTCATTCATGATCACGCTTTCGGTGATTTCCAGTTGCAGCCCTGCTGCCGCATGCGCATCGGGAGCAATGGCCTGTTTGATCTCATCGATAAATTGATATTGCGCAGTTGCAATGGCGACACGTTTACTGCGATTCTCACAGCATGCAGACCTGCGTTTCGCCAGCGCAGATAATCTTCGACCGCTTTGCGTAAGGCCCAGCGCCCAACTTCATAGATCAGGCCGGTTTCTTCCAGTATCGGGATAAACATGTTGGGTGGCACCTGGCCGGTGCGCGGATCATTCCAGCGGATCAGCGCTTCGGCACTGGTGACCTTGCCGCTCATCAGATTCACCTTGGGCTGGTAATACAGCACGAATTCTTCGTTGTCGATCGCCTCGCGCAACTGATTTTCCAGCGCGACTTTATCGGCCACCGTCTCGGTCATTTTATGTGTGTAAAACAGATATCGATCACCGCTTGCTTTGGCTTTTTTCAGTGCGGCCTCGGCGTTTCTGAATAAGGTGTCGGCGTTGTCACCGTCATCCGGGAATAATGCGATGCCAATCTTTGATGCCGATGCGGAGCGCGGTCTCGTTCAGGTGGAACCGATGTTCCAGAAAAGCAGTCATCAGGTGCTCGACCAGCTTCGCCAGATTGCCATCTGATTTTACGTTCGGCAGCACGATGACAAAATGGTCTGCGTCGAAACGTGCCAGCAGATTGGCGTCTCCCATTTCGTGTGTCAGCCACTCCGCCACCTGTTTCAGCAGTGCATCGCCGGTTGAGCGACCGAAGCTGTCGTTGATGTTCTTGAAGCGTTCCAGGTCGATCAGGCCTATCGCAAGCTTGTGTCCGCTATTGCTTGCGCTGTGTATATATTGCGTTGTTCGATCGAAAAACAGGCTGCGGTTTGCAAGACCGGTGAGTACATCATAGTAGGCGAGATAATTGAGTCGCTCCTGCTTTTCGATGTGATCGATCGCGTATGCGATGTCGTTAGCCAGCTCGGTCAGCAATTTCATCTCGTCTTTCTGAAAGAAATTAATCTCACTGGCGTAAAGTGCAAGTATGCCTACTGCTTCACCCGCGATGATCAGCGGTAACACTATCATTGAGTTTACCCCCGCTGCAGCGTAGTGTTTACCTGTTAAGAGCCGGGGATCTTTTTGGGTATCATTTGATATTAGGGCCTTTTTCTCTCTAATTGCCTGCGCAACCATGGTCTTTTGCATGCCTGCACGGGTTGACATTATGTTTTTGATTTCTGACAGAAGTTCCTCATTCTTTCCTGCCGATGTGATTGAGACTGGCAACATTGTGTCACGCTCCAGGATAACGATCATGGCCATGCGGAAGCCGCCTGCCTCAGTTGCAATGTTGCATGTTTCTCTGAATAACTCTTCGCGGTCTTTCGCGTGTACAATCAGCGCGTTGATGCCGCTCAGCATTGAGAGTACCCGGTTGAGATATTTGATACTGGCTGCCGCTTTCTCGCGTTCAGTGATGTCCTCACCGATACTTGCTATTCCGGTCACTTCACCGGTTGCCGAGTGCAACACAGAATTGTTCCAGCGTATCAGCCGACGTTCGCCCGAACGGGTCATGATATCGTTTTTGTGATGCAGCGTTTCGGGCTGCTCGTCGAGCAGGTTCGTAAAAAAAGTGTCTTCCATAGAACGCAGATCAGGCGGCACAAAAATATCCCACCAGCTTTTGCCCATGACTTCCTCGCGTTTCCATCCTGTCAGACGCAGCAGGTAATCATTGCAGTAGGTGATTCGCGAGTCACGATCCAGCATTATCGAAACCAGTTGCACATTTCCCAGCAGGTCGCTGAAACGCCGTTCGCTTTCGAGTAATTTTAGTTCCGCCAGTCTGCTCGTGGTGATGTCATGGAATATCCAGATACGACCATAGGAATGACCATCGCTACCGACCACCGGCGCTGAATAGCGCTGAAGGATGGTGCCATCCTTCAGAGCGAATTCGTCATGTGAAGTCTCCTCCGGATGTTCGTAGAGATGGTGCACCTTGTCACCAAATTGTTTGGTATCGACAACCTGGTTTATAACAAACTGCAGTTGCGGGCTGTCATTGATATCCACCGCAATATCTTCCGGAATACTGAACAGGTCGTTAAAGCGCTGGTTTTGCAGGATCTTTCTGCCTTGAGCATCGACTACGAGTATACCGTCTTCCGAAGTTTTCACCAGCGCCTCGAAAAATGCCGTTTTCCAGAGCAGGTCAAGTTCAGCCTGCTTGTGCTCGGTGATGTCCTGGTTGATACCAATCAGCCGAACGGTGTTACCGTGCTGATCCTTCTGGATTCTGAAACGGATCTCCATCCAGAATACTTCTCCTTCCCCGCTTAAAAAACGAGCCTGGGTCAGAACAGAATAATCCGGGTCACTGGTTTCTGAAGCCAGTCGAACATGGTGGCCCACCATGTACGTGTCTTCAGGATGAACATAGCGACTGGCAAAATCCGAAGAGGAAACTCGGTAGCCTCCAGCATCCGCTACTGTTATTTTATGCAACGAATAATATTGGTCGTTAAACAGAAATTCATCCGTGGCGTATTCATATTCCCAGTAGCCTATTCGAGCGATGCTCAATGCTTCAGATAATTGCTTATCTTTTTTTTGCAGAGCCAGTTCGCTAGCCTTGCGCTCGGTGATATCCCGCGAGTTGATAGAAGCGCCTATAACCTTGTTGTTAGCATCAAGGATGGGCGATGCCTTGATCGAGACATCGAGCCTGGTTCCATCCTTGCGCAGGCGCACGGCGTCCTCTAGCAGCGAGCGCTTCCCCAGCCGGATACTTTCGAGTTCGTGCACCATTTCACTGGTGTGTTCGGGTGGGACAATAAGGTCGTCGATGGGCTGGCCAATCGCTTCTTTGGCGGTGTAGCCGTAGAGTTTTTCGGCCGCCCGGTTCCAGCTTTCTACCGTCCCGTCGAGCCTGGTAGAGACGATGGCGTCTTCGGATGACTCGATGATAAGCGCCAGCCGCGAGCGAGTCTCGGTGGCAGCAATCACCTCGCTCAGGTCCGCGATGACGACGGAGATGGCCTTGCCTTCGCTTTGCGGCAGGGGAGACATGGAGAACAGGGCGGGTATCTGCATGCCGTCGGTCGCCTGCAGCGTTAGCGTTTCACGGACGCTACCTTTCGCTCCCTGAACAAGCATCGTATCGAACTTTTTTCGATGCTGCTCGGCGAGCATCCCCTGCAGTGGCTGCCCGACGATCTGTCCGGAGGGCACCTTGACCCAGTCGGCAAAACGTTGGTTGGAGTAGAGGATGCTACCATCCACCGCCAGCATGACAGCCCCATCATTCATCATCGCCTCGACCATGATGCGGTAGGGCTCCTGGCCCCCTTTCAGGTCAAGAATGTTCTCGCCTTCGGCACCCGATACAACCAGGGCGTCGACCTCACCGTCGCGAATGGCGCGTAGCGTCTCTTCAGCTTCATTCAGCCGGGCGCGCAGCTCCGCGTTTTCCGCAAGAAGTTGCTGGCTTGTCGGCTTTTTGGGCATCAGGTTTCTTTCTTTATATCCAGCCCCACCAGTACGCGCGCGGTGTCTGACAGGTCACCGATGATACGACGCAACGGGGGCGGGAGTTTTCTGATGAGTGTCGGCACGGCGATGATCTGGTCACCCTGTGCCAGTTGCGGCTGCTGGTAGAGATCGATCACTTCCAGTTCATAGCGTCCATGCAGATTGTCGTCGCAGATCTTTTTGAGATTGGCGATCGCGTTAACAGATTTCGGCGACTGCCCGGCAACGTACAGTTTTAGAACATAATGGCCCGGCGCCTGCTTGTCTCCCTTTTGTGCAGATCGAGGCGACTTCGCTTTCATTGAACACCTCTTTTCCGTTTGCTCGACTTTGCATTCGTTTTGCGACTGACTTCCGCTTTCTCCGTTTTGTCCTGAGCGACATGAATATCGCGCAACTCGATGCCGTGATCGGTGAGCAGGAATTCGCGTATCTGGTTCGAATGCGCCATGCCGCGCGATTTGAGGATGGACAGGCCGCGATTGCGTTCATCGCCTTTGTCGATATTACGCAGCAACAACCAGGTATCGATCAATGATGAAATATAGACGTCGGTTTGCTCGAGCGCGCCACCACCTAATGTCAGATTGGTGAACAGGCCGGTGATCTTATGCATTTTCAGAAAATCAATCAGCCGTATCAGCATCGATTTAACTTCGATCCTGTTGTTGCCGAAACCGAAGGCGCTCAACGGGTCCATGATCACCACCTGCGGTTCGAATGATCTGACCGCTTTGTGCGTATTGATGAGATGCATTTCCAGGCCGGTTTCCGAGGGGCGTGTCGCATGAAACTGGAGCAGACCTTTCTTCACCCAGGGTTGCAGGTCAATGCCGATGGAACGCATGTTGCGCACGATCTGGTCGGGCGATTCTTCGAAGGAAAAATACAGCACACGTTCACCGCGACGGCAGGCGGCATCGGTAAAGTGTGCGGCCAGGCTGCTCTTGCCGGTGCCCGCTGTACCAGAGACCAGTATGCTGCTGCCGCGGAAGTAGCCCTTGCCGCCGAGCATCTCATCAAGATGCGCGATGCCGCTGGAAACTCGCTCGCTGGAGGCGATATGGTCCAGCCCCGACGAGGTGACCGGCAGCACCGAAAAGCCATCTTCGTCGATCAGGAACGGATACTCGTTGGTACCATGGGTGGAGCCGCGATACTTGACCACGCGCAGGCGTCGCGCGGAGGCCTGTTCATTGACGCGGTGATCGAGCACGATCACGCAGTCGGAAACATACTCTTCCAGCCCTTCGCGCGTCAGCGTGCCGTCGCCGCGTTCGCCGGTGATGATGGCGGTCACACCTTTGTCTTTCAGCCAGCGAAACAGACGGCGCAGTTCGGCGCGCAGGATCAGCGGGTTGGGCAAACCAGCAAACAGTGTCTCGACGGTATCCAGCACCACGCGTTTGGCACCGATGGCATCGATGGCTGCGCCCAGGCGGATAAACAATCCTTCCAGATCGTATTCACCGCTTTCTTCGATCTCGCTGGGCTCGATAGAAACAAAATCCACCACCAGCTTTTTGCGCGCGATCAGTTCTTTTAAATCAAAACCAAGCGAAGCAACGTTCTGGGTCAGGTCCTGAATGTTTTCTTCGAACGCCATGAACACGCCCGGTTCGTCGAACTCGGTCGCACCGCGCACCAGGAACTCCATCGCCAGCAGCGTTTTGCCACAGCCCGTGCCGCCGCACACAAGTGTCGGTCGGCCTTTGGGTAAGCCACCGCCGGTGATCTCATCGAGTCCCGGAATGCCGGTTGGTGCTTTGGGTAGTTGCGGTCTGCTTTTTGCCGTCGATTTGGCCTTTGATGATTTTGCTTTTGGCGTAGACCTGGGTTTGGTCATGATGTAATCCTTTTGTAGTCCGAAACTCAGTACTTGAATAACGCAGATAGCTACTTATACCTGCCAGCAGATGATTTACTCATGCCAGATAACCAGCATACTCTAATATCCTGATCTGATGCAATGTCATTGCCATTAGTGTAGTTGAACTATTCACCTATCGCTTTCTTAAACAACAGATATGGATGTCAGCATGAACCATGCCATTACTTAGACGGTGTTTAAAAGACTGTGTAAAAACGTGAAAGGCTCATTTATCTAAAACGTAGACACTGAATCGTAAATCTGACATCCTTGCCGATGATTCACTCTTTGCCATAACGCTTCGTTGCTACCCTGGTATGAAAATTTTCAAGAGTCTTATTCCCATACTGGTGTTACTGATCTTGTCGATCTATGGCTATCGTCACTATTCGTTTCTGCCGCAGCCAGTTCTTAATGCGGTTATCTTTTTACCCGTAGTGCTGGCCATTCTTGTTGTTGGCCTGGCATTTCATTTCAGCCGCAGTCACGTATTTTTTTACGCCTTGCTGGTCATCGTTGTGAATATTGTTCTTGGCATGGAATGGGCGGATTCGCGGATGGCATATGCGATGTTGTCAATGCTGGTGCCCTCTCTGCTTGTTTTGTTGACGCTGTTTCCGGACAGAGGCGTGGTCACGCTGCGCGCATTACCAATGCATCTGGCGCTGCTTGTTTCTCTGGTATTTGCCATCGCGATGGTGCAATGGCAACCGGACTGGTTGTCGCATTTGTTGTTCAGCGACTGGCTGCCTGCGCGTTATTTTGACTGGACGACGCAGCCACAGTCGATTATCTATATTTCAGTCGTGATGATGATCGCCATGCTGATCGTGTACGCCACGCGACCTTCAACACAGACCAGCGCCGGGCTGGGTGTGCTGATCATGCTGGTGACGCAACTGCATTTTGGTGGATCGGACCGTAGCCTGAATGTGTTCAGCAGCATTGCGCTGCTCATGTGTCTGTATGCAGTGTTACAGGAATCCTGGCGCATGGCCTATCTGGACGAGCTGACCGAGTTGCCGGGACGACGTGCGCTTCGGGAAAAACTGCAGAAGATCGGTGGCAGCTATGCGTTGGCCATGCTGGACGTGGATCATTTCAAAAAATTCAATGATAACTACGGCCATGACGCCGGCGATGCAGTGTTGCGTATGATATCGGCTCGCCTGAAAAAAGTGACGGGCGGTGGCTCAGCATTTCGCTACGGCGGTGAAGAATTTACCATCGTGTTTAGTGGCAAGAGCGCCGAGGAGGCAATTGTACATCTGGATTCATTGCGCGAGTCGATTGCCAATACGCCTTTTGTCATCAACCGGGCTAATAGACGAAACAATGCTGGAAAGCTGAATAAAAAGACAGACAGGCGGCGAACGGTACAGGTCACTGTGTCTGCTGGAGTGGCTGACTCTGCCGGCCCGGTTGATTCACCGTGGGATATTTTGAAGCTGGCGGATAAGGCGCTTTACCGTGCCAAAAAGAAAGGGCGTAATTGCGTGTGTGAATAACTCTCATATAAACATCGAGACTGGCTCCAGTTTAGCCGGGCTATTCAGCCGGGTATTCATGCTTCCAGCATTTTAGTGGCCAGTATGGTTTTACGTTAAAACTTTGTTGCCCAGTTCAGGTGCCTGAGCGGTTGGTAACTTTCAGTGGGCGCACACCAGTCCGGTGGCTTTGAGCCTGCCAGCTGCACAGCCAGTCAATCAGGTCTTCCGCGCTCATGGGTTTGGCGAGCAGGTACCCCTGTCCATTGTCACAGCCCAGAATTTCCAGAACGTCGTATGCCAGCTGCCTCTCGATACCTTCTGCAACAACGCTCAGCCCCATGTTATGTGCAAGATCGATTGTCGATCGAACGATAATCGCATCATTGTCATTCTGGGTCATATTTAAAACAAAACTTTTATCGATCTTCAGACCGGTGACCGGAAAGCGCTTCAGGTATTGCAATGATGAGTAGCCTGTACCGAAGTCATCAATGTATATTTTAACGCCCATATTCTTTATTTTTTGTAGATTGCTCAGGGTTTTGTAGACATGGATCATCAAGGTGCTTTCAGTCAGTTCAATCGTAATTTGTGACGGATCCAGATTGTGTTCAGCAATTTTATCTTTGATCAGTTCAGGTAAGTTTAACTCCAGCAGGTCATGTGCAGATATATTTATTGAGACGCCCAGTTTTATGCCCTGTTCGTTCCATGCAGCCAGTTGTTTAAATGCATGCTTGATCACCCACTGTGTTATTTTGCTGATTTGGTAGGTTTGTTCCGAGAGGGGAATAAAGCTCTCCGGGTACAGCAGTCCTCTGTCAGGGTGGTTCCAGCGAACGAGTACCTCTACACTGTCAATTTCTGCTGTCTGAAAATTGACTATGGGTTGATAATGCAGCACAAACTGGTCGGTTTCTAGAGCTGCACGCATTGAATGGGAAAGTTCCTGCCGTGCATAGTTTTCATGATCAAGACTTATGTCATAGCGTTTGCACATATCGCTAGTCTTTTTAGCTGCATACATGGCAACATCAGCATGTTTGATCAATATTTCAGGTTCTTCTCCATCTTCGGGATATACAGCCAGGCCGACACTGGCCTCAATTTCAAAACTGCGTTCGCCGACAATAAACGGTTTCTGAAGTACGGAGGAAATACGGTCGACGTAATGAGCTTGTTTATGTGAATCGGCTTCGGGCAGGAGCAGTAAAAATTCATCGCCGCCCATACGAGCGACCGTATCACCACCGCGAACGATTTCAAGTAGACGAGAGGCAATTTCTTTCAGGATTTCATCACCGATATGGTGGCCCATGGAATCGTTAATTTCTTTGAAATTATTCAGATCCATCAGCATGACTGCTAATGGTTTTTTGTCACGTGAAGCTGCAGATAATGCATGGTTTAGACGATCGTTAAATAGAGCGCGATTTGGCAACTCAGTAAGCGAGTCATGCATGGCCATATATTCAAGTTGCTCACGCTGCTCTCGTTGTTGCGTGATATCTTCCTGCAGGATTATATAATGAGCGACTTCATCGTCTGATGTTTTTACAGGGGAAATATGTGTAGTTTCCCAACGGATATAGTCATCCTGATATTTATTATAAACCTCGCCTTGCCAGGCTTTCCCGGAATTTAGAGTCTGCCAGATATCAGCCAGGTTAGTTTCATCTGCAAGTGCCGGATTGAGGATATCAGGGAGGGTGCCAATCAGCTCATGTTTGTGTTTGCCTGATAACATGCAGTACGCTGAGTTAACGTACTCAATTTCTCCTTTTGTATTGATGATAATAGTAACGCCGGGATTCTGCTCCATAGCCGCAGATAATGTTCTTACAGTTTGTGCATCTTTGCGTTGCTGAATAAATATTTTACGTATCAGTATGATGCCGCTCAGTATCAGTATTGAAATAACAAGTGCTACTGATTCGGTTGAGAGAGTATGGATCCAGGAGTGTGAAATGGCGCCACGCTGGTAGAGCAGATCCAGTGCACGGCGTGTAGCCATCAATAGAAATGCGGTTGACAGAATGATCCATGCAAAGGCGCGGCCGGTAAGCGGAATCAGGCGCAGCGCCAGCACTACGGCAAGGCATTGTATGCCAACTGACATCCACAGGATTATCGTAAGATCATTCATAATAAGTATGTCATGCTGCGCGGATGCATGATATTTATGATCATGCAATGTTTAAATTTGCTTATTCTGGTTCGTCACCTGTACGAATAAATTCTTGTTATTCAGGCAATTAGCCCGTTTTGAGTATAGAGCATGTAAAAACTTCTGCAAATCTTATTTTTTGGCAGGCCATTTCTGAATAATGACACTAGCCGATGGAAGATATCGGGCAGGTGACGTATTATGCGTTGCTCAAGTTAATTTGGGCTGCCGCAGTCATTCCAGGCTTTTCCGCCGTAGCTGGAGTGGCAAAATGGCTGGTTTTGTCGGTGATTCTGCACCGCCGGTAAGTCTGGCAGCTGTGATTCTCTATACCAATTGCGCACATTAGCGCATACTTATGTATCGGGCAGACCTGCCGGTATGCTATGTAAAAATGAAAGACAGGCCAATATGAGTAATATGCTGCAATTAAATGTGAATGATGCATTCGCGCTACTGTCAGCAAAAATTGAATTACCGTTGGGTGAGTACACGGCAATAGCCAGCAAACAGGCAGAGATCGAGACTTTACTGGGGCAGTATATTTCTACCTTCTCTACGGTGCTGCCAGGTGCGTTTGCGCGTAGGACGCTGGTATCACCGCTTGATGGCTGTACAATTGATATGTATGTGTTGTTTAAGGAAGAGCATAAAACTCGTTTTTGGCCCGCGGACCTGATTGATAAACTACTGGTTACACTCAAAGACCGGTATGACAGCGCTACTTTGTCAACAGCAAGAAATGCCGTTCTTGTTCAATTTAATGATTTTACACTTAGTATACAGCCTGGTTTTATTACCGAATCTAAATCATACATGGTTCCATCTATTAACCTGATGGAGTGGGCTCAATATAATAATGCGGCCTACAATGAAGCGCTGGCGAAAACTAACAGCCTTCACAAAGGTAAGCTGATTCCGCTGATCAGGATGGTTAAGGCCTGGAATCATGCCAACGGTAATTATTTTGATGACTATTATATAGAGCTGCTGGTTAAAGAAGCGGTTGATAATTATGTTATCAATGATTATCAGGGCGCGCTTTGCCACGTTTTTAAATCAGGCATGCTGGAGACGGTATACAAGAAACATGACCCGGCCAATCTTGAATTCGATGTAGAGGGCCTGCGTGATATAGAAAACCTGGTGAAAGCGATGCTGTTTTTTAAAGCAGCTTACAAGCTGGCCAGTTATGCAATTGAATACGAAGCATCAGGTGAACCAGAGCTTGCTATTGAAAACTGGAGAAAAGTATTTCCGGGATGTTTTCCAACAGATGTGGATATGGTGGTTGGACAGATAAAAACGCTGGGAATAAAAGGCGCAGATGCATTGAAATTAATGCAGGAAGCAAAATCCAGACAGTAAGGTACCACTCTTTTATATTGCGATAAAAAAGCCGGCGCTTATAAAGCGCCGGCTTTGCTTATTACAGGTTTTCTTCATTTTCAATGTTTTCAGCCACTGAAAATGGCTGCACATCCATGTGCGCGGAAGCCCTGTCTAAATCAGAGCTTCTGTCATTAAAACGCGGGATTAAATGCCGAGTTTTTTCTTGATAGCATCAATAACAGCATCCGACGAGGTCGCATTTACGGATAACAGCAAGCCTTCGTTTTTGTAAAAATCGACCAGCGGTGCAGTCTGCTTGTTATAAACATTAAGACGGTTGCTGATCGCTTCTTCGGTTTCGTCATCGCGCTGAACAACAGGTTCGCCACATTTGTCGCAAACGCCTTCGACTTTTGGCGGATTGGATTTGACGTTGTAAATCTCACCACAGCCAGTACAGGTACGGCGGGTGGTCAGACGGTCCAGGATGACTTCGCGTGGTACAGCGATTTCTACTGCACAGTCCAGCTTTTCACCCATTTTTTCCAGCAGTACTTTTAGTGCTTCAGCCTGTGGAATGGTGCGTGGGAAGCCGTCGAGCAAATAGCCAGCCTTGCAGTCGTCTTCTTTCAGACGCTCGCCCATGATGCCCATGATCAGATCGTCGGAGACCAGGTCACCGGCCTTCATAGCCGCTTCAGCTTTTTTGCCCAGTTCGGTGCCTGCAGCCACAGCGCCACGCAGAATATCACCGGTGGAGATCTGGACAGAGCCATCGATTTTGGTGAGAAGCTTGGCGACAGTGCCCTTGCCGGCGCCGGGTGCGCCTAAAAGTATCAGTTTCATGGTAGTCCTCAGATAAAGTTAGTAATATCAGTACCTAAGCGCAATGCCTGGTACGCTGAAATTGGGAGCGCGTATTTTGTTGTTTTTGAACGAATATTGCAATCAGTCTGTGGGGGGAGGCGGGACATTTCCGGCCCGAAAGACCAGTATTCAGTAGTTTAGCGCCCGTTGCTCGGCGAATAAAGTTTATACCGTGCGCCGGAACAGCACGACGCTGAGATCATCAATATGCCCGTCGGCCTGCTGCATTCTTTCCAGGCAGGTGTGCAGTAAATACTGGCTGGCATCGAGCAGGCTGCCTTTTCGTATATGCTCGACTATTTCGTCAATCATCAGGTTATCGGTAGCGCCATCACTGCAAAGCAATACGGTGTCGTGTTTTGCCAGTGACAATTGCGGCCCGATTTCAATACGCATGTCATTGCAGCCGACAATGTTTGAAACCAGATGACGTTCATCCGAGGACATTGCCTGCGCTTCGTTGAGCATGCCCGATTCCACTGCATACCCTACGGGTGAATGTGCAATGGTCTGATATTTAAGCTTGCCACGCTGGCCGGTAATCAGTGCTACCGAATCACCGGCATGATAACTGCGGATCTGGTCACCGATAATTTCGGCGATGACGATAGTCGTTGCAGAGCCTGACTGCATGGCAAGAATCTGTTCGTTAGCATTATCAATGCCACGTAATATTGCATCGCGCAGGTCACCATTGCTCTCGCCATATTCTCTTATTGCTTTGTCGAGCGCATGTACTGCAATTTGTGAGGCATCACCGCCTTTGGCATGACCACCGACGCCATCTGCCACCACAATAATACCGCGATGTTTATCAAATGGAATCAGCGCAATACTGTCTTCGTTACGTGTTTCCTTGTTTGCAGCCTTAACAGTAAACGCGCAGGCGGTGCCAAACGCAAGCGTATGCAAAATCGGCTGGACCTGGTCCTCATCTGTGTAGATGATAGTTTTGTCGTTTATGTCAGGCATTTTAATTATTATTTAGTCAGGTCAGTTCAGCTGAGTTCGATTGTTTCAAGATAATGCTTAAGCTGCCCAGCTGAACGAAACTTTTTCAGGATCAGTGATCGTTTGAGGCCACAGACAATAGCTTTGACTTCAGGTGGTTGCCTGGCATAGGTTTTGGCACCACCCAGTGTGTCATAAAAGATGCGTATCATATTGCAGACATCATCATGAATATTGGCCTTGCTGGGAGCGCCCCAGTGAAACAGGTCCAGCAATTTGAGATCGAACTTCAGGCCAAAGCGCTCGACAATAATATTTTCGGAGTGAAGATCACCGTGGTACTCACCGAGTGCATGAATGGTTTCAATGCCCGCGGCCATGGCGTGCAATAAATGCAGGGCAACATAAGGGGGAAGTTTTTTTCCTGGCTGACGCTGTAGAAATGCACTGAGCAATTCACCTTCAACATATTCTGAAATAAGAAATGATACCGGCATACCTCGAATGATAATTTTTTCCTGGGTATGATACTGGATAACGACCGGGCACTGATGTAGCTTGTGCAGTTTTCGGGCATAAAAGAGCAGGGCCTTGTCTTTCTCGTTCCTTTGCGGGAAAAAAAACTTGGCGGTGCGAATAATATCGGTATGAATTTCACGGACACGGTAAACCTCACCTTCCCAGCCAGCGCCTAGCAGGTCCAGAACTTCGTATTTTCCGACGAGTACCCGGCCACTGTGGAACTGAAAAGATTCAATTGGTGGAGGGTTTATTTTTTTCTTGTTTGCCATGGCTGATCACGTTTGTATATGGCTAGTATGGCCTATGTTTACCGCGAATTCGACGATTTGGAAAGGGGTTTTTAATCTAAAGTGCATGATTATGAAGATTTTTCCTGCTCGGCAATAAAAAATCACGGAACAGATCGACGCTTTTGTGCCGTATCTGCTATTCTTCGCAGCATCACCTGCAGGCGTGATTCCGGGTGACACAATGTTGGTTAGCGAATAACGGAGGACAGGAACAAATGAGTCAATTCAAGTATAGTTTGAGTGCTGTAGTGCTGGGGCTGATTTTGGTGCCCGTAGCGAGTTATGCGAATTCCTGGAGCTGCAAGCACGGCAATATGACGCGTGAAGTCAAGATTGAAACCGCGGGCGAGAGCCCGGTTCCGTGTAAGGTTATATATAACAAGCCTGATGAAGACAAGAGCAGCAAGGTTTTATGGAATGCACAAAGTGAACAGGGTTACTGCGAAGCAAAAGCCAAAGCCTTTGTTGCCAAGCTTGAGTCCTGGGGCTGGGCCTGTAGCAGTGATGCTGCCAGCGCACCTGCTGAGCCGGCTGCCACAGGCGATCAAGTACCAGAAAAAACCACGCAGCCAGTAGACGTGAAGCCCGAAGCGGCTCCGGAAATGCCTGCGAAGTAACAGATGTACCACTCAATAAAAAAGGCCGGGTCTCCGGCCTTTTTTTGTTATACACAGCTCTGGATTATATAACGATGACCCTGAACGAACTACTTGCAATCATTGATACTCAAGCCGATAAGCTCGAATTTTCTGAAGTAATTAGCCTCATCGAGACGGAATACGATTTCACACCGGTCAGTTTTCAAAATGGCGATCTGGTCAATCAGGCGGGTGAGAACTCTGGCTCGTGCAAGATATTCGCATTTGCCCAGCTTCACGGCTTCACACAATTGCAGACGCTGCAATGTTTTGGTGATTATTACCGCGTTGATGTGTTGCAGCACCCGGCGAGCGATAACCATTCAAATATACGGCAGTTTATGAAAACCGGCTGGGAAGGTATCCATTTCGAAAACCTGCCTCTGACTCGTAAATAAGGCTGGCGTTGTATTCACACACAACAGCCCTGACATCCGATGTCAGGCTGCTTTTGTGATAGTAATTTTGAGTATGTTGTTATCGAATTTAGTATGCATGCTCCCGGGTTTGACATCACCAGGCAGTGATACGCTGCGCGAGAAAGAAGCTGTTTGCTGGCTTTGAAAAATGGTGTGTCCATTTTTATCAGTCCTGCTTTGCTGATGTTTTTGCTGTCCTGATATTGTCAGCACATTATGGTTCAGCGACACCGATATATCGTTTTTATCGGCACCAGGCAAGTTGACCAGTACCTGATATTTCTTGCCTTCATCCTGTATTTTTATATCTGGAGAAGACGGGATGCTACTATTGAAAATGCTTTGAAAATTCCCGTTAGTGTTTAAGTTACTAAAAGCCTGGTTCATCATGTTATTCATTTCACGACGCATTTGTTCGAACTGTTGTGCGGGATTCCAGTTGCCAGCGCCCAAATTCTGTCCAAAGATATTGCTATTAAAAGGCGACGCGTTGTTTTGCGAACCAGAAGATGAATTTGAATTCTGGTTTTGCTGCTGCGTGATAGCCGGTGGTGGGCTGGTATTGGCGCTCGCCACCGTGTTTGAGAACGGATCGATTGCAGTGTGCATTGCGTCCAGCTGCTTTTTCATGCCAATCATGAACCAGGCCTGGACACCCACTGCGATGAACAGCGCGATCACCAGAACGGATACGATGATGTTTCTTTTTGTATGTGGAGTATTTTCTGTCATGATAATACCCTCCTCGCATAAAGCCGGGGTTTCATAGTTGAAAGTGCCACTCGCGCGCCTTGTATTCAGGCGGCAAAAATATGATTTTTCTGGTTTTGAAAAGTTCCGAAGAGGTGGGGTGCTACTGACAGATTGATAATGCTGTGCAATAAAAAAGGCCGGTTTCCCGGCCTTTTTTTGTGCTTCGAAAAAAGCTGTTACTTTTTCGCAGCAGCAGCTTCGCGTTCCTTGGCTTCCTTGATAACCTGCTCGGACACATTGCGTGGGCAGGGCAGGTAGTGCAGGAATTCCATGGAGAACTGGCCACGACCCGAAGTCATGGTGCGCAGATCACCGATGTAACCGAACATTTCGCTCAGCGGACACTCGGCCTTGATGCGAACACCGGTTGAGCTCGGCTCCTGTGACTTGATCATGCCACGGCGACGGTTGAGGTCGCCGATCACGTCACCGACGTTATCTTCCGGAGTGAACACGTCAACTTTCATGATCGGTTCCATCAGCTGCGGGCCGGCCTTCGGCATGGTCTGGCGATAGCCGGCGCGCGGCTGCCAGTTCGTAGGCGATGGCCGATGAGTCCACCGGGTGGAAGCTACCGTCCATCAGGGTGACCTTGAAGTCCAGGCAGGGGTAAGCCTGCGAGCACGCCGCTGTCCATGCTCTTCTGCAAAGCCCTTGTCGTACTGCAGGCCAGAATTCGCGTGGCACGTTACCGCCGGTCACGGCGGATTCGAACACATAGCCGCTGCCCGGTTCGCCCGGCTCGATCACATAATCAATTTTCGCGAACTGACCCGGAACCACCGGTCTGTTTCTTGTGGGTGTAGCTGTCTTCGACGCGCTGGGTGATGGTTTCGCGGTAGGCCACCTGCGGTTTGCCGACCGTGACATCAACGCCGTGGGTACGGCGCAGGATGTCGATCTTGATGTCGAGGTGCAGTTCGCCCATGCCCTTGAGAATGGTCTCGCCGCTGTCCTCGTCGGTCTCCACGCGGAACGAAGGGTCTTCCTTGATCATCTTGCCGATGGCAATACCCATTTTCTCGGCGGCGCCCTTGTCTTTCGGCGCCACCGCGATCGAGATGACCGGATCAGGGAACACCATCGGTTCCAGGGTCGCCGGGATACTTGGGATCACACAGGGTGTGGCCGGTCTGCACGTTCTTCATGCCGATGACGGCGACGATGTCACCGGCCTGGGCGCTGCTCGAGTTCCTACGCGTTCGTCGGCGTGCATTTCCACGATACGGCCGATACGCTCGGTCTTGCCGGTGAAGGTATTGAGCACGCGTGGAGCCTTTTTCCAGCTTGCCGGAGTAGATGCGAATAAAGGTCAGGGCGCCGTAAGCGGTCGTCCATGATCTTGAACGCCAGCGCGCGCAGCGGTTCGGTCGGGATCGACGATGGCGAACTTGCCGGTTTCGTTACCTTCCAGGTCCACTTCCGGCTGCGGTGTGACTTCGGTCGGGTTGGGCAGATAATCGACCACGGCATTCAGTACCAGCTGCATGCCCTTGTTCTTGAACGCGGAACCGCAATAGGTCGGGAAGAAATCGAGCGCGATCGTGCCCTTGCGGATGCAGCGCATGAGGTCTTCGATCGACGGTTCTTTGCCTTCCAGGTACTGCTCCATGACGTCGTCGTCCTGCTCGACCGCGGTTTCGATCAGTTTTTCGCGCCATTCTTCGACCAGATCGGCCATGTCGGCCGGTGGTTCCTGGATGGCGTAGTTCAGTGGGTCGCCGGAATCGTCCCAGACCCAGGCTTTGCGCGTGAGCAGGTCGACGACGCCCGAGAATTTGTCTTCTTCGATACCGATCGGCAGCACCATGACCAGCGGCATGGCGCCCAGCACGTTCTTGACCTGCTCGACCACGCGATAGAAATCCGCGCCCAGTGCGGTCGAGCTTGTTGACGAAAATAACGCGTGCGACTTCAGAGTCGTTGGCATAGCGCCAGTTGGTTTCGGACTGAGGCTCCACGCCGCCGGAGCCGCAGAACACGCCGATACCGCCGTCGAGCACTTTCAGCGAACGATACACTTCGATGGTGAAGTCCACGTGTCCGGGGGTGTCGATGATGTTGAAGCGGTGGTCGTTCCAGTAGCAGGAGGTCGCAGCGGACTGAATGGTGATGCCGCGCTCGCGTTCCTGATCCATGAAGTCGGTGGTGGCTTCGCCCTCGTGCACCTCGCCCAGTCTTATGGATTTTGCCGGTCAGCTTGAGAATACGTTCCGTGGTCGTGGTTTTGCCGGCATCCACGTGAGCGAAAATACCTATGTTGCGATATTTGGCTAAGTCAGTCATGTTTCAATACTCTAAAATATGTAGTGTTCGTTAGTGGTCTGGTGACCACTCGGTGTCTGGCTGCCATCATTGCCAATGCCTAAGGCATTGAAAATGTGAATAAAACCCTCTGCACAAGCTTTCGCGTGCCTGCTAATGCTGTGAGGGATTGTATTGAGGCTGCCCGTTTGTTCGCGTCCCTGAAAACTCGTGCTGGTCTGGTACAGATATATCTAATTCAGGCCTGGGTTGATCTAGCAATTGAACCCGCGAGTTAGCGCGGGCGAATTATAAACCAGATTTGTTCCGAATACGCGATAGATGGTGCTATATCGTGCAAAAACAACCCGTCAGTGGCGATTTGGCCGGTATTTAAGCAAATGCAGGCCTTTATATTGAAGGGTGGCCGGTATATTCTTGCTGGCCTCTTTTTGCCATATACCGAGATACCGTCATGAATCAGGATCATCCCGCAAACGAAGTGAATTCCGAAACCAGCGAAATCTGGCAAAAACACGTGGTCGCGCCCGATACCCCGGCGGGTTTTACCGTGCGCACCACTGTCCCGGGCAACCCGTATGGGGTGGATGTCATGCTGGAGCGCTGGCAGGCCGGCAGTGAGGAGCCGCCGCATTCGCATCCCGGGGATGACATGACCGTGGTGGTCGAAGGCAGGATGGCGATCCAGTATTTCAGCCGCGGCGCAGAAGGCCTGGTCCCGGAAGGCGAGCCGGTGATCCTGAAACAGGGCGACACCGGTTACATCAAGGCCGGACGCATCCACGACGCCAGATACCTCGAAGACTGCAAGCTGGTCTATGTCCACGACCGCGAGTTTGGTTTTAATGCTGAGTAAAGGCTTTTAAAGCTTAAAAGCTTGAACCACAGAGGCACAGAGAACACGGAGAAAAAAAGATTCTGGTTAAAAGCCAAATTGCCGTAGCTTTGAGGTGGCATTATGGATCAGTGGTTTTACAAAAATAAATATTTTTTACTCCGTGTTCTCTGTGTCTCTGTGGTTCAGCTTCTAGCTTTTCGTTCTTGCGCAGAAAAATTATTTAGTTTTCTAGTCAACGTTCTCTGTGGTTCAGCTTGTGATTTTAAATCTTTTCTAGATCCCGCTGTGCCACTTCCAGCGCTTCGCTGGCAGTCAGCCAGGCTTCTTCGCAGGCCTCGGTCTGCTGGTCTATGTCGGCTTTTTCTCGCAAATGATTCTGCAGTTTGGTCTTGTTTTCTTCAGCATAGATCTCGGTATCGGCGAGCAGGGCCTCCAGCTGTTTCTGGCGGCTGTGCAGCGTATCCAGCTCGGCTTCCAGGCGACTGACCTCTTTGCGTAAGGGTTGTAGCTGTTTGCGCTGCTCGGCTTCGAGGCGTTTGCGGTCTTTTCTGGCGCGGTGTTGCCCGGCGTTGACGCGGAGCCGCTGTCAGCCTCGGGGCCGGTTTGCCTGTTGTGTTCGCTCAGCCAGCGGGGATAATCATCCAGGCTGCCGTCGAATTCTTCAATGCATTTATTGTGCACTATTAATAAGGTGTCGCAGCTCACGCGCAGCAAGTGCCGATCGTGCGACACGATCAGCATGGCGCCGGAATACTCCTGCAACGCCTGGGCCAGTGCCTGGCGCATTTCCAGGTCCAGATGATTGGTCGGTTCGTCGAGCAATAACAGGTTGGGCCGCTGGTAGACCACCATCGCCAGCGCCAGACGGGATTTTTCCCCGCCGGAAAACGGCGCGGTGGGCGCCAGTGCCTGCTCGCTGGAAAAGCCGAAGCCGCCGAGATGATCGCGCAGTTCTGTTCGCGCGCCTGCGCATCCAGCTGCGCAGATGTTCCAGCGGTGAATGCTGCGGATGCAGCTGTTCCAGCTGGTGCTGGGCGAAGTAGCCGAGCTGCAGATCGCGAGCCGTGGCGCGCTTGCCCTGCTGCGGCGGCAACACGCCGGCGAGCAGCTTGATGAGCGTGGACTTGCCGGCGCCGTTGGGACCGAGCAACCCGATGCGATCGCCGGGCGACAATCCGAAGTTGACCTGTCGCCACCACCGCGGTGTCGGCATAGCCGGCTGCCGCGCCCTCCAGCTTCAGCAGGGGGTCCGGGCGTTTTAACCGGTGCGCGGAAGGCGAAATGGAACGGCGAATCCACATGCGCGGGCGCAATTTCCTCCATCCGCTCCAGCGCCTTCAGGCGGCTCTGCGCCTGCCGCGCCTTGGTGGCCTTGGCGCGGAAGCGATCGATGTAGGAGCGGATGTGCGCGACTTCGCGCTGCTGTTTCTCGTATTCGCGCCTGCTGGTTGGCGAGGCGCGCGGCGCGCAGGCGTTCGAACGCCGAATAGTTGCCCGTGTACAGCGTCAGGCGCTGGTGTTCGATGTGCGCGAGTGACCGGTCACCGCGTCCAGGAACTCGCGGTCGTGCGAGATCAGCAACAGCGTGCCTGGATAGGCCTGCAGCCAGTTTTCCAGCCAGATCACCGCATCCAGGTCCAGGTGGTTGGTCGGCTCGTCGAGCAGCAGCAGATCGGAGCGGCACATCAGCGCCCGCGCCAGCGCAAAGCGCGCGCGCCAGCCGCCGGAAAATGCCCTCACAGGACGTTCCTCGTCGCCGGCCTTGAAACCCAGGCCGTGCAGCAACTGGCCCGCGCGACTGCGCGCCGCATAACCGCCGATAGTCTCGTAGCGCCCGTGCAGGGTGGCCAGCTGCCCGCCGTCATCGGCCTCCTCGGCTTCTGCCAGCTCCGCTTCCACCGCCCGCAGTTCCGTATCGCCGTCCAGCACATACTCGATGGCGGCGCGATCGGCCGCGCTTTCCTGGGCGACGTGCGCGATGACCCAGTCCTTTGGTAACTGGCAGCTACCGGTATCAGGTGTAATACGTAACGAACGGTGCCACACATA
>CAVRHW010000041.1:0-27137 GCA_963721085.1 uncultured Gammaproteobacteria bacterium
TTAATCAAATGAGTCTGCTGGGTTTTCAGATCTTTTTGAAGATACAGAAGGCGCTCAAGGCGAGCCATATCTTTTTTGCTGATCGACATTGCTGCATCTACCCAGATATCGACAATTTCGGACAGGCTTTCATGGGTAATGGGATGAACAATTTGTCTGATTTTTTTCATCGCACGTATGGTGTTGTGTGACTGGTTCTGGCTGCTTAGATATTTTGCTACTGCTTTTTCACCATCACCTGCATCGGCCAGGATATCCACAATTCCCATGTCGTAAAACTCTTCCGCACTGTACATTTTGCCACTTAAGATAATGCGTTCAGCCAGGCTTGGCCCTATACGCCTGGCCAGCAGGTTGTATGCACCCATACCCGGGAACAAGTTGAACAAAATTTCAGGAAAACCCAGCTGCGAACCGCGTTCGGCAATGATCACGTCACATGACAGTGCGGTTTCCAGCCCACCGCCCAGCGCCTGGCCCTGGATCAGTGCAACCATGGTGATAGGTAGCTCAAGGTTGTTAATGTTCTGATGCAGCAGATTTATGCATTTATGCGCATAGTTTTCGAGAGATTTTTTATCGTTGTTATTAATGCAATGCCTGAACAACTCGAGGTCACCACCGAGGCTGTAGATGCCAGGTATTTTCGATGCGAGGATCAGATGGCGAAATGGCCAGACAGTATCTGAATCCTGATTGTTATATGTGGTGGTAAGCTGCGCCTGTAGCAGTGAGACTTCATCCAGTAATCGAACATTAACGCACGGCCGGGGAGTGGGGTGCATCCAGCACCAGATGGTGCTCATTTCGGGGTCATAACGGGTCGTAAGCTGAGTAAAATTTAATTCCCTGTTAATTTCATTCTGTCTGGTGCATCAATCTCTGCGACTGGCGCATCACCCGGCATTTTTATTATTGTTTTTCATTATAAGCCCGCACTTAAAAATGAAATGTAACGACTTAATCATGCCTAAAAATACTAAAAATGGCAAATAAAATATAGCCTTATTAGCTAATATTAATAAAATTTGATATTAGATTGATGCAAGCCCATTATATTTAATGAAATTGTCACATCATAATTATTTTCATCTCAAGATAAATGTAGTATTCTCGGACCTGTATGGGGAACAATGCAATACTAATGACTATGGATGGCAAGCCGCATCATAGTCTTGCTATTGATGCTAATTAGTTGAATTTATTAGCATTATATTGGAGGCTGGCATGCTGTTAGATAAAATCATCGATGCTATTGCCGTAGCAACACAACGCAACAAAGAAACCATCACACCCGATGCCAGACTTGACAGTCTCGGCATCGATTCCTTGAAAGCCATCAATATTGTTTACGAGCTCGAAGAAGAGTTTGATATCGAAGTTCCAAATGAGGCGATCGCTAAGCTGGTCACGGTTAATGATATTGATGTGGCCATTTCCAATCTGCTTGCTGAGAGCTAAGTAATAACGTGCGTCGAGTCGTCATCACTGGTCTCGGCGCTGTATCTGGGTTTGGTACGACCTTAGATGCGTTTTGGGAAAATTTAAAGGCAGGGAAGTCTGCTATCAGGACTTTGACTCCAGCTAATGCAGGGTATAGCTATTAGCATTAGGTGCGACAGTTCCTGACTATGATCCCGAACAAGTATTTCACTCATGATGAGCTCGCTATACTCGATCGGTTTTCTCAATTTGCAGTGATCGCGGCACAGGCTGCGATCAATGATGCAGGCCTGACTTGTGGTGAACCCGATATTACAAATGCGGCTGCAATCATTGGTAGCGGCTGTGGCGGCAAACATACCGATGAAGCCACTTACGATCAGCTTTATAAACAACAACGCACCCGTGCGCATCCGCTAACAATACCTAAAGGTATGCCCAGTGCTGCTGCCAGTATGGTAAGCATACACTGTGGCATCAAAGGACCTGCATTTTCACTGGCAAGTGCGTGCGCATCAGGCGCGCATGCGATTATTCAGGCTGCCAGCATGATTCAATCAGGAATGGTCGACATTGCAATTGCTGGTGCGTCTGATGCACCATTTACCTATGGATTACTAAAATCGTGGGAAGCATTACGAGTAATGTCTAATGATACATGCCGACCATTTTGTCATGACAGAAGCGGTATCGTATTAGGTGAAGGCGCTGGCATGCTGGTCCTGGAATCAGAAGAACATGCAAAAAACCGTGGCGCTCAGCATATATGCAGAAATTTCTGGTTATGGCATGACTTCAGATGCGGGCCACATCACGCGCCCGGATGTAGATGGTATAACGAAAGCAATACAGAATGCATTACAGTCATGCAGATATAAATCCGAATGATGTCGACTATATCAATGCACATGGTACCGGAACACAGGCAAATGATATAGCCGAAACTGAGGCAATAAAGAGAGTCTTTGGTGAACATGCAAAACAACTAGCTGTTTCATCTACAAAATCAATGCATGGGCATGCTCTGGGTGCATCAAGCGCATTAGAGCTTATCGCTACAACATTGGCTATGCATCACGGAATAATTCCGCCAACAGCTAACTTTACTACCGCAGATGAAAAATGTGATCTTGATTATGTTCCTAATACGTCACGCGAAAAAGATATTAATATAGCGATGTCAAATTCATTCGCCTTTGGTGGGTTAAATGCAGTGATTGCCTTAAGAAAAAATACGAAACATTCGGCATGATACATATTAATCTATGATATACAATCCTAAATAAAATACCCACATAAACTAATCATAATAATAAGAAAATTATCTCTAATTCGAATAGAGTAATAAATTAAATGCTGACAGATACATATAAACATTTACATAAGGAAGATATTTTTAAATATAGCTAGATGAAAATGATTCATTCGAGAAACACTTAGCAATATTTCTCAAGAGAGTATAAGCATTTCAACAATAATATTAGTAAACGTAAATAATGGTGATAGCATTAGATGCAAGAGTTGGCTGATAATCACTACGATCAAGGAATATCAATTTTTAAATTATTTCTCGATGAAAGAACAATGTCATATACAATGGCATATTTTGACGAAAATCCAGAGAATGCATTAGAAGTAGCAAATCGTTAGCGCAAGCACAAATAGATAAATTTAAATTAATTACCCAAATTGATATAAAAGGCGATGAAAAATTACTCAATATCGGATGCGGATTTGGATATTTTGAATCATATTTATTAAAGCTTGACACATATGATAGAAAATTACATCAACAACACATAGCAAAGATCAATATGAGTTTATAATTGAACGTATGAAAAATCAATGACGGATTACTTTCGTCAAGGCGATTTCGTGTGTTTTTGAGAGAAATTAACAAAAAGAGCAGCCTAATTTTTGGCAAGGGTCGATATAATGTAGTTTGCTCAGTTGGAGTACTAGAACATATTAACAATATAGAAATTTTTCGGAATAATAGACGAGCTATTAGACGATAATGGTCGCATGTTTCATCATCTTATAATATCGCGGGATTTGATACCTGAAATTCCTGGTTCGACTAAAACACTAATCGGTAAGTATTTTCCTGGCGGAAAAATTCTGCCATTTTATGCGTTGAAAAGAGATTTTGGCAATTTTACTTTAGCAAACTCGTGGTTCATCAATGGCATGAACTACTGGAAAACACTGGATATATGGCATTCAAATTTCTGGAAAAATACATAAAGATTTATCCGAATAAAATTGATATTGAAAGAGTGAGACATTGGAACAATTATTTCTTGTTATGTAAAGCAATGTTTTCGCCAGAAATGGGGGCCGCATACGGAAACGGGCAATTTTTATATAAAAATAATTAGGCCTGATTTAGTGACTAGCTCCTTGTTTAACCATGAACGAAATCATCTATATTCAGTGGTTTGCTAAATAAATACCCTTGTATAACTTCTCCATTTAATTTTTTAACCACATCCAATTCCTGCTTTTGTTTCAACTCCTTCAAATACATTATTCATCCCAAGCTTTGACTCATATTGACAATTGCTTTAACAATATTTTCTAGCCCTGGATTCGTATCTATATCTCTAATAAAGCATTGATCGACTTTTATACTATCAATTGGCAATCTTGTTAAATAACTCATAGAGGTATAGCCAGTTCCAAAATCATCTAGAGCTATAGAGCATCCAAGTTTATGTAGTTCAACCAAAAATTTTTCTGTAGTTTCGAAATCATTTATGAGTAAAGATTCAGTAATTTCAAATTCAATTCTCGATGGATCAATTCCTGTACGCTCATAATTTCATCATGTAATATAGCTCGATCAGACCGATATCTCCAAATTGCAACGCAGATAAATTTACTGCGATCCGAGCATCCCAGCATGACCAGAATGAATAAAATTTATAACTTCTTTTATTACCCATTCGCCGACTGAATAGATTAATCCGGTTTCTTCAAGAACGGATAAATTGGTTAGGCCCAATCAGACCTAGGCCTCACAATTCCACCGTAACAATGCTTCAAAACCAACTGTTTCTCCTGTCATACAGTTAACTTGTGGTTGATACACCATAAAGAATTCATTTCTGATCAAGTGCATAATGCAATTCATTTTCAAGAACCAGACGTGCTCGTAATTTATTAGACATGCTTTCATCATAAAACTGCAATCTGTTCCCGCCCGCTTTTTTGGCACTGAACATCGCTGTATCAGCATCTCTAAGAAGCTCAAGCGCTGAATCACCATCATCAGGATAAACGCTTATCCCTATACTTGCGCCAATATGAATTTTGTGTGAGTCAATAACAAAAATATCTGTCATGCTGGCTATAAGCTTCTGAGCAACAAGCACGGCCTCATTAACATTATTCATTCGCTGAATAACGACCACAAATTCATCACCGCCATTTCTAGAAATAGTATCTTCTTTTCTCAATGTATCTTTAAGCCTTCTGGAAACTTCCTGTATCAGTTTATCACCGATAGTGTGTCCCAGACTATCATTGATTGCCTTAAATCTGTCAAGATCGAGAAATATAATTCCGATTTTTTTTTACTCGTTGTGCGGCATCGATAGAGTGATCTAATACGATTAATTAATAATGTTCTGTTTGGCAATCCCGTTAGTTCATCATGATAAGCAAGATATTGCAGACTTTTCTCGGCTAACTCCTTTTTTTCAATTACTTTTTCAAGATTTGTATTTATATCGACTAATTCTTTTGTTCGTTCATCAACTTTTCCTTCTAAGATCAGTCTTGCTTTTTTCTAATTCGATTCTGAACTTTTTTCTACGTTATAATTTCATCGTTTAATTCATCAATTAAGACTGATTATTATTAAAGATTAAGTTCGATTTCTTTTTTATGACTTGAATTAAATTTGAAACTATGTTGCAACCATAACTGCCCATGAAAATTATAAATGCGAGCTGCCATATAATACTATCTGCCTGACTTCGATAGTAATCATAACGAATAAGAATGGCGATCACTTGCGGTAGTACGATAGGCAAGATATGCCCTCTTATATGTTGATAGCGTTGTAGTACTACCAGTGATAAGACCAAAGTTAATTAAAAATACAATATTTCTTATGGCAGTCATTATCTAGATCTGCATCAGTAAATACTCACAAATGGCCCAAAGCATGCCAACAAATAATGTTAAAAAAACATGGGCATTTAAATAATACTTTAATTCATATGTATTTTTGTTTAAGTAATGATTAGAAAACAATTCGGATAACTGAAAATATCAGTAATACCCGTGCTAAACCAGTAGTGTTTCATGTCCATGAGCTGTTTCTTTAGAAATAGATATACAAGCCATGCGGCAAATATATTTGCCAGCCCGCCAGAGAATGTAGAAGTGAATAGCGGCTCAACCTGTTGCTCAAACAAGTTCGTCTACTATCAATACGTTTTATACATAATCACATCTACCTGATAATTTCGATGTATTACGTATCAAGTTGAATTTAAGAATCGAAGTAATGTGGACTATGCTGAAACTGGCTGTTTCAAGTCCATGATTACCTATTCAATAATCCGGGAACTTCATAGTTAATCCATCAAGTTTAAGAGTAGCCTAATATCCTTTAATTGTTTAAAATATCTATGATATAAATCAGCCTTTTCTTATCAATTGATGATAGCTGTTCACTCATATTGCTATAACTTATTGATAATTATATAAATTATTAATGTATAATTCTCACTGGTCATCATTGCTATCATGGTGAGCTGATCACTACTTAACAAGACTGACCGCGCTATCGTTTCTCAGAATTAGCTATTGCACGTGACCTGGTTATATGTCAGCTGATGACAGTACACTACGATATCGGCCGATAAGTAATGGATAATGTATTACCAATTAAATCAATTACAATTGACATTGGTACTGACATGTTCAAATCCATTAGCAAAACCCTCCTCACCGGCATTATTACCGTACTTCCAGTACTGCTCACAATTTATCTGTTATTCTGGATGGTGGATTCATCTGAGCGTATTATGGGGAGGGCGCTGAGGTGGGTGTTACCTGGTCATCTCTATTTTCCTGGACTAGGCGTCATTGTGGGTGTGCTGCTACTGTTTGCAGTAGGCCTGTTGATGAAAGCTTATGTGGTCCGACAGCTCTTCACACTTGCCGAAGAGTTGTTACTGAAGCTGCCATTTATCAAATCAATCTACCGTTCATTACGTGATTTTTTTGATTTTCTTTCCCCCAAGGACAAGAAGCCGGGTCAGGTTGTCGCAGTAAATCTCAACGGGATGGAAATGATTGGTCTGATAACCCAGGAAGATCCTCTGCGCATGCCAGAGTCTTTCCGTGGTCAGGACAAGGTAATGGTGTATTTCCCGATGAGTTATATGATTGGCGGGTTTAGCCTTTTTGTGCCGCGCGATGCTATTCGGCCACTAAAGATGGGCAAAGATGAAGCCATCCGTTTTGTCATGACTGCAGGTATAACCGGTAAAAATGCCGATTGAAGACACCTCAATAATGGCTCCGTAATATCAAGCACATAATTATCAGGGCTGTCGTAGCAGGGGATTGCAATCCTTTAGCGTCACTTGCCCTTGTAATAAGTTTCCACGTGAGTATTCACGAAAATGGCATGTATTAGTTTTGGGATCATAGTTTTCTATCCACAAATTGTCATCTTTCCAGGTGGCGGCAAGGTGCAATTCACCTTTTGGGATGGTGATCGACATCACGCCACCATAGCGCTTGACAAAAATTTGCTGGAAGTGGAAATAATAGGCGCCCATTCCAATGACAAAAACGACTATGGTCGAGATGCTGGCTGCTTTCCAGTTCTGTAGTTTTACGCCGAGGACGAAAATAACCGCAGCCACAATGCTTGCGATGACTGCCCAGTAAAAATATGTAATCATGTTATTACTCCCATGGGAAAAATCAGTACAATCAAGTGACAATGCTGCAAATTTCTAACAATGTCAGTATACCTGAGAACGAGATTGAGCTCAGCGCCATTCGTGCTCAGGGCGCAGGCGGACAAAACGTGAACAAGGTTTCTAGCGCGATCCACCTGCGCTTTGATATCGCGGCTTCCTCGTTACCTGAGTTTTATAAAAACCGATTATTACGCTTAAATGATAAACGGATCAGTAAGGAAGGCGTGATTATCATCAAGGCCCAGTCGTATCGTACTCAGGAAAAAAATCGCGAAGCGGCGCTATCACGGCTGCAGGAATTGATTAAAAGCGTAGGCATCGTGCGAAAAAAACGTATCCACACCAAACCTACTCGCGCCGCCAAAGTTCGACGCATGGATGAAAAAAGCAGGCGTGGCCGAGACAAGTTGCTGCGGCGAAATGTTGGCCATCATGATTGAGCTCGCCCAGGGAAATATCCAATATTCGGGAATCTGAGCTATCCCGAGAGCAGGGATGTTTAACTAGCTATACAGTGTGGTGCGAGTATGAGCATCAGCGCCTGAGCATGCTCTGCAGCACTGCGGCCCAGATCTGTCAGATAACCGCCATCCTGCTGCGTAAGCAGACCTTTCTGGTACAGGCGTTTTACCGCTTCGATGAACTCCGGGTTGGCATTTTTGTGCACCTTGATGCCCCTCAGACCCGTGTCCAGACTATAGCGAATCAGCACATCCAGTTCGTGCATCTGTTCAGGTGAATATGGCATCGCGCGCTCCAGGGGGAATCTTTTTGAATTCGGCCGGACATAGTAACAGGGCTGCGCCAGGCATTGCAAAAAAGTCCGTGTAAAATACTCCCGTAAACCCGCTAGAATAGCGTGAGCGACACCCTGTATCATCTGACCGGTCGACATTATGAGTCTGAACACTATGCTAAAACAGTTTTTTACTGGAAAACAGGGGTATTACTGGCTGGCGATGCTGGTCTTTGGCATTGCCATGGAAGGGTCGGCGCTGATTTACCAGTATGTGCTTAATGACCCACCGTGTGTGCTCTGCATTCAGGTCCGGCTTTGGGTCTGTCTCATGATAGTGCTGGCATTTATCGGCTGGCTGGTCAGAACAAAACGGCTATGGGGCGCACTATCACACCTGTTAATGGCTGGTGTTATGGCTGGCATACTGGATCGTGCCTGGAAACTGCTGGGTACCGAACGCGGATTTTATATCGCCAACTGCAATTTTGACCTCGGGCTACCCTCCTGGTTTACGCCGGACAAATGGCTACCTTCGGTTTTTGAAGTACAGGCCAGCTGTGGCTATACCCCTGAACTGGTCTTCGGCATTACCATGTCCGAGTTTTTGCTGGTGATGTCCGCCTGTTTACTGCTGTTAAGCGTGGTCCTTGCCATCGTTGTTTTCATATCTAAACCCGAGTAATTATGCGACCTTTTTTATGGCTGCTGTGTAGCGCAGCTGTTTTCGTTCTGCCTGCTACAAACACGCTGCTGGCAGCACCACTAGCACAGGATTTGAGTGTCACCGTTGCTGACCAGGACCTGCAGATCAACCGTTTTCCGGCCAAAGGGAATCATCTTGTGTTGTGGATCAGCCCGAACGCAGGCCTGCCGGAAAGAGAGGCCGCTCTCGCAACTGCACTGGCAAAACGCGGTGTCGAAGTCTGGTACCTCGATATCCTGAACAGCCTGTTTTTACCCAGAAGTTCCAGCACTATGCGTAGTCTGGACGGACGCTATGTTAAAGGCCTGATTTCAGCAGCACATAATAAAACCGGCAAGCAGGTAGTGCTACTGACGCATGGCTATGCCAGTTTGCCGGTGCTAAGAGGCGCTCGGCTCTGGCAAAAAGATTTTTTTGCGGACAAAGCGACTCAGCAGCCACGCTATTTGTCAGGCGCGATCCTGATTTCGCCCGAGCTTCACAGTCACACAACCGAGCTAGGGCGCGAACCTGTATACGCGCCCATTGCAAGCGCGACAAATATCCCCATCATGATCTATCAATCCGGCAAGCGAGGCAATCGATGGCAGCTGGACAAAACCATGGAGCACCTCGAAAGCGGTGGCGCACAGGTATATCTTAAAATTTTACCGGGTGTCACCGGCCTGTTTTACGAGGATGATACGGCGCAAGTAACACAGGCTGCGCTGACGGCACTACCCAATGAGTTGCTCAGCGTGATAAAAAGCCTGGATAAAATGCCGATGCCAGACAAAATTATTCCGATCGAAAATACGGTCACGCCTGTCAACGAAGGGCGTGATATCAGGCTGGTGCCGTACCACGGTGACCCAATCCCTCAACCATTAAACCTGGAAACCCAGCAAGGAAAGCGATTCATAAAGACAAATTACCGGGGAAAAGTGACTCTGGTGAACTTCTGGGCAAGCTGGTGCGGTCCCTGTGTCAAAGAAATCCCTTCGTTAAATAATCTTCGAAAGAAAATGCAGGGCAAACCCTTTCAGCTTATTTCAGTCAACTATGCTGAAGATAAACAGCATGTCAGCGACTTTATGAAAAAGGTTGAAGTTAATTTTCCTGTATTGCTGGATACCGATGGACTGGTATCCAAAAACTGGGGAGTATCAGTATTTCCCGCCACGTTTGTCATCGGCCCCGATGGTAAAATCAGATACGGTGTTAGTGGTGGACTTTATTGGGACAATCCTGATGTTCTTGAGAAACTTAATGATCTGATCAGTCAAATTCACTAATCTACACGACCTGAGCTATGCTCGTTATATGAACAAATTAGCTATTAAATGACTATGAAAAAACATGCCGTTCAAGATGCACTTATTTCACCCACAGGGCGACTGGAAATACTCTCTCGCTCTGAGGTCAGTAAATTACTGGACACCAGTAAAGGTGGGCTTTACACGCTGTTTCGAAACTGTGCACTCGCCGTGCTTAACAGTGGCAATGATCTTGACGATGGAAAAAAGCTGCTGGAAAGATACAAAACCTTCGATATCCGTGTATTACAAAATGAACGCGGCATTAAACTAGAACTAAAGAACGCGCCCGCGAAAGCCTTTGTTGATGGCGCCATCATCAAAGGAATTAGCGAACATCTTTTTGCAGTATTGCGCGACGTTGTTTATCTAAACGACGAAATTATCGGCAATCCTAATTTTACAATGGATAGTTCAGAGCATATTACCAATGCTGTGTTTCATATCTTACGCAATGCCAATATATTAAAACCCGCCACCATCCCAAAACTGATTGTCTGCTGGGGCGGGCATTCGATTAGTCGCGGAGAATACGACTACAGCAAAGAAGTTGGATATCAGCTTGGTTTACGCGGCATGAATATCTGCACTGGCTGTGGTCCAGGTGCAATGAAAGGCCCAATGAAAGGGGCCACAATAGGTCATGCTAAGCAACGTATTGACAATGGTGTCTATCTGGGGATTACTGAACCGGGCATTATTGCAGCCGAGTCACCTAATCCTATCGTTAATCACCTGGTTATCATGCCCGATATTGAAAAACGTCTCGAGGCCTTTGTGCGCACCGGCCATGGCATTATTGTATTTCCTGGTGGGGTAGGGACAGCAGAGGAAATTCTTTATTTGCTGGGGATACTATTGCATCCGGAAAATCGTGACATCCCATTTCCTCTGGTGCTCACCGGCCCGGATAGTGCGGCCGATTATTTTCGTGAAATAGACTATTTCATTGGTCAGACACTGGGGCCTGCTGCTCAGAAACTGTATACCATCATCATTGGCGATACTGTTAAAGCAGCACAAATAATGGCGCAGGGCGTCAATGCAGTACGCGATTTTAGAAAATATCGCGAAGATGCATACTATTTTAACTGGTCGTTGCAAATAGAAAAAGCATTTCAGGAGCCGTTTATACCAACGCATGACAATATGAGCCATCTACAGTTACATACTGATCAACCAGCACATTTACTGGCAGCAAATCTTCGCAAAGCTTTTTCAGGTGTGGTCGCAGGCAATGTAAAAGATGAAGGCATACGCGAGATTGAAAAGCATGGGCTGTTTGAAATTAGTGGCGACAGGAATATTATGCATTTAATGGACAATCTGCTGTCGTCGTTTGTCACACAGCACCGTATGAAGTTGCCTGGCACTAAATACACACCCTGCTATAGAGTGATTCAGTAGCGATATCTAACCACTAGGTTTTGTACTATTTTTGCTTATGCAACAGAGGCTCGAGTCCAGCCCAGACATTGCGCATCACCTGTGCCTGACCCTGCGCGGTTGGATGTATGCCATCTTGCTGCAATAGCTGTCGATAATCTGCAACTTTATCCAGTATTTTCGGGACTAATGCGACATGATATTTTTTGCTAAGTTTTGCATAAAGGTTTTCAAACTGCTGAATGTAAACAGACCCGTAATTGGGCGGCAACCGCACCCCGACCAGTAAAACATCTGCATGGTGTTTCTTACAAAGCCGGATGATCTGTGTCAGACTGTTTTCAATTTCGCTGAACGCCAGCCCCCTTAAACCGTCATTGCCGCCCAGCTCTACTATGACAATTTCGGGTGAATACTGAGCCAGCGCTGCGGGCAAACGATTAAGACCGGTTCGAGTGGTATCTCCACTGACACTGGCATTGACAACATGATAATTATAGGATTTTTCGTCCAGGTGTTTTTGTAATAATGCAACCCAGCCCTGGTTGATATCAATCCCATAGCCAGCGCTGATACTGTCACCGAGTACAAGTATGGTGGGCTTTGCAGCTGAGATACTGAGCTATCGGGAACAGCAGTAGCAGAAACAGCAGGGATAAGCACCCAGTCGATTTTAATTTTTGTAACCGTTCGCGAAAAAACATGAGCAATAAGCATCCAGGTTCATTTGTAGAAGCACGCGCAGTTGGAAAAACCGTTATCAGCGGCGAAACCACGCTGACCTTGCTCGATGATATCAATTTTACTGTAACAGCGGGGACTTCTGTTGCCATTCTGGGGGCCTCCGGCTCAGGTAAAACCACTTTGCTAGGCCTGCTCGCCGGGCTCGATGATACCAGCCAGGGCGAAATTATCATTGATGGGCACTGCCTGAACGATCTCGATGAAGACGGACGCGCCGCTTTGCGCGCCAGCAGTATCGGTTTTGTGTTCCAGAATTTCCAGTTGCTGCACAGTCTGAACACGATAGAAAACGTTATGCTACCGCTCGAGCTCACAGGCACAAAACAGGCACGTGAGCTCGGCAAGCACTTACTGGAACGAGTTGGACTTAGTGAACGCGCCGATCATTATCCAAACCAGTTATCCGGTGGCGAGCAGCAACGTTGCGCGATTGCACGCGCATTTTCAACACAACCACGTTTACTATTTGCCGATGAGCCTACCGGGAACCTCGATGTTGATACCGGACAGCGAATTATTGATCTGTTGTTTGAGCTCAATAGCGAGCAGGGTACAACACTCATCATGGCAACACACGATACGGCGCTGGCTGATAAATGCGGGCGACGTCTGGAATTAAAAGCAGGGCGACTGTTTAGTGATTCCGTCATAACACATTAATGGCGATCTGTTACATGAACCAGAACAGTTTACACATCCGTTTTTTATTTGTATGGAAAAATGCATGGCGCATGCTGTGGCGTGACTGGCGCACGGGTGAACTTAACATACTGGCGCTAGGCCTTTTGATAGCTGTCACCAGCATTACCGCTGCAGGTTTTTTCATTGACCGTGTTGAAAACGGCATGAAACAACAATCGGCAGAGCTTATTGGCGCTGATCTGGTGGTATCTTCCTCGCGTGATGATCTTGGATCATATGCGGAAAATGCACAAAAAGATGGCTTAGTAACAACAACCACGATCGGCTTCAGGAGTGTGGTTCCTGGTAAAACTCGCCCGCAACTGGTTGAAGTTAAAGCTGTCAGCAATGGCTATCCATTGCGGGGTAAGCCTCAGGATTTCCGACACAGCGTTTACTTCGGGAAACTTAACACACGACATACCGGATAAGGGTCGGGTATGGGTCGATGCAAAATTGCTGCAATTGCTCAACATTAACAATGGAGATGTAATACAGCTAGGTGATAAGCATTTCACGGTCAGTAAGATAATAGCTTATGAGCCAGACCGTGGTGGCGATTTATTCAGTGTTGCGCCGCGCGTGCTGATGAACGCCGAAGACCTTCCTGCTACACATCTGATTCAGCACGGCGCACTGGTCAGTTATCGATTATTAATCAAAGGTCCGCCAGATGCGATACGCAGTTTTCATGATCGTATCAAGTCACGGCTTCAGCCTGGTCAACAGGTCATCGATACCGAGCACGGCAGGCCTGAACTCCAGTCGGCCCTGACCAATGCACGGCGTTTTCTGGCGCTGGCAGTGATTATCAGCGTTTTATTGTCAGGCATTGCCATAGCCACGGTGGCCAATCGCTTCTCACGCCGGCATTTTGATACCAGCGCGATGTTGCGCTGCTTTGGCGTCAAACGAAGAACCATATTACAGTTGTTCACACTGGAAATACTTTTATTATCACTCATTATCAGTACGGCAGGGGTATTGCTTGGTTATGTGGCGCAACTGGGTATCGCACGAATATTAAATACTTTGATTTTAGCCCATCTACCCGCAGCGACGATAAGACCACTATTACTGGCATACGCCTCTGGTATTATTTTGCTCACCGGGTTTGCACTACCGCCTTTATTGATACTTAAGCGCGTACCCTTACTACGCATCCTGCGGCAGGACACGGTGGTTAAAGGTAACGCTAACTGGTTTCTGTATCTATCTGTGCTGATTTGTATAGCGGTATTACTGCAATGGCAGTTGCAGGAAGCACGGCTGGTAGGCATGGTCATGGCCGGCATGTTCGTAACTATATTTGTTCTATCGGGTTCGGCGTATTTGCTAACGCATTACCTGACACGACTACGTCAAAACGTGGGTATTTCCTGGCGTTTTGGCCTGGCAAATATAGCACGTCACCGTAGACAGAGCATAATACAAATCGTTGCTTTCGGACTCGGCATTATGATATTGCTGCTGTTCTCTATTGTTCGTTCAGATCTACTCAAAGACTGGCAGCAAAGCTTGCCAGCTGATGCGCCGAATTACTTTATCATTAACGTTCAGTCCAACCAGATAGAGAATATTACTCGTTATTTTAACGATCAGAAAATAAGTCCAGTAAAATTTTACCCTATGGTTCGAGCTCGCCTGATGGCGATCAATCATGTGAAAGCAAGCGCTGATAATTATAATAGTGAACGCGCCAAACACATGATTACACGAGAATTCAATCTTTCATGGGCTGCACAACCGCAGAGCGACAACAAAATTGTTGCTGGTCAGTGGTGGCAAAAAGACGATTACGGGAAGCCGCTGCTTTCTTTTGAAAAAAAACTGGCCGATACCCTGCATATCAAAATTGGGGATACTCTCAGTTTTGATATCAATGGTGTAAACACTGATTTTGTAGTCAGCAATCTACGCAGTGTAAACTGGAATACTTTCAAGGTTAATTTTTTTACTGTTGTGCCACCCGGCGTGCTTGAGAACAAACCGGCTAGCTGGGTGACCAGTGTTTACCTCAACAATCAGCAAAAAGCTTCGTTGGTGCAGCTGGTTAAACGTTTTTCAAATGTAACCGTAATTGATGTTGATACTATAATGACGCGCTTACGCAGTATCATGGATAGAGTCATACTTGCAGTAGAGTTTATTTTTATGTTTACTCTGATCGCGGGTCTGGTTGTGTTATATGCCATCATTCAGGCCAATCAGGATGAACGTCGTTTTGAAAGCGCTATTTGCCGCACGCTTGGCGCATCCAGATCAATTTTGCTCCGCGGCCTGATAACCGAGTTCGTTACTCTGGGGGCGCTCTCCGGGTTGCTCGCCGGGCTTGCAGCCAATGCTATCGCCTTGTTGCTGGCAAAATATGCTTTTGACTTCAACTATCATTTCGACCCGCGCGTGGTACTCATAGGTCTTGTGTCTGGAATCCTGATTGTAGGCATTGCTGGCGTGCTCGGTACCTATCACGTACTAACGCAGCCGCCATTGCGCACACTTCGGCAGACGGGCTGATGAGCATCAACATTTCACGTCAGCGATCACAAGACATAACCGATATGAGTAACGCTCAGCATGATCAATAAACCCTATTCAGAATCCTGTGAACAGAATCGAGAACCCATTCTGACCGTGATCAAACCTTTACTAGCAGAGTCGAAATCTGTGCTGGAAATCGGCAGCGGTACAGGACAGCACGCGGTCTATTTTGCATCAGAACTCCGCATCTGGTCTGGCAAAGCAGTGATTGCTCACCCTATCTGTCTGGCATAAGGCTGTGGCTTGATGAAGCAGGCCTGGCCAATGCACCGGATCCGCTCGAGCTTGATGTCACCAGACCCTGGCCACAGCTGTCTGTGGATACGGTATTCTCGGCAAATACCGTGCACATTATGCACTGGTCTATGGTAGAGGCACTGTTCGAAGGTTTGGGCAGCTTATTACCCGAAGGCGGGCAGTTTCTGCTGTATGGACCCTTCAACTACAACGGAAACTACAGCAGCGACAGCAATGCGCGCTTTGACCTCTGGCTGAAGGCCCGTGACCCCGAGTCAGGGATCAAAGACTTTGAAGCGCTTGACCGCCTCGCTCAGGCTGCCGGCCTGACCTTTATAAGCCAGTACCTGTTGCCAGCGAACAATCAGATCCTGCATTGGCAGAAAATCTGACCGACGGCTGAATATCGAGGTTAAACGTACCGCCTGTCGAAAACTCGGCAAAAAATCGTCAATTTTTCAACGCAATGCTTGCTTAGAAACTTTGCCAGAGCTATAAGTAATGCACCACGCGACAAATGCTGTGCGTATTTTTGAACCGTACACACGCACATGAAAAAATAAATATATAAATCAATATCTTAGTCACCATCCACGTAGCTGGAAGGTGGGCTATACAAATGCGCTCAAACCCTTAGATACAGACGGAATTTAGCTGGCTGCCAGACACTGAAATTAATATTCAGAACTGGTACTCAGAACCTGTTTCCAGGCGAGTGACTGCTGATGCGCACACAAGAATCTGATAATAAAGCTGTCTCCGACAGCACTGCCGGCAAGTCTCCCATACCCGGGAAAGACGCTCTGACGGCGCGCGCCTCACATTCTGACAGGCTCAAGCTCGTAGAAACCATATACGATTCAGTCAACGAACATATGATTGAACACGTTGCCGCACTGCTGGCAACGATCCCGGCTCAGATGGACGCACTTCTCGAAACCTGTACCAACAGCGACAAAGAAATGTGTTATCTCGCGATACAGCGTTTTATCAAGAACGAAGGTGACAATGTAACGCGTGAATTTTTTATCACACTGAATGACAGACTTAAATCAGGTGTTAAAAAGGATGGCGACGACGACGGTCTGGCACTGGTCAGTGAAGAAGAAATGGAAGAAATGGTCGCTACAACGACCATGCACGCACATGCAATGAATCTGTGCTCAGATGAACTGAACCAGCTTGAAGTGCGGCTTGAATATCTGGAAATCACAACTGAAGGCAGTATTGAAAAAGAAAGCCTCAACCCAAGACGTCTGGGAGAGGCTTTTTTACTGACCTTAAAAACACTCAACGTCGATCTTAAAGAACGGCTCAAACTGTTTGAGCTCTTCGATAGCGATGTAACCCCAAAGCTTGAGGGTCTGTACAAAGAAGTCAACGCCATGCTGATACAAGCAGGCGTCATGCCTAAAATTGTACTGAGTAATGTCAAGCCTGAAGAAACGGATGACGGAGAGGGCATATCGACACGCTCTGCCAAATACTACGACCCCCAGGCCAAAGTAGCGACTAATTTCATTCCACGCACGCCGCAGGATATGGCGTACCTCGCAAGCCAGTTCATGATGGGGCAATTCGTACCATCTGAAAATGCTGTTGGTTTACCAGAATCGTTTACCCGGCCTGTTGGCAAGCAGGACGCAGATGGCAAGAATTATTATGCCCGTAAAGATGTCATGCAGGCGCTTACTCAGCTGCAGAACCAGATACTGAGTAAAGGGAAAGAGCATCAGCAAGCCAGCATTGATGAAATCAAGCAATCGTTATTCAATGAAATCGGCAAACATAGCGGTGGCGTGATCACCAAACAGGTGAACACGCTTGACGAAAGAAGCATTGATTTCGTTGGTATGATGTTCGACGCAATAATGCATGATAGCAGTCTTTCCAGCATCATCAAGAATTTGTTATTGCGTTTACAGATTCCTGTTATCAAAGTTGCAATGTCTGATACCAATCTGTTTCAACAAGATGATCATCCAACACGTGAAGTACTCAACCTTGTAAGCGAAGCCGGGAAGGGTGTTACTGAAGAGCAGGATAGAGTATACGGCGAACTTGAGACCATCATTGATGGCATACTGGAAGAGTTCGATGTAGACATTGAAAGCTTTAACCAGGCTGCTGCCTCGCTTCGTAAATTAATCGAATCCGAACAGCAGACATCTCTTGAAAATGAAAAACGTGAGCAACAGGCTGTTATGGTGGCTCACGCACGTGAAATCGTGGTGTCGGAAATACAAAAAATTTCTGCCAATAAAATCATTCCCAGGAACGTATTACCATTAGTTACAAAGAGCTGGCCATCTTTAATGGTGAATCGCTATATTCAAAACGGTATTGATAGCTGGCCCTGGCTTGAGTCTGTAATGTTGATGAAGTTACTTGTAAAATGCCTGCAGCCGATAAAAAGTAACGGTCAATGGCAAATGGTATGGTCAAACCACATGGCTTTAATCGACGCGGTGAGGGATGAACTATATACAACCAGACAAAACAAAGACACAATTACTGATCAGGTCGAAACATTAAAAGACACGTTCCTGGAACTGCTTGATGCTTACGGCTATAAACTGACTGAAAGCGAAGAGCTCACCCCGGTACCCGAGGATGAAAGCCTGGCAATCTACGACGCACCTGCTGCCAATGATGATAATGTTCAGACAAACGACCTGGAAGAGGTTGCCAGACTCGCGCAGGAGAAACTTGGTCAGCTGCCCAGCATGGTTCATCCAGGTGTATGGTTCGAAATATACAATGGCGATGACAAGGCGGTACGAAGACTGAAGCTTTCAGTCATACTAACAGGCATTGCCAAACTGGTATTTGTGGATCGCAAAGGTATCAAGGTTATTGAAAAAGACGCAGCAGACTTCGCTGCCGAATTAACCAGTGAAAAGTCCCGATTTATCGCAGATCATTCCACATTCGAGCACGCGCTCGGACAGGTGATCCATTCTATTGCGGCCTGATAGATATTCCTTCCGTAAGATCCCCAGAGGTGCTTAAGGCACCTTTTTTAGGCCCATCATATTGACTCACGCATTACAACAGCGTAATCATATGTAGCCTGGTGCATTCAAAGGAGAAAACGATGAAAAAAACACAGATCCTGCTAGTAGCCTGTCTGCTTGTATCCGCATCAGCTTCAGCGAAAATCATCACCCGTAATGTCGATTACAAGCATGACGGTACCGTCATGAAAGGAATGATCGCCTACGACGACGCTATCAAAGGAAAACGTCCTGGCGTGATTGTCGTGCACGAATGGTGGGGACTAAACAAGTATGCCCGTAGTCGTGCACGGCAGCTCGCTAAACTGGGCTACACAGCATTTGCCATTGATATGTATGGCAATGGTAAAACCGCGACGCATCCCAGGGATGCAGGCGCCTTTGCTGGTGAAGTCAGTAAAAACTTACCCCTGGCCAAAGCGCGATTCGACGCCGCCCTGGCCGCTCTCAAACAGGAGAAAACGGTCGATCCCGACAAGATCGCTGCCATCGGCTACTGTTTTGGTGGCGGCATCGTGCTGCAAATGGCGCGAATGGGCGAAGATCTGAAAGGCGTCGCCAGCTTCCACGGCTCACTTGCCAGCAATATTCCCGTTGAGAAAGGCAAAATCAAGGCAGCGATCCGCGTATTCAATGGCGAGGCAGACCCTTTTACCACGCCAGAACAGCTCGCTACTTTTGAACACAATATGTCTGCTGCTGATGTTGACTACAAGGTATACAACTACAAGGGCGCGAAACACAGTTTCACCAATCCCGGTTCCACCGCACTCGGTAAGAAATTTAACTTACCCCTTGCCTACAACGCACACGCCGACAAGGATTCATGGGCAAAGATGCAGGCTTTTTTCAAAGAAATATTTAAATAGCTGCTAAAAACCGGAGGCACAGAGAATAAATCAGGTTAAAAACGTTAAGCGATTGACCCTGGCATCTGGCCTTATGCTTTAAAAACAATTGCTTTTCTCTGTGTTCTCCGTGTCTCTGTGGTGAAATTTTTTATTATGAAGAGCAACTCACTGATAATCGTTGCGCCCAGTCGGGTGCCTCAGCAGCGTAAGCATCGAATTCTGGCTGCTCCTCGTAAGGTTTACTCAGGCATACCATCAGGCGGTCTATTTCGGAATAATCCTGTTCGTCGCGCGCTTTACGAATAGCGACTTCGGCCATGTAGTTGCGCAGTATGTACTTAGGATTTTCCTGTTGCATATAAGCACTGCGTTCAGCATCAATACTGTCTTCCTGCAGCAGACGTTGCTGATATTTTTCCAGCCAGTGCTCGGCCGCATCGCGATCAATAAACAGGTCTCTGACTGCAGTATTACGTGACGCTATATCTGTCTGCGATAGCGCACGAAAACAAAGCGTAAAATCCACGTGACTGGCCTGCATGATATCAAGCAGTTCCTGTACCAGCACCTGATCATCTTCCATCGCATCGAGCAGGCCGAGTTTTGCACGCATGTGCGCAGCATAATGTGTAGTAAATTGAGGTTGATACTGCTCAAGCTCGTGTTTCGCGATATCCACAGCGGCCTCGGTATTCTCATCCAGTAATGGTAGCAATGCCTGGGCCAGGCAGCTCAGATTGAACAGCCCAACTTCAGGCTGTTTGGCAAATGCATAGCGGCCCTGATAATCCGAATGATTGCAGACAAAACCCGGGTCATACTGTTCCATAAAACCAAACGGACCATAATCCAGGGTAATGCCATGAATCGACATATTGTCGCTGTTCATCACACCGTGTGAAAAACCCACTGCCTGCCAGTGCGCAATCAGACTTGCTGTAGTGCGTACAGCATTGGCCAACAATGTCTGGTATGGGTTTTCTGTATCCAGAAATTGCGGGTAATATAATTGCATTGTATGGTCAGCCAGTTTTTTCAAATCCTCATACCGCTGACTGTAAAAAAAATACTCAAAGCTACCGAAACGGATATGACTGGGCGCCATCCGCATCAGCATCGCACCGGTTTCAATCTGTTCGCGGTAGACTTCTTCACTACTACCACTCATAAACAGCGCCTGTGTTGTCGGCACACCAAGACCCTGCATCGCCGCACTACATAAATATTCCCGAATCGTTGAGCGCAATACTGCACGGCCATCACCATCACGCGAATACAGTGTGAGACCGGCACCTTTAAGCTGGAGGTCCCAGAGCTCTCCATCAGAATTTTTAACCTGGCTTAGCAATATAGCGCGACCATCTCCCAGGCGCGGCACAAGATGACCAAACTGATGGCCTGCATAACATAGAGCAATCGGGTCAGCTCCAGCCAATGCCTGGCTGCCTGTCATCATATCCAGAAAATCCGGACGATTGATCTGGTCCGGATCCAGCCCAATGAGCTCGGCAGCGTGTCTGTTGAAATGGATGAGAAACGGGTCTTTAAGCGAACGCGGCTGGTGGCGTGAATAACTGAGCTCCGGCAACTGGAGATAATTATTTTCCAGTTGTAGTTGCTCGATAGTCAGTTTTGATTTTGTGGCCATATGGTCACTGTACACCAGCATCCGCGACCGATACTCGTAACAAGTCTAATGGAATAGAGGCGGTTATCCGTACAGGCAGAGGTACGCTGTGGCCTCGGTAATTTTTAACTTGAAGGCACTGTCGGCAGGCACATAAAAGGTTTCACCCGGCTGATAGCTGTTCCAGTCATCCTGTCCGGGCTGCTGAATCGTCATCGCACCGCTGACCACAGTCACCGCTTCTTTCGCTGCAGTATTGAAAGTATATTCCCCGGGCAGCATGACGCCCACGGTCGCTGGCAGCGTAGCACTGTCAAAAGCGATGGATTTGACCTTGCCATCAAAATATTCGTTTACGTCTAACATGGTACCTGCCTGCCTGTTTAAAGAGCGCAGATAATACACCAGCAGGACTGTATTTTTAAATACAGTTTTTTGCAGAAGAGCGGGTATCGAATCGGGTGTTATTGAGCAGTGCCTGCCTGGGTGAGCGACACCTGTTTGTTAAAGCGGCGTATATACATCACCAACTGCCAGATCTGGGTGTCAGTGAGTTTGTCGAACGCAGGCATGCTGGTGCCAATTGAGCCATTCTTGATGACCCAGTATAACTGTCCATCCGGAATGGTGGACATGGTGAGAGCGCAGGTAAAATTACGCGGTGGTGGTTCAAACATGGAAGCCATCGGGCCATTGCCGTCTCCACGTTTGCCATGACATTCCTTACAGGCCACGGGTTTTGCAGAACTCTGAAACAGGCTTTTTCCTGAATTTATATTATCGGCGGTGATCGGCAGTGGGTTTTGTTTTGCCGCTATCTGCGCGGGCGCCAGTTCAGTATTGCGTAGCTGGGGGCAGGCAACTGAACTGGCTGCACCGGTGCCCATACAGGCAGACAGTATCAATGTGCTCGCACAAATGAGTGTCGGCCGCAGATTTTGAGAGAAAAATTTCATAACATCCTATACATGTGATAATGGTTCATTGTTAACCATGAAGATCGGCATTAATGTGACGAGCTTCACAGATTACCACTCGTCAGCCTGTGCTAATCCTGCATAATCATGCAGGCTGGGTCGCCTCTAAAGACAAAGACTGCATCTGGTTCAGGGCCTCAGCCAGGGTCGAAAAGGTTTCACTGATAACACCATCAGGTTTAAAACCCGCTTTCGATAAAGTTCTCAATGGCTGATACTGAAAATCTGTCAGATAAACCCTGATATTTAATTTTTTGCAGCTATCAATAAATTTGTTCAGGGCAGACACACCGCCGGAATCCAGAATTGACACACTATCCAGCTGAAGTATGACGGCTTTCTGCTCCGCACTGAGTAGCGCCAGCTCGCCAAACACCCGATCAGCCGCAGCAAAAAACAGCGGCCCGTTAATTTTGAATATCTTCCAGCCGGCAGGCACTTCGATGCCAACCAGTTTTTTGTTGTCAGTGATGTCGTGTATCCGTGTCATCTCAGCAATCTCTTTCATGAACAGTAAAGAGGCCAGCACAATGCCAGCGGTGATCGCTATCACCATGTCAAAGAACTACGGTCAATGAGAAACACACAACAAAAACAAGCACATCACTGCGCGGTGCTTTTTTGACAAGATGCAGAGCTTTGGGTGCTTCGCTCATATTCCAGGCAACGATGAACAGCAGGGCGGCCATGCTCGCCATCGGTAAATAGGCCAGTAATGGTGCAAGCGACACCAGGGAGATCAGCACGATAACCGCATGTATCATCGCCGCAACCGGCGTTTGCGCACCGGACTTAAGATTGGCCGCAGAACGTGCGATGGCAGCTGTCGCTGTAATACCACCAAAAAACGGCGCGATGATGTTACCTAGACCCTGACCGAGCAATTCGCTGTTAGCACTGTGTTTTTTTCCAGACATGCCATCCAGCACCACCGCGCACAATAAGGATTCGATCGCACCCAGCATGGCGATAGCAAAAGCTGCAGAGAGCATGTCCTGAGCCAGTTGCCAGCTAAACACCAGTGGCACTTCGCCAGGCTGGGTACGATTCCAGGGCCACTGGAAATCAGGAAGCAGCGCAGGGATACCCGAACCCTGGCTGCCATCGGGCAAGGTAAAGTGAAATGTCGAGCCAATGGTCGCTACATCCCAGCCATGATGATTGCCTACGAAGGCGGCAATACTACCGAGAACAACTGCAGGAAGATGCGCCGGCACGGGCGTTTTCAGGCGCGGCCAGAGCAGCAGTATGGCCAGGGTGATCGCACCCACTATGAATACAGGCAGTGATCCAGTCGGCAGTGCTTTGATCAGTACCACCACCTTGCCAATATAGTGCTCTGGCATTGCTGCCACTGACAACCCAAGAAAATCTTTTATCTGATAGGTGGCGATCACCACCGCGATACCCCCGGTGAATCCCAGCGTAACGGGTGCCGGTATGTATTCGATATAGCGTCCGAGCCGTAGCAGCGCCATCAATATCAAAATAGCACCCGCGAGGACACTGGCGATGAGCAGACCAGCAAGCCCATACTGTTGAACAATAGGATACAGAATCACCACAAACGCTGCAGTCGGACCAGAGACACTGAAGCGTGAGCCACCCGTCAGCGGTATCAGAAAGCCGGCAATAAAGGCTGTGTAAAGACCGTATTGCGGCGCGACACCACTGGCAATCGCCAGCGCCATGGACAATGGAATCGCAATGATGCCGACCGTGATCCCGGCGAGTAAATCTTTTGTGAACTGAGTCAGCCGATAAGGCGATTCATTTAAAACTTCGCGCATGGCATGAGCAATACGCAAAGAAAAGAGGTGGGCGCGATGTGGCATGGCAGTTTAAAAAACTCGGGTTATAAAGTTGGGTAAATCATAAGCGCAAGCGCGAACGAACGGTAAGTGTACTCTCAAAATAACACAACGATATTGAGGTAGGTCAGACAATATGCTCATACAGAGCTAATATATAAAAATAATAAAAACAATAGTATACGATTACAAACCTGAAATATTTTATAGAATAATGAAACGGTCTGGTGTTTTGTAATCGTTGAATTCCATGGTTATATATTATAAAATGACTAATGTTCTAATATTTAGTGTTGACTGATATCCATGTACGAACCACTGACCTGTCCGGAACTGAAACAAATACTGTCGCAAGGCGGCCAACTGATTGATGTGCGTAGTCACTTCGAATTCACCTCGGGCGCACTGCCGGGTGCGGTCAATATTCCACTGGACCAGCTTCATTACCACGCTGATAATATTGATAAGGAAAAACCAATCCTGCTGTATTGCCGTAGCGGGCAACGCTCAGCCTATGCCAAGCAAATTATGCAAGTACTGGGCTTTACCAGGTTGTATAACATCGGCTGCTATGCCACTTATGCCAATTGCTAAAATTCTTTTTTCTGTGATAACAGGCTGGCAAATTTAAGATTTACTTATATTTTACAGTTTATCCAACTGATGGAGTTAAGCCGGTTCAAAAACATAAATACAAGTATCTGTTTTATATAGATAAAGTATTCGTGCGCGAGAAGCTGTGTAAAAAATACAGAAAAAATTATCACGTTTTCATGCGCTAATTGATCATTCTGTCAGCATCTCTTACACAATTATAACTTCCTAATATTATTAATAAAACTAAGTATCTGTTTAATTTAGCCGTTTTATAATTGGCGTAAAAATTGCAGATTATCCACCCGATCAAAACTTTTATTTTCTTAAAAACAGGATATCGGCTTAGTCTCTGAGTCCGCGCATGATGCGGAAGGAAGTAATTAAATGTTCAAATCACTCATAAAATTTTCCAGGGTCATTACAGGCAGCATTGTTGTTTCTGCTGGTCTGCTGATAGCATCTCAGGCGCAGGCATCGATAATTCCGTGTGGCGCTTCGACATGTAGCACTGATTTCAACGTAACTATTGATGGTAATGCTGTTGGCACCGGTCAGCTTGTCTATGATGCAAAAACGGGTGAGATCACACTGGGCAGTGGTGTAAATACCTGGACCAGCGGTGAATCAACCATCTCGGTCAACTCGCTATCAGGCAATGCTGATCCCCTGATTGCGTTTGGCCTCGGCGCTATCACGCGGTGGCTCTGGTTCAACATTTGGTTTTACCTTCAATCTGCCCATCGCTTTATCGGGTCAGATCGATGCCAGTTCCAGCGTGTCATATTCATTGACCAGTACCACGCATGCCGGCGCGCAGATCGCACCCATCGTGCCGGGTGGGACATGTGGTCACAGCTTATGATAGTTGATACCAGCGTTGGTGGCCTGGGTTCGCTGAATAAAGGCGTGGACGTCGGTAACACGTTTTTCTTTCACCGGCGGTCCTCAAACCCAGAATTCGACCGTTTTCAACGCCAATAACACTTTTGCAGGCAATCTTGCTTATGACCTGATGACTGTCAAAGTCGACTTTTCGCTGAGCGCCAACAGCAATGTCGGGCTTTCCGGTTTTGTACAGCAGGTGCCTGCGGTCCCGGTGCCTGCAGCCGCATGGTTATTCGGCTCGGGTCTGCTCGGTCTGGTCGCTGTTGCCCGGCGTAAACGCAGTTAATTCATTTCAGTACTGTATAAAAGGCCGGATCTCCGGCCTTTTTTTGTGTCCGGGTAAAAAGCATCGTGCTACCATCGCGCGCCATGCAGACCCGCGATTTCTATTACGAATTACCCGATCATCTGATTGCTCAACAGCCCTGTGCACAGCGCAGCGCCAGCCGCATGCTGGTGGTCAGCCGCGAGAATGACGAGCTGATCGACAGCCAGTTTTCCAGCCTGCTGGATTATCTGGAACCGGGCGACTGTCTGGTGTTCAACAACACCCGGGTGATTCCTGCGCGCCTGTACGGAAAAAAATCCAGCGGCGGTAAGGTCGAAATCCTGATCGAACGCATGCTGGATGAAAGCAGGGCGCTGGCACACATCAGAGCCAGTAAATCGCCCAGACCAGGCGCCATTATCAAAATCGATGATTCAGAGTATGAGCTCCAGGTCACCGGTCGTAGCGGTGAGCTGTTTGAAATCAAAGTGGCGCAGCCAGGCGACAGGCTGAGTGAAGTTTTACAGAACTGCGGCCACATGCCATTACCACCCTATATCACGCGCGCAGATGAAGCCATCGATCTGGAACGCTACCAGACCGTGTATGCCGAACAGCCTGGTGCAGTGGCAGCACCCACCGCCGGGCTGCATTTCGATAATGATCTACTGGCCGCATTGAATGCCAGAGGCATTGTCACGACCTTTGTCACGCTGCACGTGGGCGCAGGCACCTTCCAGCCAGTGCGTTGCGAGCATATTCAGGACCACCACATGCATTCTGAATATCTGGAAGTGAGCGAGGCCGCAGTAGCGCAATGCCGCGCGGCGCGCGCCGCTGGCAAACGAATTGTGGCTGTGGGGACTACCTCGGTACGCTGCCTGGAAACCGCAGCCGCGAGTGGCGAGTTAAAAAGCTACCGCGGTGAGACCGATATCTTTATCTATCCCGGCTACAACTTTCGCAGTGTTGATGCCATGATCACCAATTTTCATCTACCCGAATCCACGCTGCTGATGCTGGTGAGCGCCTTCGCGGGTCGTGAAAAAATGCTCATCGCCTATCAACATGCTGTCGCGCAGCGTTATCGCTTTTTCAGTTACGGCGATGCGATGTTGATTACTTAATTTCTATAATTCAGATTAAAATAATCGTATAACTTAATGAAATTTAAATTATTAAATTCCGATAATCTTGCCCGCAGAGGGCAGCTCGAATTTGCCCGTGGCAAGGTAGAAACGCCTGCCTTTATGCCGGTGGGCACCTATGGCACGGTGAAAGCCATGACCCCGGAAGAGCTGACCGAGACCGGTGCCCAGATCATTCTGGGTAATACCTTTCATCTGATGCTTCGCCCCGGCACCGAAGTGATCAGCAAACACGG